>NZ_CP039396.1:1439222-2158834 GCF_004803915.1 Duncaniella dubosii
TCATTTATGGCAATAAGGTCGATGTCAATCGCGCGGTCGATATACTGCCCTTTGGAGTCGCGGTGTGGCGACGGGTCTATGCCGGTCTGTATGCCCTGTAGAATCTTGAGCACGTCAAGGGCAAATGTCTCTCTGACATGTGTGTCTCCCGTGTGGTCGCTGTCATTTGCCATGTCGGGGATGGCTTCTTTCAGCCGGATCATCATTCCGATGTTGAGGAATGGATTTGGCGATTCGAAGCCCCAAGGAGCTGTCTCCACGATGTCGGAGCATTTTATCTCCGCATCAGGGAAGGCAGATGAAACGGCGGCCACCGCACGCTCTATCAGAGCTTCACGGTGGCCGCTGTTTGAACCGATATTTAGATGTATATCAATAGTCGTCATTGTTCAAGCCAATGAATTCAGGCTGATTGTGGATGGCAGTCTGTCTTAAAGGCTCTTCTTAACCTCGACTTCCTCGTAAGCCTCGATGAGGTCTCCTTCCTGCACGTCGTTGTAACCGGCAATCGAGAGACCGCAGTCATAGCCTGAGGTGACTTCCTTGACATCGTCCTTCATGCGCTTGAGCGAACCAAGCTCTCCTGTATAGCGAACGATACCGTCGCGGATAAGACGCACCTTGCATCCACGCTTGATGCGACCCTCGCGAACGATAGCGCCCGCGATAGTGCCGACCTTCGAGATGTGGAATGTCTGGAGCACTTCGGCTGTACCGATGACCTCCTCTTTGATTTCGGGGGCGAGCATGCCTTCCATAGCGTCCTTGACTTCCTCGATGGCCTGATAGATGACCGAGTAAAGACGGATTTCGACTCCGTCGCGTTCGGCGGCACGGCGTGCGGCCTGGGAGGGTCGTACTTGGAAACCGATGATGATGGCATCGGATGCGGCAGCGAGGGTGACATCGCTTTCGGATATAGCTCCGACTGCCTTGTGAAGCACGTTGATTTTGACTTCTTCGGTCGAAAGCTTGATAAGCGAGTCGGAAAGAGCTTCGATTGAGCCGTCCACGTCGCCCTTGACGATGATGTTAAGCTCATGGAAGTTGCCGATTGCACGGCGGCGGCCGATTTCTTCGAGTGTCGTGCGCTTGGATGTACGCAGACCGAGTTCGCGCTGGAGCTGTTCGCGCTTGGTGGCGATTTCACGGGCTTCCTGCTCTGTCTCCATCACATTGAATGTGTCGCCGGCAGTAGGCGCACCGTTGAGACCGAGAATGAGGGTCGGTTCGGCAGGCCCGGCTTCGGTGATGCGCTGGTTACGTTCGTTGAACATTGCCTTCACACGTCCGAAATGTGTACCGGCGAGGATAGTGTCGCCTACGCGGAGCGTTCCGTTCTGCACGAGCACTGTAGCCACATAGCCACGACCCTTGTCGAGCGACGATTCGATGATCGAACCTGTGGCGCGGCGGTTGGGGTTTGCCTTGAGGTCGAGGAGTTCGGCTTCAAGAAGCACTTTTTCCATAAGTTCCTCAACACCGATACCCTTCTTGGCCGAAATGTCCTGCGACTGGTATTTACCACCCCATTCTTCGACGAGATAGTTCATCTGCGCAAGCTCTTCCTTAATCTTGTCGGGGTTGGCAGCAGGCTTGTCAATCTTGTTAATAGCGAATACGATAGGTACACCGGCAGCAGAGGCATGGTTGATAGCTTCGATGGTCTGCGGCATGACATTGTCGTCGGCGGCTACGATGATGATACAGAGGTCAGTTACCTTGGCTCCTCGGGCTCGCATTGCGGTGAATGCCTCGTGACCCGGAGTGTCGAGGAATGTGATGTGACGGCCGTCGGAGAGCTTCACGTTATAAGCACCGATGTGCTGAGTGATACCTCCGGCTTCGCCTGCAATCACATTGGCGTTGCGGATATAGTCGAGAAGCGATGTCTTACCGTGGTCGACGTGACCCATGACAGTGACAATCGGGGGACGTGTAACGAGTTCATCTTCGTTATCCTCTTCCTGATGGATGGCTTCGACAACTTCAGCTGAAACATATTCAGTCTGGTAGCCGAATTCCTCAGCCACGATATTGATGGTCTCTGCGTCAAGGCGCTGGTTGATTGAAACCATTACGCCGAGATTCATACAGGTTGCGATTACGTTGTTGATTGGCACATCCATCATGACGGCGAGGTCATTGGCTGTAACGAATTCGGTGAGCTTAAGCACCTTGCTTTCTGCTGCAGCTTCGACGGCAGCCTCATGTGCGCGGTTGGCGAAAGCCTCGCGTTTTTCCTTACGCCACTTGGCACCCTTCTTCTGACCCTTGTCTTTGGATGTCAGACGGGCGAGGGTTTCGCGTACCTGCTTCTGTACGTCCTCTTCGTTGACCTCGGTGTGGACGGGACGTTTGTTGCGGTCACGGTTGCGGCCTCCGCGTTCGCCACGCTCGCGATCGTTGCCGCCACGGCTGTTGTTACCGCCTCCGTGATTGTTTCCACCACCCTTGTTATTGCCGTTACCACCTTCGCTGCCTTGATTTACGGTCTTTTCGATGTCTACTTTTCCACCGATGCGACGACGCTTTTTGCGGTCACCGCCCTGCGAGGCATTTCCGCCGGCATTCTGACCGTTTTTGTTCATGCGCTCGTTGCGACGTTCTTCCTTTGATTTCTTTTTAGGACGGGTCGACTGGTTGAGTGCGGAAAGGTCGATGTGACCAACCACTTTCGGTGCGACAACCTGAGCGTCTGACTGATAACGGAACACTTCGTCTTCCTGTTTGGCAGGAGCGACTTCCGGCTTGGGAGTTTCCTTCACAGTCTCCTTCACAGGTGCGGGTGCAGGCTTCTGCTGCACTTTCGGAGTGTCGGATTTCGGTGTCGGTTTGACTTCAGGTCTGGGTGCGCTCTTTGGAGCTGCCGGTGCTGGAGTCTCGTTTTTGGGAGTCTCTTTGACGGCAGGAGTTTCCTTGACGGCCGTTTCTGCCGGTTTGATAACTTCAGCCGGCTTTGAAGCCTCGGCCTTCGGGGCTTCGGGTTTTACTTCTGATTTAGGCATTTCAGCTTTCGGAGTTTCCACTTTAGGAGCTTCTGTCTTAGGCATTTCAGGCTTTACAGGTGCTTCAACTTTAGCTTCCGGCTTTGACACCTCTGGTTTTGATTCTTCCTTGACAGGTGTTTTAGCCGGCGCAGGTGCGGAAGTCTGTTTTGCCGGAGCTTCTGCGGCCTTAGCGGGGGCAGGGGGTGTGGGGATTGGATTATTATGTTTGTCAAGCGATATTTTGCCTACCACTTTCGGACCTTGTATTTCAGACTGTCCTTTTGCAGATGATGCCGGGGAGGCAGGTGTGTTAACCGGAGCTGAAGCAGACTTTTCCTTTTCTTTTTCCTGACGGATGCGGTCTATGCGCTCGCGCTCCTTACGGTCGGGCTGGAAAGCCTCGACAAGGATATCGTAGGCACTCTCATCCAGACGGGTGTTAGGATTCGAGGCATCAATTGAGATACCCTTCTTGTTCAACTGGTCAGCTAACGATTGTATAGTGACGTTGAACTCTTTGGCGGCTTGACTGATTTTTATTCTCGGCATATATGAGATAGGTGGTAATGTTTTAATTTGTTAAGAGGGGAGAGGAGGAGTGAGTGGCAGTCATAGCTGCCACTGTTCAGTGCGGATGTCGTATTCAGGCTTCGGGCTTCTCCTCGGCTTCAGCTGCGGTTTCCTCTTCGGAAGCTGCTTCTGCAGAGGTCTCTTCGGTGCTTGTCTCTGCTGCTGTATCAGCGGCAGCGGGCGCAGGGGTCGCAGGAGCGTCCTCGTCCTCAAACTCGGCACGGAGAATGCGGATAACGTTGTCGACTGTGTCTTCTTCGAGGTCGGCGCGGTCGATAAGTTCCTGACGCGGAGTCTTGAGCACGCTTTTGGCTGTGATGCAACCCATGTCCTTGAGAGCGTCGATGACCCAGCCGTCGATTTCATCCTTGAATTCGTCGAGATAGATGTCTTCGTCGATTTCTTCGGGGGTGTCGCGGTAAACGTCAATCACATAGCCGGTGAGCATGGATGCGAGTTTGATGTTAAGACCGCCCTTACCGATTGCGAGCGAAACTTCTTCGGGGTGAAGGAACACTTCGGCCTTCTTCTCTTCTTCGTCGAGGTGGATGTTTGAAATCTTGGCAGGACTGAGTGCGCGCTGGATGAAGAGCTGAGGATTGGATGTGTAGTTGATGACATCGATGTTCTCATTGCGAAGCTCGCGGACGATGCCATGAATACGTGAACCCTTGACACCTACACATGCGCCCACGGGATCGATGCGGTCATCGAAGCTTTCGACTGCGATTTTCGCACGTTCGCCGGGGATGCGGGCGACGGCACGGATGCTGATGAGGCCATCGACAATTTCGGGCACTTCGCGTTCGAAAAGTCGGCGGAGGAAAGCTTCGTTTGTACGCGATACGGTAATCTTGGGATTGTTGTTCTTGTTGTCAACATTGGCGATGACTGCAAGGACAGTCTCACCCTTGCGGAAAAAGTCGCCGGGGATTGATTCGCTCTTTGGCAGAAGAAGCTCATTTTTCTCGTCGTCGAGCAGAAGGGTCTCGCGCGACCATGTCTGATATACCTCACCCGACACGAGTTCGCCTTCAAGTTCCTTGAACTTGGCATAGACAGCTTCTTTCTGAAGGTCAAGAATCTTGGACTGGAGGGTCTGGCGGAGGTTGAGGATGGCGCGGCGTCCGAAGTCGGCAAAGAAGATTTCTTTGGTGTGCTCCTCGCCGATTTCAACATCGGGATCGTCATCGGCACGAGCGTCGGTCAGTGAAATCTGGAGGTTAGGGTTTGTCACCTCGCCGTCAGGCACGACTTCAAGATTCTGGAAGATCTGCACGTCGCCCTTATCGGGGTTCATGATGACATCAAGATTCTCGTCTGTGCCAAACATTTTGGCCAACACATTTCGAAACGACTCCTCCAGCACACTGATCATGGTGGTCTTGTCGATATTTTTCAGTTCCTTGAATTCGGCGAAACGCTCCACCATGTTGGGGGCTTCTTCTTTTCTTGCCATTATCTGTGGGATTATATATTTTAGTGGGAATGAATATTTTTATTTGAAATTAATCACGTAGCACACCTGCTTTGCCTCGGCGTAGGGGATGACTGTCGGCTCGGCAACCATTACGGGGCGTTTTGCTCCGGGTCCTTTGACCTTGCGGGTTATCTCGATTGTGAAATCATCGTCGGCAACTGCTGTAAGGATGCCTTTGAGCTTCTTGCCGTCACGTGTGAGCACTTCGACTTCGTTTCCGATGTTCTTTTCATATTGACCCTTGACTTTGAATGGTGCGGTCAATGACGCTGAACCGACCTCAAGACTGTAGTTTTCGTCCTGTCGGTCAAACTCTTCCTGAAGCTTGCGGTTTAGCTCTGCGCAAAAGTCGAGATCGACACCTGTCGGGCTGTCAAGTTCGATGACGATATCATTGCCAGTCGAAACGATAATGTCGACCACAAAAGCATCGGTCGCGGCTATAGCCTCGTCGACCAAGCGGCGAATTTCTGTTTTATCTATCATAATCTTAGTGTCGTCTTAGAGTTTGTGTGTAATTTTCATACCGTCATACCCGACAATATAAAAATAAATGGAGGAAGCTCGTGGCCTCCTCCGTGACTTTCTGGGTGCAAATTTAGTAAAAATTATAAATTCCTGCAAATCAAAGCCCTTAAACCAAAGGTGAATGAGGATTTATTTAGCATTTTTTAACTCTGGGTGATCCATGGAGGCATGTAAATTCATCGCAAAGTCCGTCGGTTGATTTCACTCGGGTCTATAGATCAAAGTACAGGCATGAGCGGGATCGATGACGCGACGTGCGGTAGTGGCTATCATGGCGGTGGTCACGCGGCGATAGGCAGGTACGATTTCGTTGATGTCCTCGCCGTGCATCTCGGCCATTGCCAAAGCTTGGGCGCGCTGAAGATAGCTGAGCGACGAAAATGTGAAGTCGCTTGCAAAACGGTTGATAGCCCGTTCCACTTCGTAAGGTGTGACTCCGCCGGGGCGGGCTTCGGTGAGATTGTAGGACAGCCTGTCGAGCCGTGAAGCCTGATAGCACAGTTCGGATGCTTCAGCCATAAGGCGTTCCACTGCTTTGCGGGCTGTGGCCTCTGAGGGGTCTTCGAGATGGCCTTTGAGCATGAGCATGCCGGGTTCTTCACTTCCGATAATCGATGCGTCGGCCGAGGTGAAAAGGTCGCCTCCGAGGAGAAGGCGTCTGTAGAAGCGCGATGACCTTCCTGAAGCGAGAATATCGGTGATAAGGTCACATTCGATATAGCCGGGCTGTCCATAGCCGGGCATGGGGTAGGCCACGACAACACATGTCTGGGGGACATGGCCACGGACTTCAAGCTCGCGTGGAGCATCCGGAAGCGGTTCCGGCTGGTAGGTGCGAGGCTTGATGTCACGGCGTGGAATTGAGTCAAACCATCTTTCCACTCCGCGACGTACTTGGTCGGGCGTGACGTTTCCGCTGATTGCAAGCACGGCGTTGTTGGGGGCATAATGGCTGTAGAAGAAGTCGCGCACATCGTCGCGCGTCACCTTCTCGATATGTGCCGGCTCTTTGCCTATTGTCGGGATTGAATAGGGGTGAGTGTGATAGACTAGTGAACGGAGTTTATGGAATAGGTCGCCGTATGGCCGGTTGAGGTGGGTCTGTTTGAATTCCTCGATGACTACATTGCGCTGCACTTCAAGTGATTTTTCGGAAAAGGCAAGTCCGAGCATTCGGTCACTTTCAAGCCACAGCAGGGTCTCGAAGTTTCTCGCCGGAGCGACGTCATAGAAATTGGTAAAATCATTCGAGGTCCATGCGTTGTTCATGCCTCCGGCTCGTTCGATTTCAGCGTCGAAATCGGGAATATTGACCGATCCACCGAACATAAGGTGTTCGAAAAGGTGGGCCAGTCCGGTCATTGAAGGGTCTTCATCGCGCGAACCGACATTATATAGGACATTTACAGCCACCATTGCAGTGGTGGGGTCGTAGTTGTGGATGACACGCAGACCGTTGGATAGTGTGAAGCGATTAAAGTCAATCATGATATAATTATGCTAAAAGCGGGGTCAAAGTTATGAAAAATAAGCGAAAACACTGCAAAAAGGATAAAAAGTGTGGACTCAGAGCTTGTTAACGTCGTTTTTTTAACGAAATTATTGCAAAATAACTTTTTTTGTCCGTATATTTGCAGCATGAGCAATAGGCTGTTGCTTATCACTTTGGTTAATAGCCGATATTCTCTTATAACAATAACAATTTAAACCCCAAAATCACCGATGAAAACTCTCGTTGAACAACTCACTTCAAATTTTGAAGCTTTTGCAAAAGACGCTATGGCCCAAGTGGAAAACGGCAACAAGGCAGCTGGTGCTCGCGCACGCAAGGCTTCTCTTGAAATCGAAAAGCTTCTGAAGCAATTCCGCAAAGACTCGATCGCAGCCGGAAAGTAAAGACACGAAGAAATCAGTATCAGAGTGCTGAATGTTTTCAGCACGAGATAAGGGACGCGGTGACCATGCCTGTTTTAATCAGTGCATAGTCACCGCGTTCCTTATATTATAAAGCAGCGGATCGATTCAGATTATCAGTCGATGATTTCCTGAAGTATGGCTACGGCTGATTCCACCGTGTCGACATCGGCGATAGCGAAAGAGCGTTTTCCGTTGCGTTCACGTATCTGCACGCGCCGTGGATGAGCGGTAAGATAACCGAGCATTTTGCCGAACATTTCCGACTGGTAATATGCCTTGTTGCTTTCGTCAACGAAATAGGTGTACATCTTACCTTGTTTAAGGGATACTTTTTCGATGCCGAGGCGTCGGGCGAGTCGCCGGAGACGGGGAATACGAAGAAGTTCGGCCGTGACTGCCGGAATTGTTCCGAAACGGTCGATAAGACGAGCCTTGAATGCCTGAAGATCGAGTTCACGTTCGATTCCGTCGAGTTCCTGATAGAGTGAGATGCGTTCGCTTTCGGTCGGAACGTAATCGGCCGGCAGAAGAAGCTCCATGTCGCTTTCGATTACACAGTCGGCCACGTAGTCGGTGGTCTCATCGTCGCCGAGGCGGTCGGCCTGCTCGAGATCGGAGAATTCTTCGGTGCGAAGTTCGGTGACAGCTTCCTTGAGTATTTTCTGATATGTCTCATAGCCGAGGTCGGCGATGAAGCCCGACTGCTCTGCGCCGAGAAGGTTGCCCGCTCCACGAATGTCGAGGTCCTGCATTGCGATGTGGATGCCGCTGCCAAGGTCGCTGAAGCTCTCGATGGCTTGCAGTCGTCTGCGTGCGACCGGCGAGAGCGGGATGTGGGGTGGTACGAGGAGATAACAGAAGGCTTTGCGATTGCTGCGCCCGACGCGGCCTCTAAGCTGATGAAGTTCGCTGAGTCCGAAATTCTGGGCGTTGTTTACTATGATTGTGTTTACGTTGGGCATGTCAATGCCGCTCTCGATGATTGTCGTGGCAATGAGCACGTCATAGTCGTGATTGGCGAAATCAATGATTGCCTTCTCAAGTTTTTCCGGGGGCATCTGTCCGTGAGCCACTATTGTGCGTGCGTCCGGAATGAGGCGTTTCACCTGCGCTTCAAGTTCGTAGAGCCCTTCGATACGGTTGTTGATCATGAAGACCTGACCGTTGCGCGACAGTTCGAAGTTGACGGCTTCGGCTATTATGTCGTCGCTGCCGGCGCAGACCGAGGTTATGATGGGATAGCGGTTGGCCGGAGGAGTGTTGAGCGACGTGAGGTCGCGTGCGCCCATTAGAGAGAATTGCAGAGTGCGCGGTATCGGTGTCGCACTCATGGTAAGGGTGTCGACGCTTACTTTCATCTGCTTCAGTTTTTCCTTGACGGCAACACCGAATTTCTGTTCCTCGTCCACGATCAGCAGTCCGAGATCCTTGAATTTTACTTCTTTCCCTATGAGTTTGTGTGTGCCTATGAGAATGTCTATCTTGCCGTCGGCAAGGTCCTTGACAATTTGTTTTACCTGTTTTGTGGTGCGCGCGCGTGAAATATAGTCAACACGGACCGGCAGGTCTTTGAGCCGTTCGCGGAATGTGTTGTAATGCTGATAGGCAAGCACTGTGGTTGGGACGAGTACGGCGGTCTGTTTGCCGTCAACAGCTGCCTTGAATGCTGCGCGGATGGCAATCTCTGTTTTTCCAAAACCTACATCGCCGCAAATCAGGCGGTCCATTGGTTTGTCACTTTCCATGTCAGCCTTGACTGCCTTGGTCGCCGTCAGCTGGTCGGGGGTATCTTCATAGATAAATGAGGCTTCAAGTTCCTGTTGCAGATAGCTGTCGGGGGCAAAGGCATGGCCTTTTTCCTCTTTACGTGCGGCGTAGAGCTTGATTAGGTCGCGGGCAATATCTTTTAGTTTTGATTTGGTGCGCTCCTTCATCTTGTTCCATGCCCCAGAACCGAGTTTGTTGATTTTTGGTGCGACACCCTCCTTGCCTCTGTATTTGGCCAACTTATGGAGCGCGTGGATCGAGACGAATATTATGTCGTCGTTGGCATAGACGAGTTTGATCATTTCCTGTGTCTTACCGTTGACATTCGTGCGGAGGAGACCTGCGAATTTACCGACTCCGTGGTCGACATGGACAATGAAATCGCCCGGCTCGATGGCGCTCAGTTCCTTGAGCGAGAGCGCGAGTTTTCCGGAGCGGGCTCTGTCGCTTTTGAGTGTATATTTATGGAAGCGGTCGAAGATTTGATGGTCTGTGAAGACGCATATCTTCAACGAATGGTCTGTGAAACCTTCGTGGAGCGTGGATATGACAGGGGTGAAGTCGATTTTATCGCCACGGTCATCGAATATGACTTTCAGACGCTCGATCTGTTTTTCGCTGTCACTGAGTATATAGAGTCGATATCCTTCGCTGAGGAACTTGGTGAAGCTTTCGCTTATCAGTTCGAAATTTTTGTGATAGATTACCTGAGGAGAGCATTTGAAATCAATGGCGGCTTTTGCCGAGGGGTCAGGCTGTGCTGCTGCGGTGAAGCGGAGTTGGGAGAATGTGGCGAATTTACGTTCGAAGGCTTCTCCGTCGACAACCTGTTTCATTGCATTGGCATCAGATTCGCCTGCGACGATGGCGCTTTGCGACATTTCTTCATTCCCGATTGCTTTTATGCGTTCGACGGTGAAAGCTGCATCGCGAACGACAAACAGCGTTGCGGGGTCGATATATTCAAGCAGCGATTCTCCTGACGACTGTGAGGCTACGCCTGACGTTATGGCAACCTCATCGATTTTTGACTCTGAGAGCTGCGTTTCGATGTTGAAAGTGCGTATCGAGTCTATTTCGTCGCCGAAAAAGTCAATGCGGAACGGAAGTTCGTGGCTATATCCGAAAATATCGAGGATTGAACCTCTGGCAGCGAACTGTCCGGGTTCATAGACATAATCAACTTCGATAAATCCGTTTTTACGTAGCCACTTAATGGTTTCGATGAGGTCGGCTTCGCTATCTTTGCGCAGATGGAGTGTGTGTTTGTCGATGATTTCACGACGTGCCACTTTTTCGGCTAACGCCTCGGGATAAGTGACGACATAGAGCGGTGCGCGGTCGGAATGCCATAGGTTAAGGGCTTCCGTACGCAGAATCTGGGATGGAGCATCGATTTGTCCGTATTTAATATCACGTTTGTAGCCTGACGGGAACATCAATACTCCGGATTCTCCGACAAGGCGTGTGAGATCGTGGTAGATATAGCCTGCGTCATCGAGAGAGTCTCCGACCACTACAGTTGGCATCTTGCATTTCGGGAGCGCACCGAGCATCATTGCCGGAGACGATCCCGCGAGATTGTAGACAGATATTATAGCAGCCTCGCCGCCGAGCGCCTTTTTCAGGGCATCCCGGCGGCGTGAGGTCATAAATTCATCGCTTAGTTGCTGAATAGTCATGAAATCACAGGGTATGATTTATGTGCTTGATATTGATTTCACGTATCTGCATGGATGCTTTCGCTTTCATGCGGACGGTAGCATTATCATTGCTTCTTGCCGAGAATTTCGTCGAAGCGGGGAGTAGAGAGTATTTCCACTGCAGAGTCGACGGCTTCATCGTCTCGTAGCGAATATATCACTTCGCCGCGGTTGAAATAGTAGCGGTTAAGTATTTCGCGGGCGATATACGGAGACAGATTCTTGCGGTTGAGGTCGAGATCACGTTTGAGGTCATGTTTAAGCATTGAGGCAAGAATGTCGAACTGTGCGGATGTGGAGTCGTTCATATACCCTCGACTTTTGCTATTTCGCGTAGCTGTTCGATAGCGTTCTCGCACACTTTATCGTAATTGAATTTGGCCGGATCAATGAAGTTTTTAAATTGTTCATAGATTTCGTCGGTCACTTCAAATGTTTCAGGAGAGGCTACGGTATCGTGTTCAGCAGCATACTTATTTGCAAAATCAAAGGCCCAGTTGTCGCGGACGACGTTAAATGTCATTCTGTTGACTTCGGGATATTCAATCTTGATATCCGGGGTTATGCCGCCACCGTCGCGGACTTCGCGGCCACCTGCGGTTTTAAACACGCTTGTAAGGCTGTCGGGTATACGGGCCACCGTGCCGTCCGGGTTGCGGTGTGAATAGTCGATAGCCTGTATGAGACGGCCGGAAGGAATATAATATTTCGCTACGGTCACTTTAAGAAGACCGTCGTAGGGGAGTTCGCGTGTGCTCTGTACGAGTCCTTTGCCAAATGAGCGGTTTCCGATTACCACAGCGCGGTCAAGATCCTGCAATGCGCCGGTCACAATTTCAGACGCCGATGCCGAACTGCCGTCGACAAGCACTGCCAGTGGAATCTTTGTGTCGACAGGATTTACACTCGTGCGATAAACCTTTTCGTTGAGAACGCCTTTTCCGCGAGTGGTCAAGACAGTTGTGCCTTTCGGCAGAAACATGCCGAGTATTTCAACGGCACTTTCCACGAGGCCGCCTCCATTTCCGCGAAGGTCAAGAATGAGACCTTTGGCTCCATCCTTGATTAGTTGCTCCACTCCGGCGCGTACTTCAGGATAACTTTTTTCTGAGAATGTGGTGAGACCTACGTATCCGATGCCGGGACGTATCATGCCTACGTATGGAACGGAAGGCATCTGAATCTTACCTCGTTTGAGTTCGAAATTTAGAATCGAATCTTCCACCCACGGGCGTTTCATGACAAGTTTCAGTGTAGAACCGCTCTGACCTTTGAGTTTTTCGCTCACTTTGTCAGATGTCCAGCTGCTGACAGTATCGCCGTCAATCTGTAGAAAGATGTCGCCAGGACGCAGACCGGCCTGCTGTGCCGGACTTCCTTTGTATGGTTCGACGACAACGACACCTTTGGGTGTCTGCTGGATTACAGAGCCTATGCCTCCGTATTCTCCGGTGGTCATGGTGCGGAACTGATCCTGCTCCTTGGCAGAAAAATATTCTGTATAAGGGTCAATGTCGTTCAACATCGCTGCAATAGCGGTATTGATTGACTTTTCGGCATCAATCGAATCGACATAAAAAGTCTGCAATTCCTTATAGAGGGCATTAAAAATGTCGAGGTTGCGCGATATCTCGCTTTTTTTGCTCCGCGTTGCTGCAGGAGCAATAACACTTATAGCGACGAGCAGCGCGGCAAGGAGTGTTAGCTTTTTCATAGAAATCGTATGCTGAATTGATAAAATCGTTGAAACGGAGACCAAAGTTAGTCAATAATTACAACAAATAAACTACCAAATAGTCAGATTTTTTCAAAAAAATGCAAGAAAAAATGTTTTTGGTATCATTTTTTCCTTAAAAAGGTTGCACAATAAAAAAAAACAGCGTAATTTTGCAACGCAAAAATAAGAGGAATCCTCTCAAATTGCACCGTTCAGCCTGAGGGTTGTTTGGGAGACTGCTTCAGTAGCTCAGTTGGTTAGAGCACCTGACTGTTAATCAGGGGGTCGTTGGTTCAAGCCCATCCTGAAGCGCCAAAAAAGACATATTCTTTTCAAGCAAACATTTGCTTCAGTAGCTCAGTTGGTTAGAGCACCTGACTGTTAATCAGGGGGTCGTTGGTTCAAGCCCATCCTGAAGCGCTAAGAAAAGAATTAAAAAGGATGAAGCCTATACGGTTTTCATCCTTTTCTTTTTTTGTATATGCGGCGTCGCGTGGAGCGTCGTGATAATTCTTATGTTTAGACTGGCTACGCAGTGTAGCTGAGAGCGGGTCGGCGGAGGGCCTCAAGTGTCAACCGGGAAGATTCTGCTGGCCCCGAAATCGGCTGTTCATGAAACTCCGCTGCCCCGGTGGGAGGGGTGTGGCTTGTAGGTATATAAAAAGAATAAGACTAAGAGTACTCTTAGTCTTATTCTTTAGTGGGCGCTGAGGGATTCGAACCCCCGACCCTCTGCTTGTAAGGCAGACGCTCTGAACCAGCTGAGCTAAGCGCCCCTTGAAATGATTTATGGAAGATTCAAGGGTTTCTTCCGTGATTGGTCTAAATCTAAAAGCGAGATAAGTTTCTTTGGTGGGCGCTGAGGGATTCGAACCCCCGACCCTCTGCTTGTAAGGCAGACGCTCTGAACCAGCTGAGCTAAGCGCCCTTTCTCGCTTAAAGCGTTGCAAAGTTAGGCATGATTTTTGGATTGTGCAAATTTTTCGGCGATTTTTTTCAATATTTTTTGAAAAATAGTCGAAAAATGGTGAAAAAAGACCCTTTTATTGAGCCTTAGATACAGATTCAACGGCTGCAGCCTGGTCGCGAAGTAATTTTTCTTTATTAAAAATATATGTGGCGCTATGTATTTTGCCGGCCGGAAAATTGATTATATCTTCCGGGTTGATCGGCAGAGCGCAATAACGGGTTTCGAAATGGAGATGTGGTCCTGTTGAATTTCCGCTTGATCCGCCGATAGCTATCGGGTCTCCGGCTTTAAGTGTGGTCGTGGGAACAACAGTTATGGAGTCGAGGTGCGCATATAATGTCTGCAATCCATTTGGATGGCTCATTATGATATAATAGCCATATCCACGTTTATCGTAGCCTGTAGTGGCGACATATCCCGGAAATGCGGCGCGTATGATATCTCCTTTCTTGATGCCGATATCAATGCCTCTGTGCATGCGGATGGTCTTGCGCTTTGATTTGCGTTTGCGAGGTCCGAAAACGGATGTGATAGGACCTCTTGCCGGCATGACGAATTCGCTTACGTTTATATGTACATCTCCCTCCGGAGCTTTTCCTTTGCTGAACAGAGCTCCGGCCTTATTGAAGCCTATGAATCCTGCATCAAAAAGGCTTCCCATGTAGTCGAGGGTCGTATTCAGAACTTGTGTGTCTTGCTGCCTGACAGATTCGGTCATGGCTGAGATTATTTTGTCTAAATCTGACGGCTGGAGAGGGATGGTGTCGGTAACGACGGTGTCATTCCCAAATACTACAATATCAGCGCTCGCAACCGGTGTGGCTGCGAGCGTGATAAGTAATAGTGAAGATTGAAGATTCAAGTTCACGATTATGGATGTGTGATGCGGGATATTATTGCGTGATGATTTTCTTTACCGAATTAATGGTGTCGGAGAAGAGTATCTTGGCGCAGGCCATGACTGCTCCGAGGAATACGAAGCCGATAAGAATCATAGGCTTTGACGGCTTTGAAGGTTTGATGGGGACTGTGGCCGGTTCGACTGTAGCATAAACCGGTGTCGTTTCCTGCACCTTGGCTTTGGCCATCTGAAGCTGCTGTGATGTCTGGTTGAACAGGCTGAACGCAAGGTTGGCTTCATTCGTGAGGCGTTCGCGGGTAACCTGAGCCGAATGTAGGCTGAGTCCTTGGTTGCGGTCAAGATAGTCAGCAAGACGCTGCTGAGCGTCATAGTAATCCTTGCGGGCCTCCTCGTTGAGCTGGTTGGCATATGCGAGGTCCTGACGGGCCTTTGATGTTCGATAGTCCGTGATGAATGCCTGAAGGTGGGCTGCCACAGTGTCGGCAAGCAGAGCGGAAACAAGCGGATTCTGCATGGTTACCGAAATTGTATTCACACCGGTCTCTTCATCATAAGAACACACGATGCGTTCTGCCAGCGCTTCTTTGACTTCCTGCTGATCTTTTGTGAGACGGAAGGGGTTGGTTGTCCCGTCGCCGCCTTCTTCTTCATCTTCATCGCGGAAGAATGAGACTATTCCACCGACGGCTTTGAGTGGCAATCCGAAAAGATAGCCCCACCATGTGCCGGAAGTATGGTCTTCTATATAGGAATATACTGTATAGGTGGAATCGGTCTTGCTTTCTGTCACGGGTACATCAAAAAGACCTACGAGAAATGGACCTGAAGACAGCACATCAGGGTAGAGCGGAGGCATTACGGCATCTGCTCCGGCGCTTGCGCTGTTGAGGTTGATACCAGCCATTGCTGCCAGAGATCCAAGCTTGCCTGCGCCTCCGGTATTATTTCCGCTAAGTTCGGGCGCAAGCTTTATGGTCGTTGTGTATTCTTTGGGAATGCTGAACGCTACGACAAGTCCGACAATGGCAGCAATACCGGCATACGTGAAGATCGTACGACGTGATTTCCACAATTTCGCGGCGATTTCAAGGAGATCTATTTCTTCTTCGTCGTGATCGGTGCGAACAAGCGCATCATTTTCATTGCTCATAATATGATAGGATAATGAGAGGTGGAAATTTTATTTAAACATAGTTGCGACTGCCGCGCTCATTGTACCGAGCGAACCGAGTGTCGATGCGATTGCAAGAGCCTTTGTCCAGTCGAATGCCTGTTTGTCGGGTTTTGACGGAATGATAATCTGGCATCCGGGCTCGATTGGCGTATTCTTTTTTGCTCGTGCCACCATGCCGTTCATGTATACGATGAAAGCTCTTTTCTTGTTGGCGCGGTCGCCATAGCCACCGGCGAGATTGATATAATCTTTTATCTTCAGACCCGGCTTGTAGGTTACGGTATTGGGAACCATCACGTCGCCTGAAATTTTAACTGTGCTTATCTGTCCCGGAACAAACAGGCGGTCATCGGCGCGGAGTACGATGTCATCGTCGCTACCAGGGTTGGCAAGAGCCTTTTCAAGGTCGATACCGACAGAATAATAATCCGAAACCTGAAGTTTGCCGATTGAGATAGAGTCTTCACCGGCCGAGCCTCTTGCAAGGCGCAGTGTCTCGTCGCGGGCCGCTTTTTCTTCTTCGGTCATTTTGCGCATGAGGTTTGCTCCACGCACATAAGCCTCGGGAGTGAGACCGCCGGCACGCTTTATAAAGCTGCTGATGCGTTCGTTGCGTTCCTGAAGCACATATCCGCCGGCAAATGTCACTTCGCCTGCTATTTCGATGAACTGCTGCGGAACATAGTTGGGGCTGCGGCGCACTTCAACGATGTCGTAAGGCTGGAGAACGAATTCGTTGTCGTCGCCAAGGAGAAGTCCGTCTTTAAGTGAGAATGTATATGTACGGGCGATCTGGGCGTCAGATGTAACCGACATGGGATCGACAATACGGCGTGAAACATCGACTTTGGCATAAGATGCGCCTTCGAGAAGACCGCCGGCTGTAAGAATGAGGTCTTCGATAGAGGTGTTTTCAGCATAAGGATATGTGCCGGGGTTTGCTACGCTGCCTCGGATTGAGAATCCTCCGCGGTCGAAGATTTCTCTTACGCTTGAGATGATAAGTACGTCGTTGCGCTTAAGGGTCACGTCGGGGGCTGTGCCGTTAAGAATAGCTCCGAGGTCAACGGATTCTGCAACGAGAGTCAGATCCGGAGCTTCGCGGTAAAGCATCGCGCGTGAGGTGTATGCGTCTTCGGCAAGACCGTCGGCGCTGCGGATAAGGTCGCGGATTGTAGAAATGCCTGAGCCGAGTGAGAAGAGGCCGGGGCGCATGGCCGCACCACGGAGTTCTACCTGATTGCTGTAGCGGTCAAGGATAGTTCCGACAGTTACGATGTCACCGTCGTTGAGACGGTAGCTGTCATATTCGGCTTGTGCGATGTTGTAAAGTTCTTTTTCTTTTCCTGACTGTCGTGCCACGCGTACCATTTCTGTGTAAGCGTCGCCTGAGAAGCCTCCGGCAAATTCGATCGCGTTTCCAAGAGTTTCAGACGGCTTCAACTCATAGAACATCGGGCGCTTGACATTGCCGGTCACGTTTACGAGCTGGGTATAGGGCGGAACCATGATGATGTCGCCTTCCTGCAGGCGGATGTTGCCTTTCTGATTGCCGTTGAACAGGAAGTCATAGATGTCGACATCGGCAACCTTGCGGCCGTTTCGGCGTACTTCCACGTTACGGAGTGAACCGATGTCGTTGATGCCGCCGGCATTGTAGAGCGCATGGAATACGGTTGAGAACGGAGAGAGGCGATATGTGCCCGGGGTGGATACTTCACCCATGATGTTTACCTGAATGGTTCGCATCTGACCAAGTGTCACGGCGATATCTGTCGCTTCGTTGTCGACTCCTGAATATTTCGATGAGAATGCCGAGCGGATATGGTCGTTTGCCTGATTGATTGTCATTCCGTTCAGATAGATCGGGCCAAGCTGGGCAATCATGATGCTTCCTTCAGGTGAAATAGTGCTGCGGAGGTGGTCTTCGCTGACACCCCAGATGTCAATCACGACCTCGTCGCCGGGGCCGAGGCGGTAGTCCTGCGGAGTGGCGACGTTTTCGTTCGGCTCAAAAGTGAGGTTTCTTGAATTGAACACATTGTGGCCGAAAATTTTGCTGACGCTGGCCGGCTCTACTTCGTTTGCTTCGGGATTCTGGATTACATCCTCGAATACAACGCTTGTCTCGCCGGTGGTACGCTGCGCGCGCGAGCGTCCTTCGCCGGCGGTCACAGGCTGGTCGCCGGTCTCAAGGGTGCCGGCGTCATACTTGGCTTTGAGGCGTTTCACCTGCTCGGGTGTGACACCTTTGGCAACGAGTTCGTGCCCAATCTGTTGCTCTGATTTGCCGAGGGCCATTTGTGCCTTGACATATTGAACTACTTGGTCGTCGGTCATAGCCGCCGAAGCAGACATAGCTCCGGCCAGCAGAAGCAACGTAAAAAGAAAAGGTTTGATTTTCATAAGGTTGTTGTTGTGTAAATAACCCCCATATAGCAGCATTGCGCGTCAAGGGATGCAAAATTTGGTGCAAAGGTAGTAACTTTCAGTGTATTATACAATAGTTGAGCTGTAAACTGTTTTGTGAAAATTTAACTCGCGGAGGAGATGGTGCGGCCGGTCGGTGCTATTTTGGGAAATTCGTCGAATAATTGCTTAAAATTTGTTAAACAAACTTCTCCGCGGTTAAATTTTTTCGGGTCTATGAACATGATTACTGAATAAATTATTACTTTTGTGTGAAAATTTAGACAAGCATGGCTGCAAACCTTCAGGAACGAATAAATAAAATCGAGGCCAAAGCAGCCCTGATGGTCGAACGCTACGGCCTCATGCGCGATGCTCTTGCCGACGCACATAAGCGGATTGACGAGCTTGAGGCTGTGATTGTCCGGCAGAAACGGGAACTTCAGGAGCGTGACCGCCAGATTGAATATCTGAAAGTGGCGTCCGTGCTCACTCCCGACCATCGCGATGTCGAGGCCACACGTGCCGTGCTTGCTGAATTAGTGCGCGAAATCGACAAGTGCATCAACCAGTTAAGCCTTTGATGACTGATAAGATTCTTAATATATCAATCCGTATAGCCGATCAGCCCCGCATGCAGTTGCGCATCCCCGCAAGTCAGGAAGAGCTGGTCAGACGGGCCGAAGCCAATATAAATGAACTGTGGCGGAAATGGTCTGCTATGGATGATTTCAAAGACAAGTCCTCTTCCGAGATACTTGCAATGGTGACTTTCAGGTTCGCCCAGCTTTATTTCGGTGCGATGGAAATGTCGGACAGGGTCGATAAAACCTTGTCCGGACTGGAAAAAAGCCTCGACAAGATGCTTTTTGAACTCACTCCCGACAGCGGAAACCCGGCAAGAGTGCCTTGATTCATCTGTCAGGCGAATTTTACGATTAGACGGGGTTCTCCCCCCTCACTGGAAAAACGAATTCACGCACGCTCAACACTCTTTGAGGCTGTCATCACACTGCGGGATGCCGCAGGCGCGAGAAGCCGGGTGTCTGACCGTGCTTTTTTTATTATATTATCACATACTTATTCCGTATTCCTAACCTTATGGATATATTATTCTACATTTGTGCGGCGCTCATCGGAGCGGCCATCGGAATTGCGATACTGGTTGCTGTGCAGCGTGCCACAGCCCGCTCTCGCGCCAAGACTATAATCGACGATGCCAACCGTGAAGCCGAGGTCATCATGAAAGACAAGCTTCTCGAAGCTCGTGAACAGGAGCTGAAAATCAAGACTGAAGCCGAAAAGCAGGCCAATCAGCGCCTTTCGCGTATACAGAGCGAAGAGTCCAAACTCAAACAGCGTCAGACACAGCTCAATCAGCAGCAGAGCGAGAACGCACGTGCACGCAACGAAAACGAGCAGACGCGCCAAAATCTCGAAGCCCAGATGGCGGTGGTCGAGCAGCGCAAGGAAGAGCTTGACCGTCTGCGCCGTACCGCGCAGGACACTCTTGAGCACATCTCGGGTCTTTCAAGCGAGGAAGCCAAGGAAAAACTCATCGATTCGCTTAAAGACGAGGCCAAGACAGCTGCCAGCGCCTATATAAACGACATTATGGACGAAGCCAAGATGACGGCCAACAAGGAGGCCAAGCGCATCGTAGTCCAGTCGATCCAGCGTCTTGCGACAGAGACCGCGATTGAAAACTCAGTTACAGTTTTCCATATTGACAGTGACGAGATCAAGGGTCGCATCATCGGCCGGGAGGGTCGTAACATCCGCGCTCTTGAGGCTGCGACCGGTATCGAGATTATTGTCGACGATACTCCTGAGGCCATCGTGCTCTCAGGTTTTGATCCGGTCCGCCGGGAGATTGCCCGTCTTGCGCTCCATCAGCTTGTGGCCGACGGACGCATACATCCCGCGCGTATTGAAGAAGTGGTGGCCAAGGTGCGCAAACAGATCGAGGAAGAGATTGTCGAGACTGGCAAGCGTACGGCCATCGACCTCGGTATCCACGGTCTCCACCCTGATCTTATCCGTATGGTCGGAAAGATGAAATATCGTTCAAGCTACGGCCAGAACCTCCTGCAACATTCTCGCGAGACTGCAAACCTCTGTGCCATCATGGCTTCCGAGCTTGGTCTCAACCCGAAGAAAGCACGTCGCGCAGGTCTGCTCCACGACATAGGCAAAGTGCCTGATGAAGAGCCCGAACTGCCCCACGCACTTCTCGGCATGAAACTTGCCGAAAAATATAAGGAGAAACCAGAAATCTGCAATGCCATCGGTGCTCACCACGACGAAATCGAGCAGACTTCGCTCCTTGCACCCATCGTTCAGGTCTGTGACGCCATTTCAGGCGCACGTCCCGGTGCTCGCCGTGAAATCGTCGAGGCATATATCAAGCGACTTAACGACCTTGAGCAGCTTGCCCTCTCATATCCCGGCGTGATCAAGACCTACGCCATTCAGGCCGGTCGAGAACTGCGCGTGATTGTTGGTGCAGACAAGATTGATGATGTCGAGACCGAAAAGCTGTCGAGTGAGATCGCACGTCGCATTCAGGACGAGATGACATATCCCGGACAGGTCAAAATCACCGTCATCCGCGAGACCCGCTCCGTCAGCTTTGCTAAGTAAGGAGGACTTGCGTAATGGAAGAAAAAGACCGCCGTTGTCCACGGGGAAAGCTTCATTGCTTCAACTGGCTTGAGGATATTCCCGGAGGAATGACTGATTTCGATATTGTCGAAGTGCAGTTTAAGAACACCCGCAAAGGCTTCTATCGTAATTCTACCAATCTTGACCTTGCCCCCGGCGATGTGGTGGCTGTCGAGGCGTCTCCCGGCCATGATATCGGTACGGTGACACTTACCGGCAAGCTTGTCGCCCTGCAGATGCGCAGGGTCAATGTGAAGCCCGATGCCGAAATCCGTCGCGTGTTCCGCAAGGCCAAACCTGCTGACCTTGATAAATATGAGGAGGCAAAAGCACGTGAGAACGACACGATGATTCGTGCCCGCAAAATTGCCGAATCGCTACATCTCAACATGAAAATTGGCGATGTCGAGTATCAGGGCGACGGCAACAAGGCGATATTCTATTATATAGCCGACGAGCGCGTTGACTTCCGTCAGCTCATCAAGGTTCTTGCCGATACTTTCAAGGTGAGGATAGAGATGAAGCAGATCGGTGCGCGTCAGGAAGCCGGACGCATCGGAGGTATCGGTTCTTGTGGCCGTCCTCTGTGTTGCGCGAGCTGGATGACCAATTTCGTATCGGTCGGCACGAGTGCCGCCCGATATCAGGACATCTCGCTTAACCCTCAGAAACTTGCCGGACAGTGCGCCAAACTCAAATGTTGCCTCAATTTTGAGGTGGACACCTATGTGGAAAGCGCGAAGCAGATGCCGGGACGTGAAATCCGTCTTGAGACACTTGACAATACCTACTATCATTTCAAGACCGATATTTTCAAGAAGGAAATAACCTATTCCACCGACAAGCAGATTGCCGCCAATCTCGTGACCATCGATGCCGCCCGTGCGTTTGAAGTAATCGAGATGAACCATCGTGGCGAGAAGCCTGAAAGTCTCCTTCGTGAAGGTGACGAGAAGCCCGGAGCGAAAGGCCGTCCGATAGACCTTGCCTCGCAGGACGATCTGACACGATTTGACAAGGCTAAGAAGAAAAAACGCAAGAAGAAGTCCGCGTCCGCAACCAATGCTTCCGCTCCTGAACCCTCTCAGCAGCCTAATCAGGCCAAGGCTGAGAAACCCAAGGAGCAGCGTCAGCCTAAGGAGGTTCAGCCGCCGAAATCGGAGTCTGCCAAAACTCCGGCTGCCCAGCAGGGACAGGATGCTCCCGGCGAACGCAAGCCACGTCCGAAAAACAAACCGAAAAAGCCACAGCAGCCCGACGACCGCAAACGGGATGCCGCGACAAACGACGCTTCTCAGCAGCCACGCCAGCCAAAGGAACAGCCGTCGCAGCAGCCCAAGTCTCAGCAGCAGTCTGATTCGCGCCAGCGCCCCAACCGCATCCCGAAGGCTTTTCGTGAGAATAATGACACAAAGGAATAATGCGCTCGCTACTGTTTTACATAGCATCGTCACTTGTCATCCTCTTCCTCACTGCGTGTGAGGGTGGGCGGCGTGACTACAGCCGTTGGGCGAATATCTCTCCTGAGGGCTGGATTTATGCCGATACGGTTTTGCTTCTGCCTGCCGACACTTCCCTTCATGACAATGATTCGCTTGTAAACGCTGCGCTCAAGGTTGCTTTGCGCCATAGCAACGCCTACCTTTATTCCAATATATGGCTTGAGCTTACCTACCATACCGATAATCACCGTCTTGTGCGTGACACTCTCGATATCCGCCTTGCCGATGTCTATGGCCGTTGGCTTGGAAGCGGATTCGGCGCGTCCTATCAGCGTGAGGTGACGGTGAGTCCTGCGGCAGTGGTTGATATTACCCGTCCTATCGCTTTGCGGCATATCATGCGCGTCGACACCCTTCAGGGAATCGAACAGGTCGGTATTGAAGTCGTAAGATAAAAATTCAAGGTTATATTTTGCATTATCGCACCTTTCTGCACAGGAAAGGTGCGTATTTTTGTGCCGTATAATCTGATACTTTGGAAAAATAATGAGAAAAATCACAAAAATCATAGTCCATTGCACCGCTACGCGTGCCGGTAAGGAGGTCACGGTCGCTGAAATCACGCTATGGCACAAAGCCCGTGGATTTCAGACGATAGGCTATCACTATGTTGTCGGTCTTGACGGCGAGGTTCATGCCGGAAGAGATGAATCCGAGGCAGGCGCGCATTGCTACGGCCGGAATTCATGCAGTATCGGGGTTGTTTATGTCGGCGGTCTCTCTGCGTCCGACGGTTTGCCGGCCGACACCCGTACACCGGCTCAGAAGACAGCCCTTAAATCTCTGATTGCCACTCTTAAATCCCGCTATCCGGGTGCTACTGTCCATTCCCATCGGGAATTTGCGGCCAAGGCATGTCCGTGTTTCGACGCTGCGGCTGAATATGGCTGAATATAATACTGATGGCTGCCGGAAACTTAATCGCGGTTGACATTGTTTATTAAATGTAAATAATTGTTACATTTTGATACCGCATTTCCTCCATACTGCTTATCAGGCTCTTGCTTATGCTTTTAAATCTTTACTTCCCCGTCTGTCAGGATGTGGACTTTTGTTCGTGTGCGTGCCGGCGATGGCTCTGATATTGCAGTCGTGCAGCCATTCCGCGATAATCTGTCCTGATGGCGGAGGCAGGGTGATCGACGTGAGATTCATGTGGAATGACGCCCCCGATGCAATGCCCGACGGTATGACGCTCTATTTCTTCCCGGTGAATTCCGACGGAAACATATGGCGGTTTGACATTGCCGGCCGCGACGGCGGAAAGGTGGAACTGCCTTTCGGCTCTTATCGGCTTCTCGCTTTCAACAACGATTTGCCGAGGATTGATTATTCGGAGATCTCTTCTTACGACAGCTTCACCGCCAATGCCCGCTTTGCCGGAAAGGCTTTGGTCTATGCTCCCGGTCTGCTCTATGTCGGGACTGTCGGTTTCGTCGATGTGACTGTCTGTGGGGTGGAATATACAGACCATGAAGGATGCGGCAAGAATTGTCCACGAGGGCTCGTCAGATGCTATCCGAAGCTTGAATCGACAATCTACAATGTGATTGTCCGTGACATCGACGGAATGTCGCTCGTGCGTTCTGCGTCGGCGACAATCGAAGGCATTGCCTCGGCTATGAAGCTTGCCAGCGGTGACGCGACGGGCTATGTTGTCGGAGAGTCTTTGTCGCTTTCCTCTCTTCGGCAATCTTCCGAGATGAACGGCGTTACCACCGGTTTCGGTTCTATTCCCGGAAAGAATGAATACTGGCTGATCATAACTGTCACGCGTACCGATGGGAAAACCTTTGCCAAACGTATAGATGTCTCCTCGCAAGTATTGAACAGTTCCAATCCACGGAATGTTACTATTATAGTAGACGGGCTCGATATTCCCGGCGACGATCTGCCTCCGTCATCAGATGACAATGTCGGCATAGAGGTCGGAGTCGATGGATGGCACGAAATAATTATTGACATTAACACTGATTCCGTCATTGCCTGAGGGTAGCTCTCGGTTTTGTTATATCGGATTTAAATTTTTACTTATATGAAGAATAAACATTTCTATCTCATGGCTGCTATGGGCATCTCCGTATTAGGTTTTTGCTCTTGCTCTGATAATGATGCGCCAGGCATTGACTCCTCCGTCTCAGCATCAAATGCCATCCGTTTTGCCGCTAACACGGAGCTTGCGTCCCGTGCCGGTGATATTACGACCAACACCCTGAAGGACTTCTACGTATATGCCTATACCAGGACAGATGGTGTGCCCGAGCTTTTTATGGACAATGTGACCGTTTCCAAAAGCGATAATAACACATGGACCTATTCGCCCATAAAGTATTGGCCTGCAGATCAGACTGTGGATTTCTACGCTTTTGCTCCTGCGTGGGTAGGGGAATCAGGCCCTCTAAAACCGGTCCCGTATTATAATTACCCGGGAGATGAAGATATTGTCTATGCTGTTAGCCCTGATCTTACAGGTAATACAGATGCACCCAATGCTCAAGTGGTATTTAATTTCCGACATGCATTATCAAAGGTGACGGTTAAAATGAGTTCTACGAATGAAAACTTGAAGGTTAAAGTAACAAACGTCGTACTGACTAATATAATGAGTCGTGGTAATTTTAATTTCCCAAAGGTCTCTACTTCGCAGACAATTCCATCGGAAACGACTACCCCCGGAGCTGTATCGGAAAATAGTATTGGGAAATGGACAGACCAGAATACGCGTACGGGCTATATTTTGCACATGTCTCAGGATCAAGGTGAGATTATTGAGTTGACCAGTACCCCGATTGACATTACTTTGCATGGCGATGGAATTGGCTCGCAATACATGATGCCTCAGCCTCTTGTATGGAGATCAAACGGAAGTGGAAATGATACATATATTACAGTCATGGGTCAATCTATGATGCAAAGACCGGTGACAAGCTTTGGCCTAATGAAAATACTCCTCCTGAAAATATTTCTGAGGGTAGTACAAACCGTGATGGCCTGATGAAATTCCCACTCTCGACGAGCAAGTTGACGAGCTGGATTCCCGGTTGCCACTACATTTACAATATGGTCATAAATGCCAATGATGAAATGGGTGCCATTGAATTCGGGTCTCCTACAGTTGACTCTTTCGTTGATATTGAAAGCAATTATCAATGATGTAATCTTCTAAATGATATAAAAAATAACGGACTATCGTCGCGACAGCCCGTTATTTTTTTCATTACGGTTTAGCTTTTTATTGCCAAATATGGATAGATATTTAGTCGATTTCTTCGTCAGCCTCATAGCCACCCATTTCGCGGATAGCGTTCTTCAGCATGGTGTACTGCTGGAAGAGATGGTTGACAGGAACTTCACCCTTGGTGTAGTCGTGCATCGGGCTCTTGAGGAAGAAGCTGAGGAAGCGCTGGATTCCGTGACGGCCGGCGCGTGCTGCGAGGTCGCTCAGAAGCACGAGGTCAAGACAGAGGGGAGCTGCGAGGATTGAGTCGCGGCAGAGGAAGTTGATCTTGATCTGCATGGGATAGCTCATCCATCCGAAGATATCGATGTTGTCCCAGCCTTCCTTGCTGTCGTTGCGCGGGGGATAGTAGTTGATACGTACCTTGTGGTAGTAGCCTTGGTGGCCGCCTTCTTCAGCACCGCCGCAGTTTGCGTTGTAGAGGTCGGGCTGGTCTTCGGGTACGAGGATTGATTCGAGGGTTGAAAGCTTTGAAACTTCCTTGGTGCGGAAGTTGGCGGGTTCGTCAAGCACGAGACCGTCGCGGTTGCCGAGTATGTTGGTTGAGAACCATCCGTTGAGGCCGAGGCAACGAGTGCCGATGATGGGAGCGAAACCTGACTTCACGAGAGTCTGGCCGGTCTTGAAGTCCTTGCCAGCGATAGGCATGCCGGTCTGCTCGCTGAGTTCCCACATTGCGGGGATGTCAACAGTGGTGTTGGGTGCGCCCATGATGAAGGGTGCGCCTTCCTTGAGGGCTGCGTATGCGTAGCACATCGAAGGTGCGATGTGTTCCTTGTCGTCAGCCTTCATTGCAGCTTCGAGAGCTTCGATTGTGCCGTGGATCTTTTCGTCAACCGGAACATAGACTTCGGTTGAAGCGGCCCAGAGGACAACAACACGGTCAACTCCGTTTTCTTTCTTGAAGTTGCGGATATCTTCGCGGAGCTGTTCGGCCATTTCCCAGCGGGTCTTCTCGCCCATCACGTTGTCACCGTCGAGACGCTTTGCATAGTTCTTGTCGAAAGCGGCCTTCATGGGGACGATCTTTTCGAGTTCGTCCTTCACGGGTTCGATGTCCTTTTCCTGAAGCACTTCAGCATAGATAGCGCTCTGGTAGGCGTTGGCTGGATAAACGTCCCATGCGCCGAACACGATGTCGTTGAGGTCGGCCATAGGAACGATGTCCTTATAGTGGAGATATTTTTTGTCTGCTCCCTTGCCGACACGGATCTTGTCGTATTGGGTCATTGAGCCGACAGGTTTTGCGAGACCTTTGCGGGCCATGAGGACGCCGGTCATGAAGGTGGAGGTAACTGCTCCAAGTCCTACTACGAGTACGCCAAGCTTACCGTTGGCGGGTTTTACAGTAGATTTAGTCATGATGGTTGTTTACTTACTAATTGATAGTAAATTATTAAGGTTATGTTTAATTGTTTCTGACTTTGGATGCCCGCACTGTGGTTTGTGATGAAAGCGTGCGCTGCATTTCAGCCCCAAAAAGTACAGCTATTTTTTCGAATGTGAAATAATTTTTATTTAAAAATTCCACATGATTTGTGAAAAATCATTTAATAAAGCTCTATATGGTAAATATATCATAAATATAAGCTTATATCAGTATATAAAACACAATAAACGTTAACGTGGCAGCTTCGTCCCATCTTATATCCCGACTTGTCGATAGAATTTGACAGTGAGCGCTTTGCATGTTTTTTGCGTATGACACAGAATTTATAGTCCCGTTATTCTTACATGGATGAAAAGATTATAATTTATTGGTTCATGGTATTGGTGGAAGTTGCGATAATGGTAAAAGAACGACATAGCCCGTGTAACATCTCAAAGTCACACGGGGCTGTGTTATAATTTAAGGTATTAAGAACGATTGTCAGGGAAAGACTTATTCCACAGTCCAAGTTTCGCCGGCGAGGACCATGTCGCGGAGCGAGCTGAAGTTTTTGCGGGCGCGTACTTCGGCCACCTGTTCCTCGACAGCCTGATCGTAGGCGGGCGAGTCAACGTCGCGGATCACACCGAGTGCCAGCGGGAGGTCGTGGCCGTCCATCATGGCGAGCTGCTGGTGGAGGAAGTTTGACGGAGTGTGGGCGTCGTGAACGAGCACATCGTCCATCGTATAGCCCTCTTCACCGACCTTCACGGCTTTGAGCAGGAATCCGTCGCGGACGAGACCCATTTCATTGTCCTTGCCGAAGAGCATCTTCTCGCCGTGGACGAGATGGATTGTGCGCTCGGCGCGGTGCTCCTTGTCAGTGATGAAATTGTGGATGCCGTGGTTGAAGATTACGCAGTTCTGGAGGATTTCGACAACCGATGCACCCTTGTGGCGGGCGGCTGCGACGAGCACTTCTTGTGAAATCTGAAGCTCTACGTCGATGCTGCGGGCGAAGAAGTTGCCGCGTGCGCCGAAGACGAGTTCAGCGGGGATGAAGGGGTCTTCGGTAGTGCCGTAGGGCGATGACTTCGAAACGAATCCACGGTCGCTGGTCGGTGAATACTGACCCTTGGTGAGACCATAGATTTTATTATTGAAGAGGAGCATGTTGATGTCGATGTTGCGGCGCACTGCATGGATGAAGTGGTTGCCACCGATTGCGAGACCGTCGCCGTCGCCCGAAATCTGCCATACGGTCATGTCGGGGCGCGCTACCTTGAAGCCGGTGGCTATGGCTGCCGCACGTCCGTGGATGGTGTGGAAACCGTAGGTGTTCATGTAGTAGGGGAGGCGCGAGCTACAGCCGATGCCCGAGATGACAGCTGTCATGTGGGGAGGCACACCCACGGTGGCCATAGCCTTGTGGAGTGAGTTGAGGATGGCGTGGTCGCCGCAGCCGGGACACCAGCGCACTGACTGGCTGCTCTTATAGTTGGCGGGGGTATACTGAGTCTGTTCCATGATTATTAGTCCTCCATGATTTTAGTTACACCTTTGACTACTTCGCTCACAAGGAAGGGCTGGCCTTGAATCTTGTTGATGCGTTTGATGTTGAGACCGGGGAAGCGGGCCTGAAGATAGTCGGCGAACATGCCTGTGTTGAGCTCGGCCACGATTACGGTCTTGTAGCTGCTGAGCACTTCCTCCGTATTGGCGGGAAGCGGGTTGATGTAGTTGAAGTGGGCGAAGGCCACGGGCTTGCCGGCTGCACAGAGTTCGCCGGCGGCAGTGCGGAGATGGCCGTATGTGCCGCCCCAGCCGACGAGGATGGTGTCGGCCTCTTTCGGGTCGAGGACTTCGAGTGCGGGAATGTCGTTGGCGATGCGGGCGATCTTTTCGCGACGGGCCATGACCATCTTTTCGTGGTTGACGGGGTCGGTTGAGATTGCGCCTGTGTTGTAGTCTTTTTCAAGACCGCCCACGCGGTGCATGGCGCCTTCAGTGCCGGGGATGGCCCAGTAGCGCACGAGGTCTTCGTCCTTGCGGGTGTAGGGCTGCCATGCTTCGTCGACAGCGTTGGGAGCGAGCAACGGAGGATGTATTTCGGGAAGTTCCGAAGCTTCAGGGACGCGCCATGCGCTCGATCCGTTGCCGATGAAGGCGTCGGTGAGAAGGATGACGGGAGTCATGTGTTCCACGGCTATGCGTGCGGCTTCGAAAGCCATTGTGAAGCAGTCGGTCGGAGTGGACGCCGCCACAACTGCAAGTGGCGATTCACCGTTACGGCCGTAGAGCGCCTGCATGAGGTCGGTCTGCTCGGTCTTGGTGGGGAGACCGGTCGAGGGGCCACCGCGCTGCACGTCGACGATGACCAGCGGAAGTTCGGCGATGACGGCGAGGCCGATGCCTTCACTCTTGAGGGCGAGGCCGGGGCCTGAAGTGGAGGTGACTGCGAGATGTCCGGCGAACGATGCTCCGATTGCCGAGCAGACACCTGCGATTTCATCTTCCATCTGGACGGCTTTAACGCCGAGGTCCTTACGCTTTGCGAGTTCCTGAAGGATGTCGGTCGCAGGGGTGATGGGGTAGCTGCCGAGGAAGAGGGGACGGCCGCTCTTCTCCGATGCGGCGATGAAGCCCCATGCGGTGGCGGTGTTGCCGTTGATGTCGGTGTAGACACCGGGGACGGCCTCTTCGGTCTCGATGCGGTAGGTCGAGACGGTTGCGTGTATGTTGTTGCCGTAGTTGTAGCCGGCTTCGATAACCTTTGCGTTGGCTTCGAAGATGGCGGGTTTCTTGGCGAATTTGCCTTTGAGCATGCGGAGCGCGCCTTCGAGCGGACGGTCAAAGAGCCAGCAGACGAGTCCGAGGGCAAAGATGTTGCGGCATTTGAGGATGCTCTTGTTGTCGAGTCCGGAGTCCGCGAGGGCGGCTTTGGTCATCGAGGTCACGGGCACTTCAACTACCTGAGCCTTGATGTCGAGTTCCTTGAAGGGATCGAGGGTCTCGAAAAGTGCTTTCTTGAGATCTGCTTCCTTGAATGAGTCGATGTCGACGATCACTACTCCGCCTGGCTTGAGGAAGCGGATGTTCTGTTTGAGGGCTGCGGGATTCATGGCGATAAGCACGTCGCAGAGGTCGCCCGGTGTGTGGACGTCGACTCCGACGCTTACCTGAAAGCCTGACACTCCGCTGAGCGAACCTTGGGGGGCGCGTACTTCGGCCGGATAGTCGGGGAAGGTTGACACTTTGTTTCCTAACCCTGCGGATACATTTGTGAAAATGTTGCCTGCAAGCTGCATGCCGTCGCCGGAGTCGCCGGAGAAGCGGACCACAACTTTGTCGAGGGTCTTGACATTGGTCTTGTCTAACATAATGTGTGAAATTAAAGTTACAAGGTTTTCTATATGTTGTTCATGGTTGAAAAAATCTCGGGTTGGCGGCTTAAGCCTCGGATTGGCTCCGGGCTTTTTCCACTGCGTCAAAGCGGAGCGGTTGGCCGTGGGGCGCGGCGAAGACACCGTCGCTGTAGGCCGTCGCTCCGTTGACCATTGTCAGGCGTATGTTGTGGCTCAGGCACATTCCTGCGAGTGGTGTCCATCCGCATCGTCCGGCCATATCGCTGTCGGTGATTTTGACAGGGCGGACAGACGGGTCTACGGGGTCGAGGAGCACGAGGTCGGCATAGTAGCCCTCGCGGATAAATCCGCGCCGGTCGATGCCGAGCAGCCGGGCCGGATTGTGGCTCATTAGCTCGACGATGCGTTCAGGCCCGATGGATTCGAGCCGGGGGGCGGTGTCGAGCAGTTCGAGCATGGCGCGGAGCGAGAACTGCACCATCGGCATGCCTGACGCGGCGGTCAGAGCGTCGCCCTCTTTCTGCCGGAGGAGATGCGGGGCATGGTCGGTGGCGATGGTGTCGATACATCCTCCCGGGAGGAGTTCGCGCAGGAGGGCTATGCGGTCGGAGGCTTCCTTTATGGCGGGATTGCATTTGATGCGCGCTCCGAGACGGTCGAAATCATTGCGGTCAAAAAGGAGATATTGCGGACAGGTCTCGGCTGTGACGCTGACACCTTCGGCCTTGGCCTTCTTGATCATTTCCAGCTCATCGGCGGTGGAGATGTGGCAGATGTGGAGATGTGCGCCGGTCCGGCGGGCAAGTCCGATGGCTCTGCGGGTGGCTTCGATACATGCTTCGCGCGGGCGGACGTCGGGATGGCGTTCCACCGGGATTGTGCCTCCGCATTCGTCGAGCAGACGGTCGCGCGAGGTGCGGATGATGGCTTCGTCTTCGGCATGGACTGCGATGAGAGCGGGCGATTCAGCGAAGAGCCGGGTGAGGGTCGAGTTGTCGTCGACAAGCATGTTGCCTGTCGATGAGCCGAGGAAAAGTTTCACTCCTGCCACCTGCGAGTAGTCGGCAGCGAGCAGTTCGGTTATGTTGTCGTTGGTCGCGCCGATGAAAAATCCGAAGTTTGCGGCCGAAACCTCTGACGCGCGTTTGATTTTGTCGTCAACGGCCTTGCGGCTGACTGTTGCCGGCCGCGTGTTTGGCATGTCGACGTATGATGTGACTCCTCCTGCGACTGCTGCCCGGCTTTCGGTCTCGATGTCGCCTTTTTCGGTCAGTCCCGGGTCGCGGAAGTGGACGTGGGTGTCGATGACTCCGGGCATGAGCATGCCACCCCCGCAGTCGATGACTGTGTCTGCTTTCTGTCGGAGCGCGTTGAGCGAGTCAGGGCCGTCGCCGGAAGGGTTGATTCTTCGCCGGTGCGGACTATCAGTTGGCCGTCGGTCAGGACATAGCCTCTGTAGCGTCGGCCTTCATTTACGATTTCGGCGTTGTGGAGCAGGGTGACTGACATGGGGGTATTAGTCGCTAACTGTTGGTCAGAGGTAGCAATTGTTTAAGTATTAAGGATTAAGTGTTAAGTTAAGGATTGAGGGCCTTGCGATCGTATTTGTTGAAGAGGCTTGACCATTTCAGCCTGAGGACTCCGAAGAAGCCTTCGCTGAATATTCCGGAGCTCATCTTTGATGTGCCGAGCACGCGGTTGACGAAGATGATGGGAACTTCGACTATCTTGAATCCGTATTTATAGGCGAGAAATTTCATCTCGATCTGGAATGCGTAGCCTTTGAACCGTATATGGTCGAGCGGGAGGGTTTCGAGCACTTTGCGGCGGTAGCATACGAATCCGGCTGTCGCGTCGTTGATCGGCATGCCTGTGACTATGCGGACGTAGCGCGATGCGTAAAATGACATTAGCACCCGTCCCATCGGCCAGTTGACGACGTTGACCCCTGTGACATAGCGTGAGCCTACGGCGACATCCGCGCCTTTGACGGCGCATGCCTCGTAGAGTTTCATCAGGTCATCGGGGTTGTGGGAGAAGTCGGCGTCCATCTCGAAGATGTACTCATAGCCGTGTTCGAGCGCCCATTTGAAGCCGGCGATATAGGCAGTCCCGAGTCCGAGTTTGCCTTTTCGCTGAATCATGTGCAGACGGCCGGTGTGTGTAAGTTGAAGTTCCTTGACAATATCCGCTGTGCCGTCGGGCGAATTGTCATCAATAATCAAAACGTCAAATTTTCGGGACAGTCTGAAGACTGCCTCGATGATTGCGGCAACATTTTCCCTCTCGTTATAGGTGGGTATGATGACCACACTGTCAACAGTTGTCGTGACGGACTGCATATTGTCAGACCTTATAGGTGATTTTTTCTGGTGCAAAATTAGTGAATAAACTTTGTCCTGAACAAATAAAATCAAGAAAAATTTCTTTAAACAGCTACTTAATTCCGCTCTTTGTGAAAAATCTCAGTCCTGTCGTTGATGTCAATCGTATTTTTCGACAATCCAACTGTCGATGTTGCGGAGTGTGGACGAAAAGTTGACTCCTATTTTGATGATTTCCTTTCCTTCGGAGTAAAATGGGAGTGCATAACCCATGCGGTCAATCTGTTCGATGGCCTCACGCGGGGATTTGTCCAATTTGAATTCAAAAATAAAAATCCGGGAGTCGGTCTTGACGATAAGGTCGGCTCGTCCGCGGCTGCTACGGTATTCGGTACGTGTATAATAGCCCAAGAGCGTGAACACGAGATAGAGGACATTGTGGAAATGAAGTTCCGTCTCGCGTATCTGGTCGTAGGGAAAATCGGCGAATAGACTTTGAAGACGGTGCATGAAGCTGTCGACATTTCCGTTACTGATGTCGCGTGTGAATTCGCGGATGGCGAATGTCCCGTTTCCGTTGCGGATTGATGTGTAGTAGGGAAAGAGGAAGTTGAGAAAACCGCGTTCGACTTCTTTGTTCGGAAAGCCGAGGGTATAGAGGCCGAACTGCCGGTCAAAGTCGCGGATTGTCAGGTAGCCACTCTGATACATCAACGGAATTATTCCTGCCATTGCGAGGTCGAGGCCTTTAAGTTCGTCCTGTGAGGCTTCGGCTTTGTTAAGCCGGTCGAGCGGATAGTTTTTTTTCTGTAGCAGTCTCACCAGAAACGTAGGTGTGCCCGTTTCAAACCAATAGTCTCCGATCGATTCCGATGCAAGTGCGTTGAGTAGGCTGAACGGGTTGTAGATACCTTCGCATTCTGCGGGATCTGCGAATCGGTAGCCATCGTAGTTGCGACGGAGTTCTTCGGCCATTGCTGAGACCGGGATATTTCGTTTGTCCGCGAACGAACTGATGGCGGGAGTGAAGTAGCTGACTATTTCAGACTCTGCTACGCCACAGATGGCATTGTATTCAGGAAGAAATGATATGTCGCGCAGGTTGTTGAGATCGCTGAATATGCTTACTTTGCTGAACCGGGTGACTCCTGTGAGCATGGCCAGTTTGATGTAGCCGTCCATTGATTTCATCACACCGTAGAATCCTTTCAGCATGTTGCGGAATTCCTCCTGCAGTTCCGGTGAGGTCAGAGTTTGGGTCAGGGGCGTGTCATATTCGTCGACAAGTATCACTACCTGTCGGCCGGTCTTGTCATAAACGCCTTTGATTGCATTCTTGAATCTCAGAGCTACAGTGTGACCGTCTTCCGACAACCCGTAGTTTTTCTCGATTTCCGACAAGAAATAGTTGAGCACTTTGGTCAGGGTAGGGATGTCGTTATAGTTCTCGCCTGACAAATCGAGATGAAACACCGGATATTCTTTCCATTCTTTCTCGTATGTGGCGATTTCAAGACCTTCAAAGAGTTCTTTGCACCCTTTGAAATAGGCTTCGATGGTTGACATCAGCAGGCTTTTGCCGAATCGGCGGGGACGGCTCAGAAAATAGTATTTACCGGTGTCGACAAGTCGGCGGATATAGCCTGTCTTGTCGACATATATATAGCCGTTCCGGCGTATGTCGCGGAAATTCTGTATGCCTATAGGAAATTTGTATGCCGGTGTCATCATGAAAGCAAAGATATGAAATAAATTCTTTATTTCCAATCGCGCTTTTCCGGACTATAAGAAAATCCCCCGTCGCTGCTCACGCAGTGGCGGGGGATACTCATTATTACGTCATGTAAATATTAAGAGAATTGAAGTTGTTGTTCTGATTAAACTTCGTAGGCTAATGACATTTAGTCATTGGGTACGTTTTCAAGTCCTGAGGTCGGGTTTTCATGCGACCGCAGTGCCGTTGTTATCGCTGAATGTATTTTTTGCCGTTCTTGATTACGAGACCCTTGTAGTTCTCGTCGACTTTCTGGCCAAGAACGTTGTAGATAACGTCAGACTGGGGCTGTTCGTTGATGATGATGTCAGCGATTCCGCTTGTTTCAGAGTCAGCTGTGTAACCGTAGTTGGGAGCGCTGTAGTTATTATAGCCCATAGCATACAGGTTGATGTTCGCACCTGTCTCAGAGCCGAAAATATAGTATTTGTGACCTTCAGTTAGACCGACGGTGGCCTTGCTGATAAGAGTCTTGGTGTCAGTTATGTGCGACGAGCTCGCGAGGACGTAGGCACCTACTTCTTCGTTAACTGTGGCATCCCATACATACATAGTATATTTGTTTGAACCACGGTTGGAGAACAATGTCAGTTCGCCACCTTTCTTTGCCTCTACGGTAAAGATAGCATAGGGCTGCTTGATGCCTTCTGAGAGAGCCTCAAGAGCGTATACGGGATCGGCAGAACCATAACCTGCGGCAGAACCCATCTGGAATGCTCTATCGAACAGTGTGGTGTTGATGCCTGACATGCTGACATTTGCACCGGGCTTGGCAGTGCTGGCATTGTTCATCACTACTTTCAGGTCTTCGGAGTCGGCAACTACAGTCTCGTTGGGAAGTACATAGCCATACTTATAGTCGCCCAGAGAGCCTCATAACCGGCAGCCTTGGCATCATCCAAGGAGGGAGGAAGGATAGCAGTCGAGTATTTGGTTGCGTCAAATTCAGTTACAGAATATTTTTCTGATGAGTAAGGTGTATATACTATCTCATACAGGTTGATATTCGCACCTGTCTCAGAGCCGAAAATATAGTATTTGTGACCTTCGGTTAGACCGACAGTTGCCTTGCTGATAAGGGTTTTGGTGTCAGTTATGTGCGATGAGCTTGCGAGAACGTAGGCACCTACTTCTTCATTGACTGTGGCATCCCATACATACATGGTGTATTTGTTCGAGCCACGGTTGGAGAACAATGCCAGTTCGCCGCCGACTTTAGCCTCTACGGTAAAGATAGCGTAGGGCTGCTTGATACCTTCAGAAAGAGCTTCAAGGGCATATATAGGATCGGCAGAGCCATAACCTGCGGCAGAACCCATTTGGAATGATCTGTCAAACAAAGTAGTGTTGATGCCTGACATACTGATATTCGCTCCGGGTTTTGCTGTGCTTGCGTTGTTCATAACGACTTTGATAGCATCGTTGTCAACCAGCTGAGTTTCATTGGGGAGTACATAGCCGTACTTGTAGTCACCCCAAAGAGCTTCGTAGCCTGCTGTCTGAGCATCAGCTACTGTAGGAGGGACAATAACGGTCTGTGCGGTAGCGGCGATAGCCATGGCTGACGCAGCTGAGAAGAGTAAAAATTTCTTCATAGTAATTTTTTTATTAGGAATTATAAGCTGTTATCGGAGTATAAGTCCCCGGCCGAAAGGCCGGGGCTTTTTATAGTTGTCTGGTTGGATTTAGAAACCTTTGCCGGGAGTAGTGCCGTAGCCGTTGTCACCGTACTGATTCTTATTGTCAATCTGGTTGAGGAAGTCAGCCGAGATCGGGCGGAGATAGTGCCTTTCCGGGTTGAAGAATTTGGCAGCGCGTTTGTTATATTTAGCAAGGCGGTCTTCGAAGGCATGGTGACGCTTGAGGAGTGCCCAACGGTTAAGCTCACCTGCCATTTCACGGGCATATTCATCGAAGATAACGTCTTCGGTGACTGTGCCGAGCGCGGGAGTGGTTGCTCCGGGACGTGTGGCACGTATGCGCAGGGGCTCAAGATATTTCGCTGCAGCTGCTGGATCATTGAGTTGCTGACATGCTTCTGCTGCAATCAGATAGATTTCGGCTGTACGCATAATCATCATGTCGCCATTCTTTGTATTGAGACCGCTGCCCCATGAACCGTTGTAGCACCAGTTGAACTTGATAAGCGAGGGATAGAGCTGATAAGAGTTTGTGCCGTCAAACTGCTCGGTCTTGAACTCGGTTGAGTATTCGCTGCTGCCGTAGAGGTCATCGATATTGAGAGTGAAATACTGGCTCTGAGCTTTCTCTTCGGGAGTGCGGGTCTCTTTTGACATCACGATAGCAAAACGATTGTCGTCGAGAGCCACGGGATAGTCAACAACATAGGCGTTCTTGACCTGCAAGAGTTTGTCGGGGTTACCGGAGGTCTCACCCTTAGGCCACACGCCGGAGGGGACATACTGGTTGTAGGCACCGCCCTCGACCACTTTCATATCGATGTACGGATAGATTTTCTTGCCGGTAAATTTTGTGTTGATGCCATACTTCTTGACAATGGGAGGAGTGATTGTGACGCATGTGCCGGCATACGGGCCTACCCATTGGTGGTCGGGGTCAGTCATGGAGAACATGCCGAAGGCGGTCATGAAAGTGTTTTCCCAACGGCGGTCCCAAGAGGGATCGAAGACGTCGATAGAATACTTCGAGGGTGCGAATGTATTGTTGTTTGTGCGTCCGAGGTAGTAGTTACCCTTATCGCTCCTTGTGTAGAGGTCGGTGAGCTTGTTGGGGTTACAGATGGTATATGTGAAGAGGTTATTCTTCACATAGTAGTTTTTCATGTCTGAGAGCGTGGCGTTGGCTCCTGATGCGATAAAGAGAGCCTCTTTGTTGTTTCGGTTGTTTTCCTGCGCCCAGAGGTCGTCGATATTGTCATAGAGATAGACGTTGTAGGCAGAGGAATTGGTGATAATATCCTCGGCCACTTCGCGTGCACGCTGCCAGTATGACTTGCCGTCCTCTTGGAGACCTTCGCCAGCGCCTTGTGCGTAGGCACGGGCCAGGATGCCGAGGGCGGTCTTCTTAGTGACGCGGGCATAGTTGCCGTCGACAGGAGTGTTATCGAGGGCTTCGGCTGCCTCCTTTAGATCTGTGGTGATGGATTGGTAGAAATCCTCTACTGTGCTTCGGACGGGTTTTGTGTTCACATTGCCTACCTCCTCGGTGGTGAGGGTCACGGGTCCGTAGTATGTGACAAGGAGGAGATTATAGAAAGCGCGGAGAGTCTTGGCCTCGGCCACGATTTTAGCTTTTTCTTCCTCAGTGCCACCCACTACCTTGTCGGCATTGGCTATCACAGAGTTACAGGAGGGAATCGTGGTATATGCCTGCTTGAAGAGCTTGTTGGACGCATTGGTATTGGTGGTGAGTCCGTCGTAATAAATAAGCTGCTTTGCATAGTCGCGGTTGCCGGAGGGACAGAGCCACATGTCGGTTCCGCCTTCGGCCACGCTCAGGAAGTCATAGACGCTGTAGAGCTGTGTGGCGAGCGGTGAGTAGCAGTAAGTGGCAAGACCCTTCCAAGTCTCGAATGAGTCGACGGTCTCATTGCCGGCCGAGGGGTTATACTCGTCGAGACCACATGAAGTCAGGCCGAGAGTGGAACCCGCGAGCGCCACTAATGTATATTTGAGAAAATTTTTCATTGTTGTTGCTGTGGTTGTTTTTAGAATGTGAGATTAAGACCGAAAACAAATTGCTTGGTAAGGGGTAATTGAGGCTGCCGTTCATTTCAGGATCGTAGTCCTTGAGCAGGTCGCTCTTGGCGATTACAAGCGGGTTGGTGAGTGTGGTGTAGACGCGGAGCTTGCTGATACCGGCACGTTTCATGATGTTTTCGGGCAGTGTGTAGCCGAGTGTGATGTTCTTAATCTTGAAGTATGAACCGTCGACAAACTGCAGTGCGTAGTAACCGGTATAGCTGGTGATATCGCTGCTACTGTTGAGTGCGGGGAAGTAGTGGTTCTGGTCACCGGTCGCCTCAGTCCAATAGTCAAAGTAGGTGGGGAAGTTCGATGAGGCTGAGGGATCATATGAGCCGAGCATGTCGTATTTGATTGTCTGGCCGAAACGCATATACATATATACCGATAGGTCAAAGTTCTTGTAAGTGAAAGTGTTCTTCAGACCCAAAGTCCAGTCCGGAGAGTTGTGGCCGAGTACCTGATAGTCGTTGCCGCTGATAGTGTAACGGTTATCGGCATCGTAGTGCACGAGCTTGCGCTCGATTTCACCGTTGGCACCTTCGACATCTTCCCAACGTGAGAACTGACCGGGGCCGTCATGAATCATACCGGTACATATACCTTGAGGTCACCGGGCTTGCAGCCAAATACTGCGGCGTCTTCAGCCTCTGAAGTTTTCCATGTGCCCTGTAGCTTGTAGTGATAGTATGAGTTGACAGGATAACCTTTGTAGTATACAGGGCCGCCGTCTCCGTTGGTCATGTATTCCTGATCGGGTGTCATGAGCCGGGTGATTTCCTCGTGGTTGGCAGTAAATGTACCGTTGATGGTCCATGAGAAGTCGCCGGGGCGGCGCTCGATAAACGGACGGCCTGTTACTGCGAGTTCAATACCGTGGTTGAGGGTCTCACAGATGTTGACATTTGTTTTGTATTGTGTCGAGGCATTGAACGAACCGTTGTTGACAGGCAACAGGCGGCTGTAGATTACGCCTTCGGTTTTTGTGCGGTAGTAGTCGGCTGTGAGGTCAATGCGACCGTTAAGCACGCTTGCGTCGAGACCGAAGTTCCAGCTCTTTGACTTCTCCCATGTGAGCGAGAGGTTGGCGATGTTCTCGGTGAAGTAGCTTGTATCGGCGAGTCCGCCACCGAGGATAGTCATACCCGGGATGAGTGACGAGAAGCTTGAATAGGGGTCGATAGAGGCGGTACCGGTGACACCGTAGCCGACGCGCAACTTGAGGTTGTCGAGCCAGCTGCCACGCAGTTTGCTCATGAAGGGCTCATCGGAGATGCGCCATCCGAGCGAGAAGGCAGGGAAGGTGTCCCAGCGGTTTCCATCGGCAAGGCGCGACGAGCCGTCGTGGCGTACAGACACGCTTGCGAGATATTTGCCGGCGAATGAGTAGTTTATACGACCTACGAAACCGAGACCCTTCGACATCACATATTCCGATTTGGCCAATGTGTTTGCAATGTTAGCTTTGTTTTCGCTGAGGTTGTGCCACAGATAGGAGTTTGATGAAAGATTTGTGCCCTCGCCGTATATGCCTGACATGCGGTTGTGGTTCCATGATGTAACACCTGTAAGGGTGAAGTTATGGTCACGGTTGAGGATGAAATTATAGGTGAGGATGTTCTCCCACTTATAGTTGGCGTAATTGTCCTGGTCGACGTAAGCCTTCACATGGGCGTTGGTCCCTTCTACAGTGGTGGATTGGCTGTCGGCATAGTAGTTGTATGAGCCTTCACCCTGGAAGTAGTTGTGGGTGTTGTAGTGGAGCGTCGCGTTTAGGCGGCTCTCCCATGAGAAACCCTTGAACGGGGAGACACGGATGTAGGGGTTGAGGTAGATGCGTGTCTGCTGGTAGTTGTTGCGGTAGTTGCTCTTATTGTTGAGCAGGAGGCTCGCGTCCTGGCTTCCTGCTACCGGTGTACGGTTCACGTTGCCTTCCTCGTCGTAGAGAGAACCGATCGGACTCTGTGTGAGCATTCGGTCGAGCTTGGCATAGGCCGAGTTGCGGTAGGTGTAGCTGCCCTGAAGGTTGACACCGAGGTCGAGCCAGCTGCGCACCTTGTGGTCGATGCGGATGTTGGTAGAGTAAATCTTGTTGTTGTCGTTGGAGTACTGTCCTTCCTCGTCAGAGAAGTTGAGCGAGAAGTAGGCTTTGGTCTTCTCTGTGCCGCCGCTTACCGAAACGGAGTAGTTCTGCGTCACGCCGGTCTTGAGAAGGGCGTCGGTCCAGTCAATGGAGTTGGCGCCAAGCCATGAGTCAACTGTGAGATTCGGATTGAGGTCGAGCGCGCCCTGATAGGCTAAGGCCGCACTGCCGAGGATGTCAGTCGGATCGGTCGGGCCGCCGCCGGCGGTGATTGCCTGCTTGCGCAGTTCGTAAAATCCGCGTGAGTTGTAGACCTTAGGCACTGTCGACCATCCGTTGACACCGACGTAGGCGTTGAAGTTGACTGTCGTCTTACCTTCCTTACCGCTCTTTGTGGTAACGATGATGATACCGTTTGCACCTGACGAACCGTAGATTGCAGTCGAAGATGCGTCCTTGAGCACTTCGATGCTTTCGATGTCATTCGGGTTGATGGTGTTGATGTCGCCGGGCATGCCGTCAATTATATAGGTGGGGGTGCCCGATGCGGTAAACGAACGGTTACCACGCAGCTGCACTGACGGAGTGGCACCTGCCTGACCCGACGCGCGGGTGATGTCGAGACCTGCCACCTTGCCTTGGAGAGCGTCCATGGCGTTTGAGGTTGGCGAGAGGGTGATGTCTTCGTTCTTTACCGATGCGACAGCACCTGTGAGGTCACGTTTTTTTATAGTACCGTAGCCGATTGCCACAACTTCATCGAGGACATTGGAGTCGAGTTCCATTGTGACTTCGATAGAGCTGCGTCCGTCAACTTTGACTGACTGGGGTTTGTAGCCGATGTATGAGAAATGGAGAGTTGCGCCGGGGCGGACATTGAGTGTGAACTGGCCGTCGAAATCGGTTGCCACACCGACTTTTGTTCCCTCTTCAAGTACGGAAACACCAATCATGGGTTCGCCGTTTTCGTCGAGGACCACGCCTGTAACGCGCTGTGTTGTTGCAACTTGTTGGCTTTCAACGGGCTGACCCCCCCTACTGTCAGAAGCCTGAACAGTCTGAGCTGCACCACCCATAAGGCATAAAGCAAGCGCTGTGCATGCCAGCTTCCTGTCGGTCACGGGGTTGAACCCTGACACAGGAGCCTTGGAGTTTCTTTTCATGATGCTGGTTAAATATGAGATTGAGTGTGAAAAATTATTGACGAATTATTGACTACGATTAAATACTGATAAAAGTTATTTAAGGCAATTTTGGTAAATAATGGCAAATGTAGGTAAATTTTTTCGAATCAGACAACAGTTTTGCACTAAAAAGTTAGAAAAATGTCCGAAAATGGTCATTTTGTGCCCGCATAGGGGACAAAAAGGTCAAAAAATGGTGATTTTCAGACTGCCTTATTGTCCGCAACCAAAGAATACTTATTGTTTCAGGATTGTTTTGCTGGCAGAGTCAGACAGAATCTGGTCGGGGTTGCGGCCGGGGCTGAGCTTAGCGACAGCGAGCCGCCGTTTGCCATGACGAGCCGCCGGCTTAGACTCAGTCCTATGCCTGAGCCTTGTGGCCGGGTGGTGAAAAATGGTGTGAAAATCCTCGGGGCGATGTCTGAGGGGATCGGGTGGCCGTCGTTTTCGATTTCGATGCGGATTGAGGTGTCGGCTATGGATGCGCGTATTGCGATGAGTGCCGCTCCGGCCTCGGCAGCATTTTTAATAAGGTTGACTATTACTTGCCGCAACTGGCCGCGGTCGGCAAACAGGGTCAGCGACACCGAGGGCAGGGAGACAATGAAATCGGGGTTGTGGGGGCTTACAGGAGCTATGGTGTCGGGATAAAGGTCTGTTGGGGCGCTGAATCCGGCGCGCGCGAGGCTTATGCAGTCCTCAATCAGAGGGCGGATGTCAAACAGTGATTTTTCGGGTAGAGGAAGCGATGATATGCGCCTGTAGTTACCGACGAAATCTTTCAGGCCGCGCGTCGAGCTGCTTATCACGTCGAGTCCGCGGGTCATATAGTCGTTGTCGCCTTCGTAGCGCATACGGAGGGTTTCGGCGATGGAGACTACGGGTGCGATGCCGTTCATGATTTCATGGGTGAGCACGCGGCTCATTTCCGACCATGTTTCTACGGAGGTGTCTTCGAGCTGACGGGTGATGTCGTCGAGTGTGACGATGAGCAGGCGGAGGCCGTCGTGGCGGGTGAAGGCCGAGGTCTTTACGGCGAGATTGCGGACGGTTGCGTTGAGTCCTGTGGGGAGGCCGTCAAGGAGCCGGGTCAGCTCGGACCATGAATCCGAGAGAGCCGAGAGGCGGGTTAGCGCCTGACGGCCGAGCAGACTGAGGGCAGCGGGTTTTGCGAGGATGATGTGGCCTGTCGGGGTGATGACTATCACGCCTGTAGCCACGGCGCCGGTTATCGATTCGTAGTATTTTTCGGTTTCTGAGATTCGGATTCTGAGCGCTGAAAGGCTTTGTGCTATGCGGTTGAGGGTGGCGTTGACCTCACTGTCGGAATTGGCCGGGAAGCGGAGCGATGTGTCGGCCGATTCGATTGCTTCAAGCAACATTCTGAGCTGGCGGTGTGTCCGGGTGATGTAACGGTAGGCCGTGTATGCTCCCCATGCGATGAGGAGGATAGCGGTGATGGTGAGTATGGCTGTCTGGGCTGTTGTCACTTGTCGGAGGTGGAGTATCGGCGATGGACGCTGAACGTCTTATTGTAGGTGATGGCGCTTTAGCTTATTGTAGAGAGTCTGGCGGGTGATTCCGAGCCTCTCGGCGGTTGCCGAGAGGTTGCCGCCGTTGTCGGCGAGGGCTTCAGAGATCATTCGTCGTTCCATCTGTTCGAGCGTCGTTGCGGGCGGATTGACCGGGCTGTCGTCGGATCGGTTGTGAGGTTGATTGCCAGTCTGTGTTGCGGCATGAAGGAGTGTCTGGAGGAGACGGGCATTGTTCCACGGTTTGGTCACAAAGTCGGCAGCGCCGTCTTTCAGTCCTTGGACGGCCAGCTCTATTTCTGCATAGGCGGTGAACAGGACCACAGGGGTGGTGGGGGAGAGGCGCCGGATTTCGCTCAGCCAGTACAGGCCCTCGTTGCCGTTTGTAACGGGTGAGCTGAAGTTCATGTCGAGCAATACGCATGATGGCTTCTCCTCGCGCAGCAGCTGGGGGATGCGTGAGGGGGAGGTGGTGGTGAGAACGCGGTCAAACTTTATTTCTGCCAGAAGTCTGACTGCGGCAAGCACCGAGCGGTTATCGTCGACAACGAGGAGGGTCATTTTGTTTAAGTGTTCGAAATGTTAAGTACTTTATACTAAGTATTAAGTACTAAGTATAAAGTATTGGTCGGGGATTATGTGACTGCAAATCTACTGTTTTTTCTGGATTTCGCCAACGATAGTGCCGTCGAATAGGTGGATGACACGTGAGGCGTATGCTGCGTCGCGGTCGGAGTGGGTGACCATTACGATGGTGGTGCCTTCGCGGTTTAGCCCGGAGAGCAATTCCATGATTTCACGTCCGTTTTTCGAGTCGAGATTGCCCGTAGGTTCGTCGGCAAGGATGAGGCGTGGATGTGTCACAAGGGCGCGTGCGATGGCTACACGCTGCTGCTGACCGCCCGAAAGTTGCTGCGGGAGGTGGGAGGCGCGGTGTGACATATTGACCTTTTCGAGCATTTCGCCCACGCGCTTGCGACGTTCGCTCCGGCTGAGGCCGAGATAGGTCAGCGGGAGTTCGACATTGTGGGCCACGTCGATTTCGTCGATGAGGTTGAAGCTCTGGAACACGAAGCCTATATGGCCTTTACGAATCTGCCCGCGTTCTTTTTCCTTTAGGGCTGATACTTCACGTCCGTTTAGCTTGTAGCTTCCGGATGTCGGTGAGTCAAGGAGTCCGATGATGTTGAGCAGGGTAGATTTTCCGCACCCGCTTGGGCCCATGATAGCGATAAATTCACCGGGAGCGATGTCGAGGTTGACACCGTTGAGTGCTATGGTTTCGATTTCGTCAGTGCGGAAATATTTTGAAATAGCCGTTGTTTTAATCATCTTTTTTATTGTTTAATGGTTAAGGAGCGTGGGTATAAAATGTGAATTATCGAGCGGATTTTAAAAGTCTGAAACTTCGTTACACATTATATTTTACTCTGATTTGAGCCTGTTGACAGGATTTTCGTTGGCGATGCGGTAGGTGACGGCTATGACACACCCAGTCACGAGTATGAGGACTGTCAGACCGGCAAGTATGTACCATAGGCCGATGTGCGAGGCTGTGACTGAGAAGTTGCTGAGCCAGATATGCCCGATATAGGCTGCGCAAAGCACTCCGAGAATGATGGCAGGAATGGCTATACGAGCCACATCGGCAATAATAAGGCTGACAATATCGGAGGCTTCAGCGCCATTGACTTTACGGATGGCTATCTCTTTGCTGCGCCGCTGCACTTCGTCGCGTGCAAATCCGATTAGTCCCATTAGTGAAATGAAAATCAATGCGACAGAGGCGATGAGGGCGGAGTTTCGGAACATGCGCACATCGGAGTAGATTTCGATGGCCTCTTCGGGCATTTTTACAGGTGCGAAATCATAGGCAGGAAAAGTTCCTGAGAGAAAATCGACAAGTTTTATGAAGTTCTGGTCGAATGGTTCTTTTATTTTCAGATATGAATTACCGGAGAATCCACCGTAAATAAGGCATATGGGACGAAGTTCTTCGAAAAATCCGCCTAACTGATAGTCTTTTGCTATGCCTACAAGCTTTAGTGAAACCCCGAAGCCTTTGTTGGAATACAATTGGCCTATATCTTCGGGAGTAAGGTTCATGCGCCGTCCGAATTCTTCGGTTATGACGACTTCTCCATCGCGTTCAATGCCTCTGCCGGCGACAATTCCGATTTCCATCGCATCAAGGAAGTTTTCGTCGATCCATTCGAAACGGGTGTTGAAGAGGACGTTTCCGGCATCATCATATATGTGCTGGCCGCTGTAGCCCCATAATGGATCGGAAACTGAAGCTGTCAGTTTTTCGACATATGGCAGCTGCTTGAGTGTTGATTTCAAAGCTTCCTTGTCGAGCTGATAGGGAATGTTGATTTTTGCCATGCGTTCGACGGAGAAACCCATGTCGTGGCCTGTGATTTCACTGTATTGTGCGCTGACAACAGTCATCAGTGTCCCGACGAAGGCCACACCGCCTATCTGGATGAAAAGGAGTGTGCGTTTCCACGCGCTATTGCGCTCGGTGAAACGTCGGAACACCTGAGTGACCGGTATTTTCGAAAATATCTGTCCCGGCAAGAGACCTCCGAGCAGGAAGAAGAATGTAAGTACTGAGAATGGAATCCACAACCGTGAAGTGGCGAAGATATCGTCAAGAGAAAGCGAGAGAGTATCTGAAATCAGTTTCTCAAATACGAATATCATGATGACCATAACTACGCAAGCGCTCGTAAGCACAATGAAAGTTTCGCATAGAAACATTCGCATTATAGTACCGTTTCCCGCGCCGGAGCATTTATGTATTCCGATTGCTTTTGAGCGGCGTGATAGGGCGGCTATTGTCAGAAGCGCGTAGTTAAGAGTAGTCATCAACAACAGAGAGACACCGAGAATCCACATCACAAGATTGATTCTTTTGACGGATTCATACTGCAGGTATGTCCGGCTTATCGGGTTGCACGAAACCTCGCTTCGATACGAGTCAGTGTCCGGAACGTGCGATTGATAGGTCAGATTGAGTTTGCGTCTTATCTCTTCGCCTTTTAACCCGGTGTCAGGTTTTAATCTGAAATAGATAAGCCAGTTGTCAGCTCCGGTCCATTCTTGGTAGCGTTGGTAGCTTCGCCATGTCGGTTGCGATAGAAGGGCTTTGAATGGTTCGATGGTTACATTTTTAGGCAAATCTTTGAATACGCCTTTGACTATGACGGTGGTTTCGCGGTCAAGAGAAAGGGTCTTCCCTATAGGGTTTTCCTCGCCGTAAATATTGCGGGCTGTCGATTCGCTGAGATAGATTATATCTGGTACAGCCATGTCAGCGGACGGGTTTCCGATTAACACTTCAAGTCCCATAGTCTTGAAAAACATGGAGTCGACAGCCAGTTTCGGAATGTCGATACGGCGGTCTCCGAGAAATAGAGGAGGAAAGGAGTGACGGCCGACGGCTGTTGCGGATATGACATCGTTTCCCAATGCCTCCATGACGCATTCCGCGAGTTTTCCGGGACAAGAGTTGAACGGTCCTAACTTCTCGCCGTTGATGTCGTATGACATCCATATCTGGTATAGATTGTCACGGTCGGGGAAGCAGGTATCATAATTGTAGTTGTAGTCGAGTCGTCCGAATACAAGTGTGCTCACAAGCAGCCCGACCGCAACCGAAATGATTTTGATTGTATTAGCTCCCTTCTGAGTGAGCATTGAGTGGATGACATAGTAGAGTTTCACTGAGAGAATAAATTATAATGGTGAGTGATTACTATGCAAAGTTAGCGCAGTTTTTCGCGGTGTGACTGTAAAATAAAGAGCAGCAGGGTGTTGCCTTGCCGCTCAAAATGCAAAAGTGTAAAATATTTTTACAATCTCTGTAATGGTGGAATGTTTATGTCATTCTGTTGGTCGAGGAACAACTCACAGATTGTTGACAGCCTCGCGTATCATGCACAGACGGCTCAGGAGCTGTGGCATGCGGTCGAGCGGGAGCATGTTTGCGCCGTCGCTTTTGGCTTTGGATGGTTCGGGATGGGTTTCCATGAAGAGGCCGTCGACACCGACTGCGATTCCGGCACGGGCGATAGGTTCAATAAGGTCAGGGCGTCCGCCTGTCACGCCGGCTGCCTGATTGGGCTGTTGGAGGGAGTGTGTAATGTCAAGTATGACAGGTGCTCCGAACTTCTGCATCTCGGGAATGCCGCGATAGTCAACAACGAGATCCTGATAGCCGAATGTCACACCTCGTTCGGTCAGTGCAACGTTGTCGTTTCCGGCATCGCGCACTTTTTGCAGTGCGAACTGCATGGATTCGGGTGACAGGAACTGACCTTTCTTAATGTTCACCGCGCGTCCTGTGCGCGCTGCCGCGACAAGAAGGTCGGTCTGTCGGCAGAGAAAAGCCGGAATCTGCAATATGTCGACGAATTCTGCTGCCATAGCAGCCTCGTCGGCTGCATGAATGTCTGTGACGACAGGTATGCCGAATGTTTTGCGTACTTTGGCAAGTATGCCGAGGGCTTCAATGTCGCCTATGCCTGTGAAAGAATCAAGACGCGACCGGTTTGCTTTGCGGTACGAGCCTTTGAATACGAATGGAATGCCGAGACGGTAGGTGGTTTCCACAAGCTTTTCAGCTATGTCGAGAGCCATTTTTTCCCCTTCGATAACACACGGTCCGGCAAGGAGGAAGAACATTGGCTGTGATGAGTAGTCGGTAAATGAAAACACAGTAGGAATTTTGAAATGGTAAGTGTGAATAAGTATTAAGCTGTGGTTATGATAGGAGTTTTGAATCGAGGATGTGGCATGCGGAAAGGGCATAGAGGGCTGCGGTCTCTGTGCGTAGACGGTTGTCGCCGAGTGTCACCGGGCGGAAACCGGCTGCAAGGGTGTGCTCTATTTCCGAAGGCGAGAAGTCACCCTCAGGACCGATGAGAATGAGGGTGTCAAGCCCCGGCTGATAGCTCTGCGCGAAGTCAATGCGGGGGATGGTCGGATCGCAGTAGGCCACGACCCTCTGAGCTTCAGGCATCATCTTTATGACCTCGCGCAACGGAGTCATTCCCATTATTGTCGGAAGTGTAGCCTTCAACGATTGTTTCATTGCCGATATGGCAATCTTTTCAAGCCGTTCGGTTTTGATCTCACGTCTTTCGCTGCGTTCACAGAGCAGTGGAATGATTGTGTTGACTCCAACTTCGGTCATTTTTTCGACAAGCCACTCCATGCGGTCGTTATGTTTTGTGGGTGCTACCGCTACAGCCAGATTCTGTTTCCAAGGCAGTGGCATTGGAGTGGATGAGATTATTTCGACTGCGGCGTGCTTGTGGTGGGCGTCGGCAAGACGGCAGGTGTATGCCGTACCGCGTCCGTCGATGACCTGAAGTTCGTCGCCTTCACGCATACGAAGCACTTTGACCGCGTGGCGCGAGTCGCTTTCGGGCAGTTCAAGGGTTTCCTTGATGTCAGGGGCAAAAAATTGTATCATTCGTCAATCATACCGTCTGCACCTGAGTTGACTTCGTCAATATTGGCTTTTACAGTCGAGGCCGACGGTTGTTTGTTGTCTTTAAATATGAACATGAATAGTATTGCTATCACAAGGGCGTATGCCGCGAAGATGAACCATGAAGTTTCCCAACCGGCATGCTGAGCTTCAGGGGTGGTCTGTGAGAATACGAAATAATTCACGATTCCCTGTGCGCAAAGAGTTCCGATTGTCGCTCCGATGCCGTTTGTCATTATCATGAACAGACCTTGTGCGCTGCTTCGGATGTCACTTGTCGTTTCCTGATCTACGTAAAGACCGCCGGAGACATTGAAGAAATCGAACGCTATGCCATAGACGATACATGAAATGACAAGAAGCCAAAGTCCGTCGCCTGTGTTTCCAAGACCAAAGAATCCGAAGCGGAGCACCCATGCGAACATAGACATAAGCATTACACCTTTTATTCCCAGCTTTTTCAGACAGAACGGAATCAGAAGGATACACAGAGTCTCGCTCATCTGCGACAGCGATATGAGAGCATTGGCATTGTGTGCTCCCCATGTGTCGGCATACTCGGCTATTTCAGAAAAAGAGGTGATGAAGGTGTTGCCGTAGCTGTTTGTTATCTGGAGAGATACTCCGAGAAACATACTGAACAGGAAGAATATGGCCATTCTTTTCTGCTTGAATAGTCTGAAGGCTTTGAGACCGAGGGCATCTGCAACGGAGCTTGCAGCCTCTTTCTTCGTCAGACATGACGGAAGTGTAAGCGCATAGGCTGCGAGTATGAAACTGAGCACAGCCGATGTTATGAGCTGCCATGCGTTGGTCTGGAACTGTGTGAAGTTGACAAACAGCATCGAGCAGATGAAACCGACAGTGCCGAATACACGTATCGGAGGGAAGTGTTTGATGGTGTCAAGTCCGGCCCGGTTGAGTGCGTTGAATGCCACAGAATTGCCGAGTCCTATTGTCGGCATGAAGAAGGCTACGGATATGGTGTAGAGAGTAAATAGCGGCCCGAATTCGACCTGTGACGTTGTCAGACAGTATATTCCGGCTGCAGCCATGAAACATCCCGCGAGAAGATGACAAAGACTGAGCATGCGTTGGGCCTGCACATAGCGGTCGGCGATAATGCCTATGACAGCCGGCATGAAGAGCGAAACGATACCTTGGACAGTGTAGAACCATCCGATTTGTTTTTCAAGGCCGATGGAATAAAGAAAATTGCCGAGGGAGATAAGATATGCGCCCCAGACACCGAACTCCAGAAAGTTCATCAGCGCAAGGCGGAGTTCTATGGGTCGGATTTTAATCATGTCTGTTTAGTTTTTTGTTAGAGGTTAGATTCAGGAAACCTGTGTCTTTACAGGCGTTTTATGTCGGGAATAGTTTTTCAGGGTTGGCTTTCGTCGCGTTTGCGTTTGAGTATTTCAGCCACTCGGGCTGCTTCCTCGTATTCTTCGTTGTCAATCAGCTTCTGCAGTGTCTTTTCCAGCTCTTCAATGGCATAATTTTCGAGTTTCGGCTCTCGGATGCCATCTTCGTCCATCGGCTCGAGGCCGGAATCCTCGTCTGAGTCGCCTTCCTCTTTTATTTCCATTTCAAAACCTGTCTCGTCAAGAATCTCCGGTGTGGTGAAAATCGGGGCTCCTGTACGCATGGCTATGGCAATGGCGTCACTCGTACGGGAGTCGATGGTAATGGTTCGCTCTCCGTCGGAGAATGTCATTTCCGATGAAAATATGCCGTCCTCGAATCGATATATGAATACTTCGACGAGTTTCACTCCGAAAGCATGGGCGAAACTGACAAATATGTCGTGGGTCATTGGACGGGGAGGTATTATGCTCTCCATCTTGATTGCTATGGACTGGGCTTCGGCCGCGCCGATTACCACTGGTATGCGGTAAGGTCCGCCGACTTGTGCGAGAATTAGCGCATAGGCACCTGTCTGAATCTGGCTGTATGACAGGCCCATGACTTTAAGCCTTATTCTGTCGTCGTTTTCTGCCATCGGATTGTGTTTAGGTCAAGACACTATAGTTTCATAACGTCACGGCCGGTAATGATTCCGCTTCCGTAACATAATTTAGCATCACGGTCATAGATGACACCGAACTGTCCCGGGCTATGCCTTGGACCGGGATTTCGGATTCTATGATATATTCGTCGCCTTCGACTCTGCTCAGGCGAGCCGGAAGGAAGTCGGGGGAGTGGCGGTTTTTAAAGGTGATTTCAACCTCGCGGCAGTCGTCAGGCCACGGATTGCGGGTGATCCAGTGCATCTCGTCGAGATGGAGAAGCTTTCCATACTGCTTTTCTGTGTCGTAGCCTTGCGATACGTATATCACATTGTCATGCACGTTTTTCTTGACCACATACCACGGACCTCCGCTGAGCCCCAGTCCTTTGCGCTGTCCGATTGTGTGAAACCAGAATCCCCGGTGTTCGCCGAGCTTGCGTCCGGTCTCAAGCTCGATTATCGGTCCGGGCTTCTCTCCGAGATGACGGCGTATGAAATCGTTATAGTTTATCTTTCCAAGGAAGCAGATGCCTTGGCTGTCACGTCGATAGGCGTTTGGCATTCGGGTCTCTACTGCAATTTCGCGGACCTTTGCCTTCGGAAGTGTCCCTATCGGAAATATGAGATGGCTAAGCTGTTTATATGAAATCCGGCATAGGAAGTCTGTCTGGTCCTTTACGCGGTCGACACCTGTCCCGAGCCATACGAGGCCGTCTATTTCATGGGTTGTCGCATAGTGGCCGGTTGCAGTCTTGTCGAATTCATGTCCCCAGCGCTCTTCGAAAAAGCCGAACTTTATCATTTTGTTGCACATGATGTCGGGATTGGGTGTCAGACCCTCCCGGACGGTGCGCAACGCATAATCCATAACGTTGTCCCAGTATTCCTGATGGAGTGACACAACGTCGAATGGAAGGCCGTAGTGACGCGCGATGTAGCTGCACATCTCGATGTCTTCCTCAGCCGAACAATCGCCCTCGCCGTTGTCAAGGCCGATGCGTATATAAAATAGGTGGAGGTCGTAGCCCTGTTCAAGCAGCTGGTGTACGGCGACAGCGCTGTCCACACCGCCTGATATGAGAACTGCTATTTTCATATCGGTATTATCATAATTTTTGTCATCTATACGTCTTCAAGCTCCTCTTCTTCATATTTGCCTTTCTGGCTGATGATGTAGAGCGAAATGAAATAGTCGAGCGATATCTTGCCCGGACCGGCGATGAGGAGATAGATATAAATGCCGATAAACATGATTGGAAGATAGCCCGGATCTGTGCTGTCGAGTCCATAGACAGGGAGATTCGGGAGCATATCGTGGAGTATGTAGTATTCGGCGGCGATCATGGTGCATATCGGCGGGATTACACTCAGTCGTGTAAGGAAACCGGCCATGATCAGCAGAGAGCATACAAGTTCGATAATAATCATGATTATGAGCGAACATTCCGATGACATGTGGAGGACAGTCGGGAATGAATTGCAAAGTTCGCTGTAATTGACCAGATGGCGTATGCCGAACTGGAGAAACATTACCCCGACGAATAGCCGCATGAAAAGGCGTGCAAGGTTTGAATATGTATAGCCCGATAACTTTACAAACCAGTTGACGGGCGCTGAATAATACCAGCTCATTGTTTTTACGGTTTTTAGGTTGTTATCGCTTTTTCAGCTGTCGGGCCACATCGAGCACCTGATCTATCGTGAGATGCTTGAAGCGGATGTTATGGTTACGGTCGAGAATATAGAATTCAGGTGTTCCGGCTCGCAGGTCAATCGTCATGTCGGCGTCCGGATTTGCTCCTACTGTCCAAGTCGACGGGTAAGACGCGACTGCTTCTTTCCATTCCTGTGTCGGTTCAGTGAGTGAGATTGAAACCACCTTTAATTTACCCTCAGAGATGAGCTGTGTGGTGGAGATGTCCGCGTCAAGCCTCAGTTTGGCAAGGTTGCAGTCATCGCAGTCAGGATCATTAAAGAACACTACTACTACATCAGCTGAGTCATTGTCAAGATTCCCGGCTGTGCCTTCACGGGTGGTGTAGGGGAGCGATGGCGCGGGGAAACGGGCAAGTGAGTTTTTCAATATTTTTTCCTGATGCGCGAAGCGTGCCTTTGCAGCCTTGTCGATACGCTTGTTTGAGGCCACGGCGTGAGCGAATGGGAGATAGAGTTCGTCGATCCACATCTCTGCGGTATCTCCATAAAGGAGGTTTTCAGCGCACTCAGCCATGAAAAGCTGGTCGGTCGGCTGTTTTTCGAGCTGCTTGTTAAACCTGACAACCGACGCTATCGCCGAATCGGGATTGGCGTTTTTAAGAATTGAAATGTATACGTTGAATTCCTGTGCCATTTTGGCTTTAGCCGAAAAAGCTTTTTTCAGATCACAGAAATCCCAGAAATGACGCGCGAGGTAATCACAGCGTTTCTGAAATATCCCGATAGAATCGGGGATGAGAGGATAGGGGAAATATGTGTCTGCCTTCGCTCCCGAACTGATGCCTAAAAGGAGTAGAAGACCGAATAACAGTCGTTTTAGTTTCATTATCTTCAGTTAAAGTGATTTTTATAATCACAAAGATAAATAAAATCACTCAAAAACGAAAATAAGAGCCGTTTAAAAAATTCTTGTTAATAATTGGCGACCAAGCTGCAAGCTTCCATTCATGCATCGTTTCGGCTATTCAGCCGGGACGGATGTGCTTATGGTGCTGATGCGCACTGCCATGCTGTCTTATTTCAATGTCAGTCTGGACATTTCTGTCAGATTGGCTGCCGAGGCAAGAAGACTGTCGGATGTGATGGCATTTATTGCCTCGACAGTTTCCTTTAGTGTGCGGGCCACACTGCGGTAGAGCACGCTGCGTCCCATTGATATGGCTACCTGCTCTGAATTTATAGAACCGACTGTCAGCTGCCCGATGAACTGGCGCTTGGCTGCGTCGAGTTTCCGCTGGCTGACAGGTGTCTCGACGAGCGGTATGATAACGCGGTCGATGAGCCGGATGCAGCGTTTCACATCGTCGGGGTCACAGCCGAAATAGATGGTGAGCAAACCGTTGTCGCTCATGAGCGACGTTGATGCGTCAATTGTATAGACGAGTCCGTGGCGTTCGCGCAGGGCCACGTTAAGCAGAGAGTTCATACCCGGTCCTCCGATAATGTTGGCCAGAAGTGACAGTTCAAGTCGGTTGGGGGCGAGAAGTCCGGGTATGCGGGTGCCGATGACGGTATGTGCCTGAAATGATTCCCGGCTGTCGTTTAGGTGGGAGAACGGTTGGTTGATTGGCGGAATTTCACGATTTAGCGGATTGTCGCGACGGGTGAAACCTCTGAAATGCTTTTCAGCGAGTGAAAATACCTTTTCAGGAGATGTCGGTCCTGAATAGAAAAAGACTGTCCGCCCCGGTGTGAAACGTTCTTCAAGCCATCTTCTGCATGAGGATGAGTCAAACCGGCTTAGCGACTCGCGTGTACCGAGTATGTTGTGTGACAGTGGAGAGCCTTCATATATGATGTCTTCGAAATCGTCGAAAATCGCGTCGGACGGAGTGTCGAGATAGGTGTCGATTTCCTCGCCTACCACAAGCTTTTCTTTCGCGAGTTCGGCCTCAGGAAAGGTTGCGTCGATGACCATTTCTGCAATTAGTGAAAGTGCCCGTTCAAGATGCCCGGCAGGAAATGTCGAATAGATTGCTGTCTCCTCTTTGGTGGTATAGGCGTTCAGCTCGCCTCCGACAAGCTCCATGCGGTCGCGGACGTATGAGGCACGGTGACTGCCTGTCCCTTTGAATATGGTATGCTCTACGAAATGCGCAAGTCCGTGGATTTCAGAGGTCTCGTCGCGGCTTCCGGCGTTTATTATAACTCCGCAGTGTTCAACGGGAAGCTGTGTCGTGCGCGCTACGATGCGCATGCCGTTTGAGAGGGTGTGATATTTAATTGCAGTGTCTGTCATTTCGAAATTGATATAGGCCGTTTGTCAGGCGTGCAAAATTACAAAAAATCCATGCTAACTCTCAGTGGGTTCGGCTATTTTTTGTAATTTTGCACCATTATTCTGAAAAAATAACCCTTCATATTACAAGCTTTTATGGAAGAATTAGCCACGAAGTATGATCCCCGTGCCGTGGAAGACAAATGGTATGCCTATTGGATGCAGCACCGTCTGTTTCATTCCGAACCTGATGCGCGCGAGCCATATACAATCGTAATCCCCCCTCCGAATGTGACCGGTATACTCCACATGGGTCACATGCTTAACAATACAATTCAGGACATTCTCGTACGCCGTGCCCGCCTTATGGGTAAAAATGCGCTCTGGGTGCCCGGAACTGACCATGCAGCCATTGCCACTGAAGCGAAAGTGGTCAACAAGCTTGCTCAGGACGGCATAAAGAAAAGTGACCTTTCGCGCGAAGAATTCCTCAGACATGCCTGGGAATGGAAAGAAAAGCATGGTGGCATCATCCTTGAACAGCTCAAGAAGCTCGGTGCTTCATGTGACTGGGAACGTACGGCTTTCACTATGGATGACATTCGTTCGCGCAGTGTCATCAAGGTGTTTGTCGATCTCTATCGCAAGGGGCTCATCTACCGTGGCAAGCGCATGGTTAACTGGGATCCCAAAGCCAAGACAGCCCTTTCTGACATCGAAGTGATATACAAGGAAGAGCATTCCAAACTCTACTATCTTCGCTACAGAATAGTCGGCGAAGACGGTTATGCGGTTGTAGCGACGACTCGTCCCGAGACTATAATGGGTGACACGGCAATGTGTATCAATCCTAATGACCCGAAGAACCAGCATCTGCGCGGTAAGAAAGTGATTGTGCCCTTGTCAATCGCGAAATCTCCGTGATTGAGGATGATTATGTCGAGATTGATTTCGGTACAGGCTGTCTGAAAGTCACTCCCGCCCACGACATGAATGACAACATGCTCGGCGAGAAACACGGCCTTGAGACCATCGATATTTTCAATGATGACGCTACCGTCAGCGAAGCAGCCGGAATGTATGTCGGCATGGACCGTTTCGCCGTACGCGAGCAGATTGCAAAGGATCTGGCTGAGGCCGGCCTCATCGAGAAAATAGAGGAATATGAAAATAAGGTTGGCTATTCGGAGCGTAACCCTGACACTGCGACCGAACCTCGACTGAGCGACCAGTGGTTCCTGAAGATGGAATCGCTTGCAGAACCTGCACTGAAGGCTGTCGACGAAGGCGTAATCAAATTTGTGCCTGACAAGTTCAAGACCACATACGACCGCTGGCTTACAGACATCCGTGACTGGTGTATCTCTCGTCAGCTCTGGTGGGGGCACCGCGTACCTGCATGGTATCTCCCCGACGGGTCGTTTGTCGTGGCCGAGACTGCCGATGAGGCTCTTTCGCTTGCCCGCGAGAAGGATTCGGTGCTCACGGCCGCAGATCTCCGTCAGGATGAGGACTGTCTCGACACTTGGTTCTCTTCATGGCTATGGCCGATCTCATTGTTCAACGGAGTGCTCGAACCTGACAATGAGGAAATCAAATACTATTATCCGACAGCGGATCTCGTGACAGGACCGGATATCATCTTCTTCTGGGTGGCACGAATGATTATGGCCGGATATGAGTTTTTGGGCAAGCAGCCGTTCAACAATGTATACTTCACGGGTATTGTCCGCGACGAAATCGGCCGCAAGATGTCGAAGCAGTTCGGCAATTCACCCGACCCGCTCGAACTTATCGCTGACTATGGCGCTGACGGTGTCCGCATGGGCATAATGCTTTCAGCCCCTGCCGGCAACGATATATTCTTTGACAAGAAACTCTGTGAGAACGGACGTAACTTCTGCAACAAAATCTGGAACGCTTTCCGTCTCGTCAAGGGGTGGGAGGTCGACGACAGCATCGAACAACCTGAAAGCTCTCGTAAGGCCGTTGAATGGTTTAATTCGAAACTTTCCGCTGCCGTGGCTGAAATCAACGACTCGTTTGACAAGTTCCGCATCTCGGAGGCGCTGATGACTACATATCGTCTTTTCCGCGACGAATTCTCGTCATGGTATCTCGAAATGGTTAAGCCTGACTATCAGAAGCCCATCGACCGTGCCGGCTATGAGGCTACAATCGGCTTCTTCGATTCGCTTCTGCGTCTGCTGCATCCCTACATGCCTTTCATCACAGAAGAATTGTGGCAGCATCTCGGTGACCGCCGTGAAGGTGAGTCCATCATGTATGCCTCTATGCCTGTCGCCGGAGTCATAGATGAGAAGATTCTTTCGGAAATGGAGATGGTCAAGGAAGTCATAAACGGAGTCCGCGGAGTCCGTGCGCAGCGTAACATTCCTTCGCGCGATGCTCTTCAGCTCAATGTTATAGGAGCTTCAATCCCGATGGAGGCTGTGGCTGTTAAACTCGGTAATCTTTCCGGCATAGAAACCGTGACAGAGAAAGACCCGGCAGCTGCCTCATTCCTTGTGGGTACGACAGAATTCAACATTCCGTTGCTTAATAATATGGATGTTGAGGCCGAGATTGCGAAGCTGACCAAGGAACTTGATTATCTTCGAGGATTCCGTACCTCGGTCGAAAAGAAGCTTTCAAACGAGCGCTTCGTCAATAATGCTCCGGCTGCCGTCGTTGATGGCGAACGTAAGAAGCTTGCCGACGCGACCTCAAAAATAGAGTCAATAGAGGCTACTATCGCAGCACTTAAAGGCTGACATATAAAGTCCATACATACAAAATCACCTCGCAGACAACCTGCGAGGTGATTTTGTATGTATGGACTTTATTATCCTTATTCAGCAAGGGGAGCCGGTGCGTTGTATGTGCGGCTTCCAAGCTCCTGATCAAGCATGTAGAGACCCATGCCATTGTCACCGATAAGAGAGAATTTGTCAATGAGTGTACGGCAATTGTCTTCCTCTTCAACCTGTTCGCTCACGAACCAGTTAAGACGGTCGCGTGTAGCATAGTCTTTTTCCGCTTCGGCGAGTGAATAGAGCTCATTGATGAGGGAGGTTACTTTCTTTTCATGTTCAAGTGTGGCCTTGAATGCTTCGAGAGGCGATGCCCATGTTGAGGGAACGGCATCAATCGGCTTGAGCACTACACGGCCACCGCGCTGGTTGACGTAGTTCATGAAGATTGTGGCATGAGCCTGTTCTTCCTGAAATTGAATTTTAAACCAGTTGGCTACACCGGGCATACCTTCGGCTTCGAAATGAAGAGCCATAGAGAGATAGAGATATGCGCTCCAGAACTCAGCGTTGATCTGAGCGTTGATGGCATCCTGAACTTTATTGTTTAGCATAGGAAATAATGATTTATGCGGTTAGATTTTCGATTGGCAAAAATACAGACTTTTTGTAAAAAACAAATCCTTGGAGTCAAAGTTTTTGACACAGGAGTTGTATTTATCCGGCAACCTTGTCGTAGAGCTTCTGGAATTTGAGTGCTATTTCAGCAGTACACAGGTTATTGATCGACCCTACATGTGTATGATGGACATCGCGCACGGGTTTGTATGTACCGTTCTGCACTTCCAGTCCGACTTTCTTGTACGCCTCGCGGAATGGCATTCCCGATAGGACGAGCCTGTTCACTTCCTCGACGGTAAAGAGATAGTCATAGCGCGGGTCCTCGATAATGTCGCGTTTCACACGTATGTGACGGAGCATGAAATCAGCCATGTCAAGGCATGCTGTCATCTCGGTCGTGGCTGGGAAGATGATATCCTTTAGCAATTGAAGATCTCGGTTATATCCGAGTGGAAGATTTGCGGTGAGCAGTGCGATTTCATTCTGGATTGACTGCAGACGGTTGCATTTTCCGCGCATGATTTCGAATACATCAGGATTCTTCTTGTGAGGCATTATTGACGATCCCGTGGTGAGTTCGTCGGGGAACGAGATGAAACCGAAGTTCTGACACATCCACATGCACACATCCATTGCCAGATGTCCGAGGGTCGAGGCGATGGCGCTGATTGCCATCGATGCCGCACGTTCGGTTTTGCCGCGCGACATCTGGGCTGCAACCACGTTGTAGTGAAGAGTCTCGAAGCCGAGCAGACGGGTGGTCATTTCGCGGTCGAGCGGGAACGACGAACCATATCCCGCTGCCGAACCGAGGGGGTTCTGGTTTGCGACATTATAGGCTGCGACGAGCATCTGCATGTCATCGACAAGCGATTCCGCATACGCACCGAACCATAAGCCGAATGACGATGGCATTGCCACCTGGAGGTGGGTGTAGCCCGGCATGAGCACATCTTTATACTCTTCGCTGAGCGACTGCAGACGGTCGAAGAGTCTTTTGACGGCTTCGGCAAGGTGTTTTAGCTCGTCGCGCATAAAGAGTTTGAGGTCGACCAGCACCTGATCGTTGCGTGAGCGTCCGGAATGAATTTTTTTCCCTATATCACCTAACTTGGCGGTAAGCATGAATTCGACTTGGGAGTGGACATCCTCAACTCCGGGTTCGATAGTGAACTCACCGCGCTCGATGACCTCAGCGATCTCCCCGAGAGCTTTGAGCAGCACTTCAAGTTCGTCGGCTGTCAGGAGTCCGATGCTTTCGAGCATCTTGATATGGGCCATAGAGCCTTGGACATCATAGCGTGCCAGACGGAGGTCGAGTTCGCGGTCGTTGCCGACGGTGAACTCCTCAATCATTTTATCGGGTTCGAATCCCTTGCTCCAAAGTTTCATATTATAATGTATGTGGAATGTTTTGTTTTTATAAAGATAACGATTCTATAAGGCGACGGTAGAGTGGTATCGCAGCATCTATTTCGGAAATCAGCACGAACTCATCGGCGGAATGGCTTCGCGAAGACTGGCCCGGTCCGATTTTGAGAGACGGGAAGTCGTACATGAGCGACATATCACTTGTTGTCGGTGAGACGAAGGTCTCACATCCGAGTTCTGTCGCTGCCTTGACAAGTGGATGGCTTTTGTCGATGACCGATGCCCGTACGCGTGTCGAGCGCGGTGTGAGTGTCGAGTATTCGACCGTTTCGCGCAATAGTCCAACGGTCTCTTCATTGCTGAAGGCATCGGTCGTACGGATGTCGACCACCCAATTGCATTTGTCGGGGATTGCGTTGTGTTGCCAGCCGGCATTGATCTGAGTGATGTTGACACTTATCGGCCCGAGTATTTCCGACTCTTTCGGGAAGCGGAAATCGCGCAGGTGTCCGATGTCAGACATTGCGCGGTAAATGGCATTGATTCCTTCGCCACGAGCCGCATGGCCTGTCACGCCTTGTGTCTCACAGTCAAGCACGACGAGACCGCGTTCGGCAATAGCCCCCTGCATGCCTGTCGGTTCTCCGACAATAGCACAGCTGACCGTGATGCCTTGCTCTTGGATATGAGGAAGGAAAGCCCGCATGCCGTTTTCGCCTCCGACTTCTTCCTCTGCGGTAATCGCCAGAAGCAGGTTGAACGGCAGGGAGGCTTTACGCAATTCGATGAATACTTCCGTAAGTGCCACCGCCGATGCACCGGCATCGTTGCTCCCGAGGCCGTAGAGCCTGTCACCTTCAATCGACGGTGTGAACGGGTCGCGGGTGTATGTGGCCGCAGGCTTCACTGTGTCGTGGTGGGAGTTGAGCAGAAGTGTAGGGCGTGAGCGGTCAAAGCCGTCCGACAGCGCATAGACGTTGTTTCGGAAGCGCATTGGCGAAGCGCCCCTGCATTGTAGCCGGTCGTATATAATAGCAGCCGTCCCTTCCTCTTGACGGGAAAGGGAGGGGGTCGCTATCAGTTCTGACAGAAGGCTTATTGCTTCGGGATGGTTCATCGTTACATGAGTTATTTTCTGATTACAGTACCACGGTCGGTGGTGAGAGCGTCAGAGTGCTTTATGGTGACACTGCTTACTCCGGCATCAATGGCTGCGAAGGCATTGTCAATTTTGGGAATCATGCCTTTGTTGACAATATTTCTTGCCCGCAGGTCGGAGTAGATGTCAGGAGTGATCAGGCTGATTAGCGAATCGGGTCTGTCAAGATCTTCCATCACTCCCGGTTGCTCGAAACAGAAGATAAGTTCGGCTGGAGCTACTCTTGATGCGCCGATTGCCACTGACGATGCGATTGTGTCAGCATTGCAGTTGAGCAGAGTGCCGTTGCCGTCGTGGGTAATCGCGCAGTAGACGGGTGTGATACCGGCTTCGAGTAGGGATGCGATGAGGGATGAATTGACCCCTTCAGGCTTTATGTCGCCTACAAAACCGTAGTCAATCGGTTTCGGTTTGCGACGTGTGGCTGTGATGGCGTTGCCGTCGGCACCTGTAAGACCGATGGCATTACATCCCGCAGCCTGAAGCATTGAGACTATGCGCTTGTTGACAAGACCAGCGTAGACCATAGTCACAACGTCAAGGGTTTCGCGGGTGGTGACGCGGCGTCCTTCAATCATGGTGGTGGGGATGTCGAGTCGTGCGCTCATGCGCGTGGCCTCTTTGCCACCTCCGTGAACCAGTATCTTTTTGCCGGGCAGTTTTACAAAATCGTTGACGAAACGGGCGAGTGCGTCGGGGTTATCCACGACGTTGCCCCCTATTTTTATAACCTTGATAGTTTCCATGTCGATCAGAGGGCAATCAAAGGCTTTCGAGTATGCGTTTGAGCACGACCTGTGCGGAAATCTCGCGGTTGGCGGCTTCAGGGATGACAATGCTGCGTTCCGATTCGATTACGTCGTCGGTCACAATCATGTTGCGGCGCACAGGCAGACAGTGCATGAAGAATGCGTTGTCGGTCAGAGCCATTTTTTCTGTGTCGACTGTCCAAGCGCGGTCTTTAGAGAGGATTTTGCCATAGTTGGGGTCGGCGAAGGCACTCCAGTTTTTCGCATAGACGAAATCAGCGCCTTCGAGGGCTTTGCGCTGGTCGTATTCGACACGTGCATTGCCTACGAATTCGGGTGCGAGCTCGTAGCCGTGGGGATGAGTGATGACAAATTCATAGTCGGTTGCGTTCATCCACTCGGCAAATGAATTGGGCACAGCCTGAGGAAGTGCGGAGGGATGAGGTGCCCATGTCATGACAACTTTGGGTCGCTCCTTGGTCTTGAATTCCTCGATGGTGATGAGGTCGGCGAAACTCTGGAGCGGATGACGGGTGGCTGCTTCCATGCTGAACACGGGACGGCCTGAGTATTTGATGAACTGGTTTATGACGCGCTCTTCGTAGTCCTCGGCCTTGTTTTTGAGTCCGGCAAACGCACGGACTCCGATTACGTCGCAATATGAACCCATGACCGGGATTGCTTCAAGGAGATGTTCGGCCTTGTCGCCGTCCATTATGACACCGCGTTCGGTCTCAAGCTTCCATGCACCCTGATTTACGTCGAGAACGATGACATTCATGCCAAGATTCATGGCTGCTTTCTGGGTGCTGAGACGTGTGCGAAGGCTGGAGTTGAAAAAAATCATCATCAAGGTCTTGTTTTTGCCGAGATGCTGATAGGCAAAACGGTTGGCCTTGACTTCAAGGGCCTCTTTGACTGCGAGATCAAGAGAACCGATATCTTTTACGTTGGTGAAATTACGCATATTATGATTTAGGAGAAAATTTGGTTTAAGAAGAGAATTACTGTCTGTATGTGATTATTCCTGCCCTTCTGCAAGAACTTCCTTGAAGGATTCGATGAATCGCTTGGCGTGGGAACGTGGAAGCGAGAGCGGCGGAAGAAGGCGTACGGTGTGTTCGCCCGCGCCACCTGTGAAGATGTGCTTGTCGAAAAGTAGTTTTTTGCGGAGTTGCGATGCCGAGCCCTTGATTTCGATGCCTATCATCAGTCCCCGGCCACGGACTTCGGTTATTTCGGGATTTGTGGCTGCGAGATGGTGGAGTTCCTCAAGAAGATATTCTCCGACTGCGGCTGCATTGGCAATCATGTTTTCTGTCTCCATTACATCGAGCACGGCTATTGCGGCGGCGCAGGCAAGATGGTTGCCTCCGAAGGTTGTGCCGAGCATTCCTTTGACCGGCTTGATGTGGGGAGCGATGAGGACTGCTCCCATCGGGAATCCGTTGGCTATGCCCTTGGCACAGGTGATTATGTCGGGTCGCACGCCGGTGTATTGATGGGCGAAGAAGCGGCCCGTGCGTCCGTAGCCCGACTGGATTTCGTCAAGAATCAGTAGAACCCCATATTTGCTACAGAGTTTGCGCAGTTCCTGCAAGAATTTGTCATCGACCATCCGTATTCCGGCAACTCCCTGAATACCCTCGATGATTACTGCCGCGAATTCGCCTGTCGACAGTTTGGCTTCGACTGCTTCGATGTCATTGAGAGGGGCAAACTCAACGTTGTCGGTCGAGTTGAAGGGTGCTTGAATTTTAGGATTGTCTGTGGCTGCCACTGCGCCCGATGTGCGTCCGTGGAAAGCTTTGTCGAAGGCGAGAATCTTGCTCTTGCCCGTGTGGAACGATGCAAGCTTCATCGCGTTTTCATTTGCCTCAGCTCCTGAATTGCAGAGGAAGAGGGCATAGTCATTGTAGCCGGACAGTCGGCCAAGACGGTCTGCCAGCTTCTGCTGGAGTGAATTCTGGACGGAATTAGAGTAGAATCCGAGTTTCGACACCTGTTCGGCGATTGCTGTCACATAGGTGTGGTGGGCGTGACCTATCGAAATCACTGCATGGCCTCCGTAGAGGTCAAGATATTCAGTACCGTCAGCGGTGTAGACGTGATTGCCGAGTCCGCGGACAGGTTCTATGTCATATAAGGAATATACGTCGAAGAGCTTCATTTTTAAAGTATTAAGTATAAAAAGCTACGGATTAAGTACCAAGTATCAAGTATGAAGTATTAAGTATGAAGTAGCTGATACTTAGTACTTAATTCTTAATACTTTTTCTTAATCCTTGCGATAAGCCCACAGGCTTGCTGCTAAAATGCCGATGGCTTTAGACGGAGACCCATGTCTTCGGGAAATCCGCAGATGAGATTGAAGTTCTGCACGGCCTGGCCGGATGCTCCTTTGAGCAGGTTGTCGATAGCCGAAAGTATGAGCAGTTTTCTGCCGTGTTTTTCGAGCGATATGACAGCCTTGTTGGTGTTTACTACCTGCTTTAAGTCTATGGGGCGGTCAGACACGTGGGTGAATGGCGCGTCGGCATAGAAATTTTTGTAGATGGCTGTGGCTTCATCGATGGAGAGGTCGGTGTCAATGTAGCTCATGGCGAAGATGCCACGTGGAAAGTCACCGCGAACCGGCACGAAGCTTATCTCTGCATTGAAGTCGGGTTGGAGCTGTGAGAGCGTCTGGCGGATTTCGGCGAGATGCTGGTGGCCGAATGCCTTGTAGACCGACAGATTGTCGTTGCGCCAGCTGAAGTGGGTGGTTGCGCCGGGCTTTACGCCTGCGCCGGTCGAGCCGGTGACGGCGGTCACGTGGACCTCGCTGTCAAGTTTTCCGGCGGCTGCCAGCGGAAGAAGTGCGAGCTGGAGGGCTGTTGCGAAGCATCCCGGATTGGCTACCTTGGCGGCTTTGCGGATGGTTTCGCGCTTGGCTTCGGGAAGACCGTAGATATATCCGCAGCTTTCATCGCGATAGTCTTGTGCGAGGTCTACGATTTTCAGATTTGCGGGCATCTCGTTTTCTTCCCAGAACTTCCGGCTGAATCCGTGACCCTGACACAGGAAAAGCACATCGATTGCCGATAGGTCAAAGGTCTCGGCAAACCGCAGGTCGGTGTCGCCGATAAGTCCTTCGTGGATTTCGCTTACAGGTTTTCCGGCGTTGCTCGACGAATGGACAAACACTATTTCCGCCTCCGGATGATTGATAAGGAGACGGAGGAGTTCGCCGGCTGTGTAGCCGGCGCCTCCGATGATACCTACTTTTGCCATTTCTCGCTTACTCCTTGCCGTTGCGCTTCTGCACGTTGTGGTAAATCTTCATCTGATTGCCGAGAATCTTGGTGAAGCCCTTCACGTCGTCGGCGCTCCAAGCCTTGTTGACCTCTCCGTATTCACCGAAGTCGGTCTTCATGAGGTCGAATGGAGAGTCGACACCGACGAGTGTGTAGGAGTAGGGGCGGAGTGTGACTTCGACTGTTCCGGTCACATTTGCCTGAGAGCTTTCGAGGAATGCCTCCATGTCGCGCATCACAGGTTCGAGATACTGCGACTCGTGGAGGAACATGCCGTACCATGTGCCGATCTGGTCTTTCCAGTATTGCTGCCATTTTGTCAGCGTATGCTTTTCAAGCATCTTGTGGGCGGCGATGATGAGGATCGGGCCCGCGGCCTCGAAGCCTACGCGGCCTTTGATGCCGATGATGGTGTCGCCGATGTGCATGTCGCGGCCTATGCCGTAGCGTGAGCCGAGACGTTCGACTTCGCGGATGGCATCGACCTTGTTGTCGTAGCGCTTGCCGTTGACGCTGACAATCTCGCCTTTCTCAAAGCCGATTGTCATTTTCTCCTCGCCGTGTTCTGTCACCTGACTCGGATATGCGCTTTCGGGGAGAGTCTGCTCGGAGTGGAGGGTTTCCTTTCCTCCGATGCTTGTTCCCCAGAGACCTTTGTTGATTGAATATTCCATCTTCTTGAAGTCGGCTTCGATGCCGTGTTTCTTCAGATAGTCTATTTCATATTCGCGTGTAAGGGTCATGTCGCGTGTCGGGGTGATGATTTCGATTTCAGGGGCGAGAATCTGGAACGTGAGGTCAAAGCGCACCTGATCGTTTCCGGCACCGGTCGATCCGTGAGCCACTGCGTCAGCCCCGATTTTCTTTGCATATTCGATGATGGCGATGGCTTGGAAAATACGTTCTGACGATACGGAGATGGGATAAGTTCCGTTGCGGAGCACATTGCCCGCAATCATATATTTTATGCTCTTGTCGTAATATTCACCTGTGATGTCGAGTGAGGCATGTGAGGCAGCTCCGAGGCGGAGTGCTTTTTCTTCAATAGCCTTTAACTCTTCGGGTGTGAAGCCGCCGGTGTTGGCGATGGCGGTGTGTACTTCATAGCCGAGGTCTTCGGACAGATATTTTGCTGCAAATGATGTGTCAAGACCGCCACTGAAGGCGAGAACGACTTTTTTCTTCTTTTCCATTATTACTGATGTTTTTTAGTGTAAATTCTAAAGGCCGGAGCCGGGCAAATGGTTCAGAGGACGGGGTGATTGAAACGTGAGTCGGGTGTGTCCTTCTGACTGCGTGGCTCAGACACTATTTAAGATGAAGGAGTTTTTTGATACGGTTGTGGGCCCACATCATGTAGGGGGCGCGCTTCGAGGGCGTTCAAGTTTCGCTTTAGGGTCGTAGAGCATTCCTGTGCACAAGCACATGCGTCGGTTGTTGCGCTGGAGAATGTCGTAGTTGACACAGCCCTTGCAACCGGCCCAAAATTCCTCGTCGTCAGTAAGTTCTGAAAAAGTCACCGGTTTGTAGCCCATCTGGGAATTGAGCTTCATCACCGGGAGTGATGTCGTGATACTGAACAGTTTGGCAAAGGGGAAACGCAGACGCGCAAGCTCGAATGTTTTGGCTTTAATACGTGCGGCGAGCCCCAATCGTCGGAATTCCGGGTCCACGATAAGGCCGGAAGTGGCCACATAATCACCATGTTCCCAGCTCTCAATGTAACTGAAGCCGATGAGACGGTCATCACAGAGAGCGACGACAGCCTTTCCCCCGCGGATTTTCTGGGCGATGTATTCCGGTGTGCGCCGGGCGATTCCCGTTCCGCGCTGAAGGGCTGATTCATAGATGAGGGTGACGATCTGCTCGGCATACTTCGTATGCTCCTCTTCGGCAAATATCACCTTTATCTGATCATTGTTCATCTAACTGTTTTGTATGTGTAATAAATTATGAAATTATAAAATGTCTGCAAAATTACGAAATTAATATCAAAATAATGCTAAAAGGGGTGTAATTTATGCTGGTTTAAATATTTTCTTAGGCTTAAGCTGTTAAAATAGTGCAAAAAAGTGGCTGTGCCATATTATGAGATGACACAGCCACTGTAGTGCTGAAGCCGTTATCGGCCCGGGTAGATTATTGACCTACGAGGGTTGGATCGGCCATCGTGTTATAGGTGAATTCGGCCTGAGGTATTGCTGCTCGCCAGCCGTTCATGAAGTCGGGCTGATATGTGGCAGCAACGGTAGTCGGATAGCTGCCCATGTTCTCGATATTGTTTTTGTCAAAGGCTTTGTATTCGATTACCTCGTTCCAGCGTTTGTAGTCAAACCAGTTGAAGCCTTCGCCCCAGAGCTCGAGACGGCGCTGGAGTTTCACTTCGTCAAGAAGCGCCTCTCCTGATGTGGCAGGGATTGTGTAGTTGGGGTCGCGTTTGGCCATTAGCTCTGTCAGACAGCTTACGGTTGTGCTGTAGTCACTGTTGTGGTAGGCAGCCTCTGCTTCGATGAGAAGCATTTCACCGGCACGCATGTAGGGAGGCCAGCATGAAGTATAGCCGTCAGGAAGACCTTGGAACTTGTACTGGACACCGATTGAGAGACCCTTGCTGTTGGTGAGGTAGATTCCCTTGATATCCTCGGGACGCAGTGATGCGAAACGTTTGCCGTATTCCTTTATAAAATCCCACATAGCCTTGTTCTTGCCTTTGGGGCTTGAGCCAGAGCCGGTGATCGAGATGCCGTATGTCTGATTAGAATAGTTGTTGGGATTAAAGAAGTCTTCTTCGGTGACACCATATTTGGCCGCTATTTCAGGAGCGTGCTTTACGCAGAGAGGTCCGAAGTAGAGCTGAGAGCGGACGTCAGTCTCGCTGAAGTGCTTGTAGAGCGAATACTGCATCGAACTGGAGTAGCCCCAGCTCTTGACATAATGTCCGTTGCATGCGTAGTGAGCACCGAAGCCCCAGTAATATATACCTAAAGGATCCATGGCGGGGGCCCACATCCATTCGTCGTTTTGGGTGGAGAAGCCCGACAGATAATCTTTTTCCGACATGATGGTGTAGTCCTGACGTGCGTCGTGAGCCATCTTCTGGGCAGTCTGATAGTCATCTTTCAGTAGGGCGAGACGTGCGTAGATTCCACGTGCCACATTCTCGTCGACAAAGAAGAGCTGGTTGCCGCGTTTCTTGGAAGATTTCTCGAAGTAGGCGATTGCATCGTTGAGATCCTTGTAGAGTTGGTCATACACCTCGTTGCAGGTGTTGAACTGTTTTTCGTTGGGTTCGCCTGATTTGATGCGTAAAACGATGCAATGTTTCTCTCCGTTGTTCGAGTCGATCCAGCGTGGAGCATAGACTTGCATGAGGCGGGTGTAGGCGTGGGCACGCATGGTAAGGGCGGAGGCTTTCAGCCAAAGCTCGTTGTCGTTGGTCGGATCTTCAGAAAGATTGGTCAGGATGGAATTTGCCGAGCCGATTATGGAATAGCAGTATTTATACATCCATGATGGCCACCAACCTGTCGCGTAACGGAAGTTGGCAGGCTTGATGCCTGTACGCATATAGTTTGTAGCCTCTCCCACGTTGTTGTCAGGACCGAGGGCCTCTCCGTAGATATTGGCAAAGAATGTTTCGCCTGAAGCGTTGAGGTTGCCGTTCTTCAGGTCGGTGAACTGACGCTGCATCTGGCGTACAAGACCGGTTACAGCCGCGTTGGCTCCCTCCTCGGAAGTATTCACGGTCACAGAGGAGATATTTGTTATAGGTTCCTCGCTGAGGAAGTCGTCGCCGCATGAAACTAATGCCGGTGTCATCAGTGCCACTGCCAGACCACCGATAATATATCTATTTTTCATACTTTATATCTGTTTTATTTGAGTGGGGTTTAGAAACGAGCTGTAATCTCGAAAGAATATACGCGTGATGGAACGAAGTAGTCGCCCTGACCACCACTGTTGTTGTAAGTGGGGTTCATGCCTTGCATTTTGGTGAAGAGCTTCACGTTGTCGATAGAGAGACCTGCGCTGAGACCACGGAGGCTGAGCGGTGCCACCCACTTGCGTGGAATGTCGTAGGTGATGTTGAGGTTCTTGAACGCGAGATAGCTGCTTGAGACGAGGAAGCGGTCGCTGGTCGCGTTGTTGTTGTTGGCATTGATGGTGTTGATCTGCGGACGGATACCACGGTTGATGCGGTTTGCGTCGTTTTCTCCGATGCCGGTAGCCATCTCCGGCTGCCATGTATTGCTGATTGCATCTTCATGGAGCGATTTGCCGGCGCTGGGGCTGAGCATGCCGCTGTAGACTGTATTGAGAGTCTTGCCACCGAGGCGATAGGTGAAGAGGGCGCTGAGAGAGAGACCTTTCCAGTTGAGGTTGGTGCCGAATGAACCGTAGACAGTCGGGAGCGAAGTGCCACGGAAATGCTTGGATGCGAACGAGGTGCTGGTTGTGTAGTATCTGTCGCCTATCTTGACTAAAGCGTCACCGGCTTTTGCATTTTCAAGGTTTGAGTCCCATTTGCTCTGATCGAATCTCCATACGCCTGTGCTTTTCCCATTTTCGTCTAAGTCAGTCTCGAACTGATGTGAATCCTGATTGATTTCATAGAGAGACTGTCCTGTCAGCATGTCGACGCCTGCCCATTTGTAAGTATAATATTCATAGCGGCTCTTGCCTTCGACGAGTGCACGGGGTGAGTTCCAGAGGTTGCCTGCGGGGAGTTTGGTGATTTTGTTTCTGATGAATGTTGCGTCGGCATGAGCTGACCATGTGAAATCCTTGGAGCGTATGATTTCTCCGCTGACCATGATTTCCCATCCGTTGTTTCTCATGTTGCCGATGTTCTGCCACTGTGACATTGAAGAACCTTCGCCGTCGGTGCCGTTTGACGGAGTTTGGGGAACATTGAAGAGAAGATCGGCGTTCACGCGTGAGAAGAAACCGACAGAAGCGTTGAGACGGCTGTTGAAGAAATAGCCTTCGAGGGCGAGGTCAAGAGTCTTGGTCGACTCCCAGCGGATGTTCTTGTTGCCAAGTGTGGAGGGGAATACCGAAGGATTTCCGTCGAGTGTATGGCTGTATTTTGACCACAGGTCGTAGGTCGGGTAGTAGTTGCTGGTGTAGTCGTTACCGGCAGTACCATAGGCTGCACGGAGCTTGAGATTGCTGATCCATTCAACGTCCTTAAGGAATTTCTCCTTGCTGATGATCCAGCTTGCGCCTACGCTCCAGAATGTGCCCCAACGGTTGTCCTTTGAGAACTTGCTTGATGCGTCGCGAGATATGCTTGCCTCTAAGAAGTACTGGTTGTTCCAGTTGTAGCGCGCACGGCCCATGAATGTCTCGGTGCGGTAGCGGTAGGCGTGAGCACCGGTTCCTTCGTTCTCGGTGAAGTTTGTCAGATAGTAGTTGTCGGGGAAAAGCTGGTTTTTGTTCTTGACATAGCTATAGGTGTAGTAGCGGCTGTAGCTTTCATGGTTGAGCATGGCGTCGATGTGGTGTGCGCCATAGTCGTGTGACCATGTGATGTACTGCTGGAGGTTGGTGGTCTCACGCTTGTAGAAGTATTTGGTAAGACGTCCGAAACCCTGTGCCGAGCCGATAAGAGGGCTGTTATAGCTTGTGTCTTCCTGACGGTAACGGTTCATGGTGCCACGCACGGTTACCTCGAAGTTATAAGGAAGGTAGATAGTAGCGAAAGCGTTTCCGTCAACCGAGATACGTTCGTAGTCCTCGGAGTTGGCGCGGAGGATATAAGCCTTGTTGCTGGTGAAAGCTGAATAGCCGTCCATTGTGTTCCAGATAGGATTGCCGTTTTCATCGCGGAGCACTTCGCCGGTAGCCCAGTCATGGGCATAGTATGGGAGACCGGGTGCGAGTCCTTGGTATGACATGGCGTTTGAAGTTGACGAAAGATTGTCGGAGTCAAACTGGGGCTGGTTCGATTCAATTTCAGAAGCTGTGAGACCTACACCTACTTTGAGATATTTTGTGGGACGGAACTCAGTGTTGAGGCGGGCGTTCCAGCGCTCGAAGTCGGTCTTTAGGAGGTAACCTTTTTCCTTGACATAGCCGAGTGAGGCGTAAGCACTAAACTTTTCGGTGGCTCCGGATGCACTGATGTTATATTCCTGACGGTGGCCGTTGCGTGATATGGCATCCCACCAGTCGGTGTCGTTATAGCAGGAGAGGGGGTTGAGAATGACATTTCCATTTTCGTCAAAGACTTTCTCGCCACCGTCGGTCACGCTTCCGTCAGTTCCAGTGCCGTAAAGATTGAGCACACCGGCTTCAGAGAAGAAGTTGCCGATGGTTTCCTCCATGGCTGACTCGTAGGTGTATTTATCAGGGGCTGAAGTAACCTTGCCGTTTGAGATGGCCTGTAGCATAGCCTCGTTCCAGCGGTTGTAGCCGAGACGACGATATTCGGGAAGTGCACGCTGATATATACCCTGACGGATTTTTGCTGTCACTTCGACGTTACCGGCGTTTTTGGCTTTCTTGGTGGTGATGAGGACAACACCGTTGGCACCCTTTGCTCCGTAGAGCGCGCAGGAGGCCGCGTCCTTAAGCACCGAGATGCTTTCGACATCGTTTGGGTTGATATCGTTGTACTCACCGCTCCACACGATACCGTCGACTACGTAGAGTGGAGAAGTAGTACCGTTGATTGAGTTGATGCCACGTATGAGTATTGAAGGTGATGAACCGGGTGTGCCGGTTGAACCATTGACTTGTACACCGGGTGCCATACCTTCGAGAGCTGAGGTCACGGAGGTGACGGGACGACGCTGGATGTCTTTGTCGCTTATGACGGCAACCGAGCCGGTGAGTGATTCCTTGGAAGCAGTACCATAGGCGACTACGACGACTTCGTCAAGAGCCTTGATGTCTTCCTTCATTGTGATGTTGATTACGGAGCGTTCGCCTACGGTGATGCTCTGAGTTATGTAGCCGATGTAGGAGAACTCGATGACGGAACCTTTCGAAGCCTTGATCGAGTATTTTCCGTCGATGTCAGTTGCCATGCCGGTTGATGTGCCTTTGATGAGCACAGACACTCCCGGCATTGGATCGCCGGAATCGTCGGTTACAGTACCCGTTATGTTACGGGTCTGCGCCAGTGCGCTGATTGCCCAAAGTGCGCAGACAATAAGGAGCAGAGGTCGGGCGAAGGATTTTATCCCCCCGATTTGTTAATGATAGTTAAAACTCCGTTTGTCATAATGATAATAATGATTGGGTTATGATTGTGTGGGATTATTCCTTGAATTTGGTTGAGAATCCGTCGAGCTTCGACATGTAGTAGTCGCGCAGGTCTTTCCATTTATAATATGGGCCGCTGACCGGCTTGACCGGGAGGGTGACTTCATCCTCGTTGAGCATGACTTTGACGAGGATTTCGTCGGGAGTGTATTTAGGTTTCTTTTCCGGACGGTAGAATATCATCTGGATATTGCTACCCATAGGGAAGATGTCGTAGTTGCGCCATTGCGATGCAAGTGTCTCAAGGTCGGTGAGGTCGACTGCGCTGTCGTTGAGTTCCATCAGGATTGTAAGGGGGAGTACGATTGACTCGTGTCCGAAGCGGAGGTTGGCGCTCAGCCGGGGTGAGACCATAGCGGTGTCGGCCGATTCGATGAAGTTGCGCAGGAGTACACGCTGATTGTAGGGAACACGGTTGCCGGTTAGCGATGTGTTGCCGGCGGTGATGTACCACGATGCGTTGTGGGATAGCCATTCATTCTGTAGTTCCTCGTCAGTGAAGAGGTCATATAGGTCGGGTTGGTCATCATGGCTCTGCGCATTGACTGTTATGTCGAAAACGTCCTCAAACAGTTTTTTCTCGTCAAGGCTGTCGGCCACGAATTTCGGGTCGTTGAACACCTTTGAGATGAATGCCGAGTGATCGGCTCGTTTTGCAGCGTATTCATCTGCAAAGTGGTCGGCTTTCCGGGCAAGTTTCTTTGCTACGGTGTCAGTGCTGTTGTATGCGAGGATTTTCTGAGTTGTCCGTGATGCGTCGCAGGTGACAATGAGTTCAGGGCATATTTTCTGTAGTTCCGCGATTTCGTTTGCCATTGACAGGATACAGCGGATGACGACTGTTGATTTAGCGTCGACATGTGTGCCGGGCACGAAGATTTCGGGAAAGTTTTCAGTCATCCGTCGCGCTATTTCACGATGCTGGCGATGACCGAGTGGGGTAAGTTCGCCTACACGTCCCTTTGAAGCTGTCCGGATTTCCCTGAGCTGTTGCAGTAGCTGTTGACCGCGTGGAGTCAGCTTTCCATATGCGGCTGCTTTTTCGAGGGTTTCAACCGGGAGATCGTAGGCTGCATCCTTGAGAAGCCATCGGCTTCCATGACGGCCATAGTGTTCCATGTGGAACGGTACGTAGCCTTTGGGGGCCTTGGTCAGTTCAGGAATACCGTATGCCGGACGAGGATATGCCAGATACTGGCTTCCTGCCTGGTACTTATCCGCTTTTCCTTCATAATTTTTGGAATCTGCAGTAGGTGGCGACAATAACTGCCACATTATAAGCAGGCTTCCGACAATTAAACGATACAGCATCTTCAAGGTGTTAAAGTGACAGAAATTAGAATAATGATTGATGATATGCTTCGATGTGCAAATGTATGAAAAAAATTGTAAAATGTGACAATTGTTAAGAAAAATATCGTGAAATATGAAAAATATTATTGTTTTCGTAGCATAAAGCTATAGAATATTCGTGTATTAACTAAATTTAATTAATTTAGATAGAGATTTTGCGATGATATAAAAAACGGCATCTGAAAGTATTCCATTTAATGTAGAACTTCATAATCTGTGCTGAAATTCTAAAAATGGACATCTTTCAGATGCCGTTTTTTAATGTGTCTGAAAAACTTTGGGCGGATTACAGTGAAGATTTCATTCCTATCCGCAGTTTACTGTCGCTTTTCGTCTTTGATTAATTTTACATTCGTTAGTTTTACGTCTGCTGTCGAGCTGTCGATGTCGGTGGCAGTCTTGGTATAGACGAACGTGCAGTCGGTTACGGTGATGTCGTGGACGCAGTTTTGCCCCTGAAGCCCTGAAGCCGCAATTGCTGTGGTCGCTCCTCGGCATATTACGTCAGAAATGTGTATGTCAGTGAATTCAGGGATTTTTTCCATCTTTTTCGGTGTAACGATGTCCGATTCCTTGAACCCGGCCGGCCTGTCGGCATAGTCGCACTGGAATGAGATCGCAGCTGACAGGATGTCGGTCATTATTATTCCGGATATGTATATGTCGCCGGTTTTTCCGCCGCGTCCGACACCGCTTTTGAAACGGAGACCTATGTCGGTGCCTGAGAACGTGCAGTCGCGCACGACTATGCGGTTCATTCCGCAGACATCTTCACTTCCGATGACAAATCCGCCATGGGCATGATAGACAGTATTGTCCTGGATCAGTATGTCCTCGCATCCGTTGATAAGGGCATTTTTCTTGAAATCGCTGCTTTTCATGCAGATTCCGTCATCGCCTGCGTCAACAATACAGTTGACTACCAGCGCCTGATGGCAGTCGCTGAGGTCGATTGCGTCGCCGTTCTGTGCGTTCCAAGGACACCTGACGGTTATCCCGTCGATGATAAGGTTTCGGCTGTTGAACGGATGGACATGGAACTTTGGGGCGTTCTGAAATGTCACGCCGGAGAGAAGGATGTTTTCGCAATTGTTGATGCGGAAGATATCGTTGCGCTTCTTTTCCTGTTTTTCGGGGGTATCAGCGATGTCGGCATAGCCGGATTTCAGTTCCCAAGGATACCACAGAGAGCCGTCCTGACGTTCGACTCCACCCATGTTCTTGAACCGTCGCCATTCGACGTCGCTTACTTTCATGCGTTTTACTGGACGCCATTGGGCGCCGTTTCCGTCTATCGTGCCATCGCCGGTTATGGCGATGTTCCGGACACGCTGTGCGCTGATGCAGGCGCGGACTCGGCCGGCTTTCGGATTGGGGTCGACATACAGCTCTTTGTCTGGCGAGAAGTAGATGACCGAGTTGCGTTCGAGATGAAGGCCGATGTTGCTTTTCAGTTCGAACGGCCCTGTCAGCCAGATTCCCTGAGGGAATACGATGTGACCGCCGCCATCGGCCGACAATCGGTCGATGGCAGTCTGGATGGCTTCTGTCGCGAGGGTGATTCCGTCGCCTTTTGCACCGAAGTCTCTGATGTCGACAGTCCGTGACGGAATCGAAAATTCCTCGACGGGTTTGACATCGACAGGGAGGTCTTTATAATAATCGCTGTAAACAGTGCGTGCCATTGCCGAGATGGTCAGCATCGAAAGAGCGAGGAAAAGACAGATTTGCTTTTTCATTGACAAGGTGTGTTTTTAGAATTTTAATGATGCTCCGATCATGCCGTTGATGCCCTGTGAGGTGCGCATGCCGATATAGCGGTAGCGGCGGTTCAGCAGGTTGCCTCCGCGGGCGAACACAGAGAACCGTTCGGTAAAGGTGTAGGTTGCGCCCAGCGAGAGGTCGGAGACGCAGCCAAGAGAAGCGGCTTCAGGGAGATAAATATCGAAAAGTCCGTCCGGGTTGCTCGGTACAAATCCGTAGACGCGACGTCCTGCACGGAATTCCCAGCCGAGAGTCACGGACAAGGGTTTGAAGGGCCGCACTCCAAGTTGGGCGTTAAACACGTGGCGGGCTCTGTCGCGCCATTCATAGAGTGAATGGTCGTAGTCGTTAGGCGCAGTCTCGTATGATGCGCGGACTGAGAATACGTCACGGTAGTCATAGCCGATTGCCGCACCTGCATGCCATGCTGTCAGGGTTGTGTTTTCGAATATTCCGTAGCCCGGATAACTTTCGGAGTATACCGGCATCAGCCAGTTGCTGGCCTTGGCATAGCCTCCGAAGATTTCAAGGTAAGCTCCGAAAAACGGCCCGACGCTCATGCGGGCATCAAGCGCATAGGGAATATGCGATGGCCTATAAGCCATGTATGGCGAGAGATAGGGAGAGACGTCATAAAGCTCGCTGACAGGGTTGATATATGAACCGCCCTTGAGTTTAGCCTCAAAACCGAACACTTGCGAAGGTGTCCATGCGAATGCGACTTCCGGTGCGACATGGAAGGTCTTGTCGTTGCCGGTCGAAATGTTGAGTTTTGCGCCTATTGTGGCGGAGACAGTTGAAGACTGGAGTGAATAGTAGGGAGTTATAGCAAAAATGCCTGTCGTCTCGCTGTCTGATATGGCAAGATTCTGAATCGAGCTGTACGGGTATGTCGGTCTGTCGTGTAGACCTGTACAGAGAAAATCGGCATCAATGTCGAGATTCAGGGCTGAGCTTTCGCTAAAGGGAAGCGATGCGCCTAATGTAGCGCCAAAAAGGTTCTGGCGGACGGTCTTGCGGGTCACTTTTGACTCGAAATCTTGTCGGAGAGACTCGATGTCGCTCAGGTGATAGAACCCGAAATGACGGTAGCGGATAGCGGCATCAAAATCGAGACCTGAGTTTTTTGACGAGAATGCCATGTCGGCATTGACACGGCTTGTGTTCTGGCCGAAATGGTCTGATCCGAGATATGGGACGGTGTGATGACCGAATTCATAATTGAGTCCGGCTGTAAGCGCTGCATTCTGCCTGATTTTCTGATGAAGGTCAAGACCGATAGTTGCCGAGTGGTCGTTCCATGTTGTATTGCTGTTGCCGTCGAGGTTGGTCGATGAATAAATGTCGCCGCAATACTGACTCCAGATGTTGAGATGGGATCTTTCGGAATCGATGATGCGGTAGCCTGCTGAAAAATCAGCGATGAATTTAGGCGCGCCCAGTCCAAGGCTCACATAGCCTCTGTAGGGAGAGATGCTTAACTTATCGCCAAAGGCCAGAGGGGCAAGAGTTGGAGAGGAGTCAGACAGGCGGGATGTTACGACGCGGTCACTGAATGGAAGCTGCGAATTCGAAAGAGCGGGCAGCTGAAGGCTGGGGAGGATGTTGATGCGTGAGGCATCGCGTTTTATCGGGTCGATTTTCTGGTCGACATTGATTTCTTTATGCAGACCCTGAGCAGATGCACCGGCTGAGATTATGGTCAGCCCGAGGGCGAGACATGCAAATTTTTTATTCATGATGGTTGATGATGCGTAGGGTAGGGGTGAACTAATGCTTGGGATTTAATATCAGAGGCGTGTATCGATCATCTGGAAGATGTCGGCCTCGGTGCCGGGATAGTTTGATTTGAGAGATTTAAGATATTCGTCTGCTTCGAATTTTTTGCCTTCTTTACGGAGGATGTCACTGTAGAGTATGAATCCTCTGGCAAGCCAGTATTGGTGTGGTGTGTCCGATGAAATCAATTTGTCGGCAACTTCCTCTGCTTCTTTCAGCATTCCGCGTTCAAACATGGAGTTCCCGAGATAATATGCGCTTTTTGCTCCAAAGATGTCAGAAGGATTGGCGGCAAGCTCTTTCCAGTCTTTGTAGGCTATGTCGTAGTTGCCGAGATTATTGTTGGCCATTCCTCGCATAAATCTTATCTCGTTTGTATTGGTAGAGGTGTTGGCAGCTGTGGTAGCAAGAATCTTGTCGGCGGTTGCGACCACATCGTCATCCTTACCGAGATCGGCTGCGGTCCGAAGGAGTCCAAGGCGCGCTTCGCGGAGCATATTGGCCCCTGATGCGCGTTTTTCAAGTTCCTCGTATGTGGAATATGCAATCTCTGTCTTGCCGAGCGAACTTTCGGCTGCGGCTTTTATGAGCATTGCATCTTCGGCTACACTTGCGTCAGGATGTTTCTGTAACACCTGAACGGCATAGCCCTGAGCCTCTGCGGGATTTCCTGAATTCCATGCGGCGTCTGCCAGATAGTAGAGGGCGTGTGCACGGTCCGCCCCGGCCGGGTAGTCGTTGATATAGGAATTGAGTTTGGAGGTAGACCCTGAGTTCACATAGTCGTTTTCAGCAGCCTGAAAAGCGAGTTTTTCAAGTTCCGAAGTCTCATAGCGCGGAGCGTTGGGCACGGAATTGATGAATGCAACGAACGATGATATGTCGCCGTCGGCTGCATACACCTGCTTGAGGTCGTCGGCGGCTATGCGCGCTTCCTCGCTCGTGGGAAATGATGTGATGACTTTCTTATATGTGTCAATGCCTTTTCCGCGTTCGCCGCGGTTGATATATGTTATGGCAAGCTGAAGGTATCCGTTTCGTCCCGGAGCTGTATTGGAATATTGTTCTACGAGTTTCCTGTAGGTCGCAATGGCTTTGTCTGTCGCGCCGATGGCCGACTGGCTTTCGGCTTTTTCAAGCAGGGCGGATGGGATGAGTCCCGATGACGGGAAACGGCTTATAAGCATGTCGATGTCTCCGATTTTACCTGAGTAGTCTTTGCGCAGACCTTTCATAATGGCCAGCTGGTAGAGCGCGTAATCTCCGGCCGACGGGTTCAGCTCATAGGATTTCGCATAGTTTTCAGCGGCTGTGTTGAAGTCAGAAAGATAATAGTTGCAATCGGCCATGCGGTTATAGCTGTCGGAAAGAAGATTGGCGGGCAGCCCGGTGTTGTCGGCTTTCAGGAGGGAGATGGCGTCGCGGAAGTTTGTGAGCGCGTCGGAATAACGCTCCTGATCGAAGCGGGTGTAACCAAGGTCATAGTATGCAAGCGCGCGGTTGCCGAAATCTGATTTCGGTGTCGAAGCGATGAAGTTTTTGTAGCAGGCTGCTGCTTCGTCGTAGCTGCCTCTTGAGTAGTAGCAGTCTCCGAGCCACAGGTCGCATTGCCGGGACAGTGACGGGTCTCCTGATGTCATGTTTTTGGCTTGCGTCAGATGATTGATTGCCTGTGTGATTTTTCCTGACGTGTATTCTCGTGAGCCGAGAACGAGAAGAACGCGCTGTTTAGTCTTCTGGAGTTCCGGTGATGGATTCGGCATTCTGTCGAGGGCTTCGAGGGCGTTTTCATAATCGTTGTCGCTCATGTAGCCGTTGACGATGTAGCGCTGGACATCTGCGCTATAGCGGGAATCGGGATATTCTTTCAGGAAGTTTTCAAGAAGAGCGACTGAGTTTCCGAAGGGCGTGCGACCGCCGTCCATACGTGCCACCGCGTAGTTATAGAATGCGGTTTCGCGGACTTCACGGTTGAAATCCATCCTGTAGGCATTTTCAAATGCCATGAGGGCGGAGTTGTTGTCGCCGCGTTTGAGATATGCCTGGCCGAGAAACAGGTATGCGCTCTGTCCCATTGCGGAAGTTGAATTTGCGGATTGCTGCAGTAGCTTGATAGCGGCGTCGTAATCTCCGCGACGGAATTCGTCCATGCCGAGAATGTAGAACGCCGAAGGCTCCGGTGCGCTTGCCTCGGCGCAATATTTCCACAGATAAGGGAGCGACTCTTCCTCGTTGCCGAGATTATAGAGCGATTCTCCGGCTATGCGGTTGCATTCGGGAGTGAATTGTGGAACTGTCCCGTCGGCGATCAGTTTTCGCGAGAGTTCGAGCGCACGGGTGTAGTCCTGCTGAATGAATGAAATCTGGGCTTCATAATAGGGCGCGGCGTTGCCCGGTTCGCGAGATGTGTCGACATCTCGGAAATATTGCATAGCCAACGGATAATCTTTTTCCGCGTAAGCAAGGTAGCCGAGATAGAAGCGGGCGGCGTTGCCGTATTTAGGACTGCTCTGTAGGCTACGGAACATGCTTGCCGCTGATGTATTTTCGCTAAGAAGCATGTAGGAATATGCCGAACGGTAAGTCGTCTCGTCGCAACGGTCCGGGTTGAGCGCTATCGGATTGACCATCGAGTATTCCTGTATGGCCTGTCCGTAGTTACCACGGGTAAAATAATAGTCACCTATCGACATCATGACATCGGCTCGACGCGGCGACACAGGATATTGCTCAAGAAATTGTCTGAAGAGGTCAATCGCTCTGTCTTCTCCCATGCCCTGTGATGCGAGGCCGAGGTAGTAGAGGGCCTCTTCTGACTGGGAAGAACTGGGATTAAGTTGTGAGATATGTGTCAGTTGGTCGATGCAACCGCTGAAGTTGCGGTCATCAAACATATGGATGCCTCTTTCGAGATACCCACGGGCGTCAGGCTTGTTGTACTGGGCGTGAGAAGCTCCGGCTGCCATGCAGCACAATGCAGTGAATATGAATTGTCGTTTCATAAAAAATGTTGAAATCTCCCTGTGGTGATACATGCCCGCAAAATTACGACCTTTTAATTGAAAAATGCCTTTCAGGGAGGCTGAAAACTTTGTTTTAAGAATATTTAATAGCAAGATGTCGGACAGATGGATGATAAAAAACTAATTTTGTATGAATTTGTATATATTAAATCCGCATTATCACTTAAACATTAGAAATGCCATGATGAAAAACAGAACTGCCACCTTAATTATATTAACAATACTGGTGGGCCTCGTTTCGCGGGCTGAAAATTATCCGTCGCGCAGCGATTTCCTTTGGGTCACAAATCCGGATCATCCCGACTGGCTGTATGAAGTTGGAGACAGCGCCGTGATTTCGATAGAACTTTACCGATATGGTATCCCTGTAAAAGATATGGATGTGAAATACGCATTGGGCGACGACATGTTGCCGGATGATACCGCAGGTGTGATCAGGCTGAAGGATGGAAAGGCTGAAATAAACATCGGGACTATGTCGAAGCCCGGGTTCAGGGATCTCCGTCTCGTTGCTACGGTCGACGGACATAAGTCTCTCCATCATGTAAAGGTTGGCTTTTCGCCTGAAAAACTTGTGCCGTTTGTCAAGGATCCGGCTGATTTTAAAGCTTTTTGGAAAAAAGCGTTGGAAGAAGACAGGAAATTTCCACTTACTTATAGTATAGAACCTGTCGAAAAATATACAACAGATAAGATGACATGTCAGCTTGTGAGATTACAGATCACTCCTGATGGCAAGTCGATGTATGGTTATTTGTTTATTCCGAAGGGCGGTGGCAAATATCCCGCAGTCCTGACGCCTCCGGGGGCAGGAGTGAAGACCATAAAAGATCCAATGATTCACCGCTATTACGGCGAAGGAGGAATGATACGTCTTGAAACCGAAATCCACGGTCTTCATCCAGAATTGACGGAGGCGGAATTTGCGGCTGAACGTAAGGTCAGAGGCGACTACCTTAAATTCGGGCTTGAAAATCCGGATGAATATTATATGAAAGATGTCTATCTCGGTTGCCGTCGGTTTCTTGACTTTCTGACATCTCTTCCTGAATGGGATGGAAAAAATCTTTTCACGCAAGGCGGGTCGCAAGGCGGGGCTCTGGCTATAACTACAGCTATGCTTGACGAGAGAGTCAACGGCTGTGTGGCAAATCACCCTGCCCTGAGCGATATGACCGGGTATCTTGGAGACAAGGCCGGCGGATATCCCCATCATTTCCGTAAAAATCCGGAGGATGCTACTCCTGACAAGGTACGTACTCTGGAGTATTATGATGTGGTTAATTTTGCGCGTCATCTAAAATGTCCTGTCAGGATGACTTGGGGTTACAATGATAATACTTGTCCTCCAACAACGAGCTATGAAGTATATAATGTCATAACTTCTCCTAAGGAGGCGTTGCTTACGCCTATCAACGAGCACTGGACCACAGTCCCGACCGAGCGCGGACATTATGAATGGATAAAGTCTCATTGTAAATAATCTATTTGTCCCGCCTGAGACTTTTTTCTGTCAAAGGCGGGACAAATTTATGAATTTGCTGCGGTAGAGCTTATCTATTTATAGTCAGACATTTGTACTTAAATCGGAGATGTTTGTGGAATAAAAATGAAAAATTTATTGCAAAAAAATGCGAAAATATTTGGTGGTTTAAAAAATACTCCCTAATTTTGCATCGCTTTTGAGAGCTAACGCATCTTCAAAAAGCAAGAGAACAATAACTTGTTGCCTCTTTAGCTCAGTTGGCCAGAGCACGTGATTTGTAATCTCGGGGTCGTTGGTTCGAATCCGACAAGAGGCTCAACGAAACTAACAAGAAGCCATTGGCTTGTTGTGACAGGGCGAATGCCAGAGTGGCCAAATGGGGCAGACTGTAAATCTGCTGGTTTATACCTTCGGTGGTTCGAATCCATCTTCGCCCACATTAATTATGCGGAAGTAGCTCAGTTGATAGAGCATCAGCCTTCCAAGCTGAGGGTCGCGAGTTTGAGCCTCGTCTTCCGCTCTACGACATAACGCCAATGTAGCTCAGGGGTAGAGCACTTCCTTGGTAAGGAAGAGGTCGCGGGTTCAAATCCCGCCATCGGCTCTTCGAATACCAGAAGTGACAGCCCCGGTAGTGCTTTTACGCTATCGTGGCGTCTTGTTAGAAAAGTCAATCATTAATCAAAAAAAATAATAGCAAAGTTATGGCTAAAGAGAAATTCGAAAGAACCAAACCGCATGTTAACATCGGTACAATTGGTCACGTCGACCACGGTAAGACCACTCTTACTGCCGCTATCACTACAGTGTTGGCTAAGAAGGGCCTCTCTGAAGTTAAGTCATTCGATCAGATTGACAACGCTCCTGAGGAAAAAGAACGTGGTATCACTATCAATACTGCACACGTAGAATATGAGACTGCTAACCGTCACTATGCACACGTAGACTGCCCCGGACACGCTGACTACGTTAAGAACATGGTTACCGGTGCTGCTCAGATGGACGGCGCTATCATCGTAGTTGCTGCAACTGACGGTCCTATGCCTCAGACTCGTGAGCACATCCTTCTCGCTCGCCAGGTGAACGTTCCTCGTCTTGTTGTGTTCCTTAACAAGTGTGACATGGTAGACGATGAAGAAATGTTCGATCTCGTTGAGATGGAAATGCGTGATCTTCTTTCGACTTACGAATATGACGGTGACGAAACTCCTATCATCCGCGGTTCTGCTCTTGGTGCTCTTAACGGTGAGCCCCAGTGGGAAGAAAAGGTTATGGAGCTCATGGAAGCTGTCGACAACTGGATTCCCCTGCCTCCCCGCGATATCGACAAGCCCTTCCTTATGCCTGTTGAGGACGTGTTCTCAATCACCGGTCGTGGTACAGTTGCTACCGGTCGTATCGAAACTGGTATCGTGAAGGTTGGTGACGAAGTTCAGATCATGGGTCTTGGCGCAGACATGAAGTCGGTTGTAACCGGTGTCGAAATGTTCCGCAAGCTCCTCGATCAGGGCGAAGCTGGTGACAACGTAGGTCTTCTCCTCCGTGGTATCGACAAGAAGGATATCAAGCGTGGTATGGTTATCTGCCACCCCGGAGTTGTTAAGCCCCACAGCAAGTTCAAGGCTTCTGTCTATATCCTGAAGAAAGAAGAAGGTGGTCGTCACACTCCGTTCCACAACCACTATCGTCCCCAGTTCTACATCCGTACTCTTGACGTGACTGGCGAAATCACTCTTCCCGAAGGTGTAGAAATGGTAATGCCCGGTGACCACGTAGAAATCAATGTTGAGCTCATCAACCCGGTTGCTTGCGACGCAGGTCTTCGCTTCGCTATCCGTGAAGGCGGTCGTACAGTAGGTTCTGGTCAGATCACCGAAATTCTCGAATAATACCTTTCGGTATAATTCATAAGCCATTCAAGAGCCTGATGATTCAGGCCTCTGAATAAAACCAAAACCGACCCTCGTTTCAGAGGGGAGACTCGAAGAGGCGAAGGTCGGTTTCCTTATACGGGACTAGCTCAGTTGGTAGAGCACCGGTCTCCAAAACCGGGTGTCGGGAGTTCGAGTCTCTCGTCCCGTGCTAAAAACACGACAAATGAGTAAACTTAAACTACTTACAGATATCGAGGAGTCTTATACCGAACTTCGGTATAAGACTACTTGGCCTACAAGAAGCCAACTGGTCAAGAGCGCAGTTATCGTGCTGATCGCTTCCATCATTATTGCCGCGATTATCTTCGCGATGGATCAGGTGGTCAATACCATAATGCACTTCATTTATAGCCTCGGTCAGTAATCTCTTAACAGAAGAAAATCAATGGCGGAAGAATTGAAAAAAGCCTGGTATGTGCTGCGTGCCATTTCAGGCAAGGAAGCTAAGGTCAAAGAAGTATTGGATGGAGCCATCCGTAACACCGGCCTCGGCAATTACGTCTTTCAGGTCTTGATTCCTACTGAGAAGGTAATGTCAGTCCGCAATGGCAAGAAGGTGGTAAAGGAAAAAAACCTTTATTCCGGCTATGTCTTTGTGGAATGTATCCTTACCGGCGAGGTGCTTTATGAGCTCCGAAACACTACAAATGTGATTGATTTCCTTCGCGGACGTGGCAAGAACGCGGCACCCGAAGCATTGCGCGAAAGCGAAGTGCTTAGAATGATGGGTACTGCCGATGAAATGATTGACACTCCTGATGATGGAAATGATTACATGGTGGGTGAGACCGTAAAGGTTACTTTCGGTCCGTTCAGTGGTTTCTCCGGAACTATTGAAGAGGTTAACCGTGAGAGGAAGAAGCTTAAGGTAATGGTCAAAATCTTCGGACGTAAGACTCCGTTGGAACTCGAGAACTCTCAGGTAGAGCGTGAATAATCATCGCGCGGTGTCGAGGATTTACTTCCACGACACCACGGGAGATGTCACAGTTTCCGAGCCATAAATTGAAAAAAAACAATTTAAATGACGGCTCTCCGGCTCTTGGTTACGAATGTAGTCGGGGAGACATCATGGCGAAGAAGAGATGGCATCGTTTTAACCGAATCATTAACAAAAATTTAGATTTATCATGGCTAAAGAAATTGCTGGACAGATCAAATTGCAAATCAAAGGCGGAGCAGCCAATCCTTCGCCTCCAGTTGGTCCTGCTCTTGGTTCCAAGGGTATCAACATCATGGAGTTTTGCAAGCAATTCAATGCCCGCACTCAGGACAAAGCCGGTAAGGTACTTCCGGTAGTCATCACTTATTATACCGACAAGAGCTTTGACTTTGTTGTCAAGACTCCCCGGTGGCAATCCAGCTTCTCGAAGCTACCAAGCTTAAGAGCGGTTCTGCACAGCCCAACCGTAAGAAAGTCGGTGAAGTGACCTGGGATCAGGTTAAGGCAATTGCTGAGGACAAAATGCCCGATTTGAACTGTTTCACCGTCGCATCGGCAATGCGTATGGTTGCCGGTACAGCCAGAAGCATGGGTATCACCGTTAAAGGAACATTCCCCGAAAACATCTAAACTTCAATTGACATGAGTAAACTGACAAAAAATCAAAAGATTGCCCAGGAGAAAGTTGAAGCCGGGAAGGTGTATAGTCTTGCTGAAGCCGTAAACCTCGTTAAGGAAATTACCTTTACAAAGTTCGACGCTTCGCTTGACGTGGATGTTCGACTTGGCGTTGACCCCCGTAAGGCTAACCAGATGGTGCGTGGCGTTGTGACGCTGCCCCATGGAACCGGCAAGCAGGTACGTGTACTCGTACTCTGTAACTCAGATGCTGAAGCTGCTGCTAAGGCTGCCGGTGCAGACTATGTAGGTCTGGACGAATATATCGAAAAAATCAAAGGCGGTTGGACTGACGTTGACGTCATCATCACCCAGCCCGCTATTATGGGTAAGATCGGTGCCCTCGGCCGTGTTCTCGGTCCCCGTGGCCTCATGCCTAACCCCAAGAGCGGTACTGTGACCAATGATGTTGCCAAGGCCGTTGAGGAAGTGAAGAAGGGTAAAATCGACTTCAAGGTTGACAAGAACGGTATCGTTCACTCGTCGGTAGGTAAGGTTTCTTTCGAAGCTCCTGCTGCTGCCGACAACGTTCGTGAGTTCATCAACACCCTCATCAAGCTCAAGCCCGCTGCCGCTAAGGGTACTTATATCAAGAGCATTTATCTTTCGAGCACAATGAGTCCGGGTATCAAGATTGACCCCAAGTCAATCGACGAATAACTTCTAAAGCTGACTGTACAAAATGAAAAAGGAAGATAAAATCATTGCTATTGAGAATATAGCTAAGACTCTTCAGGAGTATAGCTGCTTCTATCTCACTGAAACTGCCGGCCTCGATGCCGAAAAGACCACAGCTCTCCGTCGTGCCTGCAACAAGGCTGACATCAAGCTTATGGTCGTGAAGAACACTCTTCTTCACAAGGCTCTCGAATCGCTTGAAGGTGACTACTCTGAGCTTTACGGAGCTCTCCACGGTTCGACCTCTCTTATGCTTTCCAACACAGGCAATGCTCCTGCAAAGCTTATCAAGGAAATCAGAAAGTCTGACAAAGACGCCACCCTCCCCCGACTCAAGGCCGCTTACGTTGAAGAGACTGTCTACATGGGTGAGGATCAGCTCGACACCCTCGTGGCTATCAAGAGCAAGAACGAGCTTATCGCCGACGTTGTCGCTCTTCTCCAGTCTCCCGCCAAGAACGTTATTTCCGCACTTTCTTCTGGTGGAAACAAACTTCACGGCATCCTCGAAACACTTTCGAAGAAGGAAGCGTAAGCCTCAAATCCCACAGCCTCTCTGCTCAATCCCTTAACCAATCATCAAATTTAAAAACAACAATAAAACTATAAAATCATGGCAGATCTTAATGCTTTTGCAGAACAACTTGTTAACCTCACCGTTAAGGAAGTAAACGAACTTGCTCAGATCCTCAAGGAAACTTACGGCATCGAACCCGCTGCTGCAGCTGTTGCAGTTGCTGCCGGTCCTGCTGCTGGCGCACCCGCTGAAGAAGAGAAGACCTCTTTCGACGTAGTCCTCAAGTCTGCTGGCGCTTCTAAGCTCGCTGTCGTTAAGCTCGTTAAGGAACTCACCGGTCTTGGCCTCAAGGAAGCTAAGGAAATGGTTGACGGCGCTCCCAGCGTTATCAAGGAAGGCATTGCTAAGGCTGATGCAGAAGGCCTCAAGAAGCAGCTCGAAGAAGCTGGTGCTGAGGTTGAGCTCAAATAATATTCCTGCTCTTCAGGTACAATGGGTTAAGATTCTCCCTTATTGGGAGTTTCTTAACCTATTTGCGTTAAAAATGGACGGGTTGCTATAAAAAATCATAAATATTTATATTTATAAATAAAAAATCAGCATCGGCCGGTTTCATAAGTCGCTCATTCAAGCCTTTTTGGTTATTCTCTTATTTTTCAAGGGCTGAATATCGAACGATATTGGAGTTAATTAGTGTTAAATTGACTCTTATTGCGCACTACCATCATCAACACAACGAGTTTCTTTTTTAATGTTTAATCCAAAAGATTAGATGTCAGACATAACTTTAGCTAAACCGCGTGTAAACTTCGCGTCGGTTAAAAACCCTCTTCCTTATCCCGATTTCCTCGAGGTACAGCTAAAGTCCTTTCAGGACTTCCTCCAGCTCGACACTCCTCCGGAAAAGAGAAAAAACGAGGGCCTTTTCAAAGTGTTTGCCGAAAACTTCCCCATCGCCGACACTCGCAACAACTTTGTACTTGAGTTCCTTGACTATTACATCGACCCGCCGCGCTACTCGATTGACGAGTGTCTTGAACGTGGTCTGACCTATAGTGTGCCTCTCAAGGCTAAACTTAAACTTTACTGTACCGACCCTGACCACGAAGATTTTGCTACCGTGATCCAGGATGTATACCTCGGCCCGATTCCCTACATGACTGATAAGGGTACTTTTGTCATCAACGGAGCCGAGCGTGTTGTCGTGTCACAGCTTCACCGTTCGCCCGGTGTGTTCTTCGGTCAGAGCACCCACGCCAACGGCACCAAACTCTACAGCGCACGTATCATTCCCTTCCGTGGCAGCTGGATTGAGTTTGCGACTGACATCAACAACGTGATGTATGCCTACATCGACCGTAAGAAGAAACTCCCCGTAACAACTCTTCTTCGTGCCATCGGTCTCGAAAGCGATAAGGACATTATCGAAATCTTCGGGCTTGCAGAGGAAATCAAGGTCAACAAGACCAACCTTAAGAAAGCCGTGGGCCGTAAGCTTGCTGCCCGTGTGCTGAAGACTTGGGTCGAGGACTTCGTTGACGAAGATACCGGCGAAGTTGTTTCCATCGAGCGTAATGACGTGATTCTTGATCGCGAGACTGTGCTTGAGGAAGACAATATTCAGGAAATTCTTGACTCGGGGGTTCAGACTGTGCTTCTCCACAAGGAAGATGCCAATACCTCCGACTACTCCATCATATTCAACACGCTTCAGAAGGATACATCGAACTCCGAGAAAGAGGCTATCCAATACATCTACCGTCAGCTGCGCAACGCCGAGCCGCCGGACGATGCAAGCGCGCGCGAAGTCATCACCAACCTTTTCTTCTCTGAAAAGCGTTATGACCTCGGCGAAGTGGGCCGTTACCGTATCAATAAGAAACTCGGCCTCACAACATCGATGGACGTGAAGGTCCTAACCAAGGAGGATATCATCGCCATTATCAAATACCTCATTGAGCTTATCAACTCTAAGACCGATGTCGACGACATCGACCACCTGAGCAACCGTCGTGTGCGCACTGTAGGCGAACAGCTCTACAACCAGTTCAACGTCGGCCTCGCCCGTATGTCGCGCACCATCCGTGAGCGCATGAACGTGCGTGACAATGAGGTGTTCACTCCTATCGATCTTATCAACGCCAAGACTATTTCGAGCGTTATCAATACATTCTTCGGCACCAACGCCCTATCGCAGTTCATGGATCAGACCAACCCTCTGGCAGAGATTACCCACAAGCGCCGTATGTCGGCCCTTGGCCCCGGCGGTCTCTCGCGTGAGCGTGCAGGTTTCGAGGTGCGCGACGTACACTATACACACTACGGACGTCTTTGTCCGATTGAAACCCCTGAAGGCCCGAACATCGGTCTTATCTCTTCGCTCTGCGTCTATGCCAAGATTAATGATCTCGGCTTCATCGAGACTCCCTACCGCGAGGTTAAGGATGGTGTGGTCAACCTCAAGAACGACGAGGTTGTCTATCTCACTGCGGAAATTGAGGAAGGCAAGATCATCGCTCAGGGCAATGCTCCTGTAAAGGACGACGGCGAGTTTATCAACGACCGTGTGAAAGCACGTCTTGATGCCGACTTCCCTATCGTCGCGCCCGATCAGGTAGAACTCATGGACGTATCGCCGACACAGATCGCATCTATCGCGGCATCGCTCATCCCCTTCCTTGAACACGACGACGCTAACCGTGCGCTCATGGGATCTAACATGATGCGTCAGGCTGTGCCTCTGCTGCGCAGCGAATCGCCGATTGTCGGAACAGGTATCGAAGGCCAGCTTATACAAGACAGCCGTACCCAGATCATGGCTGAGCGCGAAGGTACAATCGAATTTGTCGACGCTACCGTCATCCGCATCCGCTATGACCGCACCGAGGACGAAGAGTTTGTTTCGTTCGAGGACAGCGTAAAGGAATACCGTCTGCCAAAGTTCCGCAAGACCAACCAGAGCACCACTATCGACCTCCGTCCTATCTGTCAGAAAGGTCAGCGGGTAAAGCGTGGCGACATCCTTACCGAAGGTTACTCGACCGAAAAGGGCGAGCTCGCACTCGGCCGTAACCTTAAGGTTGCCTTCATGCCTTGGAAGGGCTACAACTATGAGGACGCTATCGTGCTCAACGAGCGTGTTGTCCGCGAAGACATCCTCACATCCGTTCATGTCGATGAGTACACTCTCGAAGTCCGCGAAACCAAGCGCGGCATGGAGGAACTCACATCAGATATCCCCAACGTGTCTGAGGACGCAACCAAGGACCTCGACGAGCGTGGTATCATCCGCGTGGGTGCCCACATCGTCCCCGGCGACATCATGATCGGTAAGATCACTCCTAAGGGCGAAAGCGACCCTACACCTGAAGAAAAGCTTCTCCGTGCGATCTTCGGCGACAAGGCCGGCGATGTCAAGGATGCTTCTCTCAAGGCTTCTCCCTCGCTCAAAGGCGTTGTCATCGGTACACATCTCTTCCAAAAGGCTGAAAAGAAAAAGACCAAGAAGAGCGCAAGCGCAGTGCTTCCGAAGCTCGACGAGGAATATGAGGATCGTCTCAACGCACTCAAGGATCTTCTTATCCGCAAGCTCATGACTCTTACCGACGGCAAGACCTCACAGGGCGTGAAGGATTTCCTTGGCACAGACATCATCCCGAAAGGCTCGCGATTCTCAGCCGCCACTCTCCGTGAGATTGACTTCGATACGATCAACCTCTCGAAGTGGACGTCTGACAACCGCATCAACGATATGATCCGCGCAACAATCGTCAACTATCTGCGCAAATCAAAGGAAATCGATGCCGAGCTCCGTCGCAAGAAATTCGACATCTCTATCGGCGACGAACTTCCTTCAGGCATCATGAAGCTTGCCAAAGTCTACGTGGCCAAGAAGCGTAAGATTTCTGTAGGTGACAAGATGGCGGGTCGTCACGGTAACAAGGGTATCGTGTCGCGTATCGTCCGTCAGGAAGACATGCCATTCCTTGCCGACGGTACTCCTGTCGACATCGTCCTCAACCCGCTTGGTGTGCCTTCACGTATGAACCTCGGTCAGATTTTCGAAACCGTGCTCGGATGGGCAGGCCGTGAACTGGGCGAGAAGTTCGCGACCCCGATTTTCGACGGTGCAACGCTTGAAGACCTCAACGAGTGGACCGACAAGGCCGGAATCCCCCGCTACGGTAAGACCTATCTTTATGACGGAGGCACAGGCGAGCGTTTCGACCAGCCCGCTACCGTGGGTGTCATCTACATGCTTAAGCTCGGTCACATGGTTGAAGACAAGATGCACGCCCGCTCGATCGGCCCGTACTCACTCATCACTCAGCAGCCGCTTGGCGGTAAGGCGCAGTTCGGTGGACAGCGTTTCGGAGAGATGGAAGTCTGGGCGCTCGAAGCATTCGGCGCCGCCCACATCCTTCAGGAAATCATTACAGTCAAGTCCGACGATGTTACCGGTCGAAGCAAGACTTACGAAGCTATTGTCAAGGGCGACGCAATGCCGCCTGCCGGCATCCCCGAATCGCTCAATGTGCTTCTCCACGAGCTCCGTGGCCTCGGTCTGAGCATCAACCTTGAGCAGTAATACAACTCTCCTTATTGACGGCATGCCGGAGGCCATTTCCGGCCCACCGGTATGCCATCGAAAAAATTACTTAACATCGCTTTTGAATATCTAAAATATGGCTTTTAGAAAAGACAATAAACAAAAAACCGGTTTCTCGAAAATCTCGATCGGCATCGCTTCGCCCGAAGAGATTCTTGAGAAGTCAAGCGGCGAGGTGTTAAAACCCGAAACCATCAACTACCGCACCTACAAGCCTGAGCGCGACGGCCTTTTCTGCGAGCGCATTTTCGGTCCTGTAAAGGACTTCGAATGCCATTGCGGCAAGTACAAGCGCATACGTTACAAAGGCATTGTCTGTGACCGTTGTGGTGTGGAAGTGACTGAAAAGAAAGTACGTCGTGAGCGCATGGGCCACATCAAGCTCGTTGTGCCCGTCGCACATATCTGGTACTTCCGCTCGCTGCCTAACAAGATCGGTTATCTTCTCGGTCTTCCCTCAAAGAAGCTTGATGCCGTCATCTACTATGAGCGCTATGTAGTCATCAATCCCGGTGCTGCTGCCGACGGTGAGAACCCCGTACAGCGTCTCGACCTTCTCACCGAGGAGGAGTATTTCGACATCATGGACCGTCTTCCCCGCGAAAACCAGCTTCTTGACGACACTGACCCCAACAAGTTCGTTGCCAAGATGGGTGCGGAGGCTATCTATGATCTCCTTAAGGACATCAATCTCGATGACCTCTCCTATGCTCTCCGCGATCAGGCGAATGCCGAAGGTTCGCAGCAGCGCAAGACCGAGGCTCTCAAGCGTCTTCAGGTTGTCGAGTCGTTCCGTGCATCTCGCGAGCGCAACCGTCCTGAATGGATGATTCTTCAGGCCGTGCCTGTTATTCCCCCCGAACTCCGTCCCTCGTGCCGCTTGATGGCGGTCGTTTCGCCACTTCCGACCTCAACGACCTCTATCGTCGTGTGATCATCCGCAACAACCGTCTCAAACGTCTCATCGAAATCAAAGCTCCCGATGTGATTCTCCGCAACGAGAAGCGCATGCTTCAGGAAGCTGTCGATTCGCTCCTTGACAACTCCCGCAAGTCGTCGGCTGTCAAGACCGAGGCAAACCGCCCCCTCAAATCGCTCTCTGACTCGCTCAAGGGTAAGCAGGGCCGTTTCCGTCAGAACCTTCTCGGTAAGCGTGTCGACTATTCGGCTCGTTCGGTTATCGTCGTAGGTCCGGAACTTAAGATGCACGAATGCGGTATCCCCAAAAATATGGCTGCCGAGCTCTACAAGCCCTTCGTAATCCGCAAGCTCATTGAGCGTGGCATTGTAAAGACTGTCAAGTCGGCCAAGAAGATCGTCGACCGCAAAGAGCCTGTCGTTTGGGATATCCTCGAATATGTGATGAAGGGCCACCCCGTGCTCCTCAACCGAGCCCCGACTCTTCACCGTCTCGGTATTCAGGCATTCCAGCCCAAGATGATCGAAGGTAAGGCTATCCAGCTCCATCCGCTCGCATGTACGGCATTCAACGCCGACTTCGACGGTGACCAGATGGCGGTTCACCTTCCTCTTGGCAACGAAGCTGTCCTCGAAGCACAGCTTCTCATGCTCGGTTCTCACAACATCCTCAACCCTGCCAACGGTGCGCCTATCACCGTGCCTTCTCAGGACATGGTGCTTGGTCTTTACTATATCACCAAGCTCCGCAAGGGCGACAAGGGCGAAGGTCTGAAGTTCTACGGCCCTGAAGAAGCGGAAATCGCCTACAACGAAGGCCGTGTGACTCTCCACGCTCCCGTTTCGATTGTGGTTGACGATATCGACGAATTCGGCAATCCCATCAAGCACCTCGTAGAGAACACCTCTGTCGGACGTGTGCTTGTCAACCAGTACGTTCCCAAAGAGATTGGCTATGTCAATGAGATCCTTTCAAAGAAATCACTGCGTACAATCATCTCGCGCGTAATCAAATATTGCGGTATTCCCCGCTCGGCACAGTTCCTCGACGACATCAAGAACCTCGGTTACTACATGGCGTTCAAGGGCGGTCTGTCGTTCAACCTCGGCGACGTGCTTATTCCTGCCGAAAAGGAACAGTATGTCAAGGAAGGCTACGAGCAGGTGCAGGAAGTCCTCAACAACTACTCGATGGGCTTCATCACCAACAACGAACGCTACAATCAGATCATCGATATCTGGACACACGTCAACTCGCGTCTCGCCGACACTCTCATGAAGCAGATTTCGGCCGACAAGCAGGGCTTCAACCCTGTCTACATGATGCTTGACTCCGGTGCCCGTGGTTCTAAGGACCAGATTCGTCAGCTTTCAGGTATGCGTGGTCTTATGGCCAAGCCGCAGAAGAGCGGTGCCGAAGGTGGTCAGATTATCGAGAACCCGATTCTTGCGAACTTCAAGGAAGGTCTTTCGGTGCTCGAATACTTCATCTCTACCCACGGTGCCCGTAAGGGTCTTGCGGATACTGCGCTTAAGACTGCCGACGCCGGTTATCTTACCCGCCGTCTTGTCGACGTGGCCCACGACGTTATCATCAACGAAGAGGACTGCGGTACACTCCGCGGACTTGTCTGCACCGAAATCAAGAACAACGACGAGGTTGTCGCATCGCTCGGCGAGCGTATCCTCGGCCGTGTGTCTGTCCACGACATCATCGATCCCACCAACGGCGAGCTTATCGTCGCTGCCGGTGAGGAAATCAACGACGTTGCCGCCGACCGCATCAACGAGTCGCCGATTGAATCTGTTGAAATCCGCTCGGTGCTCACCTGCGAGTCCAAGAAGGGTGTCTGCGCCAAGTGTTACGGCCGCAACCTCGCCACACACCGCATGGTGCAGATGGGAGAGGCTGTCGGTGTGATTGCCGCCCAGTCTATCGGTGAGCCGGGTACTCAGCTTACGCTCCGTACATTCCACGTCGGTGGTGTGGCTTCGAACATTGCCGCCGTCAACTCGCTCACTTCGCGCTACGACGGTATCCTTGAAATCGACGAGCTCCGTACCGTACAGACCGACGAGGCTGATGCCAAGGGACGCAACGTCGACGTGGTGATCGGCCGACTCGCTGAAATGCGTATCGTCGATCCCAACACCAAGATGATGCTGACCAACGCCAACATCCCCTACGGTGCTAAACTTTTCTTCGATAACGGTGCTACCATCAAGAAGGGCGACGTAATCTGCGAATGGGACCCCTTCAACGCCGTTATCGTCAGCGAAGTCGGCGGTAAGGTCGAATATGTCAACTTCCAGGAAAACGTCACCTACCGCGTCGATTCCGACGAACAGACCGGTCTCCGCGAAAAGATCATCATCGAATCCAAGGAGCGTGGCAAAGTTCCCGAAGCCAATATCGTCGATGCTACAGGCGAGGTTGTCAAGACTTATGCGCTTCCTGTGGGCGCTCACCTCATGGTCGACGACGGCGACACTGTCAAGGCCGGTGAGATTTTCGTCAAGATTCCTCGTGCCGCCGGTTCTGCCGGTGACATCACCGGTGGTCTTCCCCGTGTGACCGAGCTTTTCGAAGCCCGTAACCCCTCTAACCCCGCCATCGTTTCTGAAATCGACGGTGAGGTCAAGTTCGGAAAGGTCAAGCGCGGCAACCGCGAGATTTCCGTCACCTCCAAGCTCGGAGAGACCAAGAAATATCTTGTGCCCCTGTCGAAGCAGATTCTTGTTCAGGAAAACGACTATGTGCGTGCCGGCACACCCCTTTCAGACGGTGCTATCACTCCGGCCGACATCCTCAACATCATGGGCCCGACAGCCGTTCAGGAATACATCGTCAACGAGGTTCAGGACGTGTACCGCATGCAGGGTGTGAAGATCAACGACAAGCACTTTGAAGTTATCGTGCGCCAGATGATGCGTAAGGTCAACATCCTTGATCCGGGTGACACCGGCTTCCTTGAGCAGCAGGTGGTCGACAAACGAGACTTCATGGACGAGAACGACCGCATCTGGGGCAAGAAGGTTGTCACCGACGCAGGCGACAGCGAGAACGTCAAGCCCGGTCAGATCATCACTGCCCGCAAGCTCCGCGACGAAAACTCATCGCTCAAGCGCCGTGACCTCCGTCCGATTGTGGTTCGTGATGCTCAGCCTGCCACTTCCGAGCAGATTCTTCAGGGTATCACCCGTGCCGCCCTCCAGACTTCGTCGTTCATGTCGGCTGCGTCCTTCCAGGAAACAACCAAGGTGCTCAACGAAGCTGCAATCAACGGCAAGGTCGACTACCTTCAGGGCATGAAGGAAAATGTCATCTGCGGTCACCTCATCCCCGCCGGTACAGGTCTCCGCTCCTACGAGCGCATCGTGGTCGGCGGAAAGGATGACATCGAAGATGCCTTCGACCTCCCTGTCATTCCCCGTCATGAAGCTCCTGAGGTCATCGACGTGGCCCATACCGAACTCTGATAAATCCGTCAGACAGCGTCTGAACTCTCAGACAAACTTCTGACACCCCAATAAACATCCAGCGCCGACCCATCCGGGCCGGCGCTGCTGTTTTATATCCACCACCGATTTCACCATACAGCCAAAAACTTGACTGTACTCGATATTTTCTATAAAAATGCCGTGATTTTCGACTGTACTCGAAAAAACTATACTTTCCAGTCTACAATGATTCGGTAAAAATTACCGAATCATTGTAGACTGGAAAGTGCTAATTAATATTTGAAGAAACTTTCTTCGCAGGTGTTTCATGAAATGAGACACCTGCGTTGTAATTTTGCGGGTGTAAACAAAAAAACGGATTGGAAATCATGTCGACTTTACCCATCATACAACGATATATTTGGCTTGTGAATACGATTGCGTGCTTTGACGGGCGGCTGACTTTCGGGGAAATCAGCCGCAAATGGGCCGAGTCGCCCATGAATGACAGGTCGCCGCTGTCGCGCTCCACGTTTTACCGCTACCGCGAGGGGATAAGGGAGTTGTTCGGTATAGCGTTGGAGTGTGACGCGGCACGCGGCAATGTCTATTATATCGCGCAGGACGATTGCGACGGACGCTTGCAGACGTGGCTGCTCGACACTCTGGGGATTGCCAACGTGGTTAGCGAGAGCCGGGCGCTGTCGGGGCGCATCCTGCCCGAACATTCCCCCTCGGGCGGTGCGAATCTTGTCACGGCTGTTGAGGCCATGCAGTCCGGACAAGTGTTGCAGATGAGTTATGCCGGTTTCAATCCCCACAATATTCCTTCGACCTTCGGCATACGTCCGTATGCCGTGAAGCAGAGTATGAACCGATGGTATCTCATCGGTGAGGGTGAGGACGGGCATATCCGTCCATACGCCTTCGACCGCATCAGAGAGCTCACGCCGACGCAGGATACGTTTGAGTTTCCATCCGGATTTGATGTCGACGGGCTGTTTGTCCACTCGGTCGGTGTTATGACTGATGAGAAGCCTGAACGAGTGGTCATAAAGGTACATGACGGGCAGGCCAATTATGTCCGCTCGCTTCCGTTACATCATTCACAGGAGGAAGTCGAGGTCGAAACCTATACGTTTGAGCTCTATGTCCGTCCGACAGTCGATTTTATCATGAAACTGCGCTCCTACGGCCCGGCCATCGAGGTTGTCTCCCCATTATGGCTCCGCAGACAGCTCGCCTCGGAAGCTGCCCTGACCCGGGAGCGCAACAGCTGAAATCGGAGGTACAAAAATTCAGAAATAACAAAAATAACAGATTATTATTCCGAATTACAGAAATATCGGATTATTATCAAGAAAGATTTCAAATGAAGATACCCGAATGAATATAATTAAAGTTTGTTATTTCTGTCATTTCTGAATTTCTGTACCTCCCAAAAGTCTGTCATTTCTTAATTTCTGTATCTCCCCGAAGAATATTATTTCCGGATTTGCCGGTTTCAAAAAGTGGCTGCTTCAGGCAGCGCAACGCTCTTTTCATGGCGGGGTATTTCGATAATTGCGGGGTTTTAGCTAATTTTGCAGTGTTATGTTGCTATCGCTCGCCATACCGGCCACAGCACCGCTGATCACTGCCCCCGTCCCGATATTCCTTACCGTGATGGCCATAATCCTTTTGACCCCGCTCGTCCTGAGCCGGTTGAGGATTCCCCACGTTATCGGTCTGATTGTGGCGGGTGTCGTCGTAGGCCCTCACGGCTTCAATCTGCTGGCACGCGACATGAGCTTCGAAGTCTTCGGTCAGGTCGGCATTCTATATCTCATGTTTCTCGCGGGTATAGAGATCGACATGTATCACCTGCGCAAAAATCTGCGCAAGGGGATGACATTCGGCCTTTTCACATTTATAATTCCGCTAATATTGGGCGCATTGGTGGCAATGGCCGCGCTGCGCATGCACTTCCTTGAGGCCACGTTGCTTGCCTCGATGTTCGCGGCCCACACACTGATAGCCTATCCGATAGTGACGCGTTTCGGCGTCACGAAGTCGCCCGCAGTGGTGATAGCGATAGCCGGTACGATTGTCACCGTGCTCGGCTCGCTGATTGTCCTTGCGGGAGTTCTCGGGTATACCGCGACGGGTCGGTGGCCTCGCTGATTCCCGTGCTGTGCTATCTGGCGCTCTACTGTGTCGGCCTGATTTATATCTATCCGCGCGTCACACGCTATTTCTTCAAGCATTACAGCGACGGGATAGCCCAGTTTATCTACGTCATGGTGATGGTGTTCGGGGCGGCCGCGCTTGCTTCGTTCATCGGGCTTGAAGGAGTGTTCGGCGCATTCTTCGCCGGTCTTGTCCTCAACCGCTTCATCCCGGCGCGCTCGCCGCTGATGGGGCGTCTGGAGTTTGTCGGCAACGCTATTTTCATACCCTATTTCCTTATCGGGGTAGGGATGCTGATTGATCTTCACGTGGTGATGGACGGCTGGACAACGCTCTACACCGCCGCCGTCATGAGCGCCGTGGCCATGCTCTCGAAGTGGATAGCCGCGTGGGTGACGCAGAAGGTCTACAGGCTCACGCCGGTCGACCGCTCGATCATGTATCAGCTCTCCAACGCACACACGGCAGTGGCGCTTGCAGTGGTGATGATCGGCTATGAAATGCACCTGTTTGACGTGACTGTGCTCAACGGGACTGTCGTGATGATCCTCGTCACCTGCACCGTTTCATCGTTCGGCACCGAGCGTGCCGCCTCGCGCCTCAAGGTTCAGTTGCTTGAACAGGCCGATGAGGATAGCGTCAAGGACGACGCGACAACCCATCCGCGTACACTTGTGGCAATCTCAAATCCGCTGACCGCCCCTCGATTGTCGACCTCGCGCTTTCGATGCGTTTCCCCGACACGTCGGTGGCCGGAGACCTCTACGCCCTTCATGTGCGCAACGACAATTCCGCCTCGTCGAAGGCCATCGGACGCAATTCGCTCGACGTGGCCGAACGTGCTGCATCGGCAGTCGAGACGAACCTCACTGCAATCGAGCGTTTCGACCTCAACTTCATCACCGGTGTGCTCAACACAATGGAGGAACGCGACATCACCGAACTTGTGCTGGGAATACACCGCCGGACCAGTATAATCGACTCCTTCCTCGGCGAGAAAATCGAGCAGCTTCTGCGCTCGACCAACCGCATGGTGGTCATGTCGCGCTGCTTCATTCCGCTGGCCACAGTCACGCGCATACTGGTGGCCGTTCCTAAGAAGGCGCAGTTTGAGACCGGTTTCCGCCGCTGGGTTCAGGCCGTCGGCAATCTCGGACGTCAGGTGGGCTGCCGTGTGGAATTCTGGTGTGAGGACTCGACCGCGCCGCTTATCCGCACCGTGATCACCCAGAGCAAACTGGGCATACGGATGTCGTTTTCGACCGTGGAGAGCTACGACGACTTTGTCATCAAGTCAAGTGAGATTAACGACGACGATCTGCTTATAGTTGTGAGCGCCCGCCGTTCGTCGGTGTCGTTTGACAGCGATATGGATGCTGTCCCCGAATATCTTCAGAAATACCTTGCAGGCAATAACCTTATCGTGATCTATCCCGGCCAGTTCGGCACGGAGCCTCCGATGACCATGGCCGAGACCATGGCGACAGACATCGTCTCGCCTCCAAATCCCGTCTTCCTTTTCGCCATGAACCAGCTCCGCCGTCTGCGCAAGATGTTGCGTAAGGCATCTGGAAGGAAGTGAACCGGCCGACGATTCTATCTCATCCGGATGTAGTTATGGAAAAATTCATTCTGTCAATCATTACGCTTCTCACGCTATTTGCCGTGGTCGGATGCTCAGGCGCTCCCGACCGCACGCTCTACGAAGCTGAGGCGGTGATGACGGAGCATCCCGACTCTGCCCTTGCGCTACTACGATCGCTCAATCTCGGTGAGATCCGTGGTAAATCATCACGCGCTCTCTACGCTCTGCTGTTCACTCAGGCGCAGTTTAAGAACTACCTCGATGTCGACAACGACTCGCTCATCACCGAGGCGGTCGATTATTACGAGGATGGTCCTGACCATTTCCGCTCCATGCTTGCCAGCTATTACTATGGTCGTGTCAGACTCAACAAAGGAGACTATGCCAATGCGATTTTCGCATTTTATAACGCCTATGAACTTGCAGATGCAGTCGGTGACAGTTTCTGGCGTGGTATGATTGCAGAGCGTATATGTGAGATATATGAGAAGACGTTCAATTACACGGAGATGATAAAGTTCGCGAAGATTGAATACACAAATTTTAAAGAGCATGGAAATCCACTCTATATCCATGACGGAATGCTTGACCTTGCATCGGCCTATCATTATGACTTAAAATATGATTCGGCCATCATTGTGTGCAGACAATTGCTTGATTCTGCCCTGATGCGTGGTGACAGGGAGCTGGAGGAGGATGCACGCCGAAACATGGCGCTGTCATATTTCGGATGGGGGAAGTATGACAGTGCGGCTGTCATCTATAAATACATATGTGAAACGGATTATACATTGCCATCTGACTCCGCCTATCTCGGACTTATTTATCTGAGAAATAATATGGTGAGTAAGGCCAAAAGTATTATTCCACAATCCACGTGTACCAATAATGTCGGGACTTGGATGAAATATAATATTCTTTTATCACTCGGCAATCGAGACAGCGCATTGACTGTTCTTCAAGATATTATGACTGAACATGAGAAAAGAGACCGAGAGCTTATAAGATATAATCTTTCCGGTGCATTGATGGACTATCATGCCTATAAACTTGCACTCGAACATGAACGGAGCCGCTTTTCAAAGGCTATGTTATGGCTTGCTGTTTTTGTGACCGTTATGATTATTATTGTGGGTGCATATTTTTCCTATCGCCATATCCGCCGACAGAGGCTTCAGATTGAAAAGAATATCATGCTCGCCGATAACCTCAGGGAGATGCTTGAGACTAAGGATGAAAATCACAACAGAATGATTCTTGACCTGCTCGGCGACCGTTTCGCAATGCTTGATGATTTCTGTCGGGTCATGTATGAAAAGGGAAACTCAGTGCAGGCAAAAAAAAATGTGTCGAAAGTTGTCGAGAGTCTCATCGGACAGTTTTCACAGGATAAGAATAAGATTTCTGAACTTGCCACTTATGTCGATGCGCACTATGAAAATATAATGTCGAAGTTCAATGCTGATTTTCCTAATCTGATGGAAAACGATTATCTGTTGTTTCTTTATTCAATCTACGGTTTTTCAACTTCCGCAATCGCTCTGTTTTTAGGATTGGACAATGTTACAGGAGTCTATGACCGTCGGAAGCGTCTGAAAAATAAAATAAAGGCATCTGATAGTGGGAATAGGCAGATTTATCTTGCAATACTGGATAAAAGGCGGTAAATCAGCGTTGTAAGTGTAATTTGAAACCCAATTGTAGCTAATTGATTGAATAATGGTTGATTAACTGCAATGACTATCTGGCGCGCCAGAATTTTTCAAGATTATGGTTTGTAATATATTGGGTATTAGTGTGTTGTAAATGCGTTGCGCCAAATGGTTTTTCAAGCTTTTTAGTGACTGATCGATGGCTTTTCTATAATTTTGCATCATTAATCAATCGTAAAAACATAGCAATATGGGACCATTCATTCACACACTTATTCTATTTTTCTCGCTCACCATCCCACTGATGCTATATGCTAATGATAGTGAGGAGTTACAGGATGAAGGACATGTCGAATACTTGAAATATGATAAAAATAAGAAAAGGAAAGAACTTCCCTCTCGTGTATTCATAGAGTGTCACTATACGGAAAAACATCTCCGTTTTGTGCTTCCCCCTTTTAATTAGGTACAACTAATCCTGTCTCAGATATATTAGTCACTGATCCTAATATCATATATGTCGGTGCTGCTTTCCCTGAAAGTGAATTCGGTGGTGGTTTTGGCAAAGAAATATTGTATGAACGTAATCCGATAGATATAGCAACAAGTTTTCCGGATTCCTATATTGGGGAGATAACCCGACCAACTGGAAGCATAGGCTATAAACTGTTTATGAAGGAAGTGCTTAGATCTCAGGAATATAAAAATTACCTTACATCGAAGGCCCGTGAGTCTATGTCTTTCTCGTGTACGGAATTTTATTCTTACTCTGACATTGAAAAAGCTTTTGCTACGAATTCGGGACTCGGAAGTATATTCTCGGCAAAAGTTAAAAGTAATTCCAAGAAGACCAATATTAAGAGTCGATTGTTAGGCCAGTTGATTTCAAAAAACTTCAGTGTAACCATGGATTTACCATCCTCCGGCTTTTTCAAAGATAGAAATAATGACTATTCTTCTGAAAATCCTGTTTTTATTCGTAGTATCTCTTATGGAAAAATAGCACTTTTAGCAATTGAGAGCGAATATTCGTTTGAAGAGGTAAAAAAGGCATTGGAAGCTGGAATTAAGTTTAAAATATTTTCAGCTGGAGGAAATTATACATCTAAAGATGTAGAAATACTACAAAAATCGACAATTACTATATATGTAATCTCTGATAATACCGAGGGTGATGCGAACCAGTATTTCTCATCATTAGATGAAATACAGAATGCATTCAAAGTTTCGTATTCTCAATATGCTCCAGGTCTACCAATAATATGCAAGGGCTGTTATACGAAGGATCATTCTGTCTTTAATATATATGTCCCCGTTCCGCGTGACCCAGGAAATACCAATGGTGGACGGCACAGCGGTGGCGGTACAGGTAGACATTAGTTAATCAATTAATAAATTATTCAGTGCATTCATCGTTAAGACGATAGATGTGCTGAATTAAAAATATCATATTATGAACTTACAAATTATACGCTTTTTACTATTATTTTTATCATGCGTATTAGTGACATCATGTGACAATAATGACAGTCCCGGCCGTCCGGGCAATGAAAAGCCGGGCGATGAGGAGACATTCAGTCCGCACTGGGACTATATTGTCGAGACTGGTATGCCGGACAGCCAGACTTTTATAGGTACACGCTATCTTGGGATAGATGATAGAAACGAAAGCATCCCCATGCCTCCGTCTGATGGCCTTTATGTGGGCTGTGTATGTAAGAGTGATTGTTTCGGAAACAGTTTTGATGATGAGGTGACAGGCGACAAAAACCAAGCAGGGATTATCGCTACATTTGGGAACGGTTGGAGTGACTATATGGCGAATGACTATATTCCCCGGTTGATAAATTATGTTGATTTTATGAAATCGACAACACGTTCGCAGGAATATGCTGACTTTATAGCTGACAAACATTCGCCGGGCGTCTATGGCTTTTGCAATCTGGAGTCGATGGACAATCTGAAGTATTTTTTCTCGGACAATATGAAGTTTGCCGAAGGAATTGCCGAGAGCATCCGTCTGCGTTCAGGCATCGAGAGCCCCGGGAGTCTGATGTTTGGCAAAGCGGTGTTTAAGGGCATGACAGTCGCTCTGGAAACACCGGGCGACGGTATTTTCAAGACTGCTCCTGCCGATGCCGGCAACCTTGTCTATATCAAAAGCCTGACTTATGGGGCATCCGCATATTTCGTCGTGGTTAGTGATAAGGAGTATGCCGATGTGATAGCCTGTTTCAATGGACTTGGTGGAAGGACGTTGCAAGAGGAATTCAGTGAGGAGGATGGAGTGCTTCGCGGATCGGAAATTTATACATTTATCATAGATGATGTGACGCAGAATGCCCGTGTTGGTACGACGGTTGACAGCCTCATAGACTTTATGGCTAATCCGTTCAAGCCTCTCGGCTACGGCTATCCTCTGTATGTCGACGGACGTTGGCTGAATGGAGATGGCGCTTACCGACCCGAAAAATAATGACGGCTGACTTCGTGGCTCGGAATATTGATGGGCGTATGGTGCTCCGGCGGTTTTTATTTAGCGCCGTCGGTGGGCGTGACACTCTGAGATAATAGGCATATAGCTAATGAAATACGTGAAGTTGCGAAATTAAACCGCCGAAAATGCTTGCGGATTCAGAAAAAAGTCGTACCTTTGCAGCCGGGTAAGTCCTACACGACCAGCTCCCCGAAAACCCCGCCAGGTCTTGATCGAAGCAACGGTATCGGGTTGTAGCGGTGCGATGTAGTCAGCTTACCCTTTTTTTGTGTAGTAATGTTCCGGCAAAAGGCCGGAAAAACATATCTGCGCAAGCGACCGATAAAGTCACTTGCGCAGATATGTTTTTTGTCTCAAGCTGAGAGATTTTGTTGGTGGCCGATGGCTGGCGTCAGAATTTAATGACCATTTCGGCGCATATCTTGTCACCGCCGCCGACAGGGACTGTGGTGTCGTGGTGGTAGAAATATTTCTCGTAATCAAGCCGGAGGTCACAGTGAATGGCTTTGTAGTTGTATGAGAGAGTTCCGCCTACGGTGATTCGGTTGCGGGCTGAGTGTGTGGTCGAGAGCTGTCCGAGGTCGTTGCGCAGACCGTTGCTGTGGGCTGTCATCCCGTCGAAGCGTCCTTGGACAGATGCGCGGTTGAAGACTCCGGCATTGACGGGGAAGGCGTAGTCGACAAAGAAATTATAGCCGTGAGCTGCCTTGTGGGCGTTGTTGACGTAATGTTTGTTGAGATATTCGCCTTCTACAGTCCAACGTCCGCTTGTCCATGTGGCCGAGGCTGTCAGAGAGTTGATGCGTACAGAGTCAGGGATTAGGGTTTCAGCTCCGGCTGCTAACTTTACGTTGCCCACCGAATAGAGGGCTTTGCCTCCGTAGGCCATTTTTTTGACCCAGATATTCTGGTCTGTGATTGTGGTCGGGTTAAACGCTCCGGCTTCAACGAGAAGCGACGAGCTTTCGGGGAGAGCGAACGTATAGGACAGCTTCGCGCCTACTCCACGCACGTTGTTCATCGTGCCTCCGATAAAGGATCGGTTGGCGAAGATGTAGTTGCCCGGGCCACGGAAACAGTCTGTGCCGAATGGTATGCGGAACTGTCCGGCCTGAAGTTTGAGCGCCGGAGTGATGGCTATGCGCCCCCAGCCGTCAAGAAACATTATTTTTCCTCTGTCGCAGAAATCAGCTTGGAAATAGTAGTCGATTTCCGGTGCGAGACGGCCGTTGACACTCAGACGGGCGTTGCGCAGCTGAAAACGGTTTTCGCCTCCCTTTGTGTCCATTTCCCAGCGCGGGCGTATGACTCCGTGGAGCTCGGGAGTAAGGTCGACCTTATTATTGTCGTCGGCCGCTACAGGCATTATGCCAAGAATGGAGAGCAGGAGGAAAGAGAGTCTGCGGAAATTAAAATGTGACATTTTAAACAGCTTCTTAATTAGGTAGAATTGATTGGATACTGTGGGCATGGAGGAGCAGGGGAAAGACAGAGCGGCATACAGGGGCAGATTGTTGGCAGGGCCGGGGGGTCAGATAGCCAGCGCGATTTTGTTGTCAGCTGCTATGCGACGCATGTTCATAATCGCATAGCGCATGCGTCCTAGGGCAGTGTTGATGCTGACGGATGTCGCTTCGGCTATTTCCTTGAACGACATGTTGCGGTAGAAGCGCATCACGAGCACTTCACGCTGGGCATCGGGGAGGGCCATGACTATACGGCGCAGGTCTTCGTCAATCTGTGTGCTGACGAGGATGTCCTCTATGTTTCCTTCACAGAGGTCTCGCCGGTTGAGTATATCGGTTCCTTCTTCGTCGGCCGACACGGCGTTCTCGATCTTTTCCTGACGGAAATAGTCGATTATGAGATTGTGGGCGATACGTGTGAGCCATCCGGAAAATTTTCCGTGTTCCATATACCGTCCCTGTTTGATCGTCATGATTGCCTTGACGAAAGTCTCCTGAAAAATGTCGTCGGCGACATCCTTGTTTTTCACAATGTGTAAGATATAGGAATATACTTTCTGCTGATGGCGCTGTAGGAGTACGTCGAAGGCTTCATTATTGTTGTTGGCATAAGCGGCAACCAGATCCCGGTCAGTAAGCTTAGTCAGTTGTTCCATTTTGTCGGTTTTGATTGGTTAGAGTAGCAGTGTGTCTATAGGCGGTTAAAATTTAGTTAAAAATAATAAAAATGTGAATTGTCGATACAATAAACTTGCGTATCCTACGCAAAAGTAGGTATTATTCGCAGGTTTTACAATATAATTGACATTATTTAACCCCATAAAATCAGATTGCTATGCAATAAGCTGGTGTGTTGTCGTCAAGTCTGATCTCTGTTCTTATATGTAGAAAAGAAATCCGGCTACTCTCACGAGTGGCCGGATTCGTAACCTATGATTCACTTATTAGTTAACGTAGGTTGTTTCTAACATAATGCAATAGTTTAGAATAAATACGTTACATGTGAATTTTAGGGTTTCGCAAATTGTTATGTATCCGATTTAATTGCTGAAACAAAGATAGGCCATTCTTTTGGAATGGCCTATCTTCGGGGATATGTTAAAAAGCATAATAGGCTTGTTTTAACATTAATTATGGATTTGGCGTGGTTTTATTTGCCGCCGGGGATATTGATGTCGCCTCCCTTTGCGGCTTCCTTGCGTGGAGCGAGTCCGCGCAGACGCAGGAGTGCATCGACTTTAGGCTCGTGTCCGCGGAAACGTTTAAACAATGTCATCGGGTCTTCGCTGCCACCCATTTCAAGGATGTTTTCCTTGAATGACTTTGCTGTTGCCGGATCGAATACGCCTTTTTCGGTGAAGAGCTCGAAGCCGTCGGTGTCAAGGACTTCTGCCCACAGATAAGTGTAGTAGCCTGAGGCATATCCGTCGCCGCCGAAAATATGTTTGAAGTAGGGTGAACGGTAGCGGTAGGCTATCTGTGAGGGCATGTCGAGTTTGGCTGCCACCTGCTTTTCGAACTTGTCGATGTCGATATTTTCGCTGTCGGATGGATTGAGCGCGCCCCATTCGAGGTCGAGAAGTGCGGCTGTCACCCGTTCGGTGATTTCAAAGCCTTGGTTGTGGGTGGATGCTGCTTCAAGTTTCTTGATGAGGGATTCGGGGATGACCTCGCCTGTCTTGTAATGGAAGGCATATTCTTTCAGAAGTTCCGGTTCGAGAGCCCAGTGTTCGGTGATCTGTGATGGAAGCTCTACGAAATCGCGGTCAACGTTTGTGCCTGCCTGACTGCGGAGCTTGGCTTTGGTCAGCATTCCGTGGAGACCGTGGCCGAATTCATGGAACATGGTCTGTACCTCATCAATCGTCAGTAGCGCCGGGGTGTCAGCTGTCGGACGGGTGAAGTTGCCGACGTTGTAGACGATGGGGCGGGCCGAAGTACCGTCGGCATCTTCAAACGCACCTCTGAATTCGCTCATCCATGCGCCCTGACGCTTGGAGGGACGGGGGAAGTAGTCTGTCATGAATACAGCGACATGGTTGTTGTCCTTGTCCTTGACCTCATAGACATTGACTTCGGGATTGTATTTGGGGGCGTCGGGGAGTTCGGTGAATGTCACCCCATAGAGTCGTTCGGCAAGGGTGAAAATGCCTTTGCGCACATTGTCGACAGAGAAATATGCACTGACCTCGTTCTCGTCAAGGGCGTATTTCTTGCGTCGTACCTTTTCGGCATAGTAATAGTAGTCCCAAGGAGCAAGCTTGAATTTTTCGCCCGATTCATCAATGTAGGCTTGCATTTCCGAGACTTCTTCGGCCACTTTGTCTTTGGTCGGACTCCAGATCTGGAGAAGAAGGTTGCGGGCGGCTTCGGGTGTCTTGGCCATAACATTGTCGGTCATATATGACGCGAAATCATTGAAGCCGAGGAGACGGGCTTTTTTTGAACGTGCCTTGACGATGTTGCCGATGACGGGACGGTTGTCGTAGGGGGCTTCGGAGGCAAGGTTCATATAGCCGTTATACATTTTTTCGCGCAGCGAACGGCTGTCGGCATATTTAAGCACCGGCAGACGGCTCGGGGCATGGAGGGTGAAAACCCACTGGCCTTGTTTGCCGCGTTTCGCAGCCTCTTCGGCAGCGGTGCTGACGATTCCGGCGGGAATGCCTTTGAGCTCAGCCGGATCGGTTACGACAAGCTCAAATTTGTTGGTCGATGCGAGAAGATTTTTATTGAACGAGAGGAAGAGCTGTGTAAGTTCGTTGTTCAGATTCTTGAGCTCTTCTTTCTTTTCGGCTGAGAGCAACGCACCGTTGCGGGTGAAACTTTTATAGGAGAGTTCAACCGCGCGTTTCTGCGGGCCGTCGAGATTCAGTTTGTCGCGGTTGTCGTAGAGATATTTGACACGCTTGAAAAGCTTGTCGTTCATCATGATTTCGTCGGAAGCGGCTGAAACCATCGGATATGCCTTCTCGGAAATGGCGAGCATGTGTTCGTTGTTGTCTGTTTCGTCGAGAGCACCGAAGACGAGCATTACCTTTTCGAGGAGCGCTCCGCTCTTTTCCATAGCAAGGATGGTGTTGTCGAATGTCGGAGTGGCCGGATTGTTGGCTATAGCCTCGATTTCGGCTTTTTTGTCGGCTATCCCTTTTTCGATTGCCGGGAGATAGTCGTCATAGGTGATTTTGTCGAAAGGTGGAATCCCGAATGGAGTCTCATAAGGCACCATGAACGGATTCTGACGAGTCTGAGCATTCATTTCTGTCGGAAAGCTAAGTGTCGCAGGGAGCAATACAGCTCCGAGAGCGGCGGTTAGAAATTTATTCATCGCAGGATATTATTAATGTGATAATCTTTTTCGTGGTATAATACATGGTAAGAGTCTGTAAGAAATCCGGCTTGGCTATTATTTCACCGGATCAAATAAGAATGTGGCCAAAAGCGGGTTATGGTCGCTTGAGGAGATGTCGCCGCGTTCGATGTCTACAGCCTTGAACGGCCCTCGGTAGAGAATCTGGTCTATACGGAAGTAGAATTTATCGCCATGATATGTTATCGTAGGGCCGAAAGCTGCGTCGGCGTATGCGTCGTGCATGTCTTTGCCTTTGATTGTGCGCACGGCATAGCAATCAGGTATGTCATTGAAGTCTCCGGCAACAATGAACGGCCCTCCGATGGAGTCAACGATATTTCGTACTGTCCGGGCTTGTAATGTCCGTATTTTGAATGCTTCGGAAAGTTTGGTCAGAAGCTGGGATTTCACCTCCTTCAGCTCCCGTTTAAGCTCTGACTTTGTAGCGGGCATCTCAAGGGCTTCTTTATAGAGAGTCTTGTCCTCCGGTGTCAGTCCGATTGATTTTAGATGGACGTTGATGAGGTGGATTTCATGACCTTGTATGTTGAGTCTGAATCCGAGCATTGCCAATTTTGCTTTAGGATGTACCTCAAGCTCGATTTTTTCAAACGGATATTTGGAAAGAAGAGCGTATTTAAGATCCAGATCAGTGTATTGATATGGATAGAGAGCAGAGAGTGAGTCAATCTGAGCCTCTTTGATTTTCCACGGGCCTTTTGTGTCAAGGACATCGTATTCCTGTAGGTTTACAATATCGGCATTTGTGGAAATAATATAATCGAGGGTCTCGTTTTTCTCCACTCCGAGATAATCTTCGCCACGGAAGTCCCAGAAATGAAGCACGTTGTATGTCAGAAACGTGAAAGAATCCTTTTTCTGTTGTTCGGTTAATGCCGGTTTCCAGAAGTGGAGCGGGGAGAATACGAGTATTGACGGAAGGGAAATGATCCATCCGGCGGCAATGACAAGGATGAGGCGTTTGTCGACCAGCAGGTTTACGACACATAGGACTATTCCGGCAAGGAGGAGGAGCGGGAGCACCATGGCAGCCATCGAGGCAATGACTCTTTCTTCTGGATTGAACGTTCCGCCGTAAGCCGAGAACACAGTGAGCATTGCCACGGCCAGATTCAGGCCGACGCCAAGCGCAAGAATTGTTGATTTTATCGGTTTGTGTGGGGTGGGAAAATTCATTTTATCTTTCGGCTTACATCGAAAAGTCTCTGTCGTTCCTGAGGCGTAAGGGCGGAATAGCCTGATTTTTTTATTTTATCGAGGATCGCGTCGAGGACTTCACGGTCATTGTCGTCGCATGTCGGATTTTTACCATAAGGGGGTGGGGTGGAGGATGCCCCATATTGTCGGCCGGATGCCTGTTTTTGGCCGGGTGTTCCGGTTTTGTGAGAGAAACTGCCCCAGATTGTCGATGCGAATCTGTTCCAGAGATTTGCCATGCGGTCAAACGCCCGGTTGAACGGCCCTGTTATGTCATGTCCTCGTTTCAGCCGTAAGGCGTATATTGCACCTGTCAGCACTCCTCCGATATGGGCTATCTCACCTCCGGCATTGCTCCCGGTCACTCCTATCAGCACAAGAGCGATAGTGGCTATGGCAATCCATTTTAGAGATATGGACCCGATGAAGAGAAGGTGCATCCTGAAGTCGGGCATTAATATGGCTGTTGCTGTGACAATAGCTATTACAGAGGCTGAAGAGCCGATCAGCATTGCATTGTGGAAAGCAAACACGGGCATGACGGCATAGCTCACAAGAAACAGCAGAGCGCCTCCAAGACCTCCAAGTATATAGAGGGCGAAAAGCTGACGTTGGGTGGCTACCATCATGAACAATGTCCCGAACCAGTAGAGCCATAACAGATTGAACAGGATGTGGAGCACGTCATATTGCGCAAACATATATGTCACTATCGTCCACGGGCGTGTGGCAAGTGTCGTAGGGTTGCTCGGCAGCTGAACGTAGCTCATAATGGTGTTTATGAAGTCAGGGCAGCCGGCAAACATGCAGACTATCGCCGCCACTCGCAGCAATATGAATATGCCGATATTGATCCAGATAATCTTCATCAGCATGGTTGAGCCGTCAAACGAACGGCGCATTTGCCTTATCGTATCAGTAACTCCCATGGAAAGTGCCTTTCTTTTTCCAATAGAGGATTATGAGAAATCCGAAAATCATGCCTCCGAGGTGAGCGAAATGCGCGATGCCGTCTGCTTTTCCGGCTGCCTCGCTCAGGCCGATGAGAATTTCCACCGCGCCCATGCCGATAACCATCCACTTTGCCTTTATCGGTACAGGGATAAAGAACATATAGAGCGGTGCGTTTGGATAAAGCATGCCGAATGCAAGCAATATGCCATAGACTGCACCTGATGCTCCGATGGTCACGAACATGTTGAGGTTTTGGGCAATAGCGGTTTTCCCGTCGGGTGTCGACATAAGGTGTCGGATATATTCGCGTGCTTCTGGAAAGTCAATGGCATTGTATTTGGCGAGCAGCCCTACCATGGTGTCCTCCCATGTAAGCGCCCATACAAGTTCCTGAACAAGAGCTGCGCCGACTCCGCATGACACATAATAGAACAGGAAGCGTGCGCTGCCAAGGGTGCGTTCGAGTGTCATGCCAAACATCCAGAGAGAGAACATATTGAAAAATATGTGTGCGAAGCTCTGGGTGGAGTGCATGAACATATATGTTATGAGCTGTGCGGGATTGAAGTCGGAGGCAAGAAAATAGTGTAGACCTCCGAAATTTTCAAGACCAGTGCCGAGACGTCCCGGCAAAACGAACATCGCCAGCCAGACTATCAGGTTTATGATAATCAAGTTTTTTGTGACAGGCGGTATCTGCGAAAAAAATGATGATCCGTTGTGCATAAGTGCAAATTTACGAAATCCGCATCGAAAAAACCTTGTGCGGACAATTAAAATTGATTCTCTCTGAACATATAACGGATGAAAGAGCAAAAAATGGGGAACTAACCATGTGATTAAATAAATTTAACACAATATTAGTGTCTGAAATTTTGTGATTAATGAAAAACTTCCTACCTTTGCACCACGAAAATGACATCGCGGGGTGGAGCAGTGGTAGCTCGTTGGGCTCATAACCCAAAGGTCACAGGTTCGAGTCCTGTCCCCGCCACTAAAAACGACATTCGAATAAATCGGGTGTCGTTTATTTTTTTATTCCTCTCACGTCCCCAAATCTATAGCTATGGGCGCAAGGTCAGGGCGGCAGGAGCGTGCTTCTTAACAGAAGTGTCGTCAGGTCATACAGGGATCACCTTGTCTGATTCATCAATCTCACGGCGGACGAGGCATGGATTTCCTGTGGCGAGTGTGAATGGCGGCAGACTCCGGGTCACGACACTTCCTGCGCCAATGACACATCCGTCGCCGATTGTGACACCGGGCAGGATGACTACGTTTGCTCCAAGCCAGACATTGTTGCCGATTGTGACAGGTAGGGCACGCATGATTCCGGTGTTTCGCTGCTCGGGCAACAGGGCATGGTTGATTGTGTAGATGCCGCAGTTTGGCCCGATAAATACGTTGTCTCCGATTGTTACCATTGCTTCGTCAAGTATGGTGAGATTGAAATTGGCTACAAAGTTCTTGCCGATTGTTATATGTTTCCCAAAATCGCAGTGAAATGGCGAATGTATGGTAAACGGTTCTTCGATTTTGCCGAACAAGGCTTTTATGATATGTGCCCGCTCCTTTTCTCTACGAGGCGACAGAGCGTTTAGCTCGAAACACCGTTCTTCGGTCTCAAGAAGCATCCGGCGAATCTCTTCGCCAAAGCCATACACCCACATTCCGGCCTGTAAATTTCCGATAGTCTCGTTGACATCCATAGAAACAAGTTTAAAAAGACTCTTAGAAATATTTTCTGCAAATATAGGCAGTATCTGATGAAAAATCATCGTGGCAGCCGGATAAATGCTCCAGCAAATTGCAGGAAATCGGTTGGAAATATATATTTTTGTGAATCTTAACTTTACAATAGTATTATTATGCTGAGTGTGCGTCCATCACGAATTGCCGATATTGAGGATATAATGGCTGTTTATAGCCATGCAAAGAATTTCATGGCCGAGTGCGGTAACGCAGGCCAATGGATCAACGGCTATCCCCGGCGCAGCCTGATCGAGTCGGATATTGAAAATGGCTACAGTCATGTGGTGATGACTGAAGACGGGTGTCTTGCCGGGGTTTTCTGCCTGATAATCGGTCCGGATCCGACATATAGTGTGATTGATGGGGCTTGGCTTGATGATTCGGCCTACGGTACGATTCATCGTATAGCGTCGTCGGGCATCGAAAAAGGAGTGGCGGATTGTTGTCTCGCTTTCTGCCTGTCAAAAATAGGCAATATAAGGATTGACACTCATACGGACAACGTGCCGATGAGGAGATGGATTTTAAAGTCTTCGTTTGTGTTTTGCGGAATCATTCATACACATGACGGTTCGCCGAGGCTCGCATTTCAGTTGAAGAAATAAATCATGACTGACGGATGTGCCTTTGACTTAATCTGTTTTTTAGAATTTTTTCAAAAAAGTCTTTTGGGGGGTTGAGTTTTTGGGATGTTGTGTGTCTTTGTTATAGTAACTATTCATCGAATCGGCAAAGTAAATGGTGTTAATAATCAGAGATTTATAAAATATATTTTTATGAGACCAACGAAAAAACATCAATTTTCTGCGATTCATGAAATTGGCGCTTTAGTAAGCATCTGAAAATCAAGAAAGGTTTTCGCTGAATAGTTACGGACTAATGGCGATGTGTTAAAGGTTTGAAATTTAGTGATGGGAAAGCCGTAAATTAAGATATTTTCATTAATTTTACACCGCTTGTTTGCAATAGCGCTGGCAATCGTGTTTAATTGTCAGATGGTGCGAACTTTAGTCATGACCAATTGTTAAATTTATAAGCGTAAGTTTTGAGTAGCTACGCATGAATTAAAAATTTAACGTTTTAAACTATACAGCTATGAGTGCTCAACGAAATTCTTCCGGAACGCCGGCCGCAATGCGCAATATCTTCGGCATCATAATGATTATCATTTATGTAGGAGTAGGTATCCTATTCTTCTGTGGCTTTTTTGATATACTCTTTCCCAGCTGGGGCTGGATGCGTTGGGTTGCCGGCGGTCTGTTTACAGCTTATGGTCTATGGCGTGCCTACAGACAGTTTAAGGGTATCGAACCCGGCTATGGCAACGACCGGGATATGATTGAATAACGGATAATACATTATTATAATGACAACAGCATTGAAAAGCATAGCCGCTGTCGCAGCGTTCGCACTTCTTGCCCTTCTTAGCGGATGTGGCAAAAAGTCGTCGTCGATGCAGCCATTGCCATTGGCCAAGGTTGCATGTGACGAATCGTTTGAAAATATCATGGAACAGGAGATAAATGTCTATGAGTACATTTATCCCAAAGAAGATGTCGTGGCTTATTATCTGCCGGAAAATGCCTGTATTGATTCCATCATGGCTATGGGCAGTGTAAAGGCGGCGGTAGTGACACGTCCGCTTACTGAAAAGGAGGTGAGCTATCTTCGCAGCCATAAAAAACTTGTCCATCAACAGCGCATTGCTGTAGATGCTCTTGCCATTATTGTAAATCCGCAGAATCCTGTCGAGATACTGTCACGAAAGGATATTGCTGAGATTTTGTCGGGTGATGTCACCCGCTGGGATCAGGTCGAGCCATGCAAGCTTGGTGAAATCTCTGTGATATTCGATCATCAGGGATCGTCGACCGTAAAATATATGCGAGACTCTATAATGGACGGACGGCCTTTCGGCCCGAATGTCTCGGCTGTGAAGACAAATCCTGAAGTGTTCAAGGCTGTAGCTGAAAACAAAAACGCTATGGGTGTCATTGGTGTCAGCTGGGTTTCGAGCGACATGAAAGGGCGAGAGCATTCTGTCGAGGAGCTTGCCAAGGCTGTCGAGAAGAGCGATACCACCATGCTTGATTTCAATCACGATGTAAAAGTGCTTAAGATCCGTGGTAATGACGTGGTTCAAGCCTACAAGCCTTATCAAGCGTATATCTTCGATGGAAGCTACCCGCTGTTCCGCTCCGTTTATATGATTTCGACCGCCCCCGGCGGGACGACTACACACCGTTTCTACAGTTTTGTCACCGGTTTTCAGGGGCAGAAACTGATTCAGATGACAGGAATTTTACCGGCCACATTGCGTCCGCGCATGGTGTCGGTTGAATGAATGCGATAAAAAATTCCCTGCATATTCTTGCATATTGGAAATAAAATGTCGTATTTTGCGTTAGATTATAATAGTAGGCTCTTGTCGGGCCTTATTTGTTGTGCCGTAGCTTCAAGATGCGGTTGACAAGGCAATAACTCATAAAAAATAATAATAAAACAAGAATATAATAAACCATAGACATGAAATTCCGTACTATCTTTTCCTTCGTGCTCGGAGGCATGGTGATGACCGCTTTCGCACAGGGTGGCTATCAGGATGGCGTAGATTACTACAATGCTGAACGTTTTGACAAGGCAAAGACTATCCTTGAAAAGACACTCAACGACCCTTCGACCAAGAAGGCTGTGTCCTATTTCTATCTCGGCTCGCTTGAACTTGACAATAATAACGTCGCAGCAGCATCTGAAAATTTCAACAAGGGTGTGCAGGCTGACCCCGCATATGGCTATAATTATGTAGGTCTCGGACAGATTGCCCTTAAAAACGGAAACAAGAAGGATGCTGAAAATTACTTCAAGCAGGCTCTTGAGGGTAACAAGAAAGATGCCTCTGTGATGGCAGCTATCGCACGCGCATATTTCAATGTGGATCCCACTCTATATGCCAAGGAGATTGAGAAGAATATCGCAAACGCCATGAAGGTGTCTAAAAACAAGGAAGCTCAGGTCTATGTGCTTCAGGGCGATATGGCCAAGGCTTCTGACATAGGTCAGGCTGCCGGTTTCTACGAACAGGCAATGGTCTATGATGAGCAGGCCGGAAATGTGAATCCCGAAGCTTACGTGAAGTATGCCAACCTTTACAACAAGGTTAATCCTGACTTCGCTATCGGCAAGCTTGTTGAGCTTAACGAGAAACTTCCGACTTCGGCTCTCGCACAGAGTGAGCTTGCTGAAAAGTATTATGACGGCAACCAGTTCACCAAAGCTGCCGAGCAGTATGGTAAGTATATAAAGAACCCTAACCACTTTCAGGGTGACGAACAGCGCTACTCAGGTCTCCTTTACTTCGGCAAGAAATATCAGGAGTCACTCGACGTTGCCAATCAGGTGCTTGCAGCCGACCCCAATAATGAGTACATGCAGCGTATGGTGATGCTCAACAAGGCCGCTCTTAAGGACTTCGCCGGAGCTGAGGAAGCTGCTCAGAAGCTTTTCTCTCATGCCAATGCCAAGTTTACAGCTACCGACTACTCTACTTATGGCGATATCCTCGGAGAGCTTGGCCGTCCGCAGGAAGCAATCGAGGCTTACGTGAAGGCTTATGAAATGAATCCGGAGAAAAACAAGCAGATGCTTGCCGAAATCTCGTCGATGTATAACGATCTTGAAAATGACCAGAAGGCTGTGGAATACATGCAGAAGTTTGTTGATGCAGGTGACGCCACTCTCAATGACTACTTCATCCTTTCAAACCGTTATAAAAATCTCGGCCTTTCTCTTCCCGAAGGTTCTCCCGAACGTGCGGAAGCTGCCAACAACGGTATCAAGAATATTGACCTTGCCATCGAGGGTGCAGCCAACAAGGGGCCGCTTTACCGTAACAAGGCTACTCTTCTTATGATTCGCGACGGAGCAGAAAACACCACTCCCGAACTTATCGATACATATAAGGCAATGATTGCCGCTTATGACGAAGATCCTGCAAACAAGGAAAAATATGCCGATGCCTACAAGATGGCATATACCCGTATGGGCTCTTACTACATGCAGCAGGGCGACAACGCGCAGGCTCGTGAATACTTCCAGAAAGTGCTCGAAATGGATCCTGAAAACGCACCCGTCAAGGAAGTCATGAAGAAGCTCTGATTCAGTCAGACGCTATCTGTATAATTTATCAAGGCCTCGCGCCCGTCCCCCATTCGGAGGGGCGCGCGCGAGGTGCTTTTTATATTCAATGATGCAAGGCCGTGGATTTTTTATAGGGCGTGTCTTAAACCCTTGTCTGAAAGCCGACGTTATAAAGTAACAAACATTTATGAGAGTCACCCATGAATAGTAAAGATAACCTTTTGCAGATCTACGCATCGAGTTTCCGGCAAAACTGGGATCTTCCGGCGCTTACCGAATTTGGCAGTGGTCAGACCATGACTTATGCCGATATGTCGCGCCGTATAGCGGCCATTCACATGCTGTTTAAGGAATGTGGCGTGAAGCGTGGAGACAAGATTGCTCTGATGGGGCGTAATTCCTTTTCGTGGGTGGTTGTCTATATGGCAACATTGACTTATGGAGCGGTGGTCGTGCCGGTGCTTCATGATTTTAATGTTCAGGACGCACAGCATATAATCAATCATTCCGACAGTGTGATACTTTTCATAAACGAAAGTATCTTTGACAACATGGAGTTTGATAAGATTCCTCAGGTGAAAGCAGTGATGTCGCTTGACCGCCGGGAGGTGCTTGCCGAACACCCTGTCACAAACCGTGCCGTTGAAAAATTTCTTGCACGTCTTCCTGAGAAGATGCGTCGGAAATATCCCCACGGGTTCACCACAGCCGACATCGATTATCCGGATATCGACGAGAGCGAGCTGGCCGAGATAAACTACACGTCGGGGACAACTGGTTTCTCAAAGGGTGTGATGCTTACTCTTGGAAATCTTGGCGGTAATGTCAGGTTCGGTGTGCGTTCGCGGTTGCACTTCCGTGGATCGCGAGCCCTCTCGTTCCTGCCTCTGGCTCATGCCTATGGTTGCGCTTTCGATATGCTTGTCCCCTTGGCGGTTGGCACTCATGTCACTATTCTTGGCAAACTTCCAACTCCGAAATTGCTTCTTAAGGCATTTGCTGAAGTGAGACCGAGCCTTGTCATCTGTGTCCCGCTGATATTGGAAAAGATTTATCGCAACAAGCTACGTCCTGTCATCGAAAAGCCGGCTGTGCGCAATGCTCTTAAGCTTCCGGGGTTGAAGACTCTTGTTTTCCGTAAAATCCGCAACCAGCTTGTCGAGGCTTTCGGCGGAGAGTTTGCGGAAGTGATTGTCGGTGGCGCTCCGCTTAACCGCGAAGTAGAGGAATTCCTCCACCGCATTAAGTTTCCGTTTACAGTCGGATATGGCATGACCGAGTGCGGCCCTCTTATCAGCTACACTCCGTGGCGGCAGTTCATACCGTCGTCTTCCGGCCGCACGCTTCCGTCAATGGAATGCAGGATTGCCGACAGTGCAGACCCCGAACGAATCCCGGGCGAGATCTGTGTGAGAGGTGAGAACGTCATGCGTGGATATTTTAAGAATCCCGAAGCGACTGAAGCGGTCATAGATGCTGAGGGCTGGCTTCATACCGGGGATATGGGTACACTTTCGGATGACAGGACAATCTTTATACGAGGACGCTACAAGACTATGATTCTCGGCGCGAACGGTCAGAATATATATCCCGAAGAGATTGAGGCTAAACTCAATAACATGCCGTATGTCTGCGAAAGTCTTGTCGTCGAGCGTGGTAAGCATCTTATTGCATTGGTCTATCCCGACTATGAGGCTATGGACCGCGACAAGATACAAAACGAAAAGCTGCCTGGGCTTATGGAACAGGTACGCTCGGATCTCAACAGGCTTGTAGCCCCCTATGAGCGGATTGACCGCATACAGCTTATCGCAAACGAATTTGAAAAGACTCCAAAGCGTTCGATCAAACGCTATCTCTATAACGCTTAGACGGCCAAGGTCGTTATCGGTGGAAAAGTGTGTCACATAGCTCCGATTGGCTTATGTGATGTGTTTTTCCTTCACGTTTCTATTAACCGATACAACACAGTAGCAATGGAATATGAATTACAAATAAAAGTTCGCGACTATGAGGTAGACTCTCAGGGAATAGTCAACAACGCCAATTATCTGCACTACCTTGAAATCACCCGACACGATTTCTGCGAACATGCAGGAACATCTTTCCGCGAAATGCAGGAAAAGGGTCTTGATCCGGTAGTGCGTAAAATAGAGATTGAATATCTCTCCTCGCTTACTCTCGGGGAGACCATGATCTCGCGTCTTTCCATGAGGCGCGAAGGTGCCCGGTTTATTTTCGTTCAGGACATCTACAATGCCGGAAACGGAGCACACGTGGTTCATGCGCTTGTGACTATAGTATGTCTTGAAAACGGCCGTCTGTCACGTGGCGAAATCCTCGCCGAAGCATTTCGCGATTATCTATGACAGATAACGCTCTGACATATCGTGTCGCCTTCTCGTCATTGCGGTCGCTGACTCCGTCTCTTGCCGGGACTATTCTCGACCGAGTGGGGTCGGAGGAAAATTTCTTTGCGTTTACCGAATCTCAGCTTTCGGCAGTAATGGGATTTTCCAACCGGCTGTTCACGTCTTCTGTTCGTGGCGAAGCATTGGAGAAGGCTCGCGATGAGGTCGAATTTATAAACGCAAATTCGATTTCGTCCATATATTTCCAATCCGGGCAATATCCCGGGCGGCTTTTGGAGTGTGACGATGCTCCACTTATGCTTTACGGGCTCGGTGATTGTGATCTTAATCATTCACGGTTCATATCTGTCGTCGGGACGCGGCATGCCACTGCCTACGGAGTGGATTTTGTCGAGCGTTTTATAAATGAACTTGCAACGCTTCTTCCCGAAAAGCCGGTGATTGTCAGCGGGCTTGCCTATGGGATAGATATATGCGCCCACAAGGCTGCTCTTAAATGCGGGCTTCCGACTGTGGGAGTCCTTGCTCATGGACTCAACACGCTTTATCCATCTCAGCATCGGTCGGTAGCGGTTGAGATGGTCAGGAATCATGGAATGCTGCTTACTGATTACCGCTCTTCAACTCCTGTCCACAAGGGTAATTTTCTTGCCCGTAACCGCATTGTGGCCGGTCTCTCGGATGCCCTTGTGGTGGTTGAGTCTGCGAGCAAGGGTGGTGCGCTTGTCACAGCTCGCCTTGCCTCTGGATATAACCGGGATGTGTTCGCGCTTCCGGGACGTATTTCAGATAGATATTCTGCCGGCTGCAATGGTCTGATTGCAAACCACATGGCTGCACTCGTCACATCAGCCTACGATTTCTGTAGTCAGATGAGGTGGCCTGTAGCCGAGGCCGATGATGCAATGCCAAGCCTTTTCCCCGAAATGTCTCCTGAGGAGGAAGCCGTCATGGCAGTGCTTACCGCGCGTGGTGAAGCGACTCTCGCTGATTTGAGCAGCCGTATAGATCTTCCTGTCGCCCGCTTGATGTCAATGCTTATCGACATGGAATTTCGCGCACTGATTATCAGCATTCCCGGCGGACGCTACCGTCTGCGTTAAGTGTGATTTTGCATAAACATTAAGAATTGCTTCAGCGTTTCTTACTTATATACAGTATTATAATCATCATAACAGTTAACCTATCATGGAAAATAAAATTATAGCTCCGTCTGAACTTATAATCAATCCTGACGGATCGGTATTTCATCTTCATCTCCGTCCCGAACAATTGACCGACCGGGTTATTCTTGTCGGTGATCCGGCGCGTGTCAACATGGTGGCTTCCTTCTTCGACACTACTGATTTTGAGGTGTCGTCGCGTGAGTTCCACACAATAGGCGGAACTTATAACGGAAAGCCTATAATGTGTCTTTCACATGGTATAGGCCCTGACAATATAGACATTGTCATCAACGAGCTTGATGCCCTTGCCAATGTCGATTTCAAGACACGTGAGGTCAAAACGGACAAACGTCGCCTGACGCTTGTCCGCATAGGCACATCCGGGGCGCTTCAGCCTGAACTCACAATCGGTACGCCGGTCATCGCTGAGAAAGCTATCGGTTTTGATGGTGTGCTCAACTACTATGCCGGCAGAGACCTTGTGGCTGATCTCGATTTTGAACACGCTTTCTGCGATGCTGTCGGATGGAATCCTCTTTGGGCTAAGCCTTATGTGGTGAATGCCGACGAAGAACTTGTCAATCAGATCGGAGGTGACGATATGGTGCGTGGCAATACCATTTCAGCAGTTGGATTCTACGGCCCTCAGGGTCGTGAGTTGCGTTTGCCGCTTGCCAATCCTGATCTTAACCGCCGGATAGAGGAATTCCGTTTTAACGGACGTAAGGTCACAAACTACGAGATGGAGTCTGCTCCGCTTCAGGGACTTGGCCGTCTGATGGGACATAGGGCAATGACAGTTTGCTCCATTATTGCAAACCGCATGAACAACAATGCCAATCCCAATTATAAAAATGCGGTCAAGGATCTTGTCGCCACAGTTCTTGAGCGTATATAATCCCTTATCACTTATATTCCAATCCACAATCTAAAAAATGCTCCGTTCTTCCGACGATCTTGAGGCAAAAGTGATTGAAATCGGCTTTCTGCCTTTTTTCCACAATTCAGTCAAAGGCTTTTCCATTCAGGAAATGGTTGATCCGAGGCTGTGGTTTTCTGACGAGGAAGGGCCTTGGGAGTGGAAAGGGCCGGTGATTCGCAACATGAATTGCGCCTACGGTAAATTGTTCAATGGCAAAGCCGGGTATGTCAGTCTTGAGTGGCTACCCGACTTTGCCAACTACCGTCGGGCTTTTCGGCCGGTTGACTCTGTGGTGTCGGATTTTCCCTCTGGAGTCACTGAGAAAATGATTCTTGAAGCGGTCCGTGCTCATGAATCTCTATTGTCAAAGGAGTTGAAAGACCTCTGTGTCCTGACTGTCAGCCGTCGACGTAAGACGTTTGACCTGATTGATGCAATCGAACCTGTTCCTGCTGTCAAACGCAATCGCAGGGGTAGTCTCGAGCCGGCTCTTACCCGTCTCCAGATGTCTACGCGGATTGTGATTGCCGATTTCGAATATTCAATTTCACGTTCAGGCGAATTATACGGATGGGGGATAGCCCGCTATACGACTCCCGAGGCGCTCTACGGTGATGATTTCCTTTCGGTCTGTGAAGGCCGGACACCGGAAGAATCATACGATAGGATTATGACTCATCTGAGATCAGTGTTTCCTGCGGTAACCGATCTGAGTCTCCGCAAGCTCATTGACTGATGTCGCCATGCACGATTGACATTGTTTTGGGTATTTTATCCCAGCTGAACAATTTTATCAATTCTTTTAGCGAGCAAGGTGAATATGACGGTATAAGATTGGCAAGAGCTGCGATATGGCCGATTATTTCATCCGGGGAATAGCATAGGCGCAGAGCTTCCATGCTCAGACTCTGGTCGCGTTTCGACAGGCGTCTCATTTCAGTGTTGCATATTAACGGAAGATGTACGTAGGCCGGAACTTTGAATTCAAGTAGATTATACAGATAAAGTTGTTGGGCGGTCGATAGGAGCAGGTCAGATCCTCTGACCACCTCTGTCACACCCATCAAGCCATCGTCGACAACTACTGCGAGTTGATAGGCCCATGCACCGTCGGCTCGTTGCAGTATGAAATCTCCGCAGTCTGTAGCGAGATTGCTGTGCTGTTTTCCGAAAACCCCATCGTTGAACTCTATTTCTTCGTTCGGGACAAAAAGTCTGGTCGCATGTCGTCGTGCTGGTTCTTGTAATGGTTCGCATGATGGAAATTCCTCCGGACGGCATGTCCCTTTATAAATGACACGGCCGTCAGACTGATGTGGTGCTTGCGTTGCCATAATGTCGGCGCGTGTGCAGAAGCATGGATATGTAAGACCTGTCGATTTAAGGCGAGTGAGATATTGATTGTAGATGTCGCCTCTGAGGCTTTGCCGGTATGGACCGTGTGGCCCTATATCATCAATGCCTCCTTCATCCCAAGTCAGACCAAGCCATTGCAGGTCATCTTCGAGTTGACGGGCATATTCATATTTCGAACGTTGAGGATCAAGGTCTTCTATACGTAGTATCCATTTTCCGCCTCTTGAGCGAATTGATAGCCATGATAATACTGCGGTGAATATATTGCCGAGGTGCATGCGCCCTGTCGGTGACGGAGCGAAGCGTCCCACCGGCGCTGCATGATTTTCTTTATTGGTTGAAACGTCCATTACCGGCTGTGATTCTTGATTTTCTATGGCAAAGGTAAGGAATAATAGAAAAATATTTACGAAAAAACGTCTTCTACGTGCAAGATTTCTGAAAAAGTGGATTTATAGAGATAGAATGACATCTGTGCAGAATATTCACCACATAAAAATCAACCAAAGAATAATCAATAGAAACAATGAATCAGTTTGTGAAAAAGGCCGTTCGGTTTTTGCCGATTGTGGCGCTTACGGCAATGTCTGTCTCTTTTCAGTCGTGTCTTGATGACGATGACAACAGCGCGCTCTATCGTCCGACGGCAGTTGTGACCGTATGCCCTGCGGCGGATGGAAAATTCAGCATGGTACTTGATGATGAGACCTCGCTTGTCGCAACCAACATGACTTCTTCTCCCTTCGGAGACAAAGAGGTGAGGGCTTTGGTTAACTACACCGAGGATTCATCCTATAACGGAGGCAAAGGTGTATATATTAACTGGATTGACAGCATACGGACAAAAGAACCTGTCATCATACATGTTGATGAAGATGGTCTGACTTATGGTTCTGATCCGATAGAAATCGTAAGAGACTGGGTGACGGTTGCCGAGGACGGTTATCTGACTCTGAGAATCCGTACTTTATGGGACGGCAGCGGCAAGCCTCACTATATAAATCTTCTTTCGGGTATGGATCCTTATAATCCTTACGAACTCGAACTTCGTCACGACGCACAGGGTGACATCAACGGTCAGTATGGCGACGCCCTTATCGCATTTAACCTTAACAATCTGCCACATTCTGACCGTGGCCCTGTAAAAATTAAGCTCCACTGGAATTCGTTCAGCGGGAAAAAATCTCTTGAATTCGACCTGACCATGCGTAACGAGACTCATGGTGACGCGCCAAAGAATCTCGTGGCCGCAAGCTTGTTGAAATAGAATGAACATCATTCTATTACACTAAATAATCTTCTTACCACGTTAAGGATACATGAGAAACTTCAGATAATAGCGATTGAAAACAGTTGACAGCGAACAGGAATTACTACGTCTCGTCAACGTCGGCGAGCCTGCGGCTTTGAGAATGGTATATTCTCGGTATATCAAAGTTCTCACAGCCGTATGCTCCCGTTATCTTATTGAAGAAGAGGATGTGAAAGATGTGCTTCAGGAGAGTTTTATTAAAATTTTTACATCTATAGGGGATTTCCGTTTTCGTGGAGAGGGTTCGCTGCAGGCATGGATGATAAGAGTGGTTGTAAACGAATCTCTCAAGTTTATCCGTAAAAACAGTCGGATTGATTTCACGACGATGACCGACGAACATGCCGATATGCCTGATGAAGAACCTGAAATAGATATTGTCCCTACCGATGTCATATATGGATTCATCCGTCAGCTTCCCGACGGTTATAGAATGATATTCAACCTGTATGTTGTTGAGGGACGGAATCATAAAGAAATCTCCGGGCTGCTCGGAATCAAGGAAAGCACATCGGCTTCACAGTTACACAGAGCCAAAGCCATCTTGGCGGAAAAAATAAGGAGTTATCAGAAAGAATGTCAAATAATCGGAAAAGAGCTATGAAAGACCTTTGGCAGAAAAAAATACAGGAGCGACTTAACGGTTTCGAAGTAGAAGAACCGGCCGGTCTTTGGGAGGCTATTGAAGAGCGTTGCAAGACTGACGCTGACTTCAAGAGTGCTATGGGTGTGACCAATAAAAAGCCTGTGATAGTTGCATTCGGACGTCGCTTGTATGCTTTAGCCGCTGTTTTGGCTTTACTATTGGGATTTGTAGGAATTCGGCTTATTTTTAACGGTTCTGAGGTCTCTTTTGCCACGGTAGAAACATGCTATGCCGATTCTGAACCACTGACAGGGGAGTCTGGCAGACTTCAATCGATTGAGCGGATGAAAAAAATCCCGGATAAGATTATTGCAGGGGCTGAGGTTGTCGGCCGGTCTCATGAAAGAGATATCGAGGTTTCTGATGTCGATGATAAGGCTGAGGAAACAATTGACACGGATGAAACGGTTGCTGAGAAAAAAGACGAGTGTGAATCTCTTGTGGTTGAGAGTAATCGCGACAGGTCTCCAAAATGCGACAGACCAGTAAAAAGAGAGCAGCCAAGAGATTTCTACAACAGCTCTGCTGTCGCTAAGAAATCTTCACATCTGACATTCGGACTGTATGCTTCCGGCGGTAACGCCGCTTCGATTGGCCGTACCTCTTCGCCACAACCCGTTTCAGATCCGGGTCTTGGGATAGACCAATACATGTGGGCTGATGATCCGATGCTTGGCATAATCCTGTTTAACCGTGGCAGCGAACTTAAAACATCGATCAAACATCGGCAGCCTGTGCGTTTCGGACTTTCGTTGCGATACGATTTCAATGACAGGCTCGGTATCGAGAGCGGTCTGACATACACGAAACTTGATTCTGACATGAGGGAGGGGAGTGAAAAGCATTATTTCTTAGGAAACCAGTCGCTGCATTATGTGGGGATTCCTGTCAGTCTGAAATACCGTTTGTTCACATGGAAATTTATCGACCTCTATGCCTCGGCGGGAGGAATGGTCGAAAAATGCGTGTCAGCATCGCAGACCAAGAATTATGTGATTGAAAATGTGATGAAATCAAGCGAGACTGACGATATTAAAGTCAAGCCTTTGCAGTGGTCTGTAAATGCGTCGGCAGGTGTGCAGTTCCGCCTTACAAAATTCATGGGAGTGTATGCTGAACCCGGTATCGCTTATTATTTTGACGACGGTTCTGAGATTAAGACAATATATAAGGAAAAGCCTGTTAATTTTAATTTGAATCTGGGTGTGCGTTTTGAGCTATAGAGTTAATAGTTATAGCATTAATATTGTCATGCTCTTTTGCGTCCGCGCAGTAAAATCCAGATTACGACCGGGGCACCGATTATAGGAGTCACGGCATTTACAGGGAGAATTGAATTGACAGGAAGTACACAGAGAAGGTTGCAGCAAAGTGTGACACCGCCGCCCATAAGGATGGTCGCCGGCATTAGTGTGCGGTGGTCGTCTGTTCGGAAGATAAGCCGGGCGATATGGGGAACGGCCAGTCCGATAAATGATACAGGACCACAGAATGCTGTAATGGCGGCTGTCAGCAGACCGGTGGCAAGCAGCAGCAGATTGCGCACTCTACTGAGGTTGACACCGAGATTGCGCGCATAGCCGTCACCGAGAAGAAGAAGATTAAGAGGTTTTACCAACAGCAAAGCAAGGACAAGTCCGGCGCATGTGATACCACCAAATAGCGGGAGCTGCGAGAGGGATACTCCGTTGAATGTGCTCATACCCCACATGACATAGCTTTGTACGCCTTCGGCTGTCGATACATAGTTCAGAAGCATGATAGCCGACGAGACAAGATAGCCGATCATGATGCCGGTTATAAGGAGCATCAGGTCGTTTTTAAGCAAAGTCGATAGCGATAGCAGTATTGCCATTATCAGCAGGCTACCGAAAAAAGCGCCTGTGACCACGGCTGCATATCCGCCGATAGTGACAGTGCCGGCCGAAATTGTCCCTCCGAGCAGGAGCATCACCAATGCCACGCCAAGACTTGCGCCCGAACTTATGCCGAGAATCGAAGGGCCTGCCAGCGGATTGCGGAACGCGGTCTGGAGCAGCAGACCGGAGACCGCAAGCCCCGCACCGGCAAGCAGTGCTGTGACGGCCATCGGCAGACGGCTGCCGAGCACTATAAATTCCGCTGTCCCTCCGTCACTTTGGCCCATAAGTATGCCTGATACTTCGCTGACCGACAGATTGACCGAACCTATGTAGAGATTCATGACAAACAGGATGAAGACAATGATGGCTGTTATGATAAATTTCATTGCGGATTGACGTAGAAGGTGGGGCTGTCAGGTGCTTTTAATTGAGATATAGGTGCGATGTGTGCTGTTCTAAGGTTTCAATGGTGTGAAATACCTGTTTCTATATTCGGGGTCTGAGATCTCAGGATGGATTATGCTTATGAAATCCTTCAGCACCCAGTGTGGATGAAACGGAGTCTGTTCGTAGTAATTTATTTTTTGAGTATTGCAGCCGTAGACCTTGCCATCCTTCAGCGGTTTGAATTGTCCGTATATCGGGCTGTCGGAAGCCAATTCGTGTAAGGTTTTGTCTGTCGCCTGTCCGTAGCGTAGAATCCATATATCGGCGTTGCCGGCTTCGTGGAGCACCTGCTCACCCGACATTCCGATGCTTCCGGCATCTCCTGCGCCGTCAAAAGGATTGCTTCCTCCGGCATCCTTTATGAATCTTCCCATTGTTGAATTGGCTGAAGGCACATACCAGCTGTTTCCATAGAGGCGGTCTATCATCACTTTCGGACGATAGCTGACGGTATCAGTGAGCGCGGTCAGACGCTTGTATTCTTTTTCGATATTATCGAACATACCGTTGGCGTGTGCTTCTGTGCCGAAAAGTATGCCGTAGAATTTCATCCATTCCGTGCGTCCGAGAGGCGACCCTTCCATATAGTCCGCACATTCCACCAGTGGGATTCCCATCTGGCCGAGTTTGCCATAGTTACCTGAATTCTCATATGGCGAGAGGAGAATGGCATCCGGATTCAGCTGTATGATGCGCTCCATGTTTGGAGTATAGCTGTTTCCGCAGTCGGCAACTTTGCCGTCGGCTATCAGCTGAAGGAGTTCAGGATTGTGGATATATTGAGCGTCGCATATTCCGCCGATGGCTTCGCGTGCGCCGAGTTCGCCAATGAGTGACTGATGGACGGTGGAGTAGACAAGAGCGTTTTTCAGAGGTACGCGGATCACAGTGCCTTCCGGTAAATCCGAAGGCCGGTCAACGCTATCTGGTATAAGCAGATAGGTATGCAGGGTTTTCGTCGTATCCCACGGATTGCGCACGGTAGCGCGGATAAAGCCGTCGAACTCATCCAATTTTAGATTGTGCGCATAGCTCAATTCAACGGATTTGTTGGCAGACTCTGAAAAAACAGAGCCATTGCCCCCTTTGCACGATGGCAGCAGGGGCAACAGCAGAGTTGCTATTAAAGACAGAAAAATAGAATGTCTCATTTGATTTATTTTCAGAATACGAAGCATCCGGCTCCGACACCTACGTTATACTGGTCGACAAAGTTGCCTGTGGCTGTGTATTCGTTGACGATACACGGTTCTCTGTAGCCGTAGGGAACAGAGTAGCTTGCAACGAAGAGGTTGTTTGTGAAGGGATTGACACCGATTGCTGACGGAGTTATGAGTTTCTCAAGGTCCAGCTGGGTTTTAGTCCCGGTCACGATGTCGTATGACCAATATGTCGGGGTCACGTAGGGATCGTTGATGGTGTAGAGGGTGTTTCCGTTGATTGCCATTAACGAAGCTTCGAAGAGAGTCTCTACGCTGTCGTCTGATTTGATACGCTTGAGTGTCGGGTTGACATCAGAGTAATTGCCTGTGCAGATGACAAACACATCGTGTCCGTTGGTGACGAGTTTGTTGGTGTTGATACCGGCGTTGATTTTAGCTTCCTCAGTGAATGTCGGGATATTGATTTTTGATACATATCCGTCGACACAATTGTTGGAGGTGTTATAACCGTCAGAAACGGCTACATAAAGATTATTGCCGACAATTCCAAGCTCTTCAGGGCATGGACCGAGTTTAAGAGTCTTGTCGATAGCGAGTGAGAGGGTGTCGATTCGTGAAACATAGCCGTCGAACATCGTGACATAGACATAACCGTCTTTTGCAGTGAGGCTGCGGGGAGAGCTTCCTTCACCGGTAGGCTGGATTGTCTTTATAGATTTCATCGTGATGGGATTGATGACCTCTATGATGTTTGACTGGGTGACTGCTACATAGAGCTTGCTGCCGTGGATGATTGCGCCTTGAGGAGTGTCGCCGAGTACACGTCCGTTGGCCTCGCGGAACACATTGTTGGTCACTGTTCCGGTTGCCATGTCAATTGAAGAGAGGCTTCCGGGGATATTGCCCGACATATTGCCGTTGTTGAGTACGAGGACTGTCTTTCCGGCATAGAAACCGGGGACGTCATCGGGGAGCACGTCGTTATCGTCGTCATTGCTACATGCTGTGAATGACAGTGCACAAAGTGCAAGAGCAAAATATTTTCCAAGATTCATAATTGTGGTTGGAATAAAAGTGATTACGGGTTTAGTTATAGTGTTGGATATCCTTTTTACAATGTAAATTTCACCGTTATACGCCAAGAACGTCCGGGCATGGGATAGCGCGCCACGACCACATACTGGCGGTTGAGGAGATTCATCAGGTCACCGCGCAGTTCGATGTCATGACCCTTTAACCCGAAGACGCGGTAAGCTGTAAGCCCTACATCGGCATAACCTCCGAGACGAGTGTCGGGATTGTTGTTGTTGGTTGCGTAGCGTCCGCTGACGGCGGTTGTGTGTACCGACAGGTTGACCCACGGATTTTCATAGCTGACAGTCACGTTGCCGGAATGGCGTGGGATGTAGGCAATCTGTTTCTTGTATTCAGTAACTTGTGAGCGTGTGCGGGGTTCAGCCCGTTGATAGCTGTAATTGCCGGTGAGGAGTATCTGTTGCTGCCGGCCGACATTGAATGTCGCCGATTCGGTCAGGTCGACACCTATCATTCGTGCTTTGTCAAGATTGACCACCGTCCAGACAAACATGTTGTAGGGGATGGCGACGATCTTATCCTTGACTTGGTTGATGTATGCGTCGGCTGTGATTTCAAGGTTAGGAAGCCATGACAGTGACGGAAGGCGGTAGGTAAGGCCGACATTAAACTGATTGGCCGTCTCGGGTCTTACGTCCGGGTTGCCGTAGTGATAGAAATAGGTTTCGTTGAAGGTCGGCATACGGAATATGTTCTTGTAGGAGAGACGGACAAAGAACATTTCATCGGAGAATGGCTGAACCGAAACGCTTGCCGATGGCGAGAGACGGCTGTAATCACGAGCGCCATCGCCGAGTTTCGCGCTATTGGTATAGATTGAGCCGAGCAGTCGTGCCGAGGCTGTCAGCAGACGGCTGCGGTAGCGCGCGGTCAGAATCTGTAGGACCGAATGGCGGCGCGGAAAGGTCTCGTTCGGAAGGTTGCTGGTGAAATTGTTGAAGAAATAGTCGGCCGAATAGTCGAGAGCCCATCTGTCGGTCGGGAGAAATAGGAGACATGCACTTGTGTATGCCTCTCGCTGCCAATAGTTCTGGTTCAGTTCTCCACCGGGATATTTTCCGTTCTCGTCGTGATAAAGAGACGATGCCCAGTTGAACTTTCCGTGGAGTTGCAGCGACCACTGTGAGGTGAAAGCGTTGCGGTATTGGAGCTGTCCGAAAAAGTTGCGGTCGCGCAGAGTCTCGTGGTTCTCGTTGCTGTAATAGATGGCCGGTCCCGGTATCTGGCGGTCGTTGTCGTAATAGTAGAGTTTCGCACTGAGATTCGATCGGCTGTCGGGATTCCAGATTGCGTTCAGTTCACCGTGGCCGCTGTTCATTCGAGAATTATTGCGGCGCTCGGTGACTGTATGCTGTCCGTTTTTGAGACGGAATGGATAGTCGTTTTCAGCATAAGTGTAGTCACCGATGAGGTTCATTGAAAACTTCTCTGAAAATGCTTTGCCGACGCGGAGGTATGGGTTTATGTAGCCGAATGATCCGTATTTAACCTGTGTCGTGAGGTCAAGCGGTTTTGTGGGATCAGGCTGTCGGAAACTTGAAATGCTGAACGATGCTGCCGATGCCGCGACGCGGGCGGGCATGAATATATCGTCGTTGTCGCCGATAACCATCGAGAGTGATTCGACATTATCGAGCGAATAGCGCGCCACATCTACCTCTCCGCTCTGGCAGTCGCTCAGGACTATACCGTCGTAGACGACCGCAGTGTGCTGTGAGCCAAGACCGCGCACCGAAACCGTTTTCAGACCACCGAGTCCACCGTAGTCACGAAGATTGACCCCGGGCAGGCGATGTATGGCATCGGAAATATCTGTGACTCCCAGCCGGTTGAACTCTTTTTCACTGAGCTTGAATGCAGGAGCGGTGCTTTTGATGGACTTTGTGATATGGGACTGGACGACTTCCACTGTGTCCAGCTCTATTGTAGAGGGTGTCTGGGCACGACAAATCTGCGGGACAAGGGTCAGAGCCGGCACTGCCACGCAAGATAAAGAGCGTATGTAGCGAATAACGAAGCTATTTGTGAACATGTCTTCTCGTCCTCGAAAGAAAAACATCATTAATAATGACATTGGCAGGTCTTCGGACTTATTCCGGGCTTGTTTTTATTCAGAATGCCTTCCCATTACCGTTATCCGGCCACAGTGGCATGGATCTGAGCCCTTTGTTAATTGGAAATTACCGCAGCGGGACTGTCCGGGATTCTCACCCGTGTTCCCTTTTAATCGGAATGATGCAGAATGTCGTGCATGTATCCGAACCAATGAGAGTGCAAAATTACACAAAAATTCAGAATCGCAAACCAAAAATTCGGATTTTATTAGATTGTATTTTTTTGTCATTGAAATTGAGTAATTTTGTGCTATTGAAATTAAGAGGCTGTTGAATAAGAATTTTTAAGTATACTTTTAAAGGAAAAGCGGCACAACATCAGTTAACTTCGGAATATGGAAAAAAGTAATATTAAAGAATTAAGAGATAAAGAATTCGGAGGTGAACGCCCGTTGTTTGCATCCCATTGTCTGCGACTTGAGAGCGTTACGTTTCATGCCGGTGAGTCGGCGCTGAAATACTGTGGCGATATTGTCGCCGTCCGCTGTACTTTTGAAGGCAAATATCCGTTCTGGCATGTGGACGGTTTTGAGGTGAAGGACTGCCTTTTCACTCCCGGTGCGCGTGCGGCTCTGTGGTATTCGCGTAATCTTGTCATGACAGACACTCTTGTCGAAGCTCCAAAAATGTTTCGTGAAATGGACAATCTGTCGCTTTCAAATGTCCGTATCCCTGACGCGCAGGAGACGTTGTGGCATTGTCGTGGCGTGAAGCTGCGCAATGTTGAGGTTGCGAATGCCGACTACCTGTTCATGCACTCGTCGGACATTGATATTGACAATTATCGTCAGCAGGGAAACTATTCGTTTCAGTATTGTAAGGATGTGGTGATACGCAATGCAGTGATTGATTCGAAGGATGCCTTTTGGAATACGGAAAATGTTACGGTCTACGATTCAGAGCTGACCGGCGAATATCTCGGCTGGCATTCCCGGAATCTGAAACTTGTGCGCTGTCGGATTTCAGGGACGCAGCCGCTCTGTTACTGTGAGAATCTCGTAATGGAAGACTGCCGTATGGGCGACGATGCCGACCTTGCTTTCGAGGACTCGTCGCTTCACGCCGTGATTAATTCCAATGTTGTCAGTGTCAAAAATCCCCGTAGCGGTTCAATCAAGGCGCTTGCGATCGGTGAGACTATCCTTGATGAAAATCTGCTTGCTCCGGGCGACTGTGAGATTGTCACGGAAATATAAATAACAAAAAGCTCGGTAACTCTTGAAAATTAACTATATTTGAAGTGCGTTTTATCACAAGGGAAAATCAAGGGACGATAGTCGATATGTCGCCAACCTGATTTTCCCGGATATAGCTACAAGAAGTATGGATGCTTCTTTCAGGGTTACTTTCTCTAAAAATACCAACTGCTAATTTTAAAGAGTTACTTATGGCTAAGGATTTTAATTTTGACAAGATTGTGCTCCGCAGGGGCTCAGGGTCATTGAAGTGGGATTCACGTCACGATGTGATACCCTTGTGGGTGGCCGATATGGACTTTCAGGCTGCTCCTTGTATACTCGAAGCTCTCAGGCGTCGTGTGGATCACGGTGTGTTCGGCTATACGTATGTTGACGAGAACTACTATGATGCGCTCATCGACTGGTTCAGTTCGCGCCACCTCTACACGTTCGACCGCAGTGACGTGATTTATATTCCCGGAGTAGTTCCTGCTCTCTCTGCCATAGTCAAGGCTCTTGCTCCGGCCGGGTCGGGTGTGATTGTCCAGACTCCTGTGTATAATTGTTTCTTCTCATCTATCCGTAACAACGGCTGCCGTGTGGTCGAGAATCCGTTGCTGCGCAAGGATTTGTCGGACAATGAATTCACCTATGTCATGGATCTTGACGGGCTTGAACGTCTTGCGTCTGATCCGGCCAATGTCCTGATGCTGCTGTGCAATCCCCATAATCCGGCCGGCCGTGCATGGACGCACGAGGAGCTTGAGGCTGTACGTGACATCTGTCAGCGCCACGGAGTGACTGTCATAAGTGACGAGATACACAACGAACTCACCATGCCGGGTTATCGCTATGTTCCTTACGGGACAGTCGACCGCAAGGCGACAGTGTGTGTCTCTCCGTCGAAATCGTTTAATATCGCAGGTTTGCAGATTGCCAATATTATCGCTCCTGATTCCGTGAAGCGGTCGCGCATAGAACAAGCTGTCAACGATAACGAAGTCTGCGATGTCAATCCCTTCGGAGTCGTGGCTCTCCGTGCTGCATATTCTTCGGAAGGCGAGGAATGGCTGGAGGCTTTGAAGGTCTATCTCCATGAAAATTATCTTTTCTTCCGTGAATATCTCGGGCGCAGACTTCCGCAGTGTCCTGTCGCGAAGCTTGAAGCGACCTATCTTCCGTGGGTGGACATCTTGCCTCTCGGTGTCGGTTCTGACGAGCTTGTCAAACGAGTCCTCGACGAAGCCCGCGTATGGCTCAATTCGGGCGTGATGTATGGTGTTGACGGCTATGTGAGATTCAACATTGCCTGTCCGCGCAACACCCTTGAGGAAGGTCTCGAACGCATCTGCGATCTTCTCGGGAAGGCTTAAAAATCAGCTATGGTGTCCGGGCTGTGTGCTTCGGACACCATCATTGTCTTATAATTTTCATTTTTTTGATGGCCGATATATCACTCATCCGTTCCGGCGCTCCTCTCGATTTCCGTCAGCAGTTGAAACTGACCGTACAGCTGTCATGGCCGGCCATGATGGCGCAGCTTTCAAGCATAATGATGCAATATATTGATGCTGCAATGGTCGGCAGGCTTGGTGCAGACGATTCGGCGGCTGTCGGACTGGTCTCTACAAGCCTATGGCTTTTCTGGGGAATATGTTCGGCCGTGACTGTCGGTTTCTCCGTGCAGGTAGCCCACCGTATAGGCGCTTCCGACCATGATGGTGCCCGGCGCGTTCTGCGCCAGTCGATAGTGGCCTGTCTTTTGTTCAGTCTTGCCGTCGTCATAGTCGGGGCGGCTATAGCATGGCCGTTGCCTCATTGGCTTGGAGGAACGGACGTAGTATGCCCTAAGGCATCGCTCTACTTCCTTGTGTTCGTACTCGCACTTCCGCTGCTGACCATGAACTATCTCGGCGGTGCGATGTTGAGGTGTGTAGGAAACATGAAAGTTCCGGGAGGTCTGAACGTTATGATGTGTGTCCTTGATATCATCTTTAATTTTTTCCTGATATTTCCATCGCGGGAGGTGGATTTCATGGGGCATGCGATACATATTCCCGGAGCGGGACTCGGTGTTCTCGGGGCGGCTCTTGGCACGGTCTCGGCCGAGATTGTGACTGCCGGACTGATGATGTGGTATCTGTGTTCGAGAGAAAAGTCAATATGTCTTGTAGGGCATCCCGGCTCGTTCCGACCCACGCGTCAGGTGCTTGCAAGAGCGCTCAAAGTGTCAGCACCGATGACTCTCGAACATGCGGTGATATGTGGAGCGCAGATTGCCGTAACGGTTATCGTCGCTCCCCTCGGAGTGATGGCTATCGCCGCTAATGCGTTTGCTGTGACAGCTGAAAGCATCTGTTATATGCCGGGCTACGGCATAGGTGATGCGGCGACCACGCTCGTCGGGCAGAGCTATGGGGCGAAACGCCTTGACGTTGCCCGGCGGTTCGGTTACATCACTGTCGGTCTCGGTATGGTGACAATGACGCTTATGGGGGTGGTCATGTATGTCTGTGCTCCTTGGGTGATGGAACTTATGACTCCTGTCGGAGAGATTCAGTCGCTCGGTGTGGAGGCACTGCGTATTGAGGCATTTGCCGAACCGATGTTTGCTGCTGCAATCGTGAGTTACGGAGTGATGATAGGTGTAGGCGACACTATCATTCCGGCTTCAATGAACTTCGGAAGCATCTGGCTTGTACGTCTGCCGATTGCCGCGTTGCTTGCACCGGCTATGGGACTTGCCGGAGTATGGCTTGCGATGTGTGTTGAGCTGTGTTTTCGCGGGGCGATATTCTTATGGAGGCTTATATCTGGCGCATGGCTGAAAAAGGGGTTGAAACCGGCTTAAACAGACAACGGTTTCGTATAATATCATTTGTTAATGATATTTAACTGTTATTATCCGCAAATAATAGATTAAAGCCCTAAATTTGTCGGCGAAACCATTTATTAATCACATTTTAAATCAAGTGCTTGACATCATGGGTCGTATTTTACTCTCTCTGATGCTTCTGATTGCCGGTTTTACCGCCTTCGGAGCAGAAAATGAATCTCAGTTGACTATTAAAACAAATGTTGACAGCGTTTCCACCGGCGAGTTGCAACAGGCAATGAGCCGTAATATCTTTGCCGAGTTTTTTGGACCGTCGTTTGGTGTCGGTCTGGGTTTTGATTCACGTTTCCGTCCCGGTTCGGTATTCGGCTATCGTGTCGGACTCTCTTTTACGTCCGGCTCATTGTCTTATGACGATGATTATAATTATTGGAGGGACATGGAATTTAAAGGTATATGTATCCCTCTTGAGGTCAATGCGATTTTAGGAAGCGGTAAAAGTAAGTTTGAGGTTGGTGTGGGTATTGTCCCTTCACTTCTGAAGCGTAATGAGTGGAAGGTCTCGGGCGAATGGATATGGGATGAGGAGACAGGTGAAGTAATTTCTTCTCCCGAGAGCTCTTTCCGTCAGGTTACACGACCCAATATACTTGGACTGATCAATATGGGATACCGTTATCAGCGTTCCACCGGTTTCTTCATGCGTATAGGTCTGACGGCATTCATCGGCGCATGGGATTGTTCGCCTATTGACGGTGTGATTCTTCTTCCAAATCTGTCTCTGGGGTATACTATCCGCTATTGATACGCTAAAGATATAAAAAAATAACAGATTTATATTTCAGCATTCGCGCCGGAGATATAAATCTGTTATTTTTTTGCTTATCTATTCCCTATTTAGGGGAGGGAATAGGAGCGATTAAGCGTTTTCGGGACGGAGTGTGCGTACTGTCGCACCTGCACGCCACATTTCGCTCTCGCGGAGAGCCTTGAGTTCTTCCTCAAGTTTCTCACGGTAGTCAGGCTGGGTGTTGGAGTCGATTGAACGCTGAGCCTCACGACCTGTTTTCACGCTCTCATAGAGGTCGTATACCACAGGCTTGATTGCATCGTGGAACGGGCCCATCCAGTCAAGTGCGCCACGCTGTGCGGTGGTAGAGCAGTTTGCATACATCCAGTCCATGCCTTTCGCTGCAAAGAGGGGCATGAGTGACTGTGTGAGTTCTTCGACAGTTTCGTTGAATGCTTCCGAGGGTGTGTGACCGTTTTCACGGAGCACTTCATACTGTGCGAGGAGAAGACCTTGGATCGCACCCATGAGCGAACCGCGTTCGCCGGTGAGGTCGCTGACTGCTTCGCGCTGGAAAGTCGTCTCGAAGAGATAGCCTGAACCGATACCGATACCGAGGGCAAGTGTGCGTTCGAGCGCACGACCGGTAGCATCCTGATAAACGGCAAAACTTGAGTTTGTGCCCTTGCCTTCCTTGAAAAGAATGCGGAGCATAGTGCCTGAACCCTTGGGGGCAACCATTATCACGTCAACGTCGGCAGGGGGGACAACGCCTGTGCGGTCGCTCCAGTTGATAGCGAAGCCGTGGCTGAAATAGAGAGCCTTGCCGGGGGTGAGATGTTCTTTGATTGTGGGCCACTGAGAGATTACAGCTGCATCGCTGAGAAGACACATGATGATAGTGCCGCGCTTGCAGGCTTCTTCGATAGAGAAAAGAGTCTCGCCGGGAACCCAGCCGTCGGCTACAGCTTTCTCGTAAGTCTTGCCTTCGCGCTGGCCTACGATTACGTTGAAACCGTTGTCGCGGAGATCGAGTCCCTGACCGGGGCCTTGGACACCATAGCCGATGACTGCGATGGTTTCGTCCTTGAGGACTTCACGTGCTTTTTCGAGGGGGAATTCTTCGCGGGTGATGACGGTTTCTTCAACACCGCCGAAATTTAATTTTGCCATAATATTTTAAGTTTAAAGTTTTTTGTTTTAAAGTTCAGAGGTGAGAGAGTCGGTGAGAAGATGGAGTGTGTAAATCAGTCTCTGGCCGTGAACCGTAGGCGGGCAAGGCAACAGGAAGTGGAGTTGACGCGGATTTCGACATCGTTCACTTCAGGACTTCCTTCATGAGATGCGGCGATTACCACAGCCTCTTCATCATAGCGGGCTTCGTGTTTGAATGCAAGTTCAAAACGCGACGGTCGCATTGTGTCGTAGTAATCGAGCGGCCACATGTCGACAATCAGGTCGATATAGCGGCGCGTGGTGACATGGCGGTTGACATCAATGTCGGAAACTGCGAAGCGATAGGTGCTTTCTCTCTCCGGAGTGTGGGAAGGGAGAAGCTTTCCTCCCTTATCTCCGGCATATCTGCGGTCACTGATGACATCGAGTCCTTCGAATATCGGAGTAAGGTCGCCGGGACGGCGTGTGGTCATATTGACTGCCATCCATGTAGAATGGGCGCGCATCACCGTGTGGCCGGTCTCTGCATCTGTCATTTCAAATCCGCGTTCTGAAAACAGCCGGCTGACACTTTCAATCCATGTCTCCATACGATATGTCCGGTTGACAGTGACAGGAGCGTCAATGTCGATGGTCAGTCGGCTGAGCACCCAAGATATTCCCTCGCGGATCATGCGGTCGAATCCGATGCCGATGATATTGGCGTGCCCTGTGGCTGTGTCAATCAGTGTCGTGACAAGACGTGAGAGTGGCATTTCGCGCTGGGCGTTTACCTCGGATGCCGTGAGATAGAATTCGTATGAATAGAGTTTTGGATTCATCTGACTTATGCGGTCTGACGGTTATTTGTCGGTCTGCTCCCTGCGTGATTCCTGTTCATGCAGGTAGTGGGTGAAATGTTCGGTCGGCGATTTGGTGATGCAGATTCGTCCTGAGCGTATAAACTGGAGTATGCCGTATTTGTTCAGCAATTCATAGAGAGCCTGAGTCTCGCTTTCATGACCTGTCTTTTCGAGTATGGTATATTCGCGTGTCAGTTCCAGAATGCGCACGTTGTGTACACGGATGATTCTTTCGAAATCCTTTTCGTCGAGCAGCTTCTGGGTCGGGACTTTGTAGAGAGCCACCTCCTGATATATGATTTCATCGTCAGTGTAGAGATAGGCGCGCAGCACGTCGATGCAACGTTCAATCTGCTTGATGACCTTCTCCATTGTCTCGCGGTCTGAGGTACATGTGAAGTTCATTTTGTGGATGCCGGGCATTGAGCTTGCGCTTGACGATACGCTCTCCAGATTAAGGCCGCGCCGAGTGAAAATTATGGAGATGCGGTTGAGAAGGCCGACCTGATTTTCGGTGAATACCGATATGGTGAACAGTTTCTTTTCCATGTATTCTTAACAGATTAGCCTTGATATTTGGTTGTTGGATTTATTAAGATGTCATCGACTGCCGCGCCGGGGACTACCATTGGGAAAACCATGTCCTCAGGGTCGATGTTGACATCAAGCAGATAAGTGCCTTCGTGGCTCATCATGCGGGCGATTGCTGCGTCGAGTTCGGCGCGGCATGCCACCCGTTCGGCATGGAAGCCGTAGGCTTCGGCTATGGTGACAAAATCAGGGTTGACCATAGGCGTGGCAGAGAAACGGTTGTTGTAGAACATCGCCTGCCACTGCCTTACGTTTCCAAGGAAATCATTGTTGAGGATTATTACCTTGACCCCGATATTGTAGGCAAGCATAGTGCCGAGTTCCTGCATGGTCATCTGGAAACCGCCGTCGCCCATGAATGCGAATACCTCTCGCTCCGGGGCTGCGATTTTCGCGCCGATTGCTGCCGGAAGGCAGAATCCCATTGTCCCGAGGCCGCCTGAGGTCAACACGCTTTTGGGAAGCGTGTATTTGAAGTAGCGGGCAGCCATCATCTGGTTCTGGCCGACATCAGTCACGAGAATGCCGCAATTGCCGGATGCTTCCGAGATTTTACGGACCACTTCTCCCATGCGCATCGCTCCGTCAGGTCCGATATCCGACGGGTCAAGCTCACGCTTCATAACCTCTTCGCGTTCGACTTCTTCAGGTCTGTCGAACGACGCAAGCCAGTCGGTATGACGGCTCTTGTTTACGAGCGGAAGTAGTGCTTTTAGAGCCTTCTTTGCGTCGGCGTGGATGGTGGTGTGGGCCTTTACATTCTTATTGAATTCAGCGCAGTCGATGTCGACGTGGATGATTTTGGCATCCGGGGCATATCCTTTGATAACACCGGTAACACGGTCGTCGAAACGGAGTCCGACAGCAAGGATGACATCGGCTTTGTTGGTATTGACGTTAGGGCCGATGTTTCCGTGCATTCCTACCATTCCTTTGTAAAGTGGATGGTCGGAAGGAACAGATGAAAGTCCGAGCAGAGTCGACACTACCGGGATATCGGCCTTTTCGGCAAGTGCGATGATATCGGCTTCGGCGTTTGAGAGCATGACTCCGTGACCGGCGATGATCATAGGACGCTCTGCGCGGTTGAGCAGTGAGGCTGCGCTGAGCATGTTGCCGGGCTGGAGTTCGGGATCCGGGTTATAGCTGCGGATATATGTGATTTTTTCGTAATTCCATTCCATTGTGCCCACCTGCGCGTCGCGTGTCACGTCGAGCACGACAGCTCCCGGACGGCCGGTCGAGGCAATGTAGAATGCGCGTGCGACAGCCCAAGGAATTTCCTCCGGGGTACGTATCTGGTAGGTCCATTTGGTGACAGGTAGAGTGATGCCTATCACGTCGGTTTCCTGAAAAGCATCTGTCCCCAGTGAGTTTGTGGCCACCTGTCCGGTAATGACCACCAACGGTGTACAGTCGATATTTGCATCGGCCACACCGGTGATGATATTTGTGGCAGCCGGGCCCGAGGTCACTGAGACCACGCCTACTTTGCCTGATACGCGGGCATAGCCCTGTGCCGCATGGACCGCTCCCTGTTCGTGGCGTGTCAGTATGTGGTGAAGCTTGTCTGAAAAATCATAAAGCTTGTCGTAAAAAGGCATTATCTGGCCTCCCGGATAGCCGAAGATGGTGTCGACACCTTCAGCCAGCAGGGCGCGGCATAATGCTTCAGAACCTTTGATTCGTTCACTCATACAGAGTCGTTGGAATAATGTGTGCGAATAAATTATTTATATGCGGATGGTAATGGAGAGTCCTGTCAGTCGTCGAGATGTCTGACTCCGCCTTTGTCAGCAGATGTGACCATCGATGCGTAGGCGCGGAGAGCCTGAGACACTTTTCGGTCACGGTCACGTGGGGTGAATGCCTTGTTGCCGAGGGCTTCCTCTTCCTTGCGTCGTGCGTCAAGCTCTTCGTCAGTCAGTCTGACGTTGATGGTTCGTGCGGGAATGTCGATTTCGATAATGTCGCCGTCCCTGACAAGTCCGATATTGCCGCCGTTGGCAGCTTCGGGCGAAATGTGGCCAATGGAGAGACCTGATGTGCCTCCCGAAAAACGGCCGTCGGTGATGAGCGCGCACTCTTTGCCAAGATGTTTGCTCTTGATATAGGAAGTGGGATAGAGCATCTCCTGCATTCCCGGGCCTCCCTTTGGGCCTTCATAGGTTATGACTACGACATCTCCGCTTTTAACCTTGTCGCGGAGAATTCCGTCGACTGCGGCCTCCTGCGAGGTGAAAACTTTAGCCGGACCGCTGAAACGGAATATGCTTTCATCGACACCTGCGGTCTTGACAACGCAGCCGTCTTGTGCGATATTCCCTTTGAGCACTGCGAGACCGCCGTCCTTCACATAGGCATGTTCCATGTCGCGGATACATCCGTTCGCGCGGTCGGAGTCGAGAGAGCTGTAGTAGCTCATCTGTTTTCCGAGTTCGGTGGTGCGCTTCATTCCCGGGGCGCTTTTCCAGAGTTCGTCAGCATGATTGTCGAAGTCTTTGCCGCCGATGGCATATCTGTCCATTGCTTCCGCAAGAGTCATGCTGTCGACGCGTTTAACGCCGGCATCGATCAGTCCTGCGTCGGAAAGAATCTTCATGATCGACAGGATTCCTCCTGCACGGTTTACGTCCTGAATATGGTAGTGGGAATTGGGAGCAACTTTACATAGCACCGGTGTGTGGCGCGATAGCGAGTCGATGTCATCCATCGTGAAATCCGCACCGGCTTCGTGGGCGACTGCCAGAAGATGGAGCACGGTGTTTGTCGATCCACCCATTGCAATGTCGAGTGTCATTGCGTTGAGCATTGCCTGACGTGTGGCTATGTTACGGGGGAGTACGCTTTCGTCACCGTCGCGGTAATAGGCATACGTGTTGCGCACAATCATTTCGGCCGCTTTTTTGAACAGCTGCAGACGGTTGATGTGGGTGGCCACGACTGTGCCGTTGCCGGGAAGAGCGAGGCCGATGGCTTCGTTGAGCGAGTTCATGGAATTGGCGGTGAACATGCCGGAGCATGAGCCGCATGTCGGACAGCCTTTCTGTTCAAGCTCTGTCACAGCTTCGTCGCTGACGGTCGAGTCGGCGGCGTCAATCATTATGTCGATGAGGTCCACGGGACGGCCGTTGACATCACCGGCTTCCATCGGGCCTCCTGAAACGAATATTGCCGGAATATTGAGGCGCATGGCTGCCATCAGCATGCCCGGGGTGACTTTGTCGCAGTTTGAAATGCAGACCATTGCGTCGGCCTTGTGGGCATTTACCATATATTCGATTGAATCGGCAATCATGTCGCGCGACGGGAGTGAGTATAACATGCCGTCGTGGCCCATTGCTATACCGTCGTCAATGGCTATGGTGTTGAATTCGGCAGCGAAACAGCCCTGTTTCTCGATTTCGGCCTTTACAACCTGTCCGACTTCATGGAGATGAGTATGTCCGGGGACAAATTGAGTGAACGAGTTGACAATTGCGATGATAGGCTTACCGAATTGTTCGTCCTTCATGCCGTTTGCGCGCCAGAGAGCACGGGCACCGGCCATTCGGCGTCCCTCTGTGCTTGCTGCGCTTTTCAAAGGAAAACTCATAATTATTGCGAACCTATGAATTTGTTAAAATTATCCGCAAAAATACGATAATATGTTGTAAAACACAAAAATTTAACGAGGTATTTTTATTTTTTGCGTGGTGGCGGGGTCGGAATAAACAGATTCCGCATACGAAATAATCGATATATAAACAATCCATACCCTGATATGTATCGAAAATATCTGAGTATGGATTGTTATTATATTTGTTGTGGTTCTATCGATTAATCAGCGATTGGCCAGACTGTGATGCCATATGAGTTATTGGAGCCTGTACACGATCCAAAATTTCGGCCTCCGCTAAGGACTCCTGTCCAACTTCCGAAGTTGGATGCACGGTTGTCAAGATAGAATATCAATGTCTGTTTGCTGCTATTGAGGTTCGAGGAACATAGATAGGTGATCATACTATATGCAGCCCATGTCGTTCCTTTGAGTTCAGACGGTATTTTATTAATGTCTGGTACATTCATGTCCCTCATACCCGTGGCATATAGCTTGACTTCATCTCCGGTGCCATCGGAATTGCTATGAAAAGTCCAGCATCTGGAATTGCTGTCCCATGTTATTTTATTATTTTCATAGCAACAATCATTCATATAATTGCCGCTGTTAGGTCTTACAAAACCTGAAAAAGCGTTTGCAGGAGCGATATGATAGCCTGCCGGAGAGGGGTCATATATTGTTTTGGTGACAGGCTGGGAGTTCTTTTCATTAGAACTCCCCGCACTCCCTCCAAAAGATGATGTAGAATTCCAAGCGTTATACATGTTTCCATCGGAATCGAGGTATGTTGTCCCTGACGGATTATGCCAGTGCTGACGGTAGTCTCCTGTACCTAAGACAAAATGGTGTGGATATCGAATGGCTTCTCCGAGGCTCATTCCGTTATCGCGTTCTGAGCGTGAGAATTTAAAGTCGGTATTATAGTCAAACACCCTTTTGTTAAGCATCGTGAATTCGCCTGTCATGCCATTTCTATAATATAAATGGTCCGGCTTGTCATATACACCGGCGACCATAGGGTCTTTTCGTCCCCATTGGTAATAAGTGTTGTCGCCGGCCAGCGATGCGATAATCCCATGTTGTGTACGGCTGATTTCTTTGCTTATAGTCCCGCATTTAAGAGCTGAGAGGTCAAACTCGAATTTTATCTTCATTTTGCGTTCGGCAGCGGCGGCATGACTGTCGCAATAGCCAAGGGTGCTTTGGGGGAATATATACGTTTTTTTATCAGCCCCGATGGTGGTTATGCGGTTTGAAGTCCAGTCATAGTCGGTCACCCATATATGCCAGCTCCAAACAATATCTCCTTTTTCATTTCGAAGTGCGATAACCGCATTTCCCTGAGCGATAGAATGCTTGCTTAGACGGAAACTAATATAGTCTCCGTTCTTGTCAAGTTCCACTTGATCGATTAGTCCCGGAGAATCAGACCATAGGACGAAGGCATCTTTCAGCGGGCCTGCCTGCTGTTTTATGTATGGGGTTGTGATTTCGTTGTTAGCATGGTCCGCATAGAATTTCATGCCGTGTTCGGCGTTGGGAGCCGAGCGGTTTATAGTATAGGCACTCTTGTTTGCTGTCCCGTTTTTCATGGAGTTGCCATAGACGGTCGAGAACTTATAGCAGCCGGGCCGGTGGATCATGTAGCAGTTGGCTGATTCTTGCTCCGAAAGGTCTTTCATTTCCGTATTGAATTTTCTGTCAGGAAATTTTGCCGCCTGTAGTTCTGTAAACAAAGGCTGTGCCGGAAGAATCAGCGACCCTGTATTAACGCGTGGCTGCAACACTTTTTTATCGGCAACAGTGATATCGTCGGATTCCCACAGGGCTTCCTGCCATGACTTGCCGTCGTCGGTCGATGCAAGAATCCTTATAGGGGCATCCACTTCTTTGGTTTCAGCTCCTTCCTGTGTCACTCTAACGTAGGATGTGAGTTTAAGATTGCGTATGATACCCGAGAAGGGGACAATCGAATCAAACTTAAACTCTGTGTTGTCGGCGATGTTTTGTGCAAATTCTACAATCGGAGTTACGACAACTCCTGTCGAGGAAACAGAATATGTGTAAAGTTTTCCGGCTTCCCATGACTTGTCTTTGCCTCCGAGCTTGGCTGTGAGCGTGCGTTTGGTATTTGTCAGTTTGTCAGTGAATTCAAGGGTGAGTTTTGCCGAGCTTGTGAGCTCTTGCGGTATCATGAAGAAAGTCAGCCCGTCGTTTTTCCCTTCGCTGTCCTTGCCTCCGGCTATGTTAAGTCCGGGTGATGAATTCAGCTTATTGTCGTCAGTGTCATAAAGCCTTAATGCTATGTCTGCGGAATATGAGGCGGCCGGCTCGCCGGAAACACTCCAGCTGCCGTTCGAGAGCGTGAGTCTGCCACTTCCGTGGATGCCTGAAATGGTTGCTTTTGTGATATCGCCCGCAAGCATTGCATCGCCGGTGCGAATCGTTATCGCGGCCAAGGCATGGCCGAACTTAAGTCCGACAGTCGGAGTCCCGCTTCCTGCAAGGTCGGTAGAGGCGGTAAGCAGGTCGGTCTGGGACGCGACATCGCCATTTACTGTGAAATCAATGGCAGGGTGTGTGCCTGATGCGGTATGGACTATTCCGTTATCGGTGGTCGCATAGGGTGCGTATGCCATGAAACGTATCCGTCCTGAACCGGGCCACGATAGTTTGTCGGATGCAGTCCATTGGTCGCCGGTGGCACTTACGGATGTATTACAGGCAAAGTTTGCTGTGAAGTCTGAAAGGTCGGCGGCCTCTGTAGTGCTGTTGTAGCAGATGGCTGAGAGGCCGAATGTCTTGGGAAAGGTTTCGGCGGTGACTGTTGTGCCTCGTGACATCCGGAGGCTCTTATCCGGCTTGTCGTTGAGTGTTTCGGATTCCGAGATAAGATACATTTGTGTCCCAAACCCGCCGTCGTCAATTTTTTTGATGGAAATGTCGGAATCTGTATTTCTTGACACAACAGTGCCTTTCACCCATGACGATTCAAATTCGACTTCAAAGGTGGGATAGGGCGCAGCATTATTATTGTCTGACATTATCCGGTCCTCACATGACGATAGCACAGCCATAAATGCCACAGTCTGTAAGGATATTTTTATGAAATGTGGTTTGAAAGGAAAATGTATCATTATTGTCATTAAAATAAAAAAGAAACGTGACATGCAGTCAAAAAGGCGACATGTCACGTTTCAATAAACATTGATTAGTTCATGTCTATATTACCATCGGTCCAGCCGTCGGTTGAGCCTCCGGCATCAACCCAATCGGAAACAGTTACAGTAAATCTGATGGGGTTATCAAGCACGGGGTCGCCTGCGTATTTTCCTTGCGCCGGAATCTTGATATATTTATACTCGCCATTTCCGTCGGGTTTTTCGTCCAGACTTCCGGTAGGAGGATAGATGCCCGCACCGCTTGTCGCACCACAGAAAGAGAGATTATAAATATAGCGTTTCCCGGCTTCCCATTTAGTATCGATTGGAACGCAGGTATATCCATATTCATATTCATCAAATTTAGTAGTGTAAGGGAAAAGCTGATGAATGTGTCGGTTATTTTCGGTATCTGATTTTATGGCATCATCACCGCCTCCTACATGTTCAGCTCCGGGATGGATGGCTTCAACACGGCAAAGGAATAATATGTATGCGCCTTCAGTGGCGTTGGTCGGATTTGATTTTCCTTCCCATGCCTTGAGTTGCTGTGGAATTAGCAATAAATTGGTCTTGTTTTCGGCATCCAATAGGGCTGTAGAAGTGTGGTCAAGTTGACGAGGTGTGGTGAATTCGATGCCGTATTGTGCTTTTTTTGAAGAGTTGGTAGACCAGATTAGATCACTTCCATCTGTTGTTGATAAGTTTTCTTTACCTGACGGATTGACAACCCAGACACCTTTGATTTTGATGTTCTTTGTCTCGTCGCCTTTCGTTCCCTCAGAGGCATTTATGATGATTTGAGACAAGGCATGACGAAATTCTAAGGATACAGAAGTTCCTTTTGACAGCTGTGCTGTAGTTTGGGCAACTATTAAATCCAGTTGTTTTGTCGGGACGGTATCGGGGCTATAATCATCAATTCTCAGCTTTTTTCCGCTGCCATCTTGGCCTATACCTTTGATGGTTGCCGGTGCTACAGCCCAGAAATTAAGAGTATTCACATCTGATGGCCAGAATATTGAATTGCTGAATGTGAAATATTCTTTACCATTTACTTTGGTAGCAGTTTGACCATCGATAAAAGGTGCGCTGTCCGTAATGTCAGAGAAAGCCCATACTTTAAAAGATTCAAGGTTCGACTTATCGAGGTTCATTGCACGGCTGATGCTGGTGTTGAAGGTGATTTCCGAACCATTGTTGACCAGCTCTACACTGTCCTCGGAACACGCAGAGGTCAACAAAAGCACTGCCACCCCGAGAAAAGATAATTTAGTGTTCATTTTGTGATGTGGTTTTAAACAGTTATACAATTATATTTATTTTGATGATTATGAATCAGCTCATGTCGACATCCAAATATACGTCCTCGGTCCAGTCGCTGACAGACGGAAACATGCCACCGCTTTCGTTCTGTTCAGGCAGTTTGATACCGTCGATTATGATTGTGATTCTCCGTTGGTCGGGTGCATCATGAATCTGCGACGTAACATTGAAGTTATAGTAGTGTTTGTCGGATGTGTATAGTGTAAATATATGTTGCTGTTCGGATGTCGGGCAATGGCCAAACAGAGTGACAGATCCTTCGATTGTCGAAGGTGCGGTCATAGACAACGCTATAGGGACGGTCACGTTTCTGCCGGTATGGTTTTTCATGGCAGGGCTGAAATTTTCAGACATTGTGGAGATTGCTCCGCTTATACCAAGCGAGGGTGTCAGATTGGTTACCCCTGTAAGTATTATTTTATACGTGACAGTCGATTCGACAGGAGTGAACTTGATGGCTTGTCCTTGGCTCATGGTGACTGATATGTTTTCCATCATGTCTGCCCATATCATATCTGGTGACGCTTTTACTGGTTCGTCTTTCACGGCGTCGAAGCGTGGAGGCTCGGGCAGGGGATTGCGGCTCATGGGTGCAAGGATATTTTCAACATCGGTCGTGAGCACGAAGTCATCGAATGTAGCGCCGCTTTCAACGATTGATTCGGTGCATCCGTTGAATACTGCTGCATTATATCCACCTGCGGGAACGCGGATGGCAGAGCCGTTCACGTCGGAAAATTCATAGCGCAATGGCTTTTCTCCGTCTATGGGAAAAAGATACAGCACCATCGTTTTTGGTGTGGCATCCGGCTGGGCGCTCCAATCGAATTTCACTTTAAGGTCGGTCCAGTGTGTGTGGTCGAAACATAGTTCACGGTGGTCGCACGATGTCTGCATGAGACCGAGGTATAGGATAAAGCTGACAGCCGCCTGACGCGATAGAAATTTCATTTGCGGTCTCCTCTCGTACTTTTTGTGTTGATATTTCCGTCACCTATAAGCCACGACAGACCTATTTCCGCTTTTGTCGGGCCGAACCAGCTCCGGTTGTGTGTTGATTGCCAGACATCGTGGGTGTCGACAAGATGTTGCTTCATGTATTTGCCCCACATGTAGCCTATGCCTATCGAGAAGTCGAGATTAAGCCTTGAGGAAATCGGGAGGCTATAGCCGTAGGAGATGCCGGCTGCATAATTGAATTTGTCGCCCATTATGCCGGTATGTGACCGCCCGGCCTGAATGTCATAGGTCAGGATTGAGGCATATGCACCGATGCGGTGGCCTGAAAACGGGTTCTCACTGCGGCCGTGTCCGAGCTGGATGCGGACTTCTATGTCACCTCCGTAAATTCTCCAGTATTTGCGTTTGTCACGGTTGCTCCACCATGCGTACATCCAGTCGGCCCAGAGTGTGTATCTGTTGTTGAGGCATATGCCGATACCGATATTCGGTATGAGTGCGGCATCATAAAGCAGATTTGTGCCGGCAATTATATGTAACGGCCCTCGGGTGGAATTTGATGATGATATAGTGGGAGGTGGCGTGTTTTCAGGTTTATTGTCTGTCTGTAAGTTCGGGCTGCTGTCGTCGCTTATTGTCGGTGGCCCGTCTGTGTGCGATATGTCATTCTTGTTTTTGTCAGGATCGCCGTCATTCACTGAGGCATTGTCATCTGAAATTTTCGATGGGAAGAATGATGCGCGGAATTCGGCATATCTGAGTTGTGGCCACGAAGATTCGGATGCCGGATTATGGATGACAGTCTTTATGCCGGTATTGGCGGGTAGTCTGAAATAGTCACATAAGGCCGAAGCTCTTTTTTTAGCAAGAGATATATTATATGTGTGATTTCCTTCGGGAGAGGCAGAGCCTATGACCTCTATGCTTAGTTCCCGCAAAGTATCGGCCTCGGATAGGAAGCGGGCTATGTTGTCGATGCTGAAACTGTTGTTAACTAAATTGCGCTCAATAGTGGATGAAGCGGTGGAAAAATGTATTTTTTCAGAGAATACCCTTTCTGAATTAGAAGACGATGATTTTGCCCCCCCCATTAAGTTGCTGGTTATTAGCAACATAACAAGAGAGAGGACTCCACGACAATTGGAAAGAATCGGAATATAATTATATAATTTGCACGAGTTTTTCATTGAAGTGTGCTAAATTATGGCTAAATCATATTATTAGATACACAAAGAATACATGGTATGGTATTGTCGCAAAATTAAATCTTTTTTCATAAATAGCCAAATATTTTCCCATTTTTTGGTTAAAAACAGGAAAATATGTGGCTATGGTACAAATTTTTATATGGCTTATGCTGCTGTCTGAACGTCAGTAGCATATCTTGGCGCGTAGTCTGACGATAATCGGGGAGACGGATTGTCTCTAACCTTTGAAATAGAGGTCGAGAATGTCGCGTGCGGCGGTGAATGACGACTGCTGGTTGTTGAGTACACTGATTTCCTTTTCTGCAAGCATGCGCTCTATTTCCGGATTGTGATAGAAATGGGCGCGGAGCTGTTCGTCGATTGTCTCATACATCCAGTAGCGGGCCTGTTCACTGCGTTTTCGCTCGAAATAGCCGTTGGCATCGACAAATTCGAAGTAGCGGTCGATCATATCCCATACTTCCGGGATGCCAAGCTCGAAGTAGCCCGAATAAGTCAGCACTTCGGGTCGCCATCCTGATGCGGTAGGCGGAAAGAGATGCAGGGCGCTGCGGAACTGGGCCTGTGCGAGCTGCGCTCGCTGGATGTTGTCGCCGTCGGCCTTGTTGATGACTATGCCGTCGGCCATTTCCATGATGCCGCGTTTGATTCCCTGAAGTTCATCGCCTGTGCCTGCAAGCTGAATCAGCAGGAAGAAATCGACCATTGAATGCACGGCGGTCTCGCTTTGCCCGACACCTACGGTCTCGACAAATATGTTGTTGAAGCCCGCAGCTTCGCATAGGACTATGGTCTCGCGTGTTTTCCGGGCCACACCTCCGAGTGATCCTGCCGACGGACTGGGGCGGATGAAGGCATCGGGGTGTACCGAAAGTTTCTCCATTCGGGTCTTGTCGCCGAGGATGCTGCCTTTGGTGCGCTCGCTCGAAGGGTCGATTGCAAGTACGGCGAGTTTGCCACCGCGTTTGAGCACATGGAGTCCGAACACATCGATCGACGTGCTTTTGCCTGCTCCGGGTACGCCGGTGATGCCTATGCGGCGGGAATTGCCTGAATGGGGAAGGCATTTTTCAATGACTTCCTGTGCGATTGCCTGATGTTCGGGTGACAGGCTCTCGACGAGTGTGACCGCACGGGCGAGTGTGGTGATGTCGCCTTTAAGGATTCCTTCAACGAGTTCTCCGGCATTGGGGAGCACACGTCTGCGGCGCGGACGCAGATATGGATTGACCACAGGGGGCTGGTTGACACCTTTGTTGACGGTGAGTCCGCCGAACTGCTCATCGTTTTCTATATGTTCCATGGGGGAGTATTAAGGTAGTGATGGGTTATTTGATTTCAGCCACGACACGAATCATCGTTGACGGATGGTCGGGGTCGTTGGCCACAATGTTTATGCGGGCATTCAGCAGATTGCTGTCGCCGAGAAGTGAGGGGGTCACTGTCACGCTGACTTTCTCGCTTTTGCCCGGTTTGATTTCTTTGTTCTTTAATTTGATGCCGACGGCATTTTCCGGACAGCTGATTTTGCGTATGATAAGAGGCTTTTTCCCCTTGTTGGTGATTGTGAACGTCTGTGTCACTGGTGAGGAGTTGCGTGATATGCGTTCAAAGTCGAGTGCTGTGACATTTGCGTCGAGTACGGGCGCGTTTTTACGTTCTTCAGCCGACATTCCCGAAAAATCTTCGTTGACAATCGCTACTGTCTCTATGGTTATCTTTTCGCCAGACGTTGCTCCGGGGCTTACAGTCATTGAGTCAGTCACAACGCCCCAGTCGTTTATTTCATCGGCGTTTATTATCGTTGAGATTACGAAACGGTCGCCGGGAGGGACGACGGTCGGTTCGACCATTACCTTTATATATCCGGGAACGTCGGTGACTGATGGCCGCATGCTGTCGGCCGAAGCATTATAGCCTTCGAGGAACTGCCCGCCTGTATGGCCTTTTAGCACCTCGCCATAGGCAATGATTTTAGACCTGAGTTTCATCGGGCCGACTGATACCGGGAAACGGGATTTCAGCGTGTTTGACGAACCGATCACTGTCCCGTGGATTGAGAGCGAAGTACGTTTGGGCTTGGCGTCGAGGTCGACGTTGACATATTTATAAAATCTGCCCGGACGTCCTTTCGGATCAAAGCCGACACGTATCACGGCTGTGTCGCCGGGTGCGATTGGCTCGCGGGAATATTCGGGACGGGTGCATCCGCAGTTGGCACGGGCGTTGATGATGGCTATAGGCTCATTGCCGGTATTGACAAGACGGAAGTCGCAATACACTGTTCCAAGTCCTTCGTCGAATGCGCCGAAATCATGTTTCTGTTCCAGCCATACGCCTTGTCCCTCGGCAGATGCGCCAATGGCACAGCAACCGGCAGCTAAAAGCGATAGGAATGCAGGCAGTTTCATAAATTATAGTTAAAACGTTTTTTGAATGGTTCGGCTTATGCCATCAGGGCACAATCACACCGTTGAATGTCAATGTTTTCCGGCCTGACTCGGCATTGGTCTTTACCTTCACGGAACGGTTGAACTCGCCGGAGCGGCCTTTGGGCTGGAATGTAATCTTGATTTCACCCTTTTTGCCGGGAGCTATCGGAGCTTTCGGAAAATCAGGTTTGGTGCATCCGCATCCGCCGTTGGTGACGGTGATGATCGTCAGCGGCTCGTCGCCGGTATTGGTGAAAGTGTAGACGGCTGAAACCTTTCCGCCATTCTCCTTGATAGTCCCGAAGTCATGAGCGGTCGTGTCGAAAGTAATCTGGGCTTTACCCTTGGCGGCTGCGCTCAGAGTGGCGAGAGCCAGCAGCATTATGGTCAGTATTTTTTTCATAATCGGAATGAAATGAGAGTGTTGTTGCCTTTTGGCGTGATGGATTGTGTCCATTTGCGAGATACAGTGCAAAAATAACGAAAATCATGGATATAACCCAAATTATAAACATTTTCAGTGGTATCAATGTTTAGATAACGAAGACTACAAACCTAAGCATTCACTTCTTTCAACTTGATTATGAGACGAAAAAATTTAACGGCTTTGTTTATCACGCTAATAATATCCGTGGTATTACCTGTAGCTTTAAGCAGTTGCGGGTCTGTACGCACGCATTGGGGTATAGAGGGGGACTATGAACTTCCGTTTGGCGATGATGACTATTATCGTCCGAAACACAAGAAGCATAAGAAACATAAAAAGCATCGTCATCATGACGATGACGCTATCATATATCACCACGACGATGAAGTGGTAGTGCCGGTCTGAGCAATCAATAGCAAATAATACGGTTGTGTCCGTTTTGACTGTTGCTTGAAAATACCTATATTTGCAGCAGGTCATCAATTTTAATAAACCAATCAACCATGAAGAAATTCCTACTATTATCATTGGTGGGTGTTGCTGCCATATCCGAGGTGCATGCCCAAAAAATTGACTTCGATAATCAGGCAAGGGACACCTACACGGCTACCGGCTACTCTCAATGGGTAGTCCCGAAAAGCAAATCAGAGACGAAGCTGTTTGAACCATGCGCTGATGACAATTGGTCGCCACTGACAATCAACTTGAGCGTAGGTGATATTACAGACATAACACTGCGTGCTAACTGGGACAAGGGTTGTGTCACATCAAGCTCGAATCTCATCGGTGATTGTGTGGCTGTCTATGGTCTTGAATCCGATGGAAATACCCCACAGCTCACTGACCGTAGTGTTACAATGATATTTACTATTAGCGGTCTTGCTGCCGGACCTCACTCTCTGCTTGCATATCATAACGTAACAGACGGAAACATTGTCAATCCGGCCAAAATATCAGTGAAGGTCAACGGTGAGACTATGTTGACTGGTGTCGAGCAATCATCGCGGGCGCAGATTCCTTCGGCTGCAGGTTTGTCCTATGTATCGTTCAATGCTGTTGAGGGCGAAAGTGTAGTGATTGAATACTCTTCAGAAGTCTCGCCGGGCGAAACATACGGAACTACAGGCGTTTTTGTCAATGCTCTGGTGTTTGATGAGCCTAATCCACGCTATACAGCTCTTGACCCATGTCCGGCAGACGAGGATATCCATGTTGATGGAGATGCTGGAAGTGTTTGCTTGTCATGGGTGATGCCGGAATCGTCGAAAAGTAACCACCTTTATGTTGGAACATCTAAAGACAATATGACTCTGGTTTCGTCCGGAATGGCCACGACATACTTACTTAACGGGGTCTATTCGATGAATACTTATTATTGGCGTGTCGACGAAGAGGATGCGCAGGGTAATATCTACAAAGGTCAGACATGGACATTCCGTCCTCGTCAGCTTGCATTCCCCGGCGCTGAAGGCTATGGACGTTATGCTACCGGCGGTCGTGGAGGTGCAGTATATCACGTGACTTCTCTCGAAGATTATGCCGAAGGCGAAAGTCCTATACCGGGTACGCTTCGCTATGGAATCAAGGAAGTGGCCGGGCCGCGCACAATTGTTTTTGACATAGCCGGTATTATCACTCTAAAAAGCCGTCTTACATGCTCTGATTCGTTTGTAACCATCGCCGGCCAGACCGCACCGGGAAAGGGCATAATGCTCCGTGGCGCACCACTTGGGGTCGGAAGCGAAAGCATCACCCGCTTCATCAGGATGCGACGAGGGTATGCCGCGACCGAAGAGGATCAGAACAAGGGGCTTGACGGACTTGGTATGGCCGGAGACAATTTCAGCATCATGGATCATTGTTCCGTAAGCTGGACTATTGATGAGGCATTTAGCTCTCGTAACTGCAAAAATGTCACTCTTCAGCGGACTCTTCTGTCAGAGGCTCTTAATGTTGCTGATCATCCAAATTACGGCACCGGAACCCGTCATGGCTATGCTGCAACAATCGGTGGTGACACTGGCTCATATCACCATAACCTCATGGCTCACAATGAGGGCCGTAACTGGAGTCTTTCGGGTGGTCTTGATGCAGGAGGTTCATACGCCGGACACCATGATATTTTCAATAATGTATGCTACAACTGGGGCGGCCGCGCCACCGACGGAGGTACTCACGAGTGTAATTTCGTCAACAACTACTACAAGATGGGGCCGGCTACTACTCAGCGGACGCTTCTAAAAGCTGAACTTGAGGGTACGGGCAAAGGTACTCAGGCATATTACGTCAGCGGTAACATCCGTGAGAACCTCAACGGCTCAAAGACAAAGGATACGCTTAACGATACCTACCGATACACTACGTCGAACGGTCAGGTTGTCGACTGGACTGTTTTTGTTAACAAACCATTCTTTGAATCATTTGCTGAAATCGAATCTGCCGAACTGGCCTACAAAATCGTGCTTTCTGATGTGGGCGCTAATATGCCGGTTATTGATAATCATGATATAAGAATAATCAACGAGACACTGACCGGAACTACGAGCACTGTTGGTTCGAAAAGTGGCAAACCCGGTCTCATTGACCGAGAGAGCGATGCCGGGGGCTATGAGGAATTTCCTGAGGAGAGCCGCAGTGCTGACTTCGATTCTGACGGTGATGGTATGCCGGATTGGTGGGAGAACGCCGCTGGCTATAATCCTTATGTCGCCGACAACAATAACGATGATGACCGAGACGGCTACACCGCACTCGAAGAGTATCTCAACTGGATTGCCGAGCCAAATATCTCAGTATCTGCAGACGAGATATTTACGCTCGATCTTAAGACTCTGTTCGCCGGTTTCCAAGACAAGGATGTGAAATACACTGTCAGTGCTCCAGCAGGATTAAGTGCAACCATAGAAGACGATCTGCTGGAAGTAGCCTCTACGGCTGACGCGAATTCACTCAGCTCCATACAGGTTACTGCCGACAATGACGACGGTATCGGTTCGATGACTCGTACCATAAACCTTTACGTGCAGGGCGGCAAGAGCTCTATTTTCGATATTTCAGCTGATATCGCAGACGATTCTCTGACTGTCTATTCGGTCTATAATCTCAGTGGCATGTTTGTTGGTAACAGCAAAGACCTTGAAGGTCTCGCACCTGGTATCTACATTATCAAAGCAATAAACGGACTCGCTGTCAAAGTGACAAAAGTCATCAAGAAATAGCTTACAGCAAATTCAGAAGATATTTTTAATAGTCTTTTATCCCAATGACAGTCATGGCATCGTCCCAAGAAAGAGACGATGCCATGACTGTCATTGGGATAAATCTAAGTCGGTGATTACATTTTACTTATGATCCATTGTGGCGGCGTCGAGGCCGGCTACGGCGATTAGGTTGATGATGTCACGGACCTCTGCGTCGATGTTGATGAAGTGGATTGGCTTTTTCAGACCCATCTGGATCGGGCCGATTGACTCACCTACACCCATCTCCAGCATTATGCGGTAGACTGCGTTGGCTGCGCTCAGATTGGGGAATACGATGGTGTTGACATCCTTTCCGTAGAGACGTGTGAAGGGGTATACCTTGTCACGCACCGGTTTGTTGAGCGCGTAGTTGACCTGCATCTCTCCGTCGACCACCATATCTGGATAATCGCGGTGGAGACGGTCGACGACATTGTGTACCATCGAAGGTTCTGCTTCCTCGTTAGAGCCGAAATTCGAATACGACACGAGTGCCATGACAGGGTCATGTGCGAAGAATTTCACGGCGTCGTTGGCAAGACGTGCGATGTCAAGGAGAGTGCTTTCGTCGGCTGCGCCATTGACCATTGTGTCAGCGAGGAAGTATGTGCCCTTTGTGGTTTCAAGCACATGCATCGATGCGAAATGGTTGAATCCGTCGCGGAGTCCGATGACTTCACGGGCAATGTCGGCGGCGGCGTTGTTGGCCGACCGTGTTCCGGCGATAAAGGCATCGGCATCGCCTGTCTCAACCATCATCATGCCGAAATAGTTGCGGTCAAACATCTTGTCGAGCGCACTTTCAAAATTTTCGCCCTTGCGCTGACGTTTAGTGGTGAGCATGGCTGCATAGCGTTCGCGGCGCGGGGCTTCGCGGTCATGGCGCAGGTTGACAATCTCAATGCCCTCGATGTTGAGTCCGAGACGGTGGGCACGCTTCTCGATCATCTCCTCGTTGCCGAGCAGGATGGGAACGCAGAGACCGTCGGCTGCCGCGATGGCTGCCGCACGGAGCATGTTGTCGGTATTTGCTTCGCCGAATACCACTCGTTTGGGGTTGGTGCGTGCGGCTTCGTTGATACGGCGGGTGAACTTGCGGTCATTGCCTTTAAGCTGACGGAGCTTTTCGTCATAGGCATCCCAGTCTGTGATGGGGCGGCGTGCGACACCGCTGTCCATAGCGCCTTTTGCAACGGCAGGAGAGACAGATGTCAGCAATCGCGGGTCAAAAGGTGTCGGGATTATGTAGTCTCGTCCAAATTTAATGTCCGAGCGGTTATAGGCTGCGCTTACAACAGGGGGGACAGGCTTCTTGGCAAGGGCTGCGATAGCGCGCACGGCATAAATCTTCATGGTCTCGTTGATTTCCGATGCGCCGCAGTCGAGAGCTCCACGGAAAATATAGGGGAAACCGAGCACGTTGTTGATCTGGTTGGGATAGTCGGAGCGTCCGGTTCCCATGATGAGGTCGGGACGGGCGGCCACGGCTGTCTCGTATGCGATTTCCGGATCTGGATTGGCCAGTGCGAATACGATAGGCTTTTCAGCCATGCTCTTGACCATTTCGGCTGTAACGACGTCTTTGACCGAAAGTCCGAGGAACACGTCGGCATCTTTCATAGCTTCGGCAAGCGTGGTGATAGGACGTGAGGTCGCAAACTGGGCTTTCTGAGGGTTGAGGTCTGTGCGGCTGGTCGAGATTACGCCCTTGCTGTCACACATGACGACATTTTCTTTCTTCACGCCAAGGGCGCAGTAAAGTTTCGTGCATGAAACGGCGGCTGCACCGGCTCCGTTGACCACGAGACGGACATCCTCGATTTTCTTGCCCTGAATTTCTATGGCGTTGAGCAATGCTGCGGCCGAGATGATTGCAGTGCCGTGCTGGTCGTCGTGCATCACGGGGATATTCATTTCAGCCTTGAGACGCTCTTCGATTTTGAAACATTCGGGAGCTTTGATATCTTCAAGATTTATGCCTCCGAATGTTGGGCCGAGAGCCTTGACAATTTCGATGAATTTGTCGGGGTCTGCCTCGTCGACTTCAATGTCGAAGCAGTCGAGTCCGGCAAATATCTTGAACAGAAGTCCCTTGCCTTCCATGACCGGCTTTCCGGCAAGAGCGCCGATATTGCCGAGACCGAGGACTGCAGTTCCGTTGGAAATCACGGCTACAAGATTGCCTTTGTCAGTGTATTTATATACGTCGTCGGGATTATCCTTAATCTCAAGACAAGGATAGGCTACTCCCGGGGAATAGGCCAGTGCGAGATCCGCCTGGGTGGCGTAGGGTTTGGTCGGGATTACTTCGATTTTACCGGGGCGCGGGTAACGGTGATAGTCAAGCGCCATTTCTTTTGTAACTTTTGCCATATCTTTTGTTGCGTATCGTCTACGGTGACAATTTTATAGAAATATATGCGCAAAGTTAACAAAAATCTACCATAGTCCCGATCATACTTACAATATTTTAACTTTAAGAATCTTAATTGAGATTTGACACAGGATTGGCGGTTTTTGTAGACAGAGCAGAGCAACGCTCTGCTCTGTCTACAAAAACACTATTAACGTGTTATTTATTTGGCGGTGTGCCTACGGCCCATTTAGGATTGGTCAGTTTCCATTTTGTGCTTGTGGAAAGTGCGTCAAGGATTGCCTGTGAGCTGACATAGATTGTCAGGTTCGGTGTCGGATACTGCGCCCCGCCAAGTATGTCGTTACCCATTGTAGCCGGAACCGCTGTGGTTCTTGTGATGTCCATAGTCTCCATTTCTGTACAAGCCTTGAATGCACAGTCAAGAATCTTAGTCAGATTTCCCAAGACTGCGTATCGCAATGATTTACAATTATCGCAGGCATTCCCTCCGACAACAGATACGGAGGATGCCAGAAGTTCTGTTATTCCACTTCTATAAAATGCCATTTCTCCTAATTCTGTCACGCTTGACGGAATTGTGACGTCAGTGAGATTTATGCAGTCGGCAAATGCGCCGTCGGATATTTTGGTCAGTCCGTCAGGCAATAAGATTTCTTTTAATCCTGAAATCGGATTCGGATTCTCTTTTCCATAAAAATCGTCCAGTTTCAGCTGTGTGCAGAATGCGAGATTAGGCAGTGCGGTTATTCCGGCATTTTCGAGGTTCAATGCCAGCTGTTTGTCACTTCCGTTGCCATCGGAAGCGAGATATGTGCGCAGGACTTTGAAATCGGCATCGTTCATCGGGCCGGAAATCTTCAATGAATTTCCAGAGCCGATGGCCTCAATTAGTTTTGCCTCAGTGAGAGTTCCTGCCGTTGTCAATGTTATCTCTGGATATACGGTGGGTTGGGGCTCATCTCCCGGTCCGGGGACAGGAGTTTCATCTCCGATTCCGGGTGTGTTATTGTCATTCCAGCCTGTATTGATTGATACGGAGAATGATTGGGACACTTTCGACAGACTCATGATGTTTCCTTCAATGATAGTTCTGTGATTGGCTTTAAATGACACATTTGAAATCGTTTGTCTGTGAGCCGTTGTTTCTCCTTTCGGAGTATATGTCAGACAAAAATCATCAACAAGCATCGAAGGGTCGTTGCCGGCTTTGTAGGAATCGTTCGGCGCGAGCATGTAGGCCGATATTATGTCGCCGCTTTGTGTCGAACTGTCAACGGTCTTTTCAAATGAAACTGTTGTGTTGTCGCTTTCAGCCTTATAACTTTGGTTGACCGCAGAGTAGATGTAGTTCTTTCTTGTGAATGTCACATTGACACGGTCACCTACATTAATCACTGAAGATTCCCGGATAACGAGTTTTGCAACGGCGTGTTGCAATGTGATTGTTGCGGTTGACTCGCTTGGCTTGAAACCTGTATTGCATTGTGCGTATGCAATCGAGGGACTGTTGTTGGCCGTATCGGAATATTTTATGGATTCAAGGCCAGCGGTTGAATCAATCTCATATCCTCCTGCGTCAGCCCAGAAAGCGACAGTGTATGTATGGCTGCGGTCAAGTTCCAGAGAAAACTCGAACAGGTTTCCGTTCGGATTTCCCGGCATCGCTTTCTGTAGAATCTCATTGTTTGTATTGTCCTTGATATACATGTATGCTCTGGATGGTGCAGCGTCGGGAATGTCCGTTCCGGCTCTTGACAGTCGTTCGGCATCTGCCGACACGCTGAATGTCATGTTGATTGGAGAACTCGCGATTGGTTCAGGCGAGAAATCATCATTCTGACTGCATGAGGTGATGATTAGCGCTACCGTACCTGTCAATAAGAATTGATTGATTTTCATGGAGGTTTTGTTTTTATGTGATTGGTTTGGAGTAAATTGTATTCAATTAAAAATGTGTAAGGAATGGGAAAATCAGAAGTGGATTATAATATCCTCACGCCAGCTGGTGTCGATATTTATGCCTCCGGCTGCGACTCCGAGTGTAAGGAAATTGCCGGTAACAGTTGTCTCATAACCTTGGCGATAAGCTATTTTCAGACCTGAAGCCCGGCTTATGATCTGACCGGACTTGTCTTTGATTTCAATGGTCAAGGTTACCGAAGAATCGCTGTCGGATGCAAAAATCATATCTCCTCCGAGCATGACTGTACTGGTTATTACAGACCCTTCTGCCGGACATGGGTGAAACGTGTAACTGATACCCGTAGCTGAGTCGTTAGGTCGATATGTCGCTACATTGAACGATGAAATGATAAAGAATTCATAGTGGACTTCAACTGTAAGTTCCTCTATCGAAGGGTATTTGTCAGGATGTAGTTCTGTCATGCGTGCGTATGCCTCGACATCAGTGGAGATTATGCGGTATCGTGCCAGAGGAGAATTAAGGTATGCTTCCTCGGTTGTTGTTCTCGCACAATTAAGCATTACGTTATTTACGGACGTACATGATGCAAATTTGGATGTAATATTTCCAGTATAGTCATCAGGCATAACGGTAACCGTATGTAAATTGTCAGTATTATAATGTAAATCCCTGTAAGGTTGATTGATGTCCGTATGGTCACACCATATCAGAAGGTCATAGACACCTTCGGCGGCATTCAGTTCAATCTGACTGCAATTGCCTTCGGCATCAGCAGTCAGTCTTGCAATGTGTCTGAATGCTTTGGCTCCATCTGTGGAGTTGTAACCCTCGATAACACAACGGGTCGCATAAATATCAAACATAACGCTTCTGCCCGACGGCTCGTAGGGAATCATCGCCGACACGGGCAGATGTAATGTCAACAAAAGCCGTGGCGGTTCATTCTCATCGGAATATATGCAACCGGACAGACCAAAAGCTGTTATCAGTAAGGCTTTGGTCAATCGTCTCAAAAGTGCATTATACCGACTGCAAGGTGTTTTTATGTCGTGACGGTCGAAGGTTGAAACGTGGTTAAATAGTTATATTTCTTAATGTAGTCTGGATATTGAGACGTGAAATCAATATCATAGCCGTTGCAAATATATACTTTTTAATTTGATTTTGTATGTAATTGTCAGTAAAAAACTTTGTCGGAGTTTCAAATTATAGATAAAACCTGCTTTTTAGCATGGAAATCCTCACAAATATCATCTTGCCAGATGTGCCGGGCGGAGGATGAACGGCAACGGGTCACGGAGCACGATTGATTTGTCGTCTTTCACTCTGACAAACGCTTTTTCAGCCTCCTCAGGAGTCGCGCATGCCTGAGTGCAGACATAGTAGAGGGGTTCACGGGTGTGGATTATAAAGGCTGAGTCATAGCCCGACGACTGAAGCCGTGCCCGCATCTGGCGTGCGTTGAACACCTGTTTGAACTGTCCGACTACAACGTTGTATCGTCCGATTGTCTCGCGCGACGCTCCACCGTCTTCGGTATATCCGATATATTCGGTGCGCATGGGCATTGTGTCGCCTGTCACGACAAGGTCGGATGTGCGGGCGCTGTTGCGGATTTTGGCGTAGATGGTTGAATCGACACCGGATGAATCACGGTTTTTTGCAACCGCCGTCTCGTATGCCTGACGGTAGTTGCTTTCGGTGGTTTTGCAACCCACTGTCATCATGGCAAGAGCCATGAGTGACAGCGGGAGGAATGCCATTGATGATATGGGCTTTCTCATAGTTTAAGAAATCAGGATATTGGTTACTGTGATATAGATTAAACAACGTGATAGCCCTTTTCGGTCAGTGCGTTGCGCAGAATTTCGATGTGGTCGTTGTTTCGGGTCTCGACTTCAACGCGAATGAGACAGCCGTTGATTGACGTGATGTGAGAATTTCGTTCGTGGGTTACAGATATTATGTTCGCGCCGTTTTCGCCAAGCACGTGGCATACGCCAGACAGCTGTCCCGGCTGGTCGGTGAGGTCGAGGGTGAGCGTGCAGTTACGGCCGCTCTTGACGAGTCCTCTGGTGATGACGCGGTTGAGAATTGTCACGTCGATGTTTCCGCCTGAAACAACACATACCGTCTTTTTGCCCTTGATGGGAACTTTGTCAAACATTGCGGCTGCGACAGAGACAGCGCCGGCACCTTCCGACACGAGTTTCTGCTGTTCGATCAGAGCGAGAATGGCGGCTGCGATTTCGTCTTCGCTGACAGTGACAATCTCGTCGACATACTTCGAGCAGAAGTCAAATGTGTTGACACCCGGCTCTTTCACTGCGATGCCGTCGGCGATTGTAGCTACCTTTTCAAGACGGACACGTTCACCGTCATTGATTGACTGGAACATCGAGGGAGCGCCTTCGGCCTGAACGCCATAGACTTTGACATCGGGTTTGAGCTGTTTAAGCGTAAAAGCTATGCCGGCAATCAGTCCGCCGCCTCCGATGGGTACGATTACGGCTTCGACATCGGGCATTTCTTCAAGTATCTCAAGGCCGATTGTGCCTTGTCCGGCAATGACTTTCAGGTCGTCGAAAGGATGGATGAAAGTGTAGTTGTGTTCCTTTTGCAGTTCGACAGCTTTTTGATAGGCATCATCGTAGACTCCGGGCACGAGGCAAACTTCAGCACCGAGACGCTTGGTGGCCTCTATTTTTGAAATCGGTGCTCCGGCTGGAAGGCAGATGAGCGATTTTATGCCGTTGCGGGTGGCTGCAAGCGCAACTCCCTGTGCATGGTTTCCGGCTGAACATGCGATTACGCCGTGGGCTTTCTCCTCGGGAGTAAGCTGTGATATTTTATAGTATGCGCCACGGAGTTTGAACGCTCCCGTGTGCTGGAGGTTTTCAGGTTTGAGATAGACTTCTGCTTCAGGATTGATTTTGGGGACACCGATGAGGCGCGGATGGCGCGCCACGTCGCGTAGCACCTGTGCCGCGCGATAGACTTCTGAAATTTCCAATGTTTCTGCCATAGTGGAGATTGAATTTTGGCTGTGAAATGATTTAGCGCAAAATTAAAAAATCCCCGCCGATTAACCAAAATAAAAATTTGGCCTGAAAAATAAGGCGATGAATGCTGTATATGCAAGAACCCGCTCCCATATCTTGGTTGACGGAAGCGGGTTCATACGTATGTGTTGTTATCGTAGCTTAAATCGTTTTATAATCACTCCGGTGGGAGGAGTTGCGTGAAGGCTCTATTTGCCGGGCTGCTCCTGAATGCGGAGTTTGTCTTCAAGGATTTCAAGCTGCTGAAGACCTGAGGCACGCCATTGCGGCTCTCCGTTTTTAAAGATGATGATAGTCGGGACACTGCGGATCTGATACTTGGCCGAGAGGTCAGGGTTGCGGTCAACATCGACTTTTACGATATTGGCTGCGTCACCCACTTTGTTCTTTAACTCGTCGAGAATCGGGCTCTGCATCTTGCAAGGTCCGCACCATGTGGCAAAGAAGTCTACAAGCGTTGGCTTGTCACTGTTGATTATTTCATTGAAATCATTCATAATTTTATAACTTTTAGTGCATGTATAACGTCATTTCAGCTCTGAATGTTTTTACAGTAAAGATTCTTTAACCACAGCACTTATTTCCTTGAATGCGTAGCTGCGATGTTCGCCGGTTCGGAGACACAGTGTGATGATGCCGTCGGAAGCGACGGAAACAATCCGGGCGTCGATTCGTTCATGACGGAGATTATCGACATACGGATAGAATGAGTCAGTGCGCCACAGTGCGTTGAAATATTTTTCACCGAGACTGTCCGCGCTGTCGTTTAGCGCGGCTTCTGTCGCGGAATCGACTTCGTGTAGAATCTCTTTGGAAAATTCAACAGTGAGTTGGCTGATGTCAAACTTTTTTCCTGCAAATTGAGCCATCGATACCGGATTTGGCGCGTCAGACAGGAATATAGTCTGATTGACATTGATCCCTATCCCGGCTATCGAATGATTGATGTTTGTAGGGGAGATGCTGTTTTCGATTAGTATACCACAGATTTTTCCGTCACCGATATAGATGTCGTTGGGCCATTTGATTCTTACGTCGTGTCCGGGAAGGTGTCGGCGCAGCACATTTACGATGGCGAGCGATACGGCCTCTGAAATGATGAACTGACGTGAGGGATGCAGACCTTCCGGCTTCAGGAGTATCGACATGGTGATATTCTCGCCGGGGGCGGCTTCCCATGAGTTTCCGCGTTGGCCGCGGCCTGCCGTCTGTGTATGTGCGCAGACGACAGTCCCGTGGGATGATGCGTGGGCTATTCCGGCAAGATAGCTGTTGGTCGAGGGACTCTCGTCGAGTTCGATCAGTCTCATACGTTGGCTACTTCTTCCTGCGAACCGATTGAGAGGCGGCGGCTGCCGTCGGGCATGACATCTATTTTAACCCATACGGTGTCATCGGGCAGTATGTCAGCTATACGGTCGGGCCATTCGATGAGGCAGAGAGCGCCTGAATCAAGATAATCTTCTATGCCGATGTCGAAAGCCTGCTCGAGATTTTCGATGCGGTAGAGGTCGAAGTGATAGATGAGTTCGGCAGTGGTGTCCGAGCGATATTCGTTTACAATCGAGAATGTCGGTGAGCCGGTCGGATCGTCTTCCACTCCGAGTGCGCGGCTGAGAGCGTTGATAAACGTCGTTTTGCCTGCTCCCATCTCGCCGTCGAAAGCGTAGACAGTGGCATCGTCCATGAGACCGAGGAATTCTTGAGCAGCTTCGGGAAGTGCTTCTGCCGAAGGTATCAGTATCTGTTTCATATCTGATGAAAAATATGTATATGTTGTTGAATTGATGAATGACAGGTTTATTTTGCAGTGAGAGTAATCAGCGGAACAAGCATTTCTTCCGGGGATATGCCTCCGTGCTGGAAAGTCCCCTCGTAATACTGCACGTAATAATTATAGTTGTTCGGATATGCAAAGAAGTCACGCCCTGTCGCGAAGATATAGGTCGACGAGACATTTGGAGCTGGTAGCCCCAGACGGCCGGGATTCTTCACTTCGTAGACCTGCTTGGGATTGTAGGCGAGATTTTTGCCAATCTTGTAACGTAGGTTGGTATTGGTGTTCTTGTCGCCCACGACCTTGACGGGATTGTCGACTCTGACAGTGCCGTGGTCTGTCGTCAGGATAATCTTGTATCCTTTGGCTGCGATGCGGCGGAATATCTCGATGGCCGACGAGTGCCGGAACCACGATTCCGACAGTGAACGGTAGGCGGCGTTGGTCGATGCGAGCTCCCTTATCATCTTTGACTCCGTGCGGGCATGTGAAAGCATGTCGATAAAGTTGAACACGATTACATTCAGGTCATTTGCCAGCAGGTTGGAGAATTCACGCAGCAGTTTCTCGCCGGCGGCTGAATCGTTGATTTTGGTATAGGAAAACTTGCAGTGGCGGCGGTAGCGTTCAAACTGAGTGGCAATCAGCGGAGATTCGTTAAGGTTTTTTCCTTCCGGCGAATCCTCGTCGACCCATAGCTCGGGAAACATTGATGCTATATCCTTAGGCATAAGTCCTGAGAATATGGCATTGCGGGCATACTGTGTCGCTGTCGGTAGAATCGAGCAGTAGAGTTCCTCGCGGAAGTTGAAACTGTCGGCAAGAAGAGGCTTTATTGCCGCCCACTGGTCGAGACGGAAGTTGTCAATGAGTACAAAAAATGCCTTCTCTCCTGCGTCAAGAAGCGGGAACACATGGGTCTTGAAGATTTCAGGTGACATGAGCGGACGTCCCTCCGCCTGTGGATTGACAATCCAGTCGGCGTAGTTGTTTCTGATAAACTTGGCAAATGCTGTGGCTGCTTCTTTCCGCTGCATGTCGAGAAGCTCGTCCATCCGGGTCTCGGTGGCCGACAGCTGCATTTCCCAATGCACGAGAAGACGGTAAAGTTCCATCCAGTCATTCACGTTGGATGCCTCGCCGATGAGCTGGGATATGCGGGTGAATTCCTGCCGGTAATCGTTCCCTGTCTGCGACGAAACAAGCTCGTCGGAGTGAAGGTTTTTCTTTATGGACAGAAGTATCTGTTTCGGATTGACAGGTTTTATGAGGTAGTCGGCGATTTTGTTGCCGACTGCCTGATCCATGATATTTTCTTCCTCGCTTTTGGTAATCATTATCACCGGAATGTGGGGCGATACGAGCTTGATGCGCTGCAATGTCTCAAGTCCCGTCAATCCGGGCATGTTTTCATCGAGGATGATGAGGTCGAAGTTCTGTTCGTCGACGAGTGCAAGAGCGTCAGCACCGCTGCAGGCGGTGACAACCTCGTAGCCCTTCCCTTTGAGGAACATTATGTGGGGTTTTAGCAGGTCGATTTCATCGTCGGCCCAAAGTATGGTGGACATATATTAAGTATTAAGTCGTGAGGATTAAGTCGTGAGGAAATCAGTCGTCTTCGTCGCCTTCACTTCCGAGCGGATAGTCGGGAAGTCTCGGTGTCTTGGGCTGAGGTTTGGGGACAGCTGTCTTTTGAGGCTGCTTTTTGGCCTTTGGTTTCGGCACAGGTGGCTGCGCCGGTCTGACTGCCGGTCGCGGAGTCACTTTTTTCAGTGTGTCGGCATCGTTTTTCAGACTGTCAGCCTTGGTTGTCGGCCGGGCAATTTGTTTGGGTGCGGTGACATTGACAGTGACGCTATCGGTATTAACACTTTCAGTTGCCGGTTTTGTTTCCAATACAGGTACCGGAATATCGAAGTCGCCGGTCTCTTCCGGCTTGTCATTCGGCATTGTCTCGGGTGTGGTTGCCGGTGTAGGCAGAGCTTCTTCACCATCGGTGTCATGGTCATCTTCTCCGCCATACATCTCTCCGGCAGAAGGATATTCTTCCGGGGGGAGGACAGACTCATGCGTCTCCCGGATGTTCTCCTCTCCGATGAAGCGGAAATAGTCGTCAAACGAACCTCCTCCTTGCAGAAGCTTCTCAAAGTTACTTTTGCTGATCTGTACAGGGCGTACTCCTTCAGGGAGCATGACCCCGTTATCCTGTGCGAGAAGAGAACGGTAATGATTCAGTTCTCCCTCATTTCTGAATCCTTTTATCAGTAGCAGGCCGAGTTGGCCGAAATTCATGACTTCAAGGTCGAAATCCCTTACCATATATGTAGTGAAGTTATGACGAGCCACATCAAACAGAAGCTGGTTTGGCGAAATGTTTTCTGTCGAGAAGAGCAAGACGAGATAGTGTGGCTCTTCCGGTTCGAGTACAAAGTCTATTTCGCCGCCTTCGGTTGATGTTGAGTCGTTCGACAGGCGTATGTCCCACAGCATACCTCGCATATTCGATCCGCCGCTACGCAGTTTTCGTCCCTGAGCGAGTCCGCGGAGATATGAGGATGCCATAGGGGTTACATCGGTGTCGGGATAACGTTCGAGAAGTTCTTTGAGTGTTGCTCCGAACTCGTCAGGTTTGTTGTCGGTGACATAGGCGAGCGCTTCAAGGAACATGAATTTCGGCATCAGGGGCGACAGGGGATATTCTTCCTTCATGCGGCTGTATGCCTCATGAACCTTGGCATTGTTGTCGGCGAGATAACTGGCATAGGCATCCTCATATAGCTGTTCCTGACGGGCGAACATGGAGCGTAGGTTTTCGATATAGTTCGGGTCGGACATCGCTTTTGCAAAATTCGATTCCGGGAAATCTCGCAGGATAAGCTGGCGGTAGCGCTCAGCCTCCACAGGGCGGTTGGCCCTGATGTTCATCAGATATTCGTTATAATAGATGTCAAGCCGGTAGATATTGTCGGGATAGCGGTTCATGAGCCGTTGCCATTCGGCATCGGCCGCATCGAAATCTTCAAGCTTGTCTTTGAGAATAAGCCCGGAGGTGTAGAGACCCTCGCGTATCACATCTTCGGCGGTTGTCTTTTCGACATCGGTCGACGGGATCTGCTTCAGATAGTATTCGGGATAGTGTGGGTCATTGGCCTTTGCAGCCTCGCTTTTCTTTTCGTCGGAGTTATTGTCGCCAGTCTCGGCGGAGTCGTCAGCATTATCGTCCTCTGTTCCGTCGTCATCGCTTTCCGAACCAAAATCGTCGAAACTGAATGACGATTTGTTTCTGCGCCGCCAGTCGTTTTCAAGTTTTCGCGACCCCCACCGTTTCTGGAAGTCCGTGCGTCCGGCATTGCGGGTTGCGGTATTGTAGAAATACCATGAATTGTCGGTGTTCAGATTGAATGAGGTCGGAGCTTTGACATTGTCCTGTTTCAGATTCGATCCGGCAGCTTGTTGTTCAGCCAGATATTCTTCACGTTGTGCTGCATCGGCTTCTTCTTTTTCCCGTTTTCTGAGGTCGGCGATGATTTTGTCGATAACAGCAAGGCGCTCGGCTTCGGGCATGGCAGCCAGCCGGAGCAGAGAGTCATTCAGATTTACATTCTGAGAGTAGACGGCAAGTTCGTCGAGCACGTCCGATCTCTTTCTGAGTGTTGCGATGTCAGGGTAGTCGTCAGGAAGCAGAGGTACAGCCTCGGCATAGCATGGCTGTGCGAGGTCATAGCGGTGTCTGTCGAAGTAGAGGCTGCCGAGTGTTATCTGCGAGAATGCTTTCTCGACTCCGCCGCGTGTCGATTTCTCTGCTGCAAGGATGTAGTTGGCTATGGCGTTGGCCGTGTCGCGTCTTGACAGATAAAGATTGCCGATGGCATAGTAGATCTGGTCGAGATATTCTTTGTTGCGGTCATAGCGCGTCATCCGTTTCAGAGCCTTGACCTCGGGGGTGATGTCAGCGCCCTGAAAGACCTCGCTTTGCTTTATGCGAGCATTGAACTTGGTGCGGTATGAGGCCGAGGTCGACTTCCCGGCTTTCTTATATGCCTGATAGGCGGCTGTCTTGTCACCTTCGGAGGAATATAGCTGTCCTAAGAGGAAATTCAGGCGAGTTTTTTGTGTTCCCTTGGCGAAGGCCAACGCCTCTTTGAGCATGGGGATTGCCTTCGCATTGTCATGGGAGCGGATATAGAAATCAGCGTATGTGAAGTAGTAAAGCTCCTTTAGCCGTGAATTTGTGAGTTCGTCAGATTTGATTCGGGTAAGTATGGTTTCGGCTTCGAACAGCCAGTCGAGTCCGCAATAACTTCTAGCCTGCCACAGTTTTGCTTCAGTTACGGTTTCCGGCAGCCATGTGAAATGTTTTACGACGTAATAGAATGTGGAAGCAGCCCCGAGGAAGTCACCGTTGAAATACTGGCTTCTGCCCATGAGCATCCATGCGTTATGGAGAAACGGATTGTACTCCTCGCGTTTAAGCCATTTTTTGTATTCCGGATCGTTCGAATGGCCCGGTTTGCGTTTGGGCCGCTTCTTGATACTGTGGAGCTGAATGGCTTTCTGGGCTTTCTCTATGGACCGTGTGAACGATCCGTTTGGCTGCGGAGCTTTTGGATTGGAATAGGCTTCGACCGGGTGCATGAACAGTTGCGAGGTGTAATCGTCCTCGTAGGCCCGTTCCATTTCCTTCAAAGTTTCTTTGAAATGCTGGTCACCGTTGAAATAGACATTATAGCGGGTGATAAAAGCCTGATAGTTGCGTGAGGCGGCAGTGTTCTTCTTGGTCGAACATGATGAGACCGACGCGACGATTGCCGCGACAGCGATTACCGTCATCACCCTGTGCAGGAGATGGCCGAAAAAGAGGTCAGACCATTTTTTCATCTTTTTCTTCAACGTAAATATAAGGGTATTATTGCCTTTTGTCTACATTATGGCAACACTCTGATTCGATTGCAGTTAAATTTAAACAGATCTATGTGAAAAATGTTAAAAAATATAAAATGGAGGGGTAATTTTGATTTCAGGTTGTTATAAAGTCAACGTCAGCGAAACGCAAGCTTCACAGGCGCTAAAATCTTGGTCGGAGGCGCATTGCTCCTGAGGTAAATCAGGATTGTGAATCATGCAGACCACAACCTACAAACCTGAATACTAAAAGATCCTGCATGACGGTCAACGGGGATTGAACAACTTCTTCGAAGCCAGAGTGTACGGTCAATAAATATATTCATAAACACTTAATTTTTATTACTATGGCAGACAAGAAGTATTCACCCGTAGTACAAGAACTCGCTGACCTCATCAAAGAAAACAATTGGGAGGACAAATTCAATCAGGCTATCGCCAAAGTCGTGTCTTACAAGATTCCCGGATTGTCGGATATAGCCACGATAGATGACTATCTTGCCTATCTTGAGGCTTATATGCACTGGGTTCCTGCTGAAAACAAAGAAGGTACACACGTCTATCAACACCTGTTCCGTTCCTTCTTCCTGTTGGATCAGGAACCTGTCAAGTCTCTGCAGACTCCATGTAAACCGGCAGACAGGCAGCCCGAACTTACTCCGCTTTCAAAATGGATGGTCGACTATTGCTACGGAATCGGCAACTGGCTTGACAGTCCCGAATCGATTACCGACGACAGCGTGAAATCCTTCTATGACTGTGCGGTCTACAACATGGACGAGTATCTTGAGCCGCGAGGAGGCTGGAAGACATTCAACCAGATGTTTGCCCGTCACGTGAAACCCGGCTACCGTCCTATCGCTGCGATTGACGACGATAAGATTATCGTCCATCCGGCCGACGCTTGTTTCGGTGGCCAGTGGGAAATCCGTCCTGACACCCATGTACGTATCAAGGGTCTTGACTGGAGCATAGACGAGCTTCTTGAAGGTAGCCCCTATAAGGATAAATTCAAAGGCGGCATGTGGTGTCACTCGTTCCTTAGCTGGACCGACTATCATCGTCAGCATGCACCGCTTTCAGGCATTGTCCGTGAGGCACGTGTCATTCAGGGAGCATGCTATGTGGATCTCGTCGCTGTTCCTGACAAGGTAAATCCTGCCACCAATCAGGTTGAGGCATGGCGTGCGACAGCTCCTGACCAGGCCGGTTATGAATTCATGCAGACCCGTGGTCTGATTGTCCTTGAGACGAAATACGGATATGTAGCCATTCTGCCTATTGCGATGCCTCAGGTTTCGTCGGTTGTCGTTACGGCTGAAGAAGGTGTCGCCCTTAAGAAAGGTGATGAGATATCCTACTTCCAGTTCGGCGGATCGGATATTGTCTACCTCTTCTCTGCCAATATGAATGTTTCTATGTCTGCCCATAAGGGAACTCACTATAAAGTCGGCACAAAAATCGGAGAAGTCTATCCGGTGGTTGAACTCTGACCGTCGTAAGACACGATTTTCTCGAATTTCAACTATGAAGTGATTTTTTGAACGTTTTCATGACCGTCTGCCGGTCATGGCACAGCGGGGGTCGGCATCACCGCCGACTCCCGCTTTTTTCAAACGCTCCGATTCATAGCTTCTCATCCTATCATTTAATAACGTATTTAATTAAGGCATATATGGCTACTTCAACTTCACCACGGTCATCCTCTGACAAACCTAAGGTGAATAAGCCATCGGCGGCTTTGATATCGACAGGAGCGATGACAGTAATGATCATCACGACTGTGGTCAGTCTCCGTGGACTTCCATCGCAGGCAGAGTTTGGCATTCAGTCAATTTTCTACTATCTGTTTGCCGCAATCGTTTTTCTGATTCCGTTTTCTCTTGTTTGTGCCGAGCTTGCTTCGACCTATACTCATTCCGGTGGCCTTTATCGTTGGGTTTCGGAAGCCTTTGGCCCTCGTTGGGGATGGACGGCAATGTATCTTGAATGGCAGACTCTTGTAATATGGTTTCCTGCTGTCCTCATGTTTGCAGCCGTGTCGCTCGCCTATATATTCTGGCCGGAATCTTTTGACGCGAAGCTGTCGGCCAATAAGATTTACACACTGATTGTTGTGCTTGCGGTCTATTGGATAACTAACTTTATCGCTTTTAGGGGCATGAAGTCCTCGAAGATTCTGAGCACGCTCGGAGGTCTTTTCGGCACCATAGTGCCCGGTGCGATTCTGATTATTCTTGGTGTCGCATATCTGTGCATGGGCAAACCTATCATGCTGACCCATGAATCTTTCTTTCCTGATTTTACAAAAATCGGCACAATCGTACTCGCTGCATCGATTTTCCTGTTCTACGGTGGTATGGAGATGAATGCCGTCCATGTGCAGAACATGAGTAATCCTGCCCGTCAGTTCCCGCGTGCGATTTTCCTTGCGGTCGCTGTCATCGTGCTCATATTTGTCTTCGCTACTCTTGCAATCGGTTTTGTCGTTCCTGCGAAGGATATAAATCTTCTCGCCTCGCTGCTGGTTGCCTACAATGACCTCTGGGCATCCATCGGAGTGCCTTGGCTTGGAAATGTGATGGCATTGCTGATCACTTTCGGTGTGATAGGTCAGGTGAGTGTCATCATTGCAGGCCCGTCGACAGGTCTTGTAGCGGTCGGTGAGAGCGGTTATCTTCCGCGTGGTCTCCAGAAGACCAATTCGCGAGGTGTCAATAAACCGATTCTTTACGTTCAGGCCATTTTTGTGAGCCTGCTTTCGCTGGTGCTCGTCGTGCTTCCATCGGTTGAATCAGCCTATCAGGTTATGTCGCAGATGGCTACTGTCATCTATCTGATACTTGTATTGATGATTTATTTTGCATTTATCAGATTGCGTCACACTCAGCCGCAGAAACATCGCGGTTTCCGTATTCCGGGTGGTAAATTCGGAGAAGTCGTAGTCGGTGGTATTGGAATTCTTGGTGCGATTGTTGCCATGATTCTTAGCTTTTTCCCGCCTTCGCAGATTAACACCGGCAGTCCGGTAGTTTATGTGCTCATAATTCTCTGTGGAGCTGTCCTGTTTTTCTGTGTTCCTCTGATTGTATTTGCCAAACGTAAGCCGTCATGGCGTAATCCGCAGGCTGATTTCTATCCTTTCGACTGGCAGATTGAGAACCGTGAGCCTTCACAGCCGTCAAAATGGAGTGCCGATTATCAGCCGACACCGGCCGACATTGCTGCTACGGATGCGAGAATTCTTGCCGAGGAAAACGGAGCGAGCCGGTCGGAGGCAGAGGCTCTTGCCGCAGAGGCAGCCAAAGCTTACAATGATTCAGCCAATCCACAGGCGGTAGCTTATGAGATTTTCAATAAAAACAAAGGCGGCACAGCGAAGTGATGTCTGACCTTCGGACCACGTCATTTCCCCTCAAACAGTCGACGTTATGAAAGTAAACACCGGAAAGGGCTCTATCTCCCTTATGACCCTGATTGCCATATGGTCAATCTCTCTGACTGTCAATCTGCCCGGGCTTGCCATCACACCTATGTTAGGCAATCTGGACAAGATATTCCCTCACACGTCTGAACTGGAGATTCAGCTCCTGACCGTGTTGCCTAACCTTTTCATAATCCCGTTTGTATTGCTTTCGGGGAAGCTGTCGCTGTCGAAAAGCAAAATTAAAATAGTAGTGGTGGCACTCGCCATCTATCTGGCGAGTGGCATCCTCTATTTCTTTGCCAAAAGCATGGTCGACCTGATTGTCATAAGCTGTCTGCTTGGCATCGGGTGCGGTTTGCTGATACCGCTTGCCGCAGGTCTTCTGGCTGATACATTTGTCGGGAAGTACCGTATGAGGCAGCTTGGAATCAAGTCCGGTCTCTCGAATATCGCTCTTGTTATTGCCACCTATATCGTCGGTTGGCTTAATCATGGCAACTGGCGGTTGCCGTTTCTCGTTTATCTGATTCCGGCGATACCTCTCGTATTGTCTGTGTTCCTGCGAGGCATTCCGAAAGCAGATCTCTATCCGGCTTCTGTAACACCGTCGCCCGACGTGAAAGCCACAGCCAAGGTCGCATCGAAGGCTTCTGTTGCCGGAGTTCCGGCAAAGGCCATACATGCCAAAGTCCCGGCCTACGTTAATGACGAAGAGAATGGAAAGCCGTGTCTTGTGAAGGATGGATTCATAATCTCACGTGTGTGGTCGCTCATTACCGTCTATTTCTTTGTCTGCTACGCGACTGTGATAGTCAGCTATTACACCCCGTTTCTCATGCAGTCCGATGGAATGAGTGACTCAGATGTCGGATCTGTAACCGCGATTTTCTTTCTTGCCGTCTTTCTCCCGGGCTTTATTCTGCCTTATGTCGTGAAGATGTTGAGACAGACCACACTGATTGCCTGCTCTATTGTCATGGCCGGCGGTATAATCCTCATGGTTGCAGGGCATAATTTCGGTGTGATGTGTGTGGCAGCTGTGCTTGTCGGATTCGGCTATGGAGTTTTCCAGCCTTTGATTTATGACAAGGCTACCCAGATAGTAACCGATCCGGCAAAATCGACTCTCGCATTGGCAATAGTGCTTGCAGCCAATTATGTCTCTGTAAGCGTCACGCCTTTCATTGTCGATGGCTTAAGGGATATTTTCGATCCTCACCATCTCAACAATGCTTTCCCGTTTATTCTGAATTCAGTCCTTCTCGGCATATTTACATTTATTGTAATCATATTTCGCAAGTCGTTCGTGTTCCGTATCGATCGTTCCTACTATTAATTTATGGAACATACATTGCGGAAACAAGGCTAAATATTAAAAGCTTCTTTACACTTAACTGATAATGAATACTTTTACACGTTTCATCGTTTTTTGTCCGGCCTTGGCTATCGTGCCTTCTGTATTCGGACAGACACATTCCCTCACTCCTGAGTATCAGGAAGTGACTATAGTTAACCCGCAGTCAGGAGTATCATCAGATACCACTGTCATCAATGTCTATAACATATTCCTTGAGAATGCGCCTAAATCATTTAAAGTTCCGGGTGCGCCTCGGTTTGCAATCGAGGGTAAGGACAGGAAGTTTTATCTTGGCATCGGTGGAACAGCCAAAGCCACTCTTTCGTATGATTGGGGTAATCCGATTGACAACGCCTACGATTTCACGACATCAGCCATACCTATGACACAACGTCCCGGAGACGGTGGTCTTGTGCAGGCAACGGCTGCGACGAGCGGTCTGTTTGTCAACTTCGTCGCAATGCCCGGTGATAAAAATCAGCTTGGAGTATATTTTAATTTCAATCTGACGGGTAATGGAAATGACTATGGCTTCAATCTCTGCTATGCCTATATAAAATATCGTGGCTTCACTGTCGGTTATGACTATAGCCTGTTCTCGGATATGGCGGCCGCTCCACCGAGCATAGATAATGAAGGCCCTTGTGGATTCACGGCCATACCTAACGGAGTCATAGACTATCGCTATAATATCAATTCAAAATGGAGTGTGGCTATAGGCGCTGAGATGCCTATGGTCTCGGCCACAACCGGCGAGAATACTTATGTAGTGAATCAGCGTGTCCCTGACATACCCGCTTATGTGCAGTATTCGTGGGGTGGTGGCGAGAGCTGGCTTCGTTTCTCAGGTATAATGCGCAATATGCTTTATCGTGATGAGCTTTCCGGCAAAAACAGGGATCAGCTTGGCTGGGGAGTGAAAATGAGCGGAAGCGCTTCAGTCTCTCCATTTATAACGGCATATTATCAGGCTGCCTATGGAAAGGGTATTACAAGTTATTTTCAAGATTTGTATGAAGGAGGACTTGACATGGTTCCCTCAGGAGACGGCTCTCTGAAAGCTGTCAAGGCTTGGGGCGGTTATCTCGGTCTTCAGTACAACATATCGCCAAAAGTATATGCGACAACTACCTACAGTCATGTGCGCAACTATGCCCGGGATTATTCCGGCGGTTCTACAGCGTGGAGCGGACAGTACAAGTATGCGCAATATGCGTTGGCAAATATAATGTGGAACATTACGCCACAGATTTCGACCGGTCTCGAATATATCTATGGCCGTCGTGTGGATATGGATGGCATGTCGCGTCACGACAACCGCATACAGACCATGCTTCAGGTTACATTCTGACAGATAACTACAGTATGATAATTGGAAACGGCTGTCAGCTCATGGAGTAGTCCTGATGCTGACAGCCGTGATGTTATCTTCCGTCTGATGGATTATTTTTTTGCCTTGAATGCTTTCCCTGTCCATTCATATGTCAGTGACGGCATGAGGTCGGACGAAATGTCGTCATAGAGAGCCTTGTCAAGAAGCTTGTCAAGATTATTTGTAAGGGTCAGAGTCGAGGTCGACGGGTCGATGCGGTAGGAGGCGAGCATGAAAGGCACCTGCATGGTCACGTCAGCCTCGTTCTTGCTTCCGCTTTCGGTCAGCCACTCTTTCCAGCCGGGTTTGGTAAAGTAGTTTTCAGTCGGCAGCGGATTCCAGTCAGTATCGTAGAATCTGATATCGGAATCCAGCCCGGGGTGGCGACAGTGCTGATCAAGGCGATAATGCGGCCCTTTGTCCCTTTCAGCTCCACCAGTTGTATGGCTGATGAATCAGTCATTTTTACAGTGATTGATTCAGGGGTCATTTCAGTGATTGCCGAGCGTCCGTCAAGCTGGTTTTGAGAGGGAGTGGCCATACCGTTTTTGAAATAGTCGACCATGTCAAGACGGGTATTCCTGTCAAGCAATGGAAATATTTTCTGCGGTGCTGAGGTAAACAGGTCGGCTGCCGACTGTGCGCTCATTGTCAGCGATGCAGCCCCGATGGCGATGGCAAGGAGATATTTTTTCATTGTCGATATGTCTGTTAATTATTACTTGTTACCCTTTTTGCCTTTGCGTTTATCTGCTATTTTGGAGTAGTCGCGGTCAGCGTCGGCGATTTCGCTGTGAATGCGTTTGCCATAGAAATCAGCACCAGTGAGCGCTCCGACTACTTTCCGGGCATCTGCCTTCTTCACATCAAAGAGCGAATAGGCCGGCAGTAGGTCTATGCGGCCTACGTCAACGCGCTTGCCGGTGACGAGCTTGTTGAGCATATCGATGAGGTTGCCTGCAAAGAAACCGTCGCGTTTGCCGACGTTGATATAGATACGTTCCATGCCGCGTTCGGCTGTACGGCGGTCTTTCTCCTTGTCGTTTTTAGGACGCTCATGTTCCCGCTCGCCTTTGTTGCGTTTGCGGTCGGCTTTCGACGGTTTAACATCAATTACATCGATTTTAGGCGCGTCTTTGTAGTAGTCGAGGAGTCGGTTGAATTCGAGAGAGATGACTCGTTTGAGCAAATCTTCCTCCGAGAGCCATTCCAGTTTGCGGGAGATTCCCGGAAGATATGCGGCGATTTCTTCTTCGTTGACTTTGACTCGCTCGATGCGGTCTGCAAGATTGTAGAGCTGCTTTTCGATAATATGTTCCGGAGTCGGGACCTCCTTATGTTCAAACGTCTTTCCGATTATACGCTCGATTTCGCGTAGCCGTCCTTTTTCGCGGGAGTGGATTATGGCGATTGATACACCTGACTTTCCGGCACGGCCTGTACGGCCTGAACGGTGGGTATAGACGGCTGTATCGTCAGGAAGTCCGTAGTTGATGACATGGGTCAGGCTGTCGACATCGAGACCTCGTGCGGCAACGTCGGTGGCAACGAGCAGCGGGACTACATGGTCGCGGAATTTTTTCATCACTATGTCGCGCTGCTGTTGCGAGAGGTCGCCGTGGAGGGCTTCGGCGTTATATCCGTCGCGTATGAGGTTGTCGGCAATTTCCTGTGTGTCGCGACGTGTGCGGCAGAAGACTATCGCATATATGTTAGGAGAGTTGTCGACAATTCGTTTAAGGGCGAGATATTTGTCACGCGCGTTCACTATATAATATAGGTGGCGTACGTTTTCAGCTCCTTCGTTGCGGCTGCCTACTACGATTTCCTCATAGTCCTTCATGTAGCGTTTGGCTATCTTGAGGATATCCGGCGGCATTGTCGCTGAAAACAGAAGCATCTTGCGTTCCTCTGGAACGTATGAAAGAATCTGTTCGAGTGATTCAAGGAATCCCATGTTTAGCATCTCGTCGGCTTCGTCGAGCACCACGGTATGTACGTCATTGAGCTTGACCACACCGCGTTTGATGAGGTCTATGAGACGTCCGGGAGTCGCTACTATGACCTGCACTCCTTTTTTCAGCATGCGTATTTGGCTTTCGATACTTGAGCCACCGTAGACCGGGAGAACTTTCACATCGGGAACATATTTTGAAAAGTCTGCGAGGTCGCTTCCGATCTGCAGACAGAGTTCGCGTGTCGGTGCGAGAATCAAGGCCTGAGGCCGGTTGATGTCGGGGTCAATGCGTTGCAGCACCGGCAGCCCGAATGCCGCCGTTTTTCCTGTGCCTGTCTGGGCAAGGGCTATTATATCGTGTGCGTCGCCGAGCAAACGGGGTATTACACGTTCCTGCACTGGCATCGGAGATTCAAATCCGAGTTCTTCAACGGCTTTGCGCAGTGGCTCGTTGACGCCGAGTTCTTCAAATGTTTTCATAATTATGTAATTATATAATTGGTGATCCGCTTCTGATATAACCAAAAAGAGAGCCTTAATGTTGATATCTACCGTACCCATTGCGATGGGTTAAGTTTCTGGCGCTCATTGCGTATTTCGAAGTGGAGTATAGTTCTGTCGCTGTCATCGGGGTCGGAGTGGATTATGCCCAAAGTGTGTCCGGCTTTCACATAGTCACCGCTTCTGACACTCACGCTTCCGAGTCCCGCATAAATTGAGATATAGCGTCCGTGACGGATCATTACGATGGAGTTGAAACCGTCCTGCTTGAATATAGCCGATACTGTTCCGGCAAATATCGAGCGAGCTGTGCTGCCGGGTGCGACTTCGATGTCGATACCTGAATTGTCGGTTTCGACGTGGCGTAGGGTCGGGTGGGGCTGACGGCCGAAAGGACGTACTATTTTATACTTTCCGTTGACCGGGAACAACAGTTTTCCCTTGTTTGATGCGAATGACCCGGACAGCGCATCGGCATCGGTCGATGCGGCTTTGTGTGTCGTCGCTTTGGCTGAAGCCACTTCTTTAGCTGACGGTGTATCGGCTTTTGTCGATTCGCCGCTATGGGATACCCCCTATTCTTTTTGCGTGCTATTGCTGCCTGTTCTTTTTTCTTTCTCTGCCGTTCGGCTTCGGCGGCTTTGCGACGCGCGGCTTCTTCCTCGCGTGCTATACGGGCCTGCTCTGCTGCGATAAGTCGGTCGAGTTCTCTGTCGAGTGCGGCTGCTTTACGTTTTTGTTCGTTGAGCGACTGACGGAGGGCTGAGTCTTCCTTGCGTAGTTTTGTCACCATTTCCTCCGACTCCATCTGCTGGCGTGATAGCGTCTGTCTTGCCTGTTCGGCTTTGCGGTATGCTACGTCCTGACTGTGGCGCAGATTTGTGAGGTGGGCACGGCGGTCGGCTATGCGGTCGATTGCTTTGTGGATATTCTCGACCTTGCGCTCTCTCCATGCCGTGAACTGGCGCAGATACCGGATGCGGCTGTAGGCTTCGGAGAAAGTCTCGGCAGAGAAAATGAATGAAAGGTCGCTCGCGGCTCCTGTGTGTGGCTGAAGTCCTTTCATCGCTTTGACGTATGCACAACGCATGCTCTCAAGCTCGCCTTCGAGAATCTTGATTGAATCAGCAGTTGCGTTTATAGCAGAACCGAGTGAGTCGATATGTTGCCGTAGGCCCGCCACCTGATTTTTGGTGGTGGCTATGTCTGCGTTGAGCGAGTTTAGTCTGTTAAGCTGTCGGTTAAGCTCTTTGGCGTTGGTCTGGAGTTTGGTTGAAGTCTCAGATATTTTACGCTCTGTTGTGCTCTTGTCTTTCTTCACAGTTTCCATTGAGCGGTGTTGGGCACTGCTGCGCTGTGTCGTACGTTGTGTGCGTGAGCGCTTTTTATGAGTCTGTGCGTCAGCCGGCGACGACGCAAGCATCAGCCCCATCATGATGATGGTCAGACAGCGGATCCAGAATCTTGAAAACTGTGGCATTAATAGTAACGGTGATGAATTTGGATGAGAGTTTGTCGGCGTAGATGTTATTTTTTCGCGTTTAGCTTCTTTATGATATCTTCAGCATGCACGCGTGCATAGCCTTTTGGCACTGTCCATGACTTGCCATAGCCTTTTCCCCAGTCTGCCTTGCGGGGATTCAGAGTGATTTCGCCCGTGAAGGTTGTCTTTGATGTTTTGGCTGAGATTGAGGTGTTTCCGGCCATAGGTCCTGTGCAGGAAGTGTCGAAGTCGGAATAGTCGGCGGTTATAGGAGACCGGGCCGGAAGATTGACAGTCAGAAGCTCGACATTGCCGGTAGGAGTGTCGATTGTAAAGTCATATTTCATGCCCAATGGGCTGTGGTCGGGAGTGATGGTCCATGTCGCACCATTGCCTGCAAGGGTGCATTGTGAAAGAGCGACATTGTTTTCTCCGAGCACGAACGGTCGTCCCAGTATCATGTCCTGCACGTTACCTACGGTTGCCGGAAATCCGCCCATAAGGTCGCGGATGCTTTCGGCAAAATAGATTCTTTCAAGTTTGTAGGCGGCATAGATGCTGTCTTCCGTGACCATGAGCGATGCAACTTCCATGCCGAGGAAGCGGAATGACATGTGTATCGAGCGGTTGCGCTCCATGCTCAATGTTCCCCGATGCTTACGTTTTTGGGGCTTCGGAGCGAGAGTGTGACGGGCATTTTCATGCTTTCCCATTCTGTATAGCTGTTTTCAAGGCTGTTGAAGAGCTCCTTCAGTTCTCCCTGCGAGAGAGATTTGGCTGAATTGAATTCATAGCCTCCTCCGCTGACAACTCCTGTGCGCGACGAATGGCAGCCGGTGGTCATAACCGACAGCACAGCTGTCAGTAAGGCCACGCAGATTGCAGACTTTACTTTATTGAGATTTGTAATTCCTGTCATCATTTGAAGAAATATGTCTTGTGTTTCACTTTTCGTTCGAGCAGCTCATTGTCAGGGGCGAGCTGTAGCGCTTCTTTCCAGAATTCGAGTGCTCCGTCGGGGTCTCCGTCCATAAAGTGGATGTCTCCGGCATGTTCAAGTATCTCTTCAGAACGTTCATCGGTCAGATCGAGAGTCTTGTCAATGATTTCGCGGGCTTTGGCGTAGTCCTTGCGTTTGAATAGAACCCAAGCGTAGGTGTCGAGCGTCGTTGGATTGTCAGGTTCGGCTTTTATTGCTGTTTCGACCATTGAAAGTGCGTTGTCAAGGTCGCGCCCCTCACATGCGAGATAGTATGCGCAGTTGTTGAGCGCAAGATAGTTCTCCGGATCATAGAGTAGGGCTTTCTGATAGGCAGTGAAAGCGCTGTCGAGCAGTTGGCGTGCATAAAGGTTATCGCCCATCGCTCCGTAGATACGCGAGATGGTCTTGGTGTCGGTCGAGTCGGTCAGTTCGAGCGCGCGTTCATATTCCTTGGGCGCTTTCTCGCGTTCTCCCTGCTGGTCATGGATTGAACCGAGCACAAGATACTGGCGTCCGTTTTCAGGATAGTAGCGGAATGAGCGTTTGATTGCGGCCTTCGCTTCGTCAAGTTTGTTTTCCTGAAGATAGAGTGAGGTCAGCATTTCCCATCCTTCCTCGTCGGCGGGGTCAAGGTCAAGTGCGCGTTCGGTTTGCTCGGCGGCTTTCGCATAGTCTTGGGTGACAATCAGATAGCGGGAATATAGCGCATGGATGTCATGCTCGTGGGGATGCTGGTCAATCAGCACATCGAAAAGTTTGCCGACACGAGGCAATTGTGTGGAGTCGTTATACATCTCCTGTATGTAGCTGCGCAGGATAGCGAGCTTTGTCTCCACATCAAGGCTTTTTTGTTGCAGGGCTTGGAACACCTCGCGGTTGAAGGCGGCGCTGTCGCCCATTGAATTGTAGAATTGAGCGCGTGAATAGTAGGCCAGTCCGCTCGACGGGTCAATTTCGCAGGCTTTGTCGTAGAAGGCTTTTGCTTTGTCGTTCTGGCCGAACATTGCATATATGTCGCCTGAAAAGACCTGAAAGTCCACGTTTTTAGGTGACGATTCACGCAGACGGTCCACTTCGCTGAGTATGGATGCGGTGTCCTGACGTGCGAAATAGAGTTGTATTTTTTTTGTTGAAATGGGTATGCTTTTACCCTCGGCCACCTCGACCGAATCATAGACGGCTATTGCTTTTGCACGGTCTGCGTCCGAGCCTCCCTGCCCGAGCGCGTTGGCGTAGCGGTATGTGATTTCGAGATGCTCCGGATAGTAGGTGTGAAGTCTTTCCCAAGTCCTGATGGCTTCGTCGCGGTTGAGCAATTGCTCGTTGATCATAGCATATCGTCCGCCATAATACAGGTCAGACGGATTCGCTTCGTTATAGTCGCGCAACAACGCCATTGATTCTTCAATCAGAGTCGAGTCGGTCTGCGACAGTCGCAGAAGAAAGAGCGACAGTTCGACTCCTATGTCCTTGTCGTCAGAGTTGAGCTCCCTTGCCCGCTGAAGCAGTGAATAGGCCGCATCGTTTTTGCCCTGCGATTTGGCCCGCAGGGCTTCGAGATAGATGTAGTCGGCTTTACGGGTATCTTCCGCCGGATTGCTGCCTGACCGGCTTTTGGCCATGACAGACAGCGCTCCGATGATGAGAATCGTAATGATGAGGATGGGAAGTTGTTTCATTGTGGCTATGTGTGATTTGGCTTTCAGTTTACACCAGTGTGGCCGAATCCGCCTTCGCCGCGTTCGGTCTCGTCGATACGGTCGACCTGTTCCCAAGTCACATGGACATATTCCTTGATGACGAGTTGGGCGATGCGTTCGCCGTCGGTGATTGTATAGGGCTGGTCTGAAAGATTGATGACTATGATTCCAATTTCTCCACGGTAGTCTGCATCGATCGTTCCGGGTGTATTCACCAGCGATATGCCGTGTTTCAGGGCCAGTCCTGAGCGTGGGCGTACCTGACATTCATAGCCCTGCGGCAACTGAATGCGTAATCCTGTTGGAATCAGTGCCCGTTGTAACGGTTGAAGTGTTACCGGTGAATCGAGCCGGGCGCGTACATCCATTCCGGCGGATGAGGGGGTCTCATAAGCGGGAAGAGGGTTGGAAGAGTCGTTGATGATTTTTACCTTGATACGTTCCATCGTGGAAGTTGAAAACGGATTGAAAAATAGTTGAAACTAATAAATGAATTCCTATTGGACGACACGGCCGTTATGCGTGTCGGAATAATCAATGTCGCACATCGAATCGTTGGCCCGATGTTTAATCCTATGAGATTTGCCAACCCCGCCTTGTGTTGCTTGAGTTATGATTCTCAACACATTTTACACGCATTAAGTGATCGGCATTATCAACAGTTACTATAATTAACAAGCGAAAGTAGCAAAATTCCCGCACATAAACGTACTTTTTTAGCTATTATTTGCAATAACTTATTTTTATGAGTTGCAAAATAGAGAAAATACAGATTGGAAATCACATAAAAATAACATTGATAATATCCGTTTGGGACTTTATACTCAATTACAATACCGATTGTGAAATTTTCTTTAAATTCTTTTGATTTTGGGGGGATTGGGAGAATTTTTGTAACTTTGGGGCTGATATTCGCAATTCTCACATTTATCATTAGTTAAGCGCGTGAAAATCAAATCAATTATATTGCTTGGCATCCTCCTTCTGTCGGGGCTGTCTATGTATCGGCCAATACTGACAACGTGGCTGAGGAAGTCGCATGGGTGGTTGGTGACCAGCCTATCTGGAAATCAGAAATCGAGGAAGCCTACCAGAACATGCGCTATGAAGGAGTCCCTGTTGCCGGAGACCCCTATTGCGTTGTCCCCGAACAGCTTGCAATAGAAAAACTGTATCTGCATCAGGCTGAGATGGACACTATCGAAATTCCTGACGCAATGGTGTTTCAGAACGTCGAGCAGATGCTCAACGGCTATATCATGAACCTTGGTTCGAAAGAGAAGGTTGAGCAATATTTCAACAAGTCGATTCCGGCTCTGCGCGAGTCGCTCCGCGAGATGGTGCGCAACCGTGGCCGTGTGCAGGAGGTGCAGCGCAATCTGACAAAGGATGTGAAAGCGACTCCGGCTGCGGTACGCAGATTTTTTGAAAAGATACCGACCGATAGTGTGCCTTGGGTTCCGCTGCAGGTAGAGACGCAGATTCTGACTGTAGCGCCGGCTGTTCCGCGTGAGGCCGTCGAGGATGTGAAAGCTCGTCTCCGCAACTTCACCGAGCAGGTGAATAAGGGTGAGAGTCAGTTCTCTACGCTCGCAATCCTCTATTCTGAAGATCCCGGAAGCGCGGCGCGTGGCGGTGAACTCGGTTTCAGCGGACGTGCGGAATTCGTGCCTGAATTTTCAGCTGTCGCATTCAACCTCAATGACCCCAAGAAGGTGTCGAAAATAGTCGAGACCCAATATGGTTTCCATATCATACAGCTTATCGAAAAACGTGGCGACCGCATAAATGTGCGCCATATCCTCCTGAAACCAAAGGTGGCGGAGAAAGATTTGACCGAGGCTGTCAACCGTATGGACTCACTCCGCTCCGACATACTTGACAAGAAATTTACTTTTGAAGACGCTGTGTTCTTCTCGCAGGACAAGACTACACGCAACAACAAGGGGCACATGGTCAATGAGAACACCGGTTCGACCCGCTTCCAGATGTCTGAACTTCCTCAGGAAGTGGCCAAGCACGTCGCCGACATGGAGCCGGGCGATATTTCCGAACCCTTTATCATGACCGACCCGAAGACGAACCATGAGATTGTGGCTATGGTGAAGCTGACTTCTCGCATCCCCGGCCACAAAGCCAACATATCGGATGATTTCCAGTTAGTCAAGTCGATGTATGAAAATTCGCGCCGTCAGGAGATTCTCGATGACTGGCTTGCCAATAAGATAAAGAATACTTATATCCGTATCGAGGACGGCTGGCGCAACTGCGACTTCAAGAATAAAGGCTGGATCAAGTGAACATTGACCTGACTTTATAATCGGTCTACGTAGCTTCATGAAGCAGTCTCCCATACTTGCATTGATGGCTGTAGCGCTGGTGTCGCTTCCGGCCATGTTTGCGCAGACTCCGAAAGACAAGTCCGCCTCGGTATCCGCGCCCAAAAGCGCTCCTGCGCAACGCAAGAGCGTCATCCGTCCGACTATCCCTGATGCCGACCGTCATGAACCGGGCAAGGTTTTCCTTGAGCGGGCTGACCGCCTGATGTATGATCAGGTCCGCGACTCTGATGTGCAGGTGCTGGTCGGCAATGTGCTGTTCCGCAAAGGCGACATGTATATGTATTGCGATAGCGCTCGATTCAACGAGGCGACATCGTCGCTTGACGCTTTCCGCAATGTCCACATGGAGCAGGGCGATACATTGTTCGTCTATGGTGATGAACTGTATTATAACGGTCAGACCGAACTTGCCGAACTTCGTGCATACGCCGGGAAAAATGTGCGCCTTATCAACAGGGATGTGTCTCTGACGACAGATGTCTTCTTCTACGATATGGCTGCAGATGTCGGCTATTATGAAACCGGCGGCACTCTGACCGACAAACAGAATACCTTGCGTTCGCTTCAGGGCTTCTACTATCCCGCGACAAAGGACGCCTTCTTCTATCTTAATGTCGATCTTACCGGCCCGCGGGAGAACGACACTCTGAAAATGTTTACCGACTCGCTGACCTATAACACTGCGACAAACATCGCCCAGCTGATGTGTCAGACGCTTATCGTAAACAAGGACGGTGAGATTAACTCTTCGTCGGGGTTCTATGACACCAAGCAGGGGCTTGCCGATCTATATGACCGTTCGCGCGTCCACACCCGTCGTGGAAATTATCTGACGGGCGACACTCTTTTCTATGACCGTGAAAAGGGCTATGGCGAAGCTTTCGGCAACATGATTCTGACCGATTCTGCCCGTCAGTCGGAACTCCGGGGCGAGTATGGTTTCTATAATGAACTCACTGACTCGGCTTTTGTAACCGGCAATGCCCTTGCGATGGAATATTCCAAGGCTGATACTCTTTATCTGCACGGAGACACGATCAAGGCATACATGCTTGAGGATTCGACGAAAGTCACCGACGTATACCGTCGTGTACGTTTCTTCCGCAACGACATTCAGGGGCTTTGCGACTCGCTCAGCTCGGTCGAGAGAGATTCCATATTATATATGTATTATCACCCGATAATCTGGAACGGTGACAATCAGATAGCCGGCAATGTGGTCTATCTCCATTTCAATGACTCCACAGCCGACTGGGCGCGACTTCCTGAATCGGGACTTGTGGCTCAGCACGTCGGTGAGGACTGTTATAATCAGCTTGCCGGAGCGGACATGACGGCATGGTTCAATGATTCTACTATCCGCCGCTTATATGTCGAGGGCAACGTGCAGCAGATAATGTTCCCGATGGAAAACGATTCGACCTACAACAAGTTTGTTTTCACCGAGAGCAGTTATATGGATGCATTTTTCAATGGCAATGACATAGAGCATCTTATCATGTGGCCGGAGACTACAGGAAAGGCTACACCTCTCTATCTTGCCAAGCGTTCGGCCTACTATCTCGAACCGTTCAGATGGTTCGGCCCGCTGCGTCCGATGTCGCCCGACGAAGTATTTGATTATCCTCCTGAAATGGCTGAGTTGAGTTCGCTTCAGCTTTTCAAGAAGGTTAGCCCTACGGCATATTCAATCCGAGGCACGATGCTTGGAAAGCCTAAACCGCAGGAACCGCAGACTCCCGTTCCTTTGAAGGCGGCATCCACAGTAGCCGGACAGCCTTCGGAAAATTCATTGCCGGTGGCTGTAGACTCTGTTTTGCAAGCAATTCCCGACTCATTGCCGGCGGCGACTGATTCACTTCGCATACAGGCTGACTCGCTTGGGGTGGAGACAGATTCAGTCTCTGTGAATCCGGCTGGGCTTTATGTGCCTGAAATCGAACCGCATGCCTATAGCTTTCCGATGGAAAATAAATCACATGGGGCTGCTCCGGGCGTGAGTCTGAATGATATAATCGGAATAAAAACTAAAGAGGAGGTTGAATCATGAGCGATATCATACGTCTTCTCCCGGATTCTGTCGCAAACCAGATAGCAGCGGGCGAAGTCATCCAGCGTCCTGCATCGGTCATAAAAGAGCTTGTCGAAAACTCTATTGATGCCGGTGCGACTTCGGTTACAATTATTCTTAAAGATGCCGGCCGGACGCTGATACAGGTAATAGACAATGGCTGTGGAATGAGCGACACTGACGCGCGTCTTGCATTCGAACGCCATGCGACATCCAAAATCCGTAAGGCTGATGACCTGTTCTCGCTTTCGACAATGGGATTCCGTGGCGAGGCTCTTGCTTCAATCGCTGCGATCGCTCAGGTCGATTTGCGCACTATGCTTAAAGGCGAGACAATCGGTACTCGTCTGGTCATCAATGGCTCTAAGGTTGAAAGTCAGGAGCCGGAGGCTTGTGCTCAGGGGAGCAACCTGATGGTCAAGAATCTGTTTTTCAACGTGCCCGCACGCCGTAAGTTCCTTAAAAAAGACTCTGTGGAACTTAGCAACATCATGCGTGAGTTCGAGCGTCTTGCGCTTGTCAATATCGGGGTTGATTTCACTCTGATCAGCAATGATGTCACTCTCCATTCGCTCAGGAGGGCTTCGCTCAAACAGCGTATCGCCGATTTGTTCGGCCGTTCGCTCGACAAACAGATTGTCCCTCTCGACACCGATACGTCTATCGTCAGGATAAACGGCTTTATCGGTTTGCCTGAGAACGCCCGTAAGCGTAATGCGTTGCAATATCTCATGGTCAACGGCCGCAATATGCGTCATCCGTATTTCCATAAGGCCATCATGCAGTGCTACGAACGTCTGATTACGGCTGACGTGCAACCCAACTATTTTATAAATCTGACTGTTGATCCCGAGACGATAGATGTCAATATCCATCCGACCAAGAGTGAGATAAAGTTTGAAAACGAACAGGCTATATGGCAGATTCTGACAGCGGCAGTCAGAGAATCGCTCGGACGATTCAATGCCGCTCCGGCGATTGATTTTGATGTCGATGAAGCACCTGAAATCCCGGTGTTTTCTCCTGACATTGACGCAGACCATGAGGTCATACTCGAGGAGGGTTATAATCCTTTCTCACAACCGGCTCATGCGACCCGCAGTTCGTCCTTGTCAGGAATGGGATCATCTGTTTCCGGCCTGGGGACATCGGAGAGCAGAAAAATATCCTCCCTCTCCGTGAACCATGCGCATACATCAGAGCGTTTTCAGGACTGGGAAAAGCTTTATGACGATTTCGTCAAGAAGCGTGACGACGGTTACGCCTCGATGGTCGAGAGTAAGGTCAATCGGTCAGAAAGCGAGCTTGAACTTGACAATGAAGCTCCTGTGAGCGCCACGCTGCAACTGAAAAACTCCTATATCCTTACCCCGTCTCGCGATGGTCTTATGATAATCGACCAGCACAGAGCGCATAAACGCATTCTCTACGACAGCTATCTGGCGAAAGTCAAGGAACGCGACATGGTGTGTCAGAACACCATGTTCCCTGAAATAGTCGAACTCTCCCCTGCACAGAATGCGGTTTTGGCCGATATCGCTCCGTCGCTTGAAGACCTTGGCTTCGCCATATCGCCGCTTGGCGACAATTCATGGAGCATCACGGGCATTCCTTCGATGCTCGGTGGTGCAAATCCACGTGATCTGCTGCTCGGCATGATAGAGAGTGTCACTGAGACAGGAGAGGAACTTGCTTCGTCACTTCAGGAAAGGATTGCGCTTTCGATGGCCCGTAGCAGCGCTATAAAGCGCGGGCAAGTGTTGAGTGCTACTGAAATGGATAAGCTTATCAGCGATTTGTTCCGTCTTTCGACTCCTGCGCGAACACCCGATGGCAAAACGGTGTTTACTATTGTGAATATCGAGGATATTTCCAAAATGTTGGGCTGAAAGTCCGCAACTTGACAGTTGAAATTGTAATTTTCATATATTCATCACAAAAACGATTCTTTTATAATCATGACAGTTCGTATCATCATAAGTCTCATACTGCTTTTGTCCGGCTCGGTTGCTATGGCAAATGGCGGTGCTGATGATATCCGGGTGTCACTGCTGACTGCACGTGCCGGAGCTGATATATATCAGCTCGAAGGGCACACGGCATTGAGAATTCAGTCGCCCGACAGGGGGACTACGTGATAAACTGGGGACTCTTTGATTTTGAAGCGCCGAACTTCGTGTATCGTTTTGTCAAAGGAGAGACAGACTATATGGCCGGAGCGGCTTCGACCGATAGATTTCTTGAAATGTATCGCCGTGAAGGCCGTGCGGTCGTGGAGCAGACATTGAATCTGACACCGGCAGAGAAGATGCGCGTCATAGAGCTTACAGACAGGAATCTGTTGCCCGCCAATCGGGTCTATCGCTATAACTACGTGCTCGATAATTGTGCGACACGCCCTCTTGCAGTGATAGAGCAGGCGATTGGTGACACACTGTCGCTCGGAGTCGCTTCTCTTCCGGCAGAAGATGTGTCTACTTTCCGCAATGCGATGAGACATTATCACGTCAACTATCCGTGGTATCAGTTCGGCATCGACCTTGCTCTCGGAAGCGGGATTGACCGCCGGATTTCGATGCGTGAAATGTCGTTTGCCCCTGAAGCGCTTGAAGACATGCTTTCACTCGCCATGCGCCCTGACGGAGTGAAACTCGTGGACAATACAGCAGTGCTTGTGGGTGCGGAAGGTGCGTCGCCTGTGCTGTCGCCTACTCCTTGGTTTCTTACTCCGATGTTCTGGTGCAATCTTGTATTGGTCGTTTCGGTTGGCGTGTCGGCAGCGCAGATTCGCAGAAAATCTCCGGGAGTTGCCGCTAAAATATTCGACACACTGTTCTATCTCGTAATGGGACTGACCGGGTGTGTGATCATCTTCCTTGTGGTCATTTCCGTCCATGAGGCAACGTCGCCCAACTGGCTGTTGCTTTGGCTCAATCCCCTGTGCTTCATCCCGGTTATAGCCGTCTGGGTAAAAAGAATGGAAAAGTTGTTGTTTTCCTATCAAATTCTTAACTTTGCATCATTGATTACCCTCCTTGTCCTGTTTTGCTGTGGAGTGCAATCACCCAATGCTGCATTCATCCCGCTTATCGTGGCTGATGGAGTGCGGGCATTGTCATGTATAATAGCCAACAGAAACGCCTGATGTCATCACGTAAAAATCATCCGATAAGTACCCGTTTGGCAAGTGTGCTTGTAGTCTCGCTTGTGTCAATCGGCATCGGCGCGTTTACGCCGGTGTTCGCCTCGCGTCCTGTTGCAGCTCCGAATGCAAAGAAGGGAGCTGAAGGCAACAACTACACACTTACTCGTCCGGCTTTGGTGGTCGGAATATTTGTCGAAGGGCTTGATGCGGACTATGTAAACCTCCTTCGCGACAACTTCACCAAAAACGGCTTCAACCGTTTCATCACTGACGGTGTGACGATTGAAGATGTCAATTACGGAACGGATCTCGATGCCACCGCCGCTACGGCCATGCTGATGACTGGCGCAGCCCCGAGTGTCAACGGAGTTCCGGCGGCAAGAGCTTGGGACACAGAGACGAAATCGGACTATCCGATATTGCTTGATCAGGCAAAAATAGGCAATTTTACCGACGAGACTTTCTCGCCGTCATCATTGCGCGTATCGACAATCAGCGATGAGGTGCGTATAGCTGACGGAGGTATCGGTCTGGTGCATTCGGTCGCTCCCGATGCTCAGATTGCCATCATTCTTGCCGGACATGCCGGAAACAGTGGTTTCTGGCTCAATGAATTCAACGGCAAATGGAGCACATCGACCTATTATCGAGATGTCCCGGCTGCGATTGCAAAACGTAACTATGGCATAACGCTTTCGTCGCGTCTCGACACCATATCTTGGACTCCGTCGCTACCTCTTGAACTCTATCCTGATCTTCCCGATTATAAGAAGCAATTTCCGTTCCGCCATAATTTCCCGGCCAAAAATCCGAACAGGTTCAGGGCTTTCAAGGCTTCCGCTCCCGAAATCATGAGGTTGCGGAGATTGGTGTCGACTATATTTCCTCGTTGAACCTTGGAGGGCGCGGGGTAACCGATATGCTCAATCTCGGATTTAATGTCAGCCCTTATCCTTATGGACGAGACACTGATACACGCGTTGAGACGATGGATGCCTATATCCGTCTTGACTCGGATATAGCAAACATCGTCCAAGCGATTGAAAAAGGTCCGGGAATGGCAAATTCAGTCATTTTCATCGCAGGCACTCCCGGTCCTTCGGGAAGCAAGCGCGAGGACGAACGCTGGAATATTCCGGCCGGACAGTTCTCACCGAAACGGGCTATGTCGCTGCTCAACATCTATCTGATTGCCATTCACGGTAATGGAGAGTATGTGAGCGGATACTACGACGGTTATTTCTTTTTAAATAGAAAACAGATTAAGGAAAATGGACTTGACGAGCGCACGATACGCCGTGAAAGTGCGGAATTCCTTACACGAATGAGCGGCGTGACCGCTGCATATACAATCGACGACATTCTCGAACGACGTGCCGGGGAAGACGCACATGCCCTCCAGCGCAATACGTCGATCGACCATGCCGGAGATGTGATGATAGTGGTCAATCCCGGATGGGAAATCGCTGATTCGTCATCCGAGAGCGTAGCTGAAACGCAGCTCCCGGTCATCAGAAATGTAGCTACGACCTCGCCGGTCTATATACTTGCGCCGACCGTAGCCCCGGCTAAGATTGAGTCGCCGGTCGATGCGCGTGTGATAGCTCCGACGGTCACAAGGATTTTAAGAATACGGTCGCCCAACGCGGCTTCCCTCCCTCCGTTGCGCTTCCAAAAGAGCAAGTAACATCAGAGTCATGATGTTGCGCGTATTATTAAAATCCAGTTATAAACAAGTTACAAAGATTACCAAATAAAATTATGTCATTTCAATCATTCCTCACAAAGATTTTCGGAAACAAGTCGACCCGAGACCTAAAGGAAATCGAACCCATCGTGAAGAAAATCGAGGCTCTTGAGCCTGAGGTCAAGCAACTCACTATAGATCAGCTCCGCGAGCGCATCGACAATGTGCGTGCGGACATCAGTCAGGCAATTTCCGCTGAAAAAGAAGAAAACGAACGCCTTCGCATTGAAGTCGAAGAGCTTCCTTTCGACCAGCGTCAGCCGGTCTGGGACAAGATCGACCGCAATGAGAAGACCATGCTTGACACTATCGAGGATAAACTTAATGAGCATCTTCCCGAAGTGTTTGCTGTCGTTCGTGAAACCGCAGCCCGTTTTGCAGCCAATGAGACTATCGTGGTAAAAGCTACACAGCTTGACCGTGAGCTTGCGGCACAGGGCCGTGATTTTGTGAGCATTGACGGAGACAATGCCATCTGGAAAAATCATTGGCTTGCCGGTGGCAATGAGATGAAGTGGGACATGATTCACTATCGTGTGCAGCTCATCGGCGGTATCGTGCTTCATCAGGGTAAGATTGCCGAGATGGCTACCGGCGAGGGTAAGACCCTCGTGGCTACGCTGCCGGTATTCCTCCGCTCGCTTTCAGGACGCGGTGTGCATGTTGTGACAGTCAACGACTACCTCTCGAAGCGTGATTCCGAGTGGATGGGACCGCTGTACATGTTCCACGGTTCGACTGTCGATTGCATTGACAAGCACCAGCCCAACACTGCTGCCCGTCGTGCGGCCTACAACTGCGACATCACTTTCGGTACGAACAACGAATTCGGTTTCGACTATCTTCGTGACAACATGGCGATGTCGCCTGCCGATATGGTGCAGCGCAAGCATTACTATGCGATTGTCGATGAGGTCGACTCAGTGCTTATCGACGATGCCCGTACACCGCTCATCATCTCAGGTCCGGTTCCCAAGGGTGACGACCAGCTGTTTGACGAATACCGTCCGAATGTTGAGAAGGTTGTTGAAGCCCAGCGCAAGCTTGTCACCAAGATTCTTGCCGAGGCCAAGACCAAAATCGCTTCAGACGATAAGGAGACAAAGAAGGAAGGGGCATTGCTGCTCTACCGTGCGTTCAAAGGTCTGCCAAAGAACGGCGCGCTCATCAAGTTCCTCTCTCAGGAGGGAATGAAGAATCTCATGCTTGAAACAGAAGCATATTACCTTCAGGACAACAAGCGTGAGATGCCAAAGGTGACCGATCCGCTGTATTTCGTTATTGATGAGAAAAACCGTAGCGTCGAGCTTACCGACAAGGGTATTGACGAGCTTACCGGCAAGACCGGCGATCCGCAGTTCTTCGTGCTTCCTGACATCGCATCTCAGCTTTCGGAAACGGAACATATCGAAAATCTTGCCGAGCGTCAGCAGCGCAAGGATGAGCTTATGCAGGATTATGCAGTGAAGGCTGAACGTGTCCACACTGTCACTCAGCTTCTCAAGGCTTACACCCTTTTTGAAAAGGATGTCGAATATGTGATTGACGAAGGCAAAATCAAGATTGTCGATGAGCAGACAGGCCGTATAATGGAAGGTCGCCGTTACAGCGACGGTCTCCATCAGGCTATCGAAGCCAAGGAACATGTTAAGGTTGAAGCTGCGACACAGACATTCGCTACGATTACTCTTCAGAATTATTTCCGTATGTATCACAAGCTTGCCGGTATGACCGGTACGGCAGAGACAGAAGCCGGAGAATTCTGGGATATATATAGGCTTGATGTGGTGACAATCCCGACCAACCGTCCGATTGCCCGCATAGACATGAACGACCGTGTCTACAAGACCAAGAAAGAAAAATATGCAGCGGTGATTGATGAGATTCAGGATCTCGTTTCGAAGGGACGTCCCGTGCTCGTCGGTACGACATCTGTTGAAATCTCGGAGCTTCTCAGCCGTATGCTTACCATGCGTCACATTCCACACAATGTCCTTAATGCCAAGCTCCATCAGAAAGAAGCGGAAATCGTGGCTCATGCAGGACGCAAGGGTATGGTGACAATCGCGACAAACATGGCCGGCCGTGGTACGGACATCAAGCTTACTCCTGAAGTCAAGGAGGCCGGCGGTCTTGCCATCATCGGTACAGAGCGTCATGAATCGCGTCGTGTCGACCGTCAGCTCCGCGGACGTTCCGGCCGTCAGGGCGACCCGGGATCTTCCGTGTTCTATGTCTCTTTCGAGGACCAGCTCATGCGTCTCTTCGCTACTGACCGCGTAATGAAGATGCTCGACACCCTCGGTCTTGAAGAAGGAGAGCGCATAGAAAGCTCGATGGTCACCAACGCAATCGGAAATGCCCAGAAGCGTGTCGAGGAAAACAACTTCGGTATACGTAAACGTCTGCTTGAATATGACGACGTTATGAACAAGCAGCGTACATATATCTATAACCGCCGTCACCATGCTCTTCTTGGCGAACGCATCGGTATCGACATCGCGAATATGATTTGGGATGTCATCGAGAATTTCGTTAATAACTACGGCCCGGCCGATTATCAGGATCTTGCTCTTGAACTTTTCCGAGTGCTCACGATTGAAGCTCCTTTCACAGAGGAAGAATACCGCAACATGTCGAAAGAGGATGCTGTCGAAAAGATCCATACAGCAGCTCAGGAGGCATTTGACCGCAAGAGCCAGCGCATCCTTGAGGTTGCTCAGCCGGTGATTGTCGACTGTGTTGAAAACCGTGGATTCAAGGGGCGTATCGCTGTCCCGATGACTGATGGCAAGCGCTTCTTCAATCTCGTTGTCGATATCGACGAGGCTTACAGAACCGGTTGCAAGTCTATAGTCAAGGAATGGCATAAAGCCGTCCTGCTCGTGACTATCGACGAACTCTGGAAGGAACATCTCCGTGAACTCGACCAGTTGCGTCAGAGCGTGCAGAATGCGTCATACGAACAGAAAGACCCGCTTGTGATTTACAAGGTTGAGTCGTTCCATCTCTTTGAGGCGATGCTCAACAATCTGAATGTAAAGACCATGTCGACTCTCATGCGCGGTCAGATCTACGTACAGCAGGCTCCTCCCCAGCCGTCTCGTCCCCAGCAGCCGGCTACTGAACCTGAAACCGTAGAAACGGCCGAAGAAAATGCAGAGGCAGCTAATAATCCCGTTAAGCAGCCTGAGCCTCAGCAGCAGGAAGCACCGAAACCTCAGCCAAAGGTGGAACGCGCGATGCCTGAGCGTCCAAACGATTATTCGAAGTATCAGACTTCGCGTGAGAATCTTCCGGGTGAGAATGCGCAGCGTGCGGCAGCTCAGGGTGCGAGTCAGCAGCAGGTGACACAACCGGTCAAATCCGGCCCGCGTATAAACCGCAATGATCCCTGCCCCTGCGGTTCAGGAAAGAAATATAAGAACTGTCATGGCAAGGGTCTGTAAAGAGAAACAATAAAATGAATACAGTTAAGGAGCGCAGAGTTTTGATTTTGCGCTCCTTATGTTTACAGAATTTATAATAGTCAATCCTTAATAAAATTATACCGGAATGAAAAAAATACTTGCTTTATTGCTTATTGTAGCATCGCTGGCTTCAGTTTCTTGTACAAAACGGGTGGAGGGTATATTGCGTGAAAATCCCGATGAAATAACGCAGCAGGAAGCTCTTAAACTTATGGATTGTTTCAACAAGGAGTTTGAGAAGGCACAGGCGTTGTATAAGGAAGGGGACAAAGCAGGCCTTGAGACTTACTTCAAGACCCCGGAATGGCAATTGGCAGAGCGTTGCCATTCAAAACTGTTGCAGGTGACACCTGAAATCGCGACAAATATCAGAGTCGCGGAAATGGAATTCAAATTTATTGAATTTGTCAATGGAGTGATACGAATGGGTATACCTCTCAGGGAATTGCCGGAAGAATAATTCCTGACTTTGTTTGCGACAGGATATAGAAATCCCGCCGGGAAAACGTCATCTGACCTTTTAATTAGCAAGCTGTGAGAAAGGTCTTTGTTTGGATATGACGGTTTTCCCGGCGGGAAAAATTTTATAGAAGGTAAATGAGAAAGGCGTAAGAAGGATAGAGAGGTTATCTCCGGCGATTGCGGACAGAGCGTACCGCACTTGACGAGGATGCCTTTGGCGCTTTGGCTTTTTTCACTTTTGCCGGTTTGGTTTTGGGCGAGGATGATTTGGTTGTTCCTCGTTTTGAGCGGGCTGAGCGTATTGTCGTTTTTGTGGAGGATGATTCGCTGACTTCTTTAGTCGCGGGTGTCTCTCCGGCAGCAGCGAGTTCGGCTTTTTCGGCTGCCTCACGACGTGCTGCAAGCTCTTCAAGTGAAGGAACCCACAGTTTGTCCTCGAAACTGTCAAGGCGCTTCTGGATGCTGTCCTGAGCGTGTGCGAGTTCGTCAGGATCCGGATGGAGCTGCATCAGTGACCGGTTCTTCAAGTTTCGTGTCTTATAGATGTCGCCTTTATACAGATTGAGCTGGAAGTAGTCATCGTAGGTACAGGTGGCAAGATTATTGTCATCATTGGTGAAAATGTTGTGGGTGGTCAGATAGGGTCTGAGGTCATCATATTTCACCCAGAACATTGGATATTTCACAGCTTCACCTCCGAAATCTCCCGCACGGTGAAGGACAGGACATACGGCCTCTATGCGTGTCCGCATGCGGTTGTTGCGTTTGTCGAATTCCCAACGTTCAATCACATAGTAGGAGAGGACTTCTGACGAAGGAACGTCTGCTTCCTCGATTATGAATTTCGGATTGCGTTCGGTAGATCCTTTTGCATCACTATAGATTATGTGGAAGCGGTCAAGGACATCACGCATGTTCACTTTATAGTTATCGGTAAACATTTCGCGACCGTCGAGGTATTCATAGCCTGTAAGCTCATTGTTTGCCATACGGCCGAGGATGATTCTGAAAAGGTTCTCCTGACCGTCGACAGGCTCATCGGGATAATAGAGAGCCGCATTTTCATCTTTCATCAGATCAATCTGCCGATATATCACGCGCATCCACTGCAGTTCCGAATCACTGACAGGCGAAGAGTCAAAATGCTGCTGCATGCGTTGTGTCACGCCGGTATTTGTTTTGGCCGTGTTGCGGTCGTCGGCCGTGCGACGGCGGACAACACTGCTCGAACTCGATTCCTGTGCGAAAACAGAAGCCGAGATAAAAATTGCTATGGCTGTAAGAAGATATTTCTTCATCAGTATTTGCTGTAGGGGTTATGCGTGGTGGAGGGAAATCTTAATTAACAATAACTTCGACCGGGCTGAGAACACGCTCGATGCCGTCAGGGCCTTTCGCACGTATGCGTGATATATAGAAGCGTTTTCCTCGCGAAAGACGTTTGAACTGGTCTTTCTGGCGTTGAGAGAAGGACGCCCCCTGTGATACTTCCGGGATGGCGTTGCCCATCTGATCGAAAAATACCGTCTCAAATCCGAGAACCTGAAAATCGATGTTGAGCATGTCGTCATCGATGGCCGCATCAATACCCGGTGCGCTCGTAAGCAGTGTTTTCGAGAGCGGACGACCGCCCTTGTAGCGTTCTTTTGCGCCATTGCTTCCCGAATAGGTTATAAAGGCCACGGGATCGGGCAGTTTTCGCACTCTGAATGTTGACGTGGCTACAGTCTGCGGACGGCCGTCGATTGTCGCAGAGACGGTGAGGGTTGCATTCTCTCCGACCTTAGCCGGACGTGCCACCCATGCGTCGCCCTTGCGTGTCAGGGAGCCGTTGGTCATGGTCGCGCTGACAGCATTCATCGGGACACCGGGCACAGAGATGCTCATCGGGTTGTCAATGCCTGCGTAAAGCACGTTCATCATCGTGGCTGAGACTGTGGCGGTAGGTTCAATGACAGTATAACTTGACGAGAAGGGATGGCGGGTGGATGTCCCGTCGCCGTGATTGACTTCAAGATATCCGTTGTAATCGAATGTGCCGGTAGATGAGGTGACAAATTCATAAAGTCCCGGTCATTGCCAAGTTTCTTGCCGGCTACGAAGATTTCGGGACGGGCTGTCGTGTCGACGGCTGCGAGAACTATGTTGGCACTGTATTTTCCACCGCGCATCACAATGCGCGACTGCGGAATCACAAACGCATTGATTTCGTTTACCCTGACATCGCCGGCATCAACCGATGCGAGCAGACTGGCCAACGCTTCACCTTCGGCATATCGAATGTCGTTTTGCAGTTTGGTCAGGAGTGTGACGGCTGCGACCACAGGCTGGTTTTCAAATTTAGCCTCCTCCCACTTCTGGGGTGTGACAGTGCCGGGACGTTTGAACGGAGCGGTGGAAAGAGCCTCGCTGATGGCTGTGCGCTTAATGGAGTCAGCGATGAAAGTCTGTATGAAACCGCGGTAGGAGTCCATTTCATTGTGAAGTATCTGGCCACCTTTTGCACCGGGAGAAAGCATGACCACGGCTGCCGCCTCAAGGTCATCGCGACGATTTATTTCCGCCGGATTACCTTCCGGTCCGTCTGCCTCGACGACGATTGCGAGTTTGAGTGAATCAACGAGCGAATACAAGGCTGCGGAACGCTTGCGGACATCGGATGCTTTTGCAAGCCACGGCGCGCCTTTCTCCGGATTCTGTGCGGTGAACGTCTCAAGCTGAGAATACACCGCGTCATTACGACGGCCGACAGTAGCGTTGGTGCGTGCAAGACCGTCCTCAACCTGTACGAAACCGTCGAGCACATCGCTTGATACGTTGAGTGCAAGCATGGCTGTGAGGACGATATACATAAGGTTTATCATCTTCTGTCGCGGGGAAAGCCTTACTACTGATTCTGCCATTTAAGCTAAGGATGATTGATACGGACTGGGGTGTGGTTAATATGGAAAAACGGAGAGTGGAGGTCAGTTGACTGAGCCTGATGATTGCGCACCGGGAATGTCGCTCATCATGGGTCTGTACATATTGACGGTCATCGCATGGAGCATCTTTTCATAGACGTTGTTGAGCTGCTGCATATAGCGGGCCATCTTTTCAGTCTCCTCGCAGTAGCGTGCGCTCTGTGAAGCGCTCTTCTCATACATGTCGCGGATGTCTTTGATGCCACGATTCACGCGGTCGATTGAGTCGAGCTGGGTCGACACGCTCTTGAGCTGAATTTCGTAGATGGTGTTGAGTCCTCCGAGATTGCGGTTGAGGTCGCCCATGCGTTCGATGTAGCCACGGGAATTCTCAGTGATAGATGCCGAGTTTTCTGTCACAGCGCGGTAGCTTTCAAGGAGAACGGCAGACACGGAATTGAGAGCTTCTGTTGTCTGTCTGAGCTGTTCCATCTGAGCGGAAATAGCAGACATCTGAGAGAGATATTCCTGTGTCGCGGTGGTGAGTTCCGCCATTTTTGAAAGTTGCTCGGCTGCGGCCGACATGCGGTGTATGCTTTCAGATAGTGAAAGACGATCTTCTTCGGAAAGATTCACTGATGAGGGGATTCCGACAGATCCGTTGACTGAGCCTGAGACTGTGGCCTGATTGCCGGCTGAGGGTGTGCTTATGGTGTTGGTACGTCCTCCGACTATGGTTTCACGTTCGGTTTCATGTCCGTCGAGTTCGGGAAATACATTTTCCCAATGATATTCTTTAGGAGGTCTGTCGAATGCAGTCAGGATAAACATGAGTACTTCCGTACCCATACCGATGCAAAGGAGTGTATTGCCTCCTGAAAGATGGAGGATTTTGAAAAGAGCACCCAGAATGACGATGGCCGCACCGATACTGTATGCGAAATTAAAGAGACGCTGGCCTCCTTCCCATGTCATGATGGTCTCTATCTTGTTTCTGAAATTATCTTTGGTCATGGCTTGTAAGATAGGTTGCTATTGAGGGGATTTTGAGGAATGTTCTGTTATTTTCTTGCTTTAGTGCCTTTGGCAAAACCGATTTGAGAGCGTACGCAACGGAATCCGATATAGGAACGCTGCTCGTTCTGGTATTCCCACATGCGGATGTCGGAACGGATATTGTGGGCGACATCTTTCCAAGAGCCTCCGCGCACGATTTTGCGCTTCATGCGGTAAGGGTCTTCCTGTGCGGCATTGTAACGGTACTCTGGGTTGAGATCGCTTGTCAGTTTGCCGACACTTTCGGTGAAAGCGGTTGAAGTCCATTCGCTGACATTTCCGGCCATGTCATACAATCCGAAGTCGTTTGGAGAATATGTCCCGACACGTGATGTTATCAGCTGTCCGTCCTGAACGAAATTACCTTCCTGTGGCTTGAAATTGGCATAGAAACACCCTTGGTCTTCAGTCAACGGCAGGTCGCCGTCCCAAGGATACATGTTCTCGCTTTTGCCGGCTCGGGCAGCATACTCCCACTCAGCCTCTGTCGGGAGACGGTATGGTTCGACATAGACACCTTCGCGACCGAGAGAACGGCGGAGGAAGTCTGTGCGCCAGTTTGCAAAGGCAGTGGCCTGCTCCCAGCTTACTCCGACCACGGGATATTCATTGTAGCCTCCATGAGAGAAATAGAGACGTACATAGGGTTCGTTGTAGGCGTTGTCGAAGTCATTGATCCATGCTGTAGTGTCGGGATAGACATTGACAATGTAGGTATTGACAAAATCAAAATCGCCGGTAAGTCCGCGGGTTATGGTCTCTCGGATGATTTCGCCTTCATCGTTGATGTAGGCGGTATCTTTTGAGATAAGCGGAGTAGCTGTGGGTACGGGTTTGTCGGTATTGTATTCGCGACGGGCCGGGTTAAGACGATGTTTGCGTTTTGCGGCCTCAGTATGGTTATAGACTTCGTAACGATAGTTGAGCTGTTCCGGGTCAAGCTCGCGCACACCTGTGATGGGATTGGTGCGGTAGAGACTCTCAATCGCACGCTGCTCGTCCTCGTTGGCATTGCGCCAAGGAATTGCTTTTGCCCAGTTGAGATGTGGTGTCACGGGATTTCCTTCACGGTCTTCTTCAATCTTGAACTCTTCGTTGCCTCCGTAGGCCGGATCGGCAAGGCGTTCACGGATGATGGAATCACGTACCCAGAAGACAAACTGTTTGTACTTTGAATTTGTGATTTCCGTTTCGTCCATCCAGAAAGCGTCGACCGACACGCCTCGCGGGTCAGCTTCGAGATTCCATAGCGAATCGGCTTTAGAGGGACCCATCTTCACAGATCCTCTCGACACGAGAACCATACCGTAGGGTGTGGGTTCTGTCCATGAAGTTCCTCCCACTCCTGTAACTTCGCCTCCCATAGAGCTACGTGGACCTGTAGCGCATGAGACGACAGCGGAGAGAAGAATCAGAGCGAAAAGTATGTGGAGTATTTTTTTCATAAGTTACATTATGCGTATGCTCTTGTGTTTGTGGCGGTTTTTCTCTGAAAAATCGAGTTTAAGGTTATAGCCTGCAACAAGCTCGTGGCTCCCTGATGAGGCTTTTGATATGTCGGAAAGATGATAGTCGTAGCTATAGCCGATGAAAAAACCTTTGATTTCAGCTCCGAGCATGACGGAGAGTGCATCGTTGTAACGGTAGCCGAGACCTGCGGTGAAAAGTTTGTTGTAGCGGACTCGTCCTGTAAGCTCGAAATCGGTATCGGTGAAATCGCTTCTGACTATGACTGACGGTATCACTTCAAATAACGTGTTTTTTACAGGAATATTGCTTCCGGCCATTAAATAAGCTGTGCGTGAGGCTGTGAACTCATATTTTTTTGACAATTCACCGGTCGTGCCGTCGTCTCCTGCACGCGAGCCGCTTTCGGTATCGCTTGTGAAACTGACTGTAGGGTTGTTGGCATGTTGTAGCGAGATGCCGGCCCAGAACTTTTTATGGACATAAAATGCACCTATGCCGAGATCAAAGGCGTTGCCGGCGACATCGCGTTGCGGGATAGCATCGTCGGCCGGATCATGATAGTCATTGTCATCGGGGATATAGACTTCCGAACCTTTGAATTTTTCGTTGAAAAGGCCTAACTGCAAGGCTACCGTCAGCTCCCCTTTAAGAATCTTGAGCTTATAGCCAATCTGAGCGTCAAGCGTGAAATTGCTGAACAGACCGTAGGATTCCTGCTGGATGACGAGACCTGTCCCGAGGCGTTTGTTGCCAAGTTTGAACGGCATGTCGGCTGCGGCGATGAAACTTTGCGGGGCATTGTCAATTCCCACCCACTGCAGGCGTGCTCCTCCACGGATGCGAAGATAGTCCGTATCGCCTACTGCTCCGGGGTTGTAATATGTCGGCAACGCCCAGTATTGAGTTAGTAAAGCGTCGCCCTGAGCCTTTAGTTCCGGCGACACAATGAACATGAACAGACCTGTAAGCAAGGTTGTGTATAGAGATATGTGCTGTCGGAATATCATTCGAAATAGAAAGTTAATACGACCATTCGTGAAACGGCCTTTTTCAGTGACTGTGTTATGATGAGTTTTTCGGGTTCTTCAGCGATGTCGGGACGGTCATGGAGGAGATTGTCGCCAAGACCGAAACAGAACTTTATCTCCGGATTGAATTTGAAATAAGGCAGATAAAAGTCGCATCCGAATCCGCATGTAAGGAAGAAATCAGATGTTTTAGTGCGAAGATAGTCGTTGTTTTGCTTAGTCACATTGAATGTAGGCATCACGCCGGCGGTTATATATGGCCGGGAGTTGCGATAACGCAGCCCCGAGAATTTGAGGTCGAAGGGCAGCACGATTAGCGCCGATTTCAGGTTTTGGCGGTGTTCAGCCCGGAGTTGTATTCGCGCATTGTGATGTCACGGTTTCCGAAATACATTCCCGGTGTGAAACGCAGGTTGAAATATGTACCAAGACGGTAATCGATAAGCCCGTTGACACAGAATCCCGGTTGGAATGCCGGTTGCTCTACAAACCATTGCTCTCCATTTTCACTTGTGAAGCCATTGTGGGTAAAAGTGAAGTCCTGAGTGTGGATGCCGACCGAGAATCCGAGATGCCAGCGACGAAGGTCGGCATAAGGGCGGTTCATCAGCTTGTCGTTTAGATTTTGACACGACAAATCTCCATGACTCCCGATAATCAGAGCCATGAGAGCGGAGAGCAGTCGAAGTGATGTGAGAAAGCGATGATTCATCACTTTTTATAACGAATCGGTAGGTTGGAATATTGTATGTAGCCGGTAGAGATGGATTAGCAATTATTGCTTCATAAAAATGCTGAGAAACAGAATTGACGGATTCCGGCATCGCTTGCAGGCGAATGATCCGGAAATCCGTCAATCTTGTTTGTTAATTCAATTACTGCCGTCTCTTAGGAACGGCGTGTGCATGAAATTTCTTATTCTGCTACGCGGAGCAGGAAGTAGTTTTTCTTGCCGCGCTGGACGAGGATGTATTTGTCGTTAAGAAGTGATTCGGCGGTTATGACAGCATTCGGGTCGGTCACTTTCTGTTTGTTGATGCTGACGCCTCCCTGCTGGATCATCTTGCGGGCTTCGCCTTTGGATGGGAATACCGCAGTCTTGGTGGCGAGAAGCTCAATGACAGGAACTCCGGTTTCGATATCGGCTTTGACGATGTTGAATGTCGGGACACCGTCGAATACGTCAAGAAGTGTCTTTTCATCAAGATTTCGGAGTGCTTCTTCGGCCTTGTTGCTGAACAGAATCGAGCTGGCTTCGACAGCGGCATTGTAATCTTCCTCGCTATGAACCATGACAGTGACCTCTTTTGCGAGACGTTTCTGCATTGGGCGCTGTCCGGGATCTTTGGCATGTTCTTCGATGAGAGCATCGATTTCCTCTTTGGTGAGGGCTGTGAAAATTTTCAGATATTTCTCGGCATCTGCGTCGCTGACATTCAGCCAGAACTGATAGAACTTATAGGGAGAGGTGTAGCGGGGATCGAGCCATACGTTTCCGCTTTCGGTCTTGCCGAATTTGCCGCCGTCTGCTTTTGTGATGAGCGGGCATGTGAGCGCGTAAGCTTCTCCTCCAAGCTTACGGCGGATGAGTTCTGTGCCGGTGGTGATGTTGCCCCACTGGTCGCTGCCACCGAGCTGGAGTTTACAGTTCTTGTCTTTGTAAAGGGTATAGAAATCGAAACCCTGCAGGAGCTGATAGGTAAATTCTGTAAAGCTGAGGCCGTCGCGTGCTTCTCCGTTAAGACGCTTCTGCACGGAGTCCTTGGCCATCATATAGTTTACGGTAATATGCTTGCCGATTTCACGGGCGAAATCAAGGAAGGTGACATCCTTGGTCCAGTCATAGTTGTTGACCATTTCGGCTTTGTTAGGAGCATCGCTTTCGAAGTCGAGGAACTTGGATAACTGCTTTTTAATTGCTTCCTGATTGTGACGGAGTGTGGCTTCGTCGAGAAGGTTGCGCTCGGCGCTCTTGCCTGAGGGGTCGCCGATCATACCTGTGGCTCCTCCTACGAGTGCGAGGGCTTATGGCCGCAACGCTGGAAGTGGCGGAGCATCATCACACCGCAGAGGTGGCCGATGTGGAGACTGTCGGCGGTCGGGTCAATGCCGAGGTAGGCAGTGGTCATGCCTTTTTTTAGCTGTTCGTCTGTTCCGGGCATGACAGTGTGGATCATGCCACGCCAAGTGAGTTCTTCAATGAAATCCATTATGCTAATAGAAGATTATTTTTTTGTTTGATAAGCCTGAAACCGCTCCTGCACTATGCGGAGGGTTTCAGGCTTGTTATGATTTAATATGATGTGTTGTGACCTTATTTCAGTGTGGCGAGGGTCTCGGCGATGCGGCGCATTGCTTCGCGCAGGTTGTCATCAGAAGTAGCATAGCTGAGACGGATATATCCTTCCATGCCGAATGCTCCTCCGTCGACTGTGGCTACATGGCCCTTTTCGAGAAGATACATGGCAATGTCGGACGAGCTTTCAAGCTTCTTTCCTTCGGGGTGCTCTTGCCGATGTAGGCACTTACCTCGGGGAAAAGATAGAACGCGCCCTGCGGACGGTTTACCTTGAGTCCGGGTATTTTTGACGCGAGGTCGACGACGAGGTCACGACGGCGCTCGAACGCTTTGTTCATCTCTGCTATGCAGTCTTGCGGGCCATTGTAGGCAGCTTCGGCTGCTTTCTGTGCGATGGATGATGCGTTCGATGTGTACTGTCCCTGAAGCTTGGTCACGGCTTTAGCGAGCCACAGGGGTGCGGCGCAGTATCCGATACGCCATCCGGTCATGGCATACGCCTTTGACACGCCGTTGATGATGATTGTGCGGTCGGCTATCTCGGGGAATGATGCGAGCGATGTGAAAGAGCCTGTGAAGTTGATATGTTCATAGATTTCATCGGCAAGCACCATGATGTCGGGGTGTTTTGCGAGGACATCGACAAGACCCTGAAGCTCTTCGCGTGAATAGATGCTGCCGGTCGGATTTGACGGAGAGCAAAGCAGAATCATGCGTGTCGCGGGTGTGATGGCCGCTTCAAGCTGCTCAGGGGTGATTTTGAAGTCCTGATTGATGTCGGCAAGAATCTCTACTGTCTTTCCTCCAGCAAGCTTCACCATTTCGACATAGCTTACCCATGCCGGCATAGGAATTATGACCTCGTCATCGGGGTTGATGCTTGCGAGGATAACGTTGCAGAGAGCCTGTTTCGCTCCGTTTGACACCACAATCTGTTCGGGAGCATAATTTACACCGTTCTCCTTTGCAAGTTTTTCAGACACGGCCTTGCGGAGCGACATGTAGCCCGGGACGGGAGTGTAGAAAGTGTAGTTTTCGTCGATGGCACGTTTTGCAGCCTCTTTGATGTGGCGGGGAGTTTCGAAATCCGGCTCTCCGACGGAGAGGTTGATTACGTCGACACCTTGAGCCTTTAGCTCATTGCTTTTCTGTGACATTGCGAGGGTGGCTGATGGAGCCAAAGCCTGCACGCGATCGGAAATGTGGGTCATATAATAATGTTATTGGGTTGATTTTTACGGATTAAGCGGGCTCTTTGAAATTTGCTGTAACTACCAAGTGACATGATTTCGGGAAAAATTTCTTTGCATTGTCAGATGCTGTCCGGAATCACGACTGATGATTAAAGCGTTTAGCCAAAACCTTAAGTATTGCATGTGTGCAAAGATAGTTATTATTTATGATAAAAAATATGCCGGATGGTGAAATCCGGCATATTTTTAACCATTATGATGCTAATTGGATTAAGCCTTTGCTGTAGCAGCTCTGGCGCGCATAGCGGCCATAACTTTGCCCTTTCCGATACGGATGAAGTCAAGGATCGGACGCGATGCCGGACAGATGTAGCTGCATGAGCCACATTCGATGCAGTTGGCGATTTTCTGCTGTTCTGCTTCATCCCAGTCCTGAAGGCGCGAAAGAGTGCTGATCAGGAAGGGTTCGAGTCCCATAGGACAAGCCTCTGTACACTTGCCGCAACGGATACAGTTTTCCATCGGACGGCGGTGTGCATAGCGGCTGTCGAGGAGTATGCCCGATGTTCCCTTGATCATCGGTGTCTGGAGGGTAGATGCTGTACGTCCCATCATCGGACCGCCAAGTATTATTTTCTCGGGTTCTTTTCCGGGAACGAGTGTGGCAAGGATTGTGCCGAGCGCCACTCGCAGGTTGCGCCCTGTCTCACCGTCATGCAGTGTGAGCACACGGTCCATGAGTGGTTCGTCAAGGACTACGGCGCGGTAGACGGCGTAGGCTGTCGCTACATTCTGCACGATAGCTCCTGTTGCAATCGGTAGTCCGCCTGACGGTACTTCCTTTCCTATCACAGCTTCGATGAGCTGCTTTTCGCCACCTTGCGGATATTTGACCTTCATCGGCATGACTTCAATGCCTGCCACTGACGATGCTGCTTCCGAAAGTGCAGCGATTGCTTCCGGCTTGTTGTTTTCAATTGCGATGACACTGCGGTTGACTCCGGCTGCACGCATGAGAAGCTCGACACCCTTGACAATTTCACGCGGATTTTCACGCATGAGCATGTCGTCGCATGAAAGACATGGTTCGCACTCGGCCGCATTGATTATGACAATCTCGGCTTTTGAGCCGGGAGGGGGTGAGAGTTTTACGTGGGCAGGAAATGTCGCACCACCGAGTCCGACGATGCCGGCATTCTTTATGATGTCGATAATCGCTTTGCCGTCGAGAGCCGCAATTTCTTCTTCAGTGCGGGCCGGTTTTTCGCGGTTGGCCATTGCTTCTGCGTCAGCAGCGCGGTCGGCTTCATCACTTTTTATATAAATGGCCTGAACGGGCATACCCTGAGGGGTGCGGGCTGTATCGATTTTTACAACAGTACCCGAAATCGGAGTGTGGATAGGGGCTGATACAAACCCTCCGGCATCTGCTACACGGTCGCCACGCTTCACCTTGTCTCCTTTTTTGACAACGGGAGTGGCGGGTGCGCCGATGTGCTGCGATACTGGGAGCACGACTTCTTCCGGCAGAGGAAGGTTTTCGATTGGCTTGCCTGCGGCAATCTTGTTTTCGGCGGGATGTACACCGCCTATTTTAAAGGTATGGAGTTTCATGTCTTCTGATTTCAGGCTGTTTCTTCAACTTTCTCTTTGGCGGGAGCTTTCTTTACAGGGAAGTTTACGGCATGGATGGCATGCGTCGGACATACATCGACACATTTGCGGCAAAGCTTACACTTCTCGTAGTCGATATATGAGAGATTGTTGGCAATCGTGATAGCTTCGTGCGTACACTCTTTAGCGCATTTCGAACAGCCGATACATGCGGCTTTGCATGCCTTCATTGCGGCGGCTCCCTTTTCTTTGTTGGAGCAGGCAACGTAGACTCTCATGCCGCGCGGTCCTTTGTAGCGGAGTTCGATGATTGAGCGTGGACATGCCTTGACGCATGCTCCGCAACCGACACACTTGTCTTCGATGACTTCGGGCAGACCGGTCTCAAGATTCATCTTCATTGCTCCGTAGGGGCACGCACTGACACAATCTCCACATCCGAGACATCCGTTGGGACAGGGAGATTCTCCTGTCCCGAGCGACGACAACACAGCGCAAGTAGGAGCGCCTTCGAAGCGTGCGAGGCGTGGACGGAGGTCGCATGTGCCGTTACACTTTATTACTGCAATTTTCGGTTTGGTTTCGGCTGCTGCCAGTCCGACGATTTCACCGATCTGTTTCATGACTGCGCTTCCTGATGCCGGGCATGTAAGGCCGTCGAGAGTGTCGGCGCAGACACATGCTGATGCGAAGTCACGGCAACCGCTGCGTCCGCAGCCGCCGCAGTTCGCGCCGGGAAGGAGTGCTTCTACTTGGTCAATTCGAGGATCTTCTTGGACATGGAAACGCTTGGCTACAACGTAGAGCACGGCTGCGCCGATGATTCCGATAAGTCCGAGAACAATGATTGAAGTTACTATAATATTCATGGTAGTAAATTAAAACGTCATATTTTTCTAATTTTCCAACTGATTTTTTGAGCAAGACTCTTTCGCTTCGCATACAGGAAGAGGTCATAGAGACCGAGGGCGATGAAACCGAGGGCGATTGACCATCCTCCGAGTGAAGGAAATCCGAGCCTTAGCCCGACAATGACACCTCCGAAGATTAGGGTGGGCAGTATGAGCGCCCACCATGTGGCCCGAAGTGTGGAGCTTGATGTGGCACTGACCTCAACACGCTCACCTACTGAGAAATCCCCGGCTAAAGGAGTGTCGATTTTCAACAGCTCCTTTTGTTCTCCACCCTTGCTGCTACACAATGCAGTGATGGCACAGCCGTCACATTTGCATTCGTCTTCGGTCAGGATGACAAGAGAGCTGCGCTCCACTTTCTGGATGATTCCACGGTGGGTTACGTCTTCTTTACTCATGATAATAGATAAAAAACACTTGAGGTATGCGAGGGGCAAAGTTAACTATTTTCTCTAAAAACAGCAAACCGTTTTGCATTATCGCCGTTTTTTAGGGCGATTCTTGTTGTAATTTTATCAGTTGGAAAGAGATTGTGGAAATTTGTAAAGGGAATCTGTAGTGATGTGGGTTATCGGCTCTGACGGGCGACTTTCCGGCGTTCTTCGCTTACGAGTTGTGGCAGGGTCTTGACGAAGTTCCAGTAGCGCGGGATGTTTTTCTGTGGCTGTTCGAGGGCGCGATGTAGCCATTCAAGGCGCAGTTTGAGCATCCATTGAGGTGCACGCTTCACTTCGCCTACTCCGGCATTGAAATTGAAAATTGCTCCATAGCCGAACATTACTCCACGTTTGAGATATGGTTTGAGTCTCGACATGAACATTTCTTGCTTCGGTGCTCCGAGACTGACCCATATAATGTCGGGGTTATCAGCATTGATCATGTCGGCTATGCCTTGATAATCGAATTCGTCGACAGCTCGGAATGGAAGGGTTTCAAAACGCATGTCTTTGATTGCCGGGTCTATTTCCGAAAGATTTTTGCGAAGTCCGGCAAGCACTTCTTCGGTATTGCCGAGGAAGAATTGGCGGAAACGCCGCATGGCTATGTATTTCAGGAATATGTCTGCCCCGATGTAGCTGTCGATTGGTTCTTTATGGATCCATGCAAGGATTTTGGCGAGCACGCTGCCGTCGCAGTTGTTGACAAGCGCTCCGTTGAGCACTTTCAGGAATTCGGGATTCTGGTTGGCTATGGTAAGGTTGTTGGCCTCTACGGAGCAGCTGTAGCCGGGGATGCCTTTTTCGATGGCATCGAAAATAGTGCGATCGAGTTTGTCACGGTCAAACTCGATGCGCACATTGAAATATTTTTTGTCTTCGTTCATTGTTTGTTGGACTTGGCAATCTCGTTTTCAACCCATTTGTATTGCTGGCGCAGTCCATCCTCAAGGCTTACGCTTGGTTCCCAACCGAGGATTTCTTTGGCTTTTGAATAATCGGCGCTGCGGGCTTTGTCGCCTTCGGGTTTGGTTGTGTCGAAAAACGGTTTGATATCTTTGCCGCTGATTTTGACAACTGTTTCAGCGATTTCTGCAATTGAAGTGCATACCGACGGGCCGATCTGGATCCATCCGTGTCCCCAGCCTTTGTCAAGTGCGCGGACAAGCGCCTCAACCACGTCATTTACGTGAAGAAACGCGCGGCCCTGTTTTCCGCTGCCCCACACGATGAATTCCTCATTCGGATAGTTGATTGCCTTACGGATGAGTGCCGGGATTACCTGACTGCGTTCGCCGAAGTCACAAGGCGAGCCATATACGTTGTGGAACTGAAGGGTACAGCATGGAATGCCGGTCTCTTTTTCAAGATAGCCTATTTCCAGTTGTCCCATAAGCTTGCTCCATCCGTATGCTGATTCGGGGAGAGCCGGGAATAGTTCGTCTTCGCGCAGTGGCACTACGTCAAGTGAGTTTTGACGGGTCAGCGGGTAGCTGCAGGCGGTGCCTACATAGATCAGACCTTTGATCCTTTCTTTGCCGGCTCTGCGAACGGAAGCGAAAAGGTTGGTGTTGATGAGGTTGTTCTGACGGAAGAGGCCTCCCTGATTGCCAAAAACGTAGTCAATACCGGCTACTATATCGGCAAGGTGGATGACATATTCATTGTCATTTACAATTTTGTCTATATCCGCATGACCGTCCGAAAGGTCTATGTTGAAAAAACGGCTGTCGATATCAATGACCGGCTTACCTGATTCGTCGTTGAGATATTCGAGCTTTCCTCGCCATAGGTTGTCGATTATGCTCACGTCGTGTCCTTCTTTCACAAGGCGTTTCACAAGGTTGCTGCCAATCATTCCGCAACCGCCTGTTACAAGTATTTTGCTCATAGCTATTGTCGTATGGATTTTTATATTCAGTTTAAAAATTTCAGATCTTCTCGTAGAATCGTCGCTTAGCGTTTGTCGGAAAGTTCTGAATAAATCTTTCCGAGGCGATGTCCTATTGTTATTATATTGAAACTCTCCTCCGCAAACTGCCGTGAGGCGCTTTCTATTCTATGTCGTAGAGCAGTGTCAGCAATCATCTTTTCAAGTTGGTCGGCAAGAGCTTTCGTATCACCCGGAGGGAACAGAAGGATATCTTCGTTGTCATGCACAATGTCGGGTAGGCCGCCGACAGGAGTTGCTATGACGGGAAGTCCGTATGCCCAAGCGTCAAGAACCGCCATGGGAAATCCCTCGGCATAACTTGGAAGGCAGAATACCGATGTCTCACGAAACAGCCTGTCTTTGTCAGAGCCGGCGATCCATCCGGGAAATTCAACTTGATTCTCGATTCCAACCTCACGCGCGATTGCCTTTCCTTTTTCAATTTCTCCGCTTCCGGCAAAGACAAGTTTCCATTGCGGGTATTTGTGTGCGATGATGGCGAAAGCTCTGATCAGGTCGTGGTAACCCTTGCGTGGGCTGACGACTCCGGCGGAAAGGATTATGTTTTTTTTCTTGACTTCTACTGAAGTGTCGGCGATTCTCGGACAAGGGTTGTGGAGCACACGCACTTTGTCGCCAAGTTCAAATGTAGAGCATACGGCGTTCTCCCACATCTTTGACAGCACTATCACGCGGTCCGCATCGTCAAAAAGTTTTTTGTAGACAGCGCTGTAAGGCCCTTCTATGGTCGAAGCCGTGTCGAAAGCATGAAAATGTACGATTGTTTTTTTGCCGGTGAGTTTTGCAAGCCGCATAAACAGTGATTTTCTTCTTGCCGACGGTGCTTCTCCGATGTGGATGTGTACGGTCTTGCACCAAGGCAGATACCAGAGGTATTTTGCCATGCCGGTCATCATATAAAGGAGTTTGACGGCTATAGACCCGTTGCGGTGAGTCGCAATCCACCGACATCCGTACTTTTTCCATTCATTTGCCATTTCGTGAGCCATGACTACGGACGAAATCCCGCCGTGTGTACGGCGGGAGGTAGCAAGCACAAGCACTTCAGGCATATTAAGCATCCTTATTCGGAATTTTCAGTGGGTTAAACGTCTTAAAAACGGTTAAGAAGATTAAAAATTGTGTGAACGCCCAAGAAATCGTCAGATATTTGGCCTGTCCCATGTATAGCTTGTGGTGCAGTGTATGGGAATGGAGAGGTTACCGGCCTGTAGAGTGAAATCACCTTCTTCGAGTGTCCATTGTCCGTGGGCGTTTACAAAGGCAAGATCTGAGGCCGGTACGGTAAATTTTACAGTGCGTGTTTCTCCCGGCATAAGTGCGAGTTTGGAGAATCCGCGCAGACGTTTGTTGTCGGGAACGACTGATGCCACAAGATCCGACGAGAAGAGCAGCACAGCTTCTTTGCCGTCGCGAGAACCTGTGTTTGTCACACTGACACTTACGGTAAGTATGTCGGACGGTGTGAACTCCGTTTTATCGACTTTAAGGTCAGAATATTCAAAAGTCGTGTAGCTTTTGCCATATCCGAAAGGCCATTGCACATTCACACGGGCATCGTAGTCATAGACACCTTCCATTTTACCGACTTCTTCGCTGACCTTATAGTCATACGTGACAAGAGAATTGATTTCACGAGGATATGTGAACGGCAGTTTGGCTGAGAAGTTTCGCTCTCCGGCCATGAGTTCGGCAAGTGCGTCGCCTCCGAAATTTCCGGGAATAATGATATCGATTATTCCTTTGGCAAGCGGTTCGATGTCAGCAAGTATTCGGGGGCGTCCTTCGTTGATGACAAGCACGATCGGTTTGCCTGTCTTGGCAAGGGCTTTGACCATGTTGCGTTGGTTGGCTGACAGATAGAGGTCTGTGAGATTGCCCGGTGTTTCGCAATAGGAGTTTTCACCGATACATGCCACTATCACATCAGAGCTGGCTGCCGCTTTGACTGCGTTCTCCATATCAGCAACGTTTTCGTCCTGATAAGAGCCTTTCTGGTTGAAAGTCACTGTCGGGACATACGTGACATTCGATTCCCCGAATTTGTTGGTCAGAGCTTCGAGTATTGTGTTGTAGTCTTTTGCGTAGTCATCTGTCAGATGTCCCTGCCACGTGTATGACCATCCGCCGTTGAGCGAACGCATCGATGTAGCTGTCGGGCCTGTCACCATAATCCGTGTGTTTTGGCTTAGCGGCAGAATGTTGTCATCGTTTTTCAGCATCACCATAGTTTCAGCAGCTGCGTCGAGAGCCGTTTTTGAAACTCTTTGGATGCGAATTTCGGATAATTCTTTAAAAGGGTGTTTGGATGGTCGAATAGTCCGAGACGGTATTTCAGACGGAGTGCCCGGGAGGCTGCATCATCGATTCTGCTCATGCTGACCTTTCCCTCTTCGACAAGTTCCCTGAGTATGTCGCAGTAGTCTACCTTATAGGGCTCCATTGCCATGTCGATGCCTGCGTTGATGGCGATGCGTATGGCATCTTTTTGTCTTTCGCTACTTTCTCGCGGGTGTAGAGATTGTTGATGTCTGCCCAGTCAGTGACGATGAGGCCGTCCCATTGCAGGTCTTCCTTCAGCCATTTTGTAAGCAGGATGGGGTCGGCATGGACAGGTGTTCCGTTAATCGACGATGAATTTACCATTATGGTAAGCGCTCCGTTTTTGATTGCTTCAAGATAGGGCGCAAAATGTTTTTCGCGCAGGTCGGATGCGGAAATATAGGCCGGTGTGCGGTCTTTGCCGGAAAACGGTACGCCATAGCCCATGAAATGTTTGACCGAGACTGCTATGTGGTTCCTGTCGATGTGGTTAGGGTCATCGCCTTGGAATCCACGCACAGCGGCCGCTCCCATCATGGCGTTGACGAGTGGATCTTCACCATAGTTTTCCCAGAATCGTGGCCAGCGGGGATCGCGTGCAAGGTCGAGTGTTGGCGAGAATGTCCACGGACAGTCGCTCGCACGCGTTTCGTAAGCCGTGATTTCGGCTGCTCTTCTGCAAAGTTCGGTGTCAAACGAGGCCGCCACATTCAGGTTTTGCGGAAACAGTGTCCCTCCGTTTGTATAGGTGGTACCGTGATTCTGGTCAAGACCGTAGATACAGGGGATGCCGATATATTTCATCGAGGCTTCCTGAATCTGTGGAATGATTACGTTCCATGATTCGGCATCAAGACAATAAGAGTATGGAGCATTCAGTATCGATCCTACCTTATATATGCCTATTACAGTGTCGACTTTCTCCTTGACAAGCCTGAATTTGCCGTCAGGTCCGTTCTCTCCGAGAATATCGAGCTGAATCTGGGTCATTTGTCCGATTTTTTCCTCAAGTGTCATCTTGGAGAGTGTTTCTTGGACTTTTTTCTCGATTGCAGGATCTGAGGGGATGACTGGCAGGGTTATAGGTGTATAGGCCATGACCGGGAAAGTCACGGTTGCAAGCGAAAGGAGAAGGTTGCGAAGCATGGTTGTGTCGGTTTGGCGGTGGAGATGATTGGTTTTGATTAAGAGTATTCTATCAGGAAGCGGATTCCGGCTTCTTTAATTCAGGATATGATATGCGGGAGTGATACATTGTTCGCAGACGCTGTGCGAACACTTCTTTTATCGTGCTTACATCACGGAATGATATCGGCGACTCGTTGTGCAGTCCTTCGGCTATCTGAGAGTCGATAATCTTGTTGACAAGTGCCGAAATAGCTTCCGGCGAGTGATCTGTCATAGAGCGTGATGCTGCTTCCACGGAGTCGGCCATCATAAGAAGGGAGGTTTCCTTCGATTGTGGATTGGGCCCGGGATAGGTGAAATTGGCCGGGTCGACTTCTTCGTCAGTATGTGCGTTGCAATAGGTGGTGTAGAAATAGCGTGCTTTACCAGCTCCGTGGTGTTCGGAGATAAAATTGCGGATGACCTTCGGAAGTTTTGCTTTTTCGGCAAGGGCAAGACCTTCGTTTACATGGCCGGTGACTATGCGTGCGCTCTGTATCGGATCAAGAGCGTCGTGCGGATTGACTCCATGCTGGTTTTCGGTATAGAATGCCGGATTTTTTATCTTGCCTATGTCGTGATACAGTGCGCCTGTGCGGACAAGCTGCACGTTTGCTCCGATTCTTGATGCGGCGGCTGATGCGAGATTGCTGACAGCCATGGAATGGTTGAATGTGCCGGGGCATTCTTCGGATAATTCTCTCAGGAGCGGATTGTTGATGTCGGAAAGTTCCACAAGGGTCACACGCGATGTGAATCCGTAGACTCTTTCGAGCAGGAACATGAGCACGTAGCTGAACGAAATGAGTATGGCATTGATAGCGAAGCAGCCGAATATCCTGCCTTCAGTCCGTGCGAGCGATCCGGCCTGCATGACTTCGATAGCCACGTATGAGAGTGTGTATGCGAGAAATATGAGAGCCGCTGTGCGTATAAGCTGGCTTCTGCGTGAGAGGTCCTTAAGAGAGTCTATGGCCACGACGCCGGCAATGAACTGCATAAAGATGAATTCAAGCGCAAACGAGGCGACTATGGAACAGATCAGAACCAGAATCACATGGCAGAAGTAGGCTGTGCGCGAGTCGAGGAATATCAACACGAGGATTGGCACTATGGTAAACGGAGTGATGTAGAATCCTGTTGAAAATCCGGCCTGCATTGCAAACGCAAAAAGAGTGAAGAGGCCGATTAGGGTTATAATAAACACCACAGTCCGATCATCCTCGAAATAGTCACGCCGGAATATGTAGAGATAGGCAAACAGCATTCCGTAGAGTATAAGCATATATAGCGTCTGTCCGGCTATTGGATAATAGTGTTGGGAGATGGCGCTGTTGCCGCGTTCGTTGGCTATTTTTTCATAGGTATGGAGGACTGTTGCCAGACGTGATGTCACGATGTCGCCTTTATCTATTATTCTTTCTCCTTGCTGGATGACTCCGACAGGGGCCATCGCTTTTTGGTAAGACTCGTTTAGCAGACGCCGTGAGGTCACGGTGTCGACAAGGATGTTTGGATGAAGGACTTGAGAGAGCTTGGTCGCCGATATAGCCTGACGGACATTTGGATCTTTGAGCACACTGTCGAGATGCTCATAGGCCCTGAAGGCTGAAAGATAGTTGGCTGTCGGAATACTGATGGCCACGTTGTCGTGAATGAAACGTACCGTAGGCAGTTTTCCTGACGATATTTTTGCATATGTATCCCGGTCTACGATTCCATTTTCATAGACTTTACGTATCTCTTTTATTATCTGGTTGCGCTGGGCCGGTGTTATGTCAAGATCTTTTGTGGCGTTAAGACGGGTTGTGTAGTCCGATATAATAGTCTTTTCGGCTGTCAGATCGCGCGTGAATACGGGCTCGAAATGCGTGTCGATGCTGTCTTTGACCTTGGCTGCGCTGAGCGAGTCAAGGTGTATGGGAATGTCGAACGGTGCTGTCAGCAGGGCATAGCTCCACGGTCGTCCTTCCTCAAAAGTATAGTGGTTTTCGGCAGAACGCGGGAGAAAATACACCGTCACTGACACAACAGCTATGAATAGCAGAATCCGGAGCGAGAGTTGGCGCGATGGCATTGATTTCATATGTCGAAGATGTTGCGGACAATGGTCCAGATAATGATGGTTGTGAGGATAAAGAGGATGAAAAACCGTGAAGAAAGGGTGCGTTGGAGTCGAGTCTGTCGAGATCCTATATGCCGCGATAATATAAGCAATCCCAGCAGTGGGATTTCAATGATAAAAAGCGCGTTATAACTGAAGGCTGCTTTCAAGTCTCCGTTAAAAATGGCGTGTATGGCCCGCTGAGAGCCGCAGCCGGGACAAGAAAGTCCTGTAAGCATCTTGAACATGCAGCGGGGATAGAGCCCTGATGACGGTTCAAAATTCAGATAGAGAACGCAGAGACCTATGGCTGCCACGCAAAGACCGGCAATCAGTAGACGGCGGTATAGGGAAAACCGGGCATTGATTTTTCTCTCGGTTGGCGACATGTGTACTGACAGATTGTTTCTTGTTCGTGTTAGTCATAAGGCAGATTCAGAACAGAGCCCGAAGATTACCGAGAACGGTGCCCATATAAGTCCGGCGACAAACGAGATGATTACCCAAAGCTGGGCTTTTGACGATGCGTCGAGAGCCGCTATATAGTCTCCACGGTAATACGCAGGCGAGACTTTTGCCGCATAGAAGATTGCGACTATTCCCGAGGGTATGCAGCAGCAGATTGTTGCCAGAATGGCCCATATAAGGTAATTGTCGGGCATAGGCGGGACAGCGTTCGGGTCATTCGGCTGTTGTCCGTAAGGATTTTGTCCATATGGCTGGCCGTAGTGGTGCTGGCTGCTGTTATATGCGCTGTAAGGATTGCTCTGTCTGGTATAGTCTTGCTGACCGGAATATGTATGGCTGTCTCCTTGGTTCTCGTTGTTTGAGGAAAGGATTGCTGCGATCTCAGGAATGGCACTCGCGGTAGTCCAGTCGCTCAGTCCTTCGTGCCATACCGGGGTCGAAGGGTTGAGTTCCGGTTTCGAGGCGACCTCTTCAAGTGTGAGCGGTCCTTCCTGCACACTGTCGATTATGATCCAGTATTTCATTTGTGGTGGTAAGGAAAATGGTGTTGTTAGCGCGGAAGAATGGATGAAAAATATTTAGAGTATGTGGATGAGGGGACGTGCGGATTCGCGTCCCCGTGTTCAATCCGTGACACAGCGGGGCTGTATCAGTGTCTGATTAGAAAAATTTTGTTTCTTCGCCGAGGATGTCTGAGAGGACTGCGTTGGCAAGTCGTGACGCTCCGAGGCGGAAATACTCGTTGGTCTCAACCCACTGGTCACCGAGGACAGTTTTCACGATTGTGTAGTATTTCAGAGCGTCTTCAGTGGTCGATACTCCTCCGGCGGCCTTGAAACCTACCATACGGCCGGTCTTCTCATAGTATTCCTTGATACATTCACACATGATATAGGTTGCTTCGATCGATGCGCCGGGATATTCTTTACCTGTAGAGGTCTTGATGAAGTCTGCTCTGGCATACATCGAAAGAATTGAGGCGTTACGGATGTTTTCGGCTGTCTTGAGTGCGCCTGTCTCAAGGATTACTTTCATGAGCGAGTCACGGCATGAGTGTTTCATTTCTGAAAGTTGGTCGCATACTTCCTCATAGTCCTTGTCGAAGAAATCTCCGAGTCCGAGCACTACGTCGATTTCGTCAGCTCCGGCTTCGACGGCCAGACCGACTTCTGCAACCTTGACCTCAATGAAGCTCTGGGCGCTCGGGAAGCAGCCTCCGACAGCGGCGATGTCGACATCGGAACAGTCGAGCACAGTGCGTACGATAGGAACGAAGTTGGGATAAACACAGATGGCTGCCACATTTGGAAGGTCGGCATGTTCGTGGGCGAAAGCGTTGACCCTCTCTGTGAAATCGGCTACCGAACGCTGTGAGTCAGTTGACTTCAGGGTGGTGAGGTCTATGGAGTTGAATATTTTTTTGAGGACTTCAGGAGTGTTGTTCTCGGCAAGGTGCTTGTCAAGGATTTCATTGACTTTTGCTGCGACTTCGGCGTCAGATGTGGTGACGCGGCTGTCGGCAAGGACTTGTTGATATTTATCCATGATGATTATTATTTAAGTTTAGGGTATTAGGTGAACTGTAATATTCTGGTTTTTACGACACAGTCTGTCTTTGACTTTGAGGCCGTAAAGGTCATTGCTTTAACTTCGGGTTTGAGGCATGGCGCAGTGTGTCGCGTGCGGTTTTCTTTTCGATGTTGCGTCGGAATGCCTCGGTCAGATCTATCCCGGTCTGGTTGGCTATAGCTGTCAGTACCCAGAGGAGGTCGGCGAGTTCGTCGGCAAGCGCGTCGGGCTTTTCTCCGTTCTTAAATGACTGGTCGCCATATATACGGGCCATTAGTCTGGCCACTTCACCGGTCTCTTCTGCGAGGATTGCCATATTGGTGAGAGGCGAGAAGTAACGTACCCCGACAGTAGTAATCCATTTGTCGACTACCGTCTGGAGCGAACGCAGCGAAATAGAATCATCGGCCGTAGGTGTGAAATCCATAGTCAATCCTTTAGTTTTGAATCTATAACAATTGTCACAGGGCCGTCGTTCACAAGTGACACCTGCATGTCAGCCCCAAACACCCCCTTTTTAACTTCTTTTCCAAGAAGCGAAGAGCATTCGTCGCAAAACATTTCGTAGAGAGGGATTGCAATGTCGTGGCCGGCAGCCCGTATATAGCTTGGCCGGTTTCCTTTGCGGGTTGATGCGCATAGCGTGAATTGGCTGACGGCAAGCAGTTCGCCATCAACATCTGCGAGAGAGCGGTTCATCACTCCGGCATTGTCGGAGAAAATACGCATTGCAACACATTTTGATGCAAGCCAACGCACATCGTCGGGGGTATCACCCTCGGCCACGCCGACAAGAACCATCAACCCTTGGCCGATAGCACTGTGAAGCTCCCCGCCTATGCTTACGGAAGCCTCAATGACACGTTGAATTACTAACTTCATAATCCGCAAATTTACGAAATAAATCGGATTATATGTCTGAAAGTGATGAAAAATGAGGACAACGGCCTCAGAATCCATGATTTTTTGAGATTGTATCCGGCATTCAGGATTTTATGACGCATATCTCAGACCTATCTTATTCATGATATGGGACCGCGGCAAGTAAATAGTCGTCCATACTCTGATTCTTTTATGTGACGAGGATTATAATTCCGATTTTTTTCGAATCCTGTGAACTGATTTGAGAAAAATAGCGTTATTAGAAATGAACGTCAACTATTGTTTATGAAAGGGAAATCAAGATTGTTAATGGTGTTAGCAGCGTTAGGTCCCTTGGGTATTTCTGCCCAAGGGATTGCTGACGTTGTGGCAGCTCTGGAAAAGACGGGTTGCTATGAGGCCAATGCAAGTTTCAATGTGTCGCTTCCGCAGAGTGACAAAGATGTTGTCTATGAGGTCAGTCTTGCTTCTGCTCCGGCACCCGCCGACAAATTGTCGCCGTGCTCCTATCTGACAGAATGGGGACTGGAGACCCCGTCTGGCACGGTGAAAGGTTTCTCGGCCTATTTCGACGGGCATCATTACCGGTATCGCAACGAGCGTCTTCAGGAATATCACATGGATTGGGATTCGATTCCTTTCATGTCGCGTGGCAATTCGGTAGGGGTGCAGGGCAATGCACAGTTTACCGACCTTTATCCATGTTATATAGCCAAGGAACTCGCCGGAATGGAAAATGATGACCGCTATATGCTCGATATTAAACCGGATGTGACATTTGACGGCAAGAAAGCTGTTGAAATCACGGCAGTGATGAAGGTCAACGATGTCACTGCAATGGAGAAACGCTTCATATTCGATGCTTCGACAATGATGCCGATGCGTATCGACACTGAAAGCAATCCCGGTCAGATAACAGAGCAGTCGATGCTCGTAAGTTATCACTATCCGGCTGAGATGCACTGTCCTGAACTCAGTGAAGAGTCTCTAATGGCGCTTTATCCTGAAGTTTTTGAGAAATACAGGGAGAATAATTTCCGTATCGAGAATCTTGCCGGGACTCAGTTCCCGACATTTTCACTCCCGACCACTACCGGCGAGCGTTACACCTATCACCGTGGCGACAGTTTCGCTGCTCCGACAGTCATTGCAATTCTCGACCCCTCGGCCGGGTTTAATGCTGAGCTGGTTGAAGGTGTGCGTGGAGCAGTAGACCGGCTACCGTCTCAGGCCGATGTAATCTGGGTGTTTAATTCGACTAATATCGATGCAATCGAGAGCGTTATCCCTTCGATTCGTCCCGGCGAGCATCTTCTGATGAACGGCAAATCGCTTGTACGCGATTGCGGAGTGGCCTCCATGCCGGTGGTAATTATGACCGACACGGCCGGAAAAGTGAAAAATGTGGTGCTCGGATTCAACAAGGAGCTTGGAAATATTGTTTTACAGACGATGGCTCTTGTCGAATAGACTATAGTTAGTAATGAAATCATAAAACTACAGAATAATGGAAACCGTATTTTTTAAAGGCCAGCCGTGTCATACTTGCGGCTCAGTACCTTCGATTGGCGAGACAGCCCCTTGTTTTCATCTCGCAGGCGCGGATCTGTCGCAGTTGCTCTGCACTGATTTTGCAGGAAAGCGCGTGGTTCTCAACATATTTCCAAGCCTTGACACGGAAGTATGTGCCCGTAGTGTGCGCCGTTTCAACGAAGAGGCTGCCAAACTTGACGATGTAGCTGTCATCTGTGTGTCTATGGATCTCCCGTTTGCAATGGGACGTTTCTGCACAATTGAGAATATCAAGAATGTTGTTTTCGGTTCTGCATTCCGTTCGCCTCTTTTCGGTCAGAAATATGGTGTGCAGCTTGTCGACGGTCCGCTTGCAGGGCTGCTTGCTCGATGTGTCCTTGTACTTGACGAGAATCGTCGTGTGATTTTCCGTGATCTTGTCGAGGAGATTACTAATGAGCCGGACTATGATGCTGCGCTAAAGGTTCTCAGAAACGAAGTATAAATTTATCGGATTATAAATTTGATTAGCCTCCCTTCCGACGGATTTGTTCTGTCGGAAGGGAGGTCTCGTTATTCTGTAGTAAAAATTATTCGAAGTTATCGGCGTGGGAATGACATGGTTTGCAATGGAATCGACAGGTTAATAATCGCTGAAGAGTTTCGGTTTGATGACAAGTCCTACACGTAGCATCGAGTGGAATTCCTTGTAGGCAAGCAGCCCTTCGCCATATCCGTTGTAGTATTGCACGAAGAGATATTGGTTGTCGCGTGGAAATATACGGTAGTTAAACTCGACGGTGGTATTGTAGTTCAGTTTCCAGCCCTTTCTTTTGACAAGGTTGACGGCCAGACCCATGCGTCCGTTGGTCGAAGTCACTGAAGTGCCGATCTGATAGATACCGCAGTAATTGAGGATATCTTTGTTTTCCGAACCGTCGATTATCGGAAGCCACACTTTACTGTGGACAAGAATATGAGGGTCAATCATAATGCTGCCGGCGAGACTTATTCTGTTCCAAGAACGTGAAGCAGCACCGTCGCGACCGTTGGACTCGTGCTCGGCGATAAGGCTTACTTTGCCTACAAAGCGTCCCTTTACGAAAAGCGGCTTGGTCAGACCGATGCCGGGGTTGAAGTTCAGGTCGGTCATGGGCATGGAATCTTCAAATATGTTCCAGAAACACTTCTGGGAATAGAATAGATAGAGATATGTCCCGAATGGTAGCGAGCTGCGTGTGAGTCGCTGCGCAATGGATATCTGAAATTTGATATTGCTGTTTTGTCGTGTTATCTTTTCACCGACGGGAACGCCGACGATAAAGTAATTGTCTTTATAAAGGCCGAAATATGGGCCGTCGTCAAATGCGCGCCGTACGCTGTCGGTGTTGATGCTGTCGTCTCCGATGCTTACAATCTGGGCATTCGCCCCTGTGCGGAACCCGACTAAGAACAATGTCATTATAAGAGTGAATCGCAGTAGCGTTTTCATCAATGTGGTCTGATTGAGAGGATAAATAGTTGTGTCCGTTGGCTGTGGTTTCAAAGAAATTTCAAACAGCTTCTGAATAAGAGTGCAAATATAGCGAAAATTTAGTAATTTTGCGGACATGCGCTATATTCATATATTAATCATCATGTTGCTGGTCTCGATGGCCTCATGTGGCAACGACGAAGAATTTGTGATTAACTGTGAAATCCGGGGGCTTGGCTCTAAGGGTGTGGAGATGTATTACACCACACGGAGCATGCAACGTTCGGGTTTTCATCCTGTCGACGGGAAAATTGTGTTGAGGGGAGTGGCGTCAGAACCGACTCTTGTCGAGGTTTTCACGACAGATGGCGAACCTCTGTTTATGTGTGTCGCACAGAATGGCGATGAACTAGAGGTGAAGATGGACCTTGAAAAGCCCGGTGTGATTAAAATCAAGGGTAATGACGCTTCGGAAAAATATGCGCGTTTTGTCACGGAGAATGATTCAGTGTTGAAGAGCGGCGATGTGGCTGCAATCAACGCTCTTGTGGCCGATGAGGTGATGGCGCATCCCGACCGCATTTCGTCGGCGATGCTTTTAGTGACGCGTTTCAATGCCAGAGGCTATGAGCTTAAGGCCGATTCGCTTGTCAATACTCTTAAACCTCAGGCACGTCCGTCGTGGGTTGTGGGGGCATATCCCGGAATGGTCGGAGAGCAGGTTTCGTCCATGGCGCGCGGAACAGTAAAACCGATCACCATCAACTGCGGGCAGCTGAATGAACGTGACACCACTCTGCGCTATTGGCCCTCGAACCAGACTTACAGCATGATTGTGGTGACGGGGACAGGTAAGGGCGACAGCGTGCGCACCATGCTCAAGGAGCTGACAGGGAAACTGCCAAAACGCAGGTTCAAGGCTCTTGAAGTCGCTGTCATGGGCGACAGCGCCATGTGGAAGCTCGCTATACGTCGCGACAGTGCGAAGTGGATGCAAGGCTGGGTGGCCGGTGGTGTGGCCGGGATCGCGGTGAGAACTTTGCAGATTCCGGGAGTGCCTTATTTTATCGTGGCTGACAGCCTTGGCAATCAGGTCTATCGCGGTTATTCGGCCACTGCAGCCGGCGATAGTGTTAAGTCACGCCTTGCGCGTTTTTTTGACAGTGGAGATTCTGATGAGGAGACTGGTACGGTTGCTGAATCAGGTGCAAAGGACGCGGTGGCAGATAAGGCTTCTGCACGTAATGCGGTTACATTGCCGGCATCGCCGAAAAAGATTATTCCGCGGCCAGATAAACAGTTGAAACGTATGGATAACGGCCAGAGCGGGGCTGCGGGTGGTGAGCACGCTATAATGAAGTCTCAGCCACAGCGGTGAGCCATGCAATAATTGCATGGTTTCTGCGTTAGGTAAAAAGCAATTACACCTTTTTACCGAATGAAAACACTCCTCCGCATAGTTTTTATTTTAACAGTTCTCTCGGCCTCAGTGGGCTGTATCGAGGACGGAATTGACACGTCGCCGTCAGCGCAGCCTGAATTTTCGGTCGATACGCTTAAGCTTGGTGTGGTTTTTACCGACGAGCCTACACCGACGAGCCGTTTCATGGTTTATAACCGCCATGACAAGATAATCAATATCAGTAATATCGCTCTCCGAGGTGGCGACGGAAGTTTCCGCATAAATGTCGACGGTTTTTCCGGCACGAGTTTTCAGAATGTTGAAATCCGCCCGAAAGATTCGATTTTTATGTTTGTGGAGGCAACTTTGCGTCCCAACGGGCTTCCTGAACTGACTGATTTCAACGATGTCATTGATTTTACCACCAACGGGGTTACACGCAGCGTGGTGCTTAATGCCTCCGGGCAAGATGTCAAGCGCATTCATGGCCTCGTGATAGATTCCGACACCGGTTTTGACGCTGTTTATCCATATCAGATCTATGATTCGCTTGTGGTCGCTTCGGGAGCGACGCTTACCATAGCCGAAGGAGCGGTGCTGCATTTCCATGATAAGGCTTTTATGCGTGTTGAAGGGACACTTGTCACCGAGGGTACTCCGCAGCGTCCTGTCAACATGGCTGGTGACCGCACCGGCAATGTCGTCGGCGATATTTCGTTCGATCTCATGGCTTCTCAATGGAAGGGGCTGACATTTGCGCCTGAAAGCAGGGGCAACAGGCTGAGTCACACGATTGTCCGCAATACCGTAGCTGGTGTCACGGCCGATTCTCTTTCGCAGGTGAGCATGTTGAACTGCCGTCTGCGCAATAGCGCGGGTTATTCGCTCACCGGGCGTTATGCAGATATACGTCTAACCGGATGCGAGGTGGCCGAGGCAGCAGAGGGTGTGATGGCGCTTATCGGCGGAAAGGCCGAGATAAGCAATTGCACTTTTGCCAACTATTATCTTTTTGCCGGGCTCGGAGGCGCGTCGGTGCAGCTCTATCACTATGATGGCGAAAGCGATGACGGATCAGGGATGCCTCTGCTTGAGGCCTCGTTCGGCAACTGTATCTTCTATGGTAACGGGACAGACCTTTCGCCCGGCGACCTTGAAGGGAGCAAGATCACAATCCACCGCTGTCTTCTGAAGAGCAATGGCAGCGACGATGCCAATTTCATCGACTGCCTATGGGGAGAAGACCCGCTTTATTATACGGTCAGAAACGACTATTATTTTGACTACCGCCTTCAGCCCGGGTCGCCTGCCATAGGAGCGGGATACTCAGCCCTCGTCCATGAAGAGGGGAGTCGGGACTTCTATGGCGTAGACCGCGGGCCGAATCCGAACCTCGGAGCATATCAGGCCGCGAAGGAGGAATGATTTCAAGTAACTGAACGGTCAATCTGATATTAACAGGTTTGGACATTTGTACGACTGCATGACGACACTCTAAGTGTCATCCTTGTCAGCTGTTGAAAGGCAGTGAATCTAAGGATGACACTTTTTTATTTTTTCTTGTCACCTTTTCGGCCTAAGATGTGTCTATAGGATGAGGCGTCTCAAAGAGAACATCGTAAAAATAAAAAATAAGAAAATATGTCATCAACATTAGTCCCTATCTTCATCTGCGTGGTGCTACCCATAGCAATATGTCACCCGTCGTTGATAATCTCATGGTTATTGCATGGGGGTAATCGGTGCTACTTCGGTTTTCGCTGCCCTTAACACTTATGAAGTTTCCATTGCACTGTTGACGAAAAAGGGCTCTGAGTGATTCTTCCGGGCATTATTGTGGAGCTATAATACTCAGAATGTATATTTCACGGATGCGAGAAATTCTATCGGGCGCAGGGAGAATGTGTAGCTGTAGATGTCGGATTCGGAAAAATAGCTGTAGGAGTACGAACGGCAGTTGGTCAGATTCTTTCCGCTAAGCTCGAAATCGAAGTGGCCGGTGTGATATTTCACCCCGCCTCCGATAAAGAAGCTTTCCTTTGATGTGTCATTGACGACAACGACATGATTCCAGTAGCCTGATGAATATATCTCAAGATTCTTTGACGGATGCACCGACAGCGATGCCTGCGCTACGATGTCGTTGACGTTGTTGCGCAGACCGATGGCGGCTATTTTCTGTATCGAGCGGGTATACCACGCATTGACCGACAGGTCGATTGCCCCGTTAAACGGTGTGCTGGTGACAGCTCCGTGAATCTTGTAGATAAGATTTCCCACACTATATGGTTTCTGCTGTCTGAGCACCTTGCGCCTCAATGAATTGATATTGCCATCTATCGTGAAGGTGGTGCGCCACGGACGCATGTTTTTCGATACCGACAGGTTTGCGTTGAGCATGTCGCTGCTGTTCCGGCGGTTTTCGACCGACGAGATCACATTGTCGGCAGTCACGTCGCTACCGCTGATGCGGTTGCTGTGGCCGAAACGATAGAGTCCGGTGAAGGTGACGAAAAATGCCGTGATAGGGTCGCGGAAAAATATATTGGCCATGGCGCTGTAGCTCTCCGTACTGTTGAGCATCCCCGACCCGAAGGTTCTCTGCCGGCGGTAGGTGACATATACCGGATTCGTGATATAGTCCTTTATTCCTCCAAGCCTTACGGTTCTGCCGAGTGTCAGGGTGCTGCTGAGTCTTGCGGTCGGTTTGAAGTTCAGCACGGTTCTCACACCGAAGTCGGTTTTTTCAATCGGATATCGCCGGTCGGTCAGCCGGTCGGAGAATCTCATTGCTGTCATCGTCACCGGCAATGTTACTTTGAGATTGAACCGTGTGCCGGGACGGTAGCGGTATTCAGGCTCGACAATAGCCTGCAGGTCATAGCCGTCAACATTGTTGTCGGAGGTGGAGTTCGCGGCTGTGAAGCCGGATTTGAATTTGTCGTAAGCCGACTCGAAACGCAGGTTTACTCCAAGGGTCGAATTGTTGCCCAGTATCCATGAATGCCCTATCTTTTCTGAAGTCGTGAACGACAGAGCTTTTCCACGCTGGGCGAGAATCGTGGATTCATCGTCGACAGCCCCTATGCGGCAGACGGGTGTGGTGACCACCGCCATGTCGGAATGGAACGAAACGATTCGCTTTCCCTTGCGGATGGTGACATCAAGGCTGTTGGAAAAATTATAGTCGTCAGTGCGCGAATCCTGAAGCACATCGCCTGAATTGACAATGGAATAATTGTTGTCGGCGAAGCGTCCGCGAAACGAAAACTTGTCGGAGATAAACGCCGTAGGTGCATTGTTTTCGAATTTCACGCTGAATTTCGCTTCCCGGGCATGCGGATTGCTCTCGATTCTCTCGTAGAAGCCGATGGCGGGTTGTCGCCGTTGCTATATGTGATTGATTCGGTGTTGACGGTCCGGTTGTCCTCGTCGGTGTAGTCGGCTGTGAAATTGAGCTTGCCGTATTGTCCGGTTTTGCTTATGGTGTTGACCGAGACCGAGGCGGAGCGGTTGTCGAAATAACGTTCGGAGGGGATTTTGGCCTCGCCGAAAGGAGTAGAGCCGTAGAGTTTGCTTGCAATCGAAGTCTTCTCCTCGCTTTCTGCAATGAGCGACTTCGTTTCGTTGGCATACGAACTCCCCCAGTTGTTGGTCTTGGCGGTGGCGAGCACCTGTGTCGCCGGGGCGATTAACATTCCGAAAGCCTCTCCGAGCCACTTTGCATTGCCGTTGTCGTCAGCCCCTGCGCCTCCTTTGACGTTGCCGACAGGTTTCAGCATGCTTTTGCGCTTCATTTTGAGATTGAGCGCTGCCTTGTTGGTGATGTCGATATTTTTCAATACCTGTTTGGGCTGATGGTTCTCAAAGACTTCGACCGAGAGAATATCGTCAGGCGAGATGTTGCGTGTGGCGATGGCGTAGCGCCCGCCCACCACGTCAAGGCCTTCGATATAGAAGCGGTTGATTCTTTCTCCGTTATATGAGATGCCGCCGTTCTCGCTGACCTCCACACCGGGGAGCTTCTTGATGACATCCTCGATGTTGCGGTCGGCCTTGGAGCGGAACGATGCCACATCATAGGTCAGAGTGTCGCCTTTGCTTTTTATAGGGGAGATTTTCACTATCACTTCCCGTAGTTCAAGAGGGGATTCGGAGAGTGTGACTTTCATCCCTTCACGCATCTGTCCCGGGGTAAAAATCTTTGTCGAGAATCCGAGCAGTGAGAAACTTACACGGCTGTCGGCGGACGGTTTGCCCGGAAGGATGAGCGTGAAATTCCCTTTGCCGTCTGTCGAACAGAATGCCAGAATCTTGTCGGCGGCATCCGAAATTGTAACCACAACTCCGGGGAGAGGTTCGCCTGACGTGTCGGCGACACGGCCGCTTACTTTCCACTGGGCTGAGGCCGGGCTGTGGAAAGTGAAAAGAATCACTATCCACAACATTCGATAGATGTGACGCGGATTTTTCAAGGCTATAATCGTTTAAAATACGAGAGGTTATGGTGCTTATGAATCAGTCTATTTCCACGGGATTGTAGAAAAGGCGACGCTTTGGTGGAACTGCCGGCGTGCCATCAGGATTTTTTGGTGCGAGAGGTGAATTCACAATGAAGGAGCTGACATCAGACCTGAAGTCATGCATCATCTTATTGAATGTCTTCCGGTCGGTAGGAATACGGAATGATCTTAATTGATAGCCGAAATCCTTATTGCTTTTACGTAATTGGATTGCCTCGAATATATGTTCTTTTTTCTCATCCTCGATTTTCAGAATAAGTCCGGGCAACCCTCCGAATTTTAGAGGACCGTTGCTTATCTGAATCTCTTCGGCGTACCATGCATCCCATGTGCGCCCTCTGAATTCGGCAGTAGCCTTCCTGCATCTGTATCCGCATATTTCATCAGTCTCGTTAGAGATTTTCCAGTCAAACGCCGGTAGTTCTTCCGTGTAGACATAATAATCTCCGAAAATACCCTCGTAATGATTCAGTTTGTTTTCATTTAAGATTTTTAGTGTCTCTGTAAGAGAACAAGAGCCTACTTTCTTATAAACTTCGTCGAATTCATCATAAGTCGGCTTGCCATTATAATCTGCAGCGAATATTGAATCAAGGCGATATTCGTTATAGTTTCCATATCTGCTTGCTTTACGTCCGATTTCCAGAATCCAATCGACAATTCTTGTCTCATCAAAAAAAGGGTCGTAATTAGAATGTTCATAGATACATTCCATAAAACTTTTATCAACAAACTGCACCTTACTAAGTTTTGCAGGCTGTGAGCCTCTGTTAGAAGACTGGCTCCGGGCTGCAATACTGCCTGCTGCAATAAGGATAAGCAGCATGATTGAGGTGATGTTGACTATTAGTTTCATGGTTCGTGGGGATAATTGTTATTATGATGTGTTGGTTCGGTTGTGAACTGTTTGTTATAATTGGTGAGATGATGTTATCTTACGTTTGCAAATATAAATAGTTTGTTTTATAATAACAAATATTCCCAACGAATTTAGTGTGACTTTCCCATTATTATAGATTGACTCTAAATTTTTTTAAGGATATGAATCACTCCAGTTCGAGAGGATTGAAAAACAGTCGCTTGTTGCCGATTGCGGGTGAACCGTCAGCTTTTTTGGGCATATTTGGCGAACCTGATAGGAAAGAGCCTGCATTTGTCCTGAATTCCTTATACATCTCGTTATATTTTTCTCTGTCGGTTTTTATAAGGAATGACCGGATGAAATAGGATATATCTGAATCATGCTTTCTCACTTGCAAAGCCTCCATTATATGCTCTTTTTTATCATCCTCTACTTTGAGAATCAATCCGGGTAAGCCACCGAATTTCCAAGGCCCGTCTGTAATGGGTATTTCTTCGGTATACCAAGCAGTCCATTTGCGCCCTCTGAATGATGTGGTCGCTTTTTTGCAATTATATTTGCATATCTCTTCCGTCTCGTCAGACAGAGACCAATTGAAGTCTGGAGTCGGTTCTTCAAATATATAGTGATCCATGAGGATATGCTCAAATGATGTAATTGTGTTTTTAGCCTTGTCCTTTATCATCTCGTCAAGCGACATTCTTCCATATCTGGCTCCTACTTTTCTAAATTCCTCGAATGGCAATCCATCCGGATAGTCCTTGGCCATTACAGAGTCCCGTTGATATCTTGCATATATGCAATAACGGCTTTTTGTATGACCGATTTCGAGAAGTTCATCTTCGATTTGCGACCGATCAAGAACCGGATCATATACATAGTGTTCATATACGCATTGGATTCTGCATCGGTCTATTGTGCGGTATTTTTCTGCTCGACTCCTTGTCTGGGCGTCGCACTCCAGATGGAATAGAGAGAAAAACAAGCAGATGAATAGTAAAAGTTTGTTGGGCGTCATAAAGCTATTGAACTCATGATTGTTAAACACCTTGATTTAGATTTGTTGTGCGATAAATTAATCTTACGATTGCTAAATCAGGAGTGTTAATTAGGTTTACCGATAAATTCATTTGGGAATTAATGAACAAGTATCATGCGTCTCCGTCTACTCCCAGTCCAGTTCAATGGGGTTGTAGAACAGCCGGGTGTTCTTTTTTATGGCTGGAGTGCCGTCTAATGCTGTCGGCATGTTGGGGGAGTTGCCGATGAAGCTGCCTGCATCCCATTTATAATCACGCATCATTTTGTTGAACTTCTGCCGGTCGGTGGTTATGATGAAGGAATGAATGAAGTTTCCAAACTCACGGCTGCTCTTACGAAGCTGCAAAGCCTCGAATACATGTTCTTTCCTGTCATCCTCGACCTTGAGAATCAACCCCGGAGACAACCGAATTTCCACGGACCGTTGTCTATCGGAATCTCTTCGGTATACCATGCAGTCCAGTTGCGTCCGCGAAATGTAGTTGTCGCCTTCTTGCATTCATGACCGCATATTTCATCTGTTCCTGCAACCAAATTCCATTCTATTTGTGGTATAGGTTCTTCATAGTAATACCAGTCCATGAATATGCTTTCATAGTTTTTGAATTTATTTTCGCTTAAATTTTTTATTTGTTCTGTCAATTTTGTGGTTTCAAACTTATTGGCTACAGCATAATATTCACCTCTTGTTGGTTTTCCATTATAGTCCGCATTAATTATCGAATCGCATTGATATGTCGGATATAAGCTGTATTTACTTCCATTTTTACCGATTTCCAGTATCCAATCAGTGCATTGAGTACTTTTTTTAATTGGATCATAGGTAGCGTGCTCATAAACACACTCCATTATGCTTGTATCAAAATTGTTGTATTCACCAAGTCGAGCAGGCTTATCAAGATCTGATTGAGCATAAACTTGAGGCAAAAATAGTATAAATAATATGATAGTAATAATTGTTCTCATGTAATTATTTTATAGTTTTGGATTTAATAAAAAGGGATATTGTGTAGTTTGGGCTCAAATTCATTATCAAATACACAATATCCCTATAATTAGAAGGTTATAATTTATTAGTTATAAAGTCCGGTACACAGAAGAATGTCCATTTCGTTATAAAAGTCCTCAGCTTCTTTTTCTGATTCAAAATAAGTTTTATCGACTGTATAGCCTTCTTTACCACAAATTTTTGATTTGTAGAGTATTGTTCCAGCAGCAGCGCTGATAAGTGACAGGGCACAGATGCATGTAATAATTGCTTTTTTCATTTTGATGATAATTAATGAATTAGAAATTAACTATTCTATTGTAGCTACTATAGATTTTGTTGACAAGTGGTGTTGGTTAAAATATCAATGAACCTTGGAATGTCTGATTGAGATTTGTTCGGCAGGTTATAGTATATTCACCAACGAAATTGGGGAGTGGTGATATCTCCGGATTCTGATGTGATACAACTGATTGCCACTCTGTCACGTCTCCATTGCTGATGGTTACTTCAAGATATTGGATGTCGTTTGGTAAAATAAACGAGATACTTTCTGAAGTATAGTGACATTCGATGTAGGTAGTAACAGACGTTCGGGGCTTGTCGTTTCGTGTAGGTGTAAGTATGATAAGGTGGGGTTTGTCTTTAATTGTCGTGGTCGGTTCTTCGGCCTTTATTCCTACGAAAGAGAATAATAGGAAGATTGTAAGAAATGAGCTTGTTGTGATTGCTTTCATTTTATGTGTGAGGTTTAGTTGTTGATGCTGGCAAATTTAGATGCTTTAGATGAAAAAGGCAAATTTTATAGCAACAAATATTTAGTCATATATGGTGCTAAATCGCAGATACACAGAATTTTAGAAAGTGACTAAAATGCACATTTTAGTCACTTTCCAAATCAGGGGATAAGATGCGGTATATTAGGCGTATATACGGAAGTTTCTAATGTAATTATTCTTAAAAAGACTAATGTTTTTTTGTATTATGACATTGCTTCAAGATATGAATCCTTATTTTCCCCATTGAATTCGCGGAACTTCTGTTTCAGTCGTTTGCGATAGTTGTAGACAGTTGTCTTTTGATTTTCTTTTTTGAGCAATAAAGATATGGTGGGAACTGAAAAACCAAGACACGAAAAAAGAAATGTCAGATAGTAATCTTCGTTAAGCTTTGGAAAATCACTTCGGAGTTTGACCATTATATTATCATGTCTGTAATTGGCATAGTTTTCAAGTTCTTTTATTCTTTGTGTATCAGCAGCAATTGAGTCAATGATGCGAGTCACACAGTCATTTACCTTTTTGCGTGCATCAGGAGTGTTTTCACGATTAAAATTTTTGCAGAGTAAATTAAGCTCTTTAAAATGAGCCTCCAGAAGTTTTAATGAAGGGTGACTCCGATTGTCGGATTGAGCATCTGTTTGTTCGATAGCCTTGGAGGTTAGCGGCAGCTCTGCAATTTCATCCTGACTTGGACTGGGCTTCGGATGTTCCTCTATGAGTTTCTTCATTTCATAGGACATGGATATATATTCATCAATCAGTGCTTTTTGTCGCATGATTCGTTTACGGCCAACCGAAATCAGAATAGCGATTATGAGTGTGGTTATGACTATTATTGTTACAGTCTGTGCCCTTGAAGCTTTAAGGTTTGCCTGATTGACGGCAGATTTATATTGATGATATTCCATGACAGAGCCTAAGAGATTTTGATGGCATACGTCTCTCAGTGCGCTGTCGGAATCTGAACTAATTCCTTTCATCATTTCAAGAGCTTTGTGTGTGGAGTCAGTTACGGTATAAAACAGGTAATTTAGGAAATGTCTTAGCGGAGTGCTGAGTTGTGGCGACGAATTCAATTGATTGACAATATCTATGGCCTGACGTGTCTTACCTGTGTAGAAACTCATGATTCCGTAGTAGGCGGAATCCGATGTGCTCGCACAAGGGGATGTGTATAGCGACTGGAAACAGTCGTATGCCTTGTCATATTTGTCGAGTGAGAAATAAGAAAGTCCGCGAAGCTCTAAGGCCTTCATTTTTAGAGAAGTGTCATTGTGGACTTTTGCCGAGTCAAGAACTTCGTCTGTTATGGTTATGGCCATGTTGTAGTCTCCGTTGCAATGATAGGCGCGAGCGACATCGTGGAGTGCATAGTTTATAAACGATGGATTTCCTGCAAGTCTGAAATTATTAAGAGCGATTTTTGCGAATTCAGATTCTTCGGTCACGCAATGGTTTTCATGATAGATGTCAGAGATTTTGCGGGCAGATACAGCAATCCAGAATTTGTCGTCAAGTTCGTTGGCCAAATCATAGCAACGGAAGAGGGTGATAAGACTTTCTGAAAAATCTTTGCAATTATAGTGGATAGTGCTCTGATAATATAATGAAAGCATTAGATGTCTTTTGTCAGAAGTCTTTTCAAAATAGCTGACGGCGGTATTGATTGTAGAGTCGGAGTTGACATCAATATAATTTTTATCGAGCGCCTGTGTGATTAGCAGAGAGTATAATGCCCGGGATTTGTCTGAGACAAGTTCCGATGGGTCGATACGGTTGAGTATCGAGAGCGCCGAATCCGGATGTTGGTCCATGATTGTTTCGGCCGTGCCGAGAGCGCAGTCGGCAGGTGTGGTCGACGAACACGACGCAAGCAGGATGAGAAGAATGCTGAAGATGAATTTATCCATCAGGAAAAGTATAGTGTAATTTATAAGATGGTTTAACGGGCTTTCTGTGGCATTGACACTTCAAAGTTAAGAAAATTCATTTTATTTTCAGTTTCACAACGTAAAAAACTGATTTAACCATCGGACGCAATTTGCTGCCGAGCTTGCTGACTGGCGAGCCATATTGCTGGCTGTAAGCACGGTGAGGCGGATTTTTGAGGATTTTTCGAAAAATCTGCTGATTTTTTCGTAATTTTGCATCAAAAGAAGAAAACCGCCTCATAGCACCGAGAATCATGATAAACAACGACGATATAGCCCCCGACAACTTAGAGTTCATAGCCGAAAGCAACGGCAGCGGCCCTGACAACGATAATAACAGCGAAATGCAGGCAGCCGCCGGTTACAGCGAGGACGACATCAAGACACTCGACTGGAAGGAGCATATCCGCCGTCGTCCCGGTATGTATATCGGCAAGCTCGGCGATGGCTCGAACTATGACGACGGCATCTATGTGCTCATCAAGGAGGTGCTCGACAATGCCATCGACGAATACATGATGGGTTTCGGCAAGCAGATTACTGTAGATGTCGCCGACGGGACTGTCACCGTGCGCGACTTCGGCCGAGGTGTCCCTCTGGGCAAGCTCGTCGATGTGTCATCGCGCATGAACACCGGCGGAAAATATGACTCAAAGGCTTTCAAGAAGTCGGTGGGTCTCAACGGTGTCGGCATCAAGGCCGTCAACGCCCTGTCGACAGAATTCTTCATCTCCAGTGTCCGCGACGGGATGGGTAAAAGCGTGTGCTACCGCTGCGGCGACATAGAGGATGAAAGTGACATAGAGCCGACCGACGAGCCTAACGGCACACTCGTCCGCTTCACTCCGACAGCTCCATATTCCGCGACTATCAGTATCGCGACGATTTTATCATTCCGCTCATAAAGAACTATACCTTCCTCAACACCGGCCTCGCCATAATCTTCAACGGCAAGCGCTACATCTCGCGCAACGGTCTGCTCGACCTGCTGAAAGACGCGATGACCACCGAGCCGCTCTATATGCCAATCCACCTAAAAGGGGAGGATATCGAGGTGGCTATAACCCATGCCAACCAGCGCGGTGAGGAATATTACTCGTTTGTCAACGGACAGCATACAACTCAGGGCGGAACACACCTTACGGCATTCAAAGAGGCGGTCTCGCGCACAATCAAGGAGTATTTCAAGAAGGATTTCGACTATTCCGACATACGCAACGGCATGATCGCGGCAGTGTCGATCAAGGTCGAGGAACCCGTGTTTGAGTCGCAGACCAAAACCAAGCTTGGCAGCCGCGACATGGGGCCTGACGGGCCTACTGTGGCGAAATTCATCGGCGATTTCATCAAGACCGAGCTTGACAACTATCTCCACCGCAACACCGATATCGCCGATATCATACTCAAGAAGGTTCAGGAAAGCGAGCGCGACCGCAAGGCGATGGCCGGAATCACCAAACTCGCCCGCGAGAAGCAGAAGAAAGCCAACCTCCACAACAAGAAGCTGCTCGACTGCCGTGTGCATCTCAACGACATACGCGGTGACGAGGAAAAGAAACTCGCATCGTCGATATTCATCACCGAGGGTGATTCGGCAGCCGGTTCGATCACCAAGATACGCGATGTGTGGACACAGGCTGTGTTCTCGCTCCGCGGAAAGCCGAAAAACTCTTATGGCGTCCCTGCCAAGATTCTCTATGAGAACGAGGAATTCAATCTCCTTCAGGCTGCACTGAACATCGAGGAAGGCATTGACGGGCTGCGCTACAACAAGGTCATCATCGCAACCGATGCCGATGTCGACGGTATGCACATCCGTCTGCTTCTGCTGACATTCTTCCTCCAGTTTTTCCCGGATATGATCAAGAAAGGACACTTGTATGTATTGCAGACACCACTGTTCCGTGTGCGTAACCACAAGACCACCAAGCGCGGTGCCCGAGGGGCATCGGGAAACGGCGACGACACGTATTACTGCTACACCGACGAGGAGCGCATAGCCGCCATCGAGAAACTCGGGGACAACGCGGAAATCACCCGGTTCAAAGGTCTCGGGGAGATTTCGCCTGAGGAATTCCGCGGATTCATCGGTCCTGACATGCGACTCGACCGCGTGACATTGCGCAAGGAGGATGCAGTGGCCGAACTGCTTGAGTTCTATATGGGAAAGAACACTATGGAGCGCCAGAACTTTATAATCGAGAATCTTGTTGTGGAAGATGACTCAGAAATCAGCTGATAAATCCGAAATGAACACTATATTGTTTCCGGGGTCGTTCGACCCGTTTACAGTCGGCCATCAATCGCTTGTCGACCGTGTGCTTCCTTTGTTTGACCGTGTAGTGATTGCTGTCGGTGTCAATTCGGGGAAGCGTTCAGGCGATTCCGCCGGAAACCGTATCGCGGAAATCGAACGTCTCTATGCCGGCGAGCCTAAGGTGAGGGTCATATCCTACGAAGGGCTGACAGTCGATGCCTGCCGCCGCGAAGGCGCACACTGGATGTTGCGCGGAGTGCGCTCGGCCATTGATTTTGAATACGAACGCAATCTCGCCGATATAAACCGCCGGATTTCGGGAGTGGAGACAATGCTGCTTTTCACCCTCCCCGAATATGCGGCGGTGTCGTCGTCGGTTGTGCGCGAGCTCTGCTCTTACGGCTACGATGTCGGTGAGTTCCTGCCGAAAAAACAAACACACTTTTAACCTAAGATATGAAGAAAATTTTAAGCGTCATGGCATTGGCCGTCATGGCCGTCACGGGATGGGCGCAGATGCAGATCCAGTTCACGCCCGAACGCAAGCTCCGTTATGCCGAACAGATTATCGAAAACTACTACGTTGACAATGTAGACACGGCCAAGGTCGTGACAGAGGCCATCGTGGCGATGTTGAAAACACTTGACCCGCATTCGACATACTCATCGCCCGAGGAGACACGCGAGCTGACCGAACCGCTCGAAGGAAACTTCTCCGGGATAGGAATCCGTTTCCAGATGGTCAACGATACGCTTTATGTGATAGAGTCGGTGGCCGGAGGTCCGTCGGAGAAGATGGGAATAGTCCCGGGCGACCGTATAATCGCATGCAACGATACGGTGATTGCCGGCGTAAAGATGAAAAATTCAGGCATCATGAAGGTGCTGCGTGGCCCGAAAGGCACTGTGGCCAATCTCAAGGTGCTCCGCAAGGGCAACAGTGAGCCGCTGGAATTCCGAGTGGTCCGCGATGCGATACCCATCTACAGTGTCGATATGTCCTACATGGTCAACGACTCGGTTGGCTACATAGCGCTCAGCCGTTTCGCCGAGAAGACAACCGAGGAGGTGAAAGACGCAATGCGTACACTCCGTAAGCAAGGCATGAAGCATCTCGTATTTGACCTTACGGACAATGGCGGCGGATATATGCGTCCTGCTACAGAACTTTCGGAAATGTTCTTAGGCAAGGGGGATATGATTGTCTACACAGAGTCTCCTAAAAACGGGGTTGCCGAATATATAGCCGAGGCCGACGGCGATTTCCGCGACGGCCGTGTAGTGGTTATGGTCAACCAGTATTCTGCATCGGCATCCGAGATTCTGTCAGGAGCGATTCAGGACAATGACAGAGGGGTGATAGTCGGACGGCGTACATTCGGTAAAGGACTCGTGCAGCGTCCGTTCCCTTTCCCTGACGGCTCAATGATGCGTCTGACCGTCTCGCGCTACCACACGCCCTCAGGCCGTTGCATTCAGAAACCGTATGTGGACGGTGACGACGAAGCCTATCAGCGAGACATGATTGAACGCTATAACGCCGGAGAGCTTACAAGCGCCGACAGTATACATCATTTCGCCGATTCGTTGAAATTCTATACTAAACGTCTCAATCGCCCTGTGTATGGCGGTGGAGGTATAATGCCTGACCGTTTTGTGGCCATCGACACGACTATGTATTCCTCCTATTACCGCGATCTCATCGCCAAGGGTGTCATCAATAATTTCTGTGTCAACTACGTCGACTCACACCGCGCCGAACTCAAGAAGCAATTCAAGACTGATAACGATTATGTGAGGGGATTCGATGTCACGCCTGAAATTATGGACTCGCTCATCGAACTTGGCAAAAAGGAGGGCGTGGAGTTCAAGGAGGATGAATACAAGCGCTCGAAACCTATGCTTGAGGCCATTGTCAAGGGGTTGATCGGTCGTGATATATTCGAGCAGTCGACCTATTCGAAAGTAGTGTCACGTTTTGACCCGATATTCACGGAAGCGATGGACATCATCAACTCCCCGGAGCGTTACAATTCCTATCTGACGGCAGGGGAGAAGTGACGCGGTTGCCTGACGGAGGTTGATGCGTATTCCCTCTTAATGAGCCATTTTAACATGGGCTAAGAGTTAGTTTGATTTATTAGTGATTGTCTTAAAACTTGTAATATACCCCGGATTGTTTTTTGAGAAAGGGTCTAAATCAAGTATAATAAGTTAAACTAAAAGTAATAGTCATGGCTTACAAGATTGAAGAAATCGAGGGAATCGGTGAGGTATTCGCCAAAAAGCTCGAATCCGCCGGAATATATACGGTCGAAGACCTTCTGGCAGAATGTGCCTCTAAACCGGGCAGAAAGAAAGTAGCATCGGAAACCGGCATAGTGAAGAGCGTATGTTGAAATGGACCAACCATGCTGACCTTTTCCGTATAAAAGGGATTGCCGGACAGTTTGCCGAACTGCTGGAGGCTTCAGGAGTGGACACTGTCAAGGAATTCCGTCACCGTGTTGCCGCAAACCTGCATCCGAAGCTCGTGGAGGTCAACGAAGCAAAGAATCTTTGCAATCGTGTCCCGTCGGTCAGCGATCTTGAGAAAATGATTGAACAGGCCAAGGAACTTGAACCGGTGGTGACATATTGAAGGCATGTTATAAACAGTTGTAAAAAATCAATGCTCATTGTACTTGATTTGTCAAGTACAATGAGCATTGATTTTTTACTCTGGCCTTAATGCAATGGCATAAGGTGAGTGTTACTGCCCAAGAATATCTTTAACCTTGTCAGCTCCCTTTTGTGCAGCGTCGGCGGTTTTTTCCTTGGCGGCGTCTATTGCATTTTTGGTAGCGTCCTTTGCTTCATTCACCTTGTCGGCTGCTGCGTCTTTTGCATCCTTGATTTTATCGGCAGCGGCATTCTTGGCATCATTTACTGCGGCCTTGGTTGAGTCTGCGAGATTTTTCGCAGCATCCTTGGCTGCTTCTAACGTAGAGTCGGCCTGAGCTTCAAGCTTGATGCCGGTCAGACCGATGGCAGCGCCTGCGTCCTTGGCCTGTACTGCAGGAGTTACTTCATTGAGGAAATCGGTTGCGGCCTGATTCTTGCCTTCCTTGACGAGCTTGTCGGCATAATCCTTGGCCTGCTGGATATAAATTTTCAGACTGTCAGGATTTGTACAGTTCTCGATTTTAGCCTTGAGTTCTGCACCTTTGTCCTCGGCTTTCTTTTCTGCGCTGCACGCTGCCATCATGACAGCGCCAACAATTGCGATGGATAGAAATAGCTTTTTCATAAATAAATATTAATAACAGATATTAATATAAAAGCTTTATCCCGTCAAATGTTCACAATCTTTTACGGGCAGTCCGCGATTTAACAGTTCTATTCCTGTTGCCATGGGTGGGATTGCCGTTTATTGAGGCGCTACGGCGAGACGTTTTGTCAAGGATGAAGATTTGCCGCCAGATGAAATTGTCGCACGGTAAAGGTAGATGCCACGCGATACTTTCGAGCCTGATGTAGTTGTGAGATTCCAAGTGACCGGTGCTGAAGCATACATGTCGGCGCGTCCGCTGGTCTCAGATGTCCACATAAGAGTGCCGTTGAAATCGAAAATCTCGATTTTTACTGTCAGCATAGCGTCCGGCCGGTTATGGTTCACATAGAAATTGGCTTCGGTTGTGGCAGGATTGGCATCGGAATATATATCAAAGATCTTGGGCGCGAGGTCAGGATTTACGAAGAAATCGATTGTTGCGGAAGTGGAATTTCCCCCCGTATCCCAGACTTTTAGGGTCGCCGTATGGTTTCCGGCGGTAAGTTCAGGAAGCTGATAAAGGATTGTCCCGGCAGGTGATCCGTCGGAATCGGGCGTGTAGCGCGATGATACATCCGTGAAGCTCTGGTCTTTGTCAATAGATATGGACATCTGATGTCCGATGCCGGCACTTGACATATTGAGCCCTGTATCGTCACTGACGCGGGCTATAAGCATGGGATTGGCATCGACGGCATCAGAGGGTTTGAACGAATCGTGATTCAGATAGAGATATTCAATCACCGGTGGAACGTCGTCGGGGAGCGCGTTCTCTTCAAGTCCGTAGGCATAGAGGTCGCGGCATACGCCCGAAGCTTCCTGTCCGTCGTCGGCCGAGGCGAACATCGAGACAGTGGCCGGACGATAATTGTCGGCAATTTCCGACGGCATCTGGATTATGATTTCAAAAATTCCGTCGGTCACCTGTGTGCGTCCGGCATAGAGGCGTTCACCTTGTTCTTCGAACGTATGTTTTTTCCCTTCGTCGTCGCCGACTTTACGGCCTAAGCTCGTGATGCTGCGCTCGGCATCGTAGAGCGACAGCGACAGCCAGCCGTTGAACCCTTCTATGCGGTTTCCGTCCGGATCGCAGATTTCTCCGCGTACGACAGTCTGCGATCGGGCGGCAATCGTCGGTTGTGAATCCTCGGAGACTTCCTGGCCGTTGATTGAAAGCAGACGTATATTATTGGCCGGAGTTGCCAGCCGGAGAGCCGGGTCGGAAAAAAGTATGTAGCGTCTTACATTGTCATCTCCTTTGCGGCTGTTTTTTGCGCGACGGAACACTTCGCCAACCGGCTGGAAGTTGCCGTCAGCTTCGCGTCTGGTGAATTCTATTCCGGATTCTTTTGAGAGCGGACCGTTGAGGGAGATGTAGACAGGGCGGGTGGCGCAGAACCCACCGATTGCTCCTCCACCGTCGGTCATGATGAGCGATTCCATGCCGGAAGTGGCGTTGCCGTCGAGTTGTCCGAAGGTGCACGTCGCACCGTAGAAAAAGAACGGGTGACGCAGATAGAGATTGTTAAGGTAGGTGGATGTGAATATGCCGTCGCCTGACAGATTGTTGATTGCTCCGTGACCGATATAGCTCCAGATTACTACTCCGTCATCGAAAAGTGACGAAACTTTTTTCTTGGCCTCTTCCGAAGTTCCGTTGCGAAGTTCATAGGCATCTATGTAGACTTTGTGATAGGTAAAACCGCGTCCTGAAGAATTGGTGCGCATGGTGTCTTCCATCGCGTCTGACTGTTCCATGTGCTGGCCCGTGTTCCCATCGTCTGCAAACATGAGTATGCGGTTTCTCCATTCGCTTTTCGGGGGATTGTTTACATATGAAATCAGACGGTCGACATAATTCTTGGCGGAGCTTACGCTACGGGCTGGTATACGTCCGACTGCGACACTGAGACGGTCGGATGCAATGCTCAGACCTGAATTGTCTTCGAGAAAAGCCAGCGGATCGTCAGAACAATATGAGCTGCTTTCACCGTCGCAGAGCTCGCTTTGCCAGATCGGCAGTGTGATGGCTGAACTTCCGGCCATCGCACTTGTCAGTCTGCGATGGTCGTGATGTGCGCCACCCATAAGGAGTACATACTTCAGTGTATGTTCCGCGCCCGAGGCATTGCCACGGTCATAGAACATCTTTAGCATGCGCCGCAAAGCATTGAGGTCAGCTACTCCGGAACCGAATTCATTATAGACCTGTTCTTCGGGTATCACAAGCACCTCAAGATTGCGTGGCGCAGCCGAGTGGAGATTTGCTATCCTACGGCTTTGTTCAAGTAGCTGTGACGGCGAAATGATAATCATGTCGGGAGTCTGTTTTGCATGCAGATCCTGATTTGCGACGTTGCCCACGAAACGAGGATTGGGAAGCCCTACCGTTGAAGACCATGCTGCATAGGTGCGTAGGCCGTTATAGTCGCTTGTCCAAGCTCCTGCCCCGTCAGATGTTGTTGTCACTGGCATTGCTATGGGTGTGTTCGGATTGGTTACGTCCCAGACTCTTGTGTCAGCTTTGATGCCTTTGAGTTTCACCGACCTGTTGGTAGCAGTGAAAATCAGTGGTCCAGATGTCGGCATTGAGATTTCGCGTGTATAGGTCAGCAATATTCTGTCAAGATTTGCAAGGCTGATCGGGGAACTTATGCTGATGCCTATGCCGAGTGCGAGAGAATTGCCGGATAAGGGGAAGCGTTTGCGTATGGTTGCGGTACGTCCCCATTCGGCTGTCGCAGGGACACGGTCTCCTGAGGCCGATGCCAGTTTCTGTCCGTTGGCTGTGAACGAGAGCTGGACGGGGGAAGAGGTGCTTTTTGCAAAAAAATCACACTGCATCCATACGCTGTCGGCAGCATTTCCCGGCAACTGGAAATTGAATGTCCGGTTGGATGTGTAGCGGAAATCCTCGCCGACAAGCTGATGGCCGCTTTCAGCCGGAGTCACAAGATCAAGTTCATGGTAGATGCGCTCGGTGAATGTAGTCGCTGCACCATCGGTCGGCGAACCACCTTCTGTGGATATCGAGCTGTCTGTATCCGGACGTGAGTCAGTCAGGAAATAATATCCTTTCGTGGAGTATGGATTGAGAGAATGAGTGAAAATATCATCACGTTCCTGTTTCCACACCCCCGGTCCTTGGGCATAGAATATGATTCCGTTTGCAGTCAGTTCGCTTTTGACGACAGGAAGGTCGTCAACATAGTTGGCACGTGAAAGCTGGTCGGAGATACGTGCTCCTCCATATCCGAAAATTCTTACCGCCGACGGGTCGCTGAATCCCCATGCTCGCAGAGTCGAAGTTGGGATGATGTGTAGGCCGCTTTCAGTCACGCTCACCTTTATCCATCGCCCTGAGGAGAGGACGGATGACTCAGCGTAGGTATCAAGAGTAAAGGCGTGTGTTGTGAAAGCGGATGCAAAAGATATTGTGAATAACGCAAAGATGTGTCGGATGAAACTTCTCATGTAGAATACCAGTGAATTTCGGCCTTCGGATTATGGAACAGAGGCCGTGATGGTGGATAATGAAGATGGTTTATCTGATTATAAACGTGTGGATGAGGTTATTTATTGCATATTGTCCGACGTGGTTTCACCCGTAGGTGACAGGAATTCCATCCACTCTGCCGCCGAACCGTAGAATGCGTTGATATCGACCGGATGGTCGATGCCGTTTACCCTGCCGTTATGAGTGCCTTGCCATAGTTTCCATTCGATCCCATGCGGCTCGTCGATAAGAGAACAGATCCAGAGCGGGTAGCCTTCAAGACGGCCTCTGACGAAACGGGCAAAGCCGTTTTTGTTCGTATATAGCATCACCCTGTGTCCGTGTGATTCAAGGTGGTCAATCATTTCTGTCAGGCGGTTGAGCACCATCGGAGTGGGTTGGCTGTTGGAATTTGTCCACTCTTCGATATCTATAATCAGTGGAAGGTCGAGTTCCCGTGACTGCAATGAATTAAGAAAATTCAGACCCTGCATGTAGCCGGGTGTGTCGAATCGGAAAAAGTGGTATGCACCTACCTTTAGACCGGCCTTGCGGGCCTCGCGCAGATTATCGATGAACCTGCGGTCCTTGAATGTTCCGCCCTCTGTCGCTTTTATGATTACAAAAGATATGCCGTCGGATGCAACCTTTCTAAAATCGATTTCTCCGTTGTGGGCGCTGATATCGATGCCTATGATTTTGAATTTGCTCCTGTCGGGATAGCTTTGAGCCGGCGCGTCTCCTCCTTTACCGCAAGCGTTGAGGATTGCGGTCAGTATCATGATAAAGACGGTGTGGAGCAAAGGCTTCATGCCACAAATTTAGCAAATATTTCGTGAAAACGTAAGGAAAAGCGTAAATTTGCCATATAAATCTAATCAAAGTAAACATGAACAGACTTATTACCCTATTTGTATCCACAGTGCTGTCAATTGCTGCCTGCGCCCAGACCGCAGCTTTCGAGATGCCGGCATTCGTAAATGAAGTAGTCAACATGAAAGCTCCGTCGTTTCCTGACTATACGGTCAGTATAGCCAAGACAGGTGCAAGGCCCGGAAAACTCTCGACCGCAGCTATCCAGAAAGCGATTGACCGGGTGTCGGCTAAAGGCGGGGGCACGGTGCTCGTTCCTGCAGGCGAATGGCTTTCAGGGCGTATCATGCTTAAGAGCAATGTCAATCTGCATATATCGGAGGGTGCTACACTTGAATTCACAGGCGATATAGCCGACTATCTGCCTCTGGTTGATTCGCGCTATGAAGGAGCGGATGTGAAGTCGCTCGGTGCGATGATATATGCAAACAACGCGGAAAATATAGCGGTTACCGGCAAAGGTCATCTTAAAGCTCCTTCGCGCGAGTGTGAGATTACGGGCAAGATGGATACAGGCTTGTCGGTGACGGCAGAAAAGAGCATTGAATCAGGCGCGGCGCGTGAGGCCACTCTCGACAAGATCTATATGCCGACATTCATAGGTCCGGTCGGATGCAAGGGGATTCTTATTGAGGATGTCACTCTCGACGGATCGATTTTCTGGAATATCGCTCCTGTCTATTGTGAGAATATAATTATACGAGGCGTTACTGTCAACAGTCACGGACATCCGCGTACCGACGGAATCGACATTGATTCAAGTGTGAATGCTCTTATTGAAAACACAACTCTCGATTGTGGCGACGATTGCTTTACATTGAAGTCCGGCCGTGGAGAGGAGGCTGTCGACCTTGGCCGTCCGACGCAGAATATCGTAATCCGTAACTGCCGCGTGAAAAGAGGTGTGGGCGGCATTACTGTCGGCACCGAGACTGCCGGGTTTATCCGAAACGTATATGCCGAGAATGTGGTGATGGAAGAGCCCCGCATGCCTCTTTATTTCAAGACTCGCCGTCCGCGTGGAGGCGGTGCGGAAAATATCTGGATCAGGAATGTGAAGGTTTCGAAGGCCAACGGTCCTGCTATCCAGATGGACATGCTCGGTAGCCCGTCATGGATGGGTGCACTGGCCGAACGTCTTCCGGCCCAGCCTGTCGGAAAAGTCACTCCGCGTTTCAGCGACATCCATGTCGACGATTTTACTGTCGGTGAATGCCGTCTGCTTATTCAGGCAAAGGGCCTGCCGGAAATGCCTGTCGAGAACATGACTGTCACCAACGTTAAATCGAAGAACAAGAACATCAGACTTCAGGATGTGGGAACTATTGAAATAACTTTCGCTGAGTGATGTGGCTTAGAAGTTCTGAAAGTATGAAATTCTCAGATATTTTTGCCGCAGGGGTGTTAGGTCTGCTGGTTATGTCCTTTGGATGTGACGAGGCCGCTGCAGCAGTCCACAGCATAACAGACTACGGCGCTGTCAGCGATACGACACAACTCAGTACGGAGGCTGTACAGCAGGCTATTGACGCATGTTCGGCTGCCGGAGGCGGGACAGTGACCGTCCCGTCGGGCAGTTATAAAATCGGAAGTATATTTCTGAAAAGCAATGTGACGTTAAATCTTGAAAATGGCTCGACTCTCTACGGCAGTACCGACATCAGTGATTATACTCCGGTCACGACTGATTATGTCTCACTCCGTACGCATACGCCAACAATTCAGCTGATTTATGCCGATAAGGCCGACAATATAGCCATTACAGGAGAGGGTACGATAGATGGCCGTGGAAAGGCTTTCCCGAAGCTATCGTGGAACGACGAGGGCATCACCCGTCCGCATCTCTTGCGCTTTATCTGTTGCAATGGGGTGAAAGTATCAGGCGTGACATTAAAAAATTCAGGGTGCTGGATGCAGCATTATCTTGCATGTGACAAGGTAAGGATTGACGGTATCACAGTCATTAACCGTAATAATTATAACAATGATGCCCTTGACCTTGACGGATGTCACGACGTTACGGTGTCAAATATGATAGCAGACTCCGACGATGATGCGATTACGCTTAAAAGCACTTCGCCACGACTCTGCGAGGACATTGTCATCAGCAACTGTGTAGTGTCAAGTCACTGCAATGCCATCAAACTGGGGACAGAGACTAACGGCGGTTTCCGTAACATCATAATCCGTGGAATTGCCGTGAAGCCTTCTTCCGACCAGTCAAGCCAGTATTTCGGTTATCCCGGTGGCATCGGTCACGGAGCTATCGTGCTTGAGATTGTCGACGGAGGAGTGATGAGCAATATCGATATAGGTGATGTAACCATCCGTGGTACTGAATCACCGATATTCATACGTCTTGCCGACCGTGCTCGCCCTTATTCTCCCGATGTGCCTGTCAACGGTGTCGGGAAAATGGAGCGGATCTGCCTTCATGACATAATGATTGACGAGGCCGGTCCGACAGGCTCTTCTATCACAGGTCTTGAAGGCCATCCTGTTTGTGATGTTGAATTGCGCAATATCCGTATCCGTCATCATGGCGGTCAGAGTGTGACTCCAGCTCCCGATGACGAGAAAAGAGCGGAATATCCCGAATCGACCATGTGGGGTATTCTTCCTGCCAAGGGTTTCTGGCTTAATCATACACGCAACATAACATTTGACAATGTCACAGTCGAGACTATAGCTCCCGACGAGCGCGAGACTTATGTCGCGACAGACTCCGAAAATCTTATAATACGATAATCTCGAATAAAAACAGACCCGGAAATTCACTGTAGTTTTCGGGTCTGTTTTTTATCGATGTTTTAAGCCTTACAGTTTGTAGACTTCCGTGCCTGCGAGGAGCACGCATCCTGTACCGTAGTCATCAAAGTCGGGCTTTGAATCGTATGCTACCGGCTGGCCGTCTTTCGGCTCTTTGCCTGTGCCCTGTACATATCCGATATAGCCGTCAGGATGGATGGCTTCGTTGACAATGGCATTCCATGCTTTGGTGACAACGGGAAGATATTTTTCACGGTCGAGGATGCCGTTGTTGATTCCCCATGCCATTCCGTAGACAAAGAGGGCTGTTCCTGTGGTTTCTTTTCCTCCGAAATTGCTTTCGTCATGCAGACTTACGTTCCAGAAACCGTCTGAGCGCTGACATTTGGCCGCAGCTTCACACATGGCTTTGAGGTCTTTGATATATACGTCGCGGTGCGGGGCGTTTTCAGGAAGTTCCTGTAGCACTTTCACGAGCGCCGCTACGACCCATCCGTTTCCACGCGACCAATAACAGTTTTTCCCGTTTGGTTCTTTGTAGGGGGGCACAAAGTCCTTGTCGCGCCACCATAGACCTTCTTTTTCATTGTACAGACCACCTGCGAGTGTGTTGCGTGACCACTCATACATTTCCCATGCCTTTTCGTTGTAGCGCTGGTCGCCTGTGAGGGCACTCATTTTGGCAAGTAGAGGCATGCCCATCTGGATAGCGTCGATCCATGTCCAGTCATCAACCTGCGGAGTGTTGATAAGCATGTTCATGCAGGCTTTTGTCTTGGTGAGCATCTGAGGTTCGGGAGTCAGTCTGTAGAGGTCTACGTAGGTCTGACCGCAGCAATAGTTATCGGCATTGCGTGTCGTCGTGTCGTCGCGTCTGATGCCCCATTTGAATCCGTCGCCCCACTTATAGGCATAATCATAATAGCGGTTGTCGGGATAAATCGAGTGGAGAGCCATCAGACCTTCGAAATAGACAGCGCGGGTCCAGATATTTGCTTCATAGACCTTCTTGCGGGAATAATAAGGAATGCCGAGCAGTGGGTCCGGATGTTTTTTGAGGTAATGATCGTTGACTTTGATAAGAGTCTCAAGAGTTTTTTTACGTGGAGGCAGCTGCTCTGCTGCGATTGAGGGGAGCGCAAGCAGTGCGGCTAACGCGAGTAGCAATAATTTTTTCATGATGATTGGTTTTGATTTATCGGAGGGATTGGTTTATTTCGAAAGGGTAAGAGGTGTCAGAGTCACCTTTGAATTAAGTCCCGAAGGTATTGCCGGCCACTCTCCGAAACTGAATTTCTTGGCATTGGTGACGGAGGCTATGTTTGCATCCTTGAATATGCGCCAGTTGACACCGCGACGTTCGTAATCGGCGATTCTGTTGGCCTGAAGATTGGTCACGTCGATCTCAAGAGTGTTGACGCCCGGGCGCAGCAGATGTCCGATTCGGAGCGTAAACGGAACGCTCCATACTTTGCCTGCCGGTTGCCCGTTGACTCTGATATCGGCGCTTTCGCGGACATCTCCGAGGTCAAGCAGCCAGTCGTCGGCTATTGAGGGATTTTCAATGACGAATTCGACAGTGTAGCGCCCTGTTCCGAGACATACGGCGGCGTCTGCGACTGGAATATTGCACCATTGGGTGAGTGTGTCAGTCGCAAATGTTCCCGGAATGGCAGGTTCGGTTTTCGGGAATGATACAGACCAGCCTTTGTCGATGGTCATGGGTTGGCCTTTTGCTTCCACGTAGGCCCATTGCGGAGCGCCGGATACGGCTGTCGGAAATGATTTTAGCAACAGAGACTCTCCGGGTTCGAGCTGAAGGCGTAACTGCGTTTCTCCGCTTGCGGATTTGCGCGTCTGTGCCAAACCTCTGCGGCCGCTCACGGGATCGAAGATTTCGACTGCGGTGGCCGGATTTGTCAATGTGACCCATCCGTCGAGAGGCCGGTTCTCCAAAAGCGAGATGAAATAGTTGTGACCTCCGCTTTCGTTGCGTCGGCGTATCATCGACAGACCGTTGTCGAGACGCATGCTTTCCGGCTTTATTCCTGTCAGCAGCAATGCGCCGGAAAAATCAGGAGCTGTGATTATGCGTCCTTTACCATATGATGTGGCAGTGGCTTTGCCGGTGATTGACGGTAGCTCGGCCGTTAGTCTTTTGAGACTGTCGCGGCGTTCCTGCATCTTGGATAGTCCCGGGACATCAGACGGCAGACAGCCTATAAACAGGACTGAAGCCCCTTCTTTTGCCAGAGTGAGCAGACGGTTGAGTGTGGCCGGCTGGATGAAGCGGGCAGGCGGTACGATTATCGCACCGTAGTTTGCCCCTCCTTTGGCTTTGATACGTCCGTCAGCACTGACCTCGATAGCATTGAGCAATTCATCCGAGATATAGTCGGCATCGTAACCGGCCTTGATGATTTCGGCAATGGCACGTTTGATGTCAGGCATGCGCTGGTGCATCTTGTGGATGTCGAACATTAGATATGGATTGCCTCCCTGTCGCTGCCATATCTCCTCGATAGGGAAATAGAGCAGGAAGTCATTGTCCGGCACACCTGCCGAGAGGAATGACTGGCAACGGGCTACATATCCGAACAATGAATCGGCATCCTGCCAGATGCTGTTGGTAGGCGACATGTTGATTGATGCGTAAAACATCCATCCGGGAAACTTTGCGCCTTTGGGTGAATAGGGTGCACCGTGGAAATAGACATGGTTCACGCCTGAGCAGAACATCTGGTCAAGCTCCGGTTTACAGCGGGAGAGAGAAGTGCGGAAATGTTCTGTCAGCCATGTGAGGGTTTCGGCTGAGGTCAGTCGTTTGCCTGTGAGATGGGCTGCCGACGAAGCGAATTTCAACACTGCAGGGTCGGCGTCGCTCGGACGCGTCGGTCCGTCCTGATTTAGTCCGGGTATAGAGAAATCCGTCTGACCGAATGACTCGCATTCCGGAATGTCGACAGCTGCATACAGGTCTATGATGTTTGCGGGAGAACCGTGGCTCTGGTTACGTATGCGTGCTCCGTTGCGGTGGGCACGTGCCATCCATACTTCGGTGAAATTATCACGGAGCATGCGTGCGAGAGTCGCACGGTAGTCTCTGACAAGCCGCGAGCGAAGATCATCGTGGTTTTTATTGTCAAGAAATTCCGGAAGATACATTTCGAGTCTATAACCGTGGTCACTATAAAACTCGTCAAGCATGTTGTCGGCCCAGTCAGAACCGTAGACTTCATACGAATCGTTGAAAAACGTGTCTGGAATGGGACAGCCGGAGCTTTTGAAGGCCCGGTCGAAACGGTCGAGATAATGATTTATTGCCGTACTGTCGTAGTGGTTTACCACTAATCCTTCCCCGCCGGGGGCTGCACGCTTTACCTTTTGGAATGTGCGTCCTGAAAACAGGGCATAGACTGTCCAGTCTCCATTGCCTTTGGGCGCTTTCCACGACAGGATTGAATCTTTCCTTAATTTGGAGGTTATGTCAAGGCGTTTGTCTCCGTTACAGGCTATGATTGCCTGAAGCGTAGCGACAGGACGCTGTTTTGCGTCTTTAGGAGCAATTCTGTCAGTAATTTTCTTTCCGGGTGCTACCGTCCATGATTCGACGACACGTTTGCGGGCGCTATAGTCGGTAGTGACCTCCGGACCGCCAAAAGGCCAGCCCGTACCGTTGTTCATGTCGATTTGAAGACCGAGACGATTGCCCTCGGCGATTGTATGGCCGAGCATTTCCATCCATTTCGGTGAAAGGTATGAGATGTCGTTGGCTTCATTTCCTTTCACTCCGTAGATTGGAGTGATTTCCACGCCTCCGAGTCCTTTTTTAGCAAACTCCTCGATATTGAATGTCAGACCTTCGGGGTCAACGGCACTTCCGAGCCACCACCAGCGCACGAACGGGCGGTTTTCTACGGTCACAGGATACCAGTCAGTCGCCTTCGTGTCGTTTTTAGCGGGAGTCGATGCTTGTGATGCCGTCACCGCCAGCATGCCGATGGCTAAAAGGCTTTGAAAACGGTTCATATACGAATTGATAGTCAGAAAGTTTTTAATCAGTTATTCTGCACGCTGGATGGTCAGTCCCATCAGGCCGATGACCACATCGCCGGAAAGAGTCTCAAGAGATAGAGATGACAGTTCTCGTGACGAATCCACGGGCATGTCAAGGACGATGCCTGCTCCGCCTTCAATGAATCTGTCGCCGACACCTTTTATGCCGAGTTCGGCGCCGAGAGTACGGCTCATGCGTCCTGTCTTCAGATGAAGACGATAGGGCGGTAACGCCCCGGGAGCTTGTGCGAAGGCATAATCGTCGTGATAGAAATCAAGTTCTATCGGTGCCCAGTTGTGGGGATTGATGAGTGGTGTGACACTTTCTGTCCCGTCTGTATATCTGACACGGAGTCTTCCGTTTTCCATACCCCATTGCATGTGGTTTGTCGAACCGGCCATGAGCAGGTAGAGATGTGATGCCCGGCCCGAAAGGCTGATTTTCGCACTGTCAGGATAGTTGTCCCAAAGTGAAGTAAATAGTATGTTGCTTCCCTCTGCAGGGAGGGCAAAAGGTATGCCACTCTCGGTTTTCAGAATGCCACTGTCTTTTGCGAGTCGTGAGCGGAGGCCGGAGTCGTCGATTTCCGCAGTAAGCTTGGGATGACACCATTCGCCTATGCCTTGCTTCGGGAGCTGGAGTGTAGTGACATTAGGACGGGGCGAAAGGTATTCGTTGCGGAATATATCTGTTACAGATGCATTATATGAAGCGGTGAGATCGATCGGTTCGCAAAGGCCGTTGCGGATGTCGTTAAATCCGTTTGCCGGAACAGCGACAGAAGGAGACAGTGCATTTACTTCAGGCATCCACCATGATAAATTTCCGGCGTTCATCTCGCGGAATGTTACAGGGCCTTCTGTATGGAGTCGTCCTGTCGGAGACGGCGTGAATGAGTCTGCCTCGATTATTTCAATTGTGAGATCGGTGGCCGTACCGCCATTGACAGTGATACGCGGAGAGCCGATTGCATCAGTTTCTGCGTCCCATGCCGTTTCACTGCCGTTGACTTTTACGCTTTTTATGCCCTTAGCCGGAATGGTTAGCTTTAACGACGAGTTTTTCCCATAGCGGTTATTGATTTTATATACCGACCGTCTGCCGTCACGCTTGAATGAATACGAGATGTCGGGCAGTGTTACCGACGCTTCATTCCACTCTGAAGGGAATCCCGAATAAGTGCGACAGCAGGATTTTTGGCCAGCAGGTCGGGGCGAACACCGAAAAGACCTTCGGTCAATGCGCGGCTCCAGACTCCTATCGGGTCTGCAAAATCTCTGTAGCATTCCCCTCGGGCGGCATCGTAGTGGCTGATCTGTCCGAAATTTAGAGGTGATGCCCCAAGATACATGTTGTCCATTGCCACGGCTTTCATCAGCTTATATGCTTCGTCGGAACGTCCTGCCTGCCAATAGGCAAGAGCTGTGTGCATGACTTCAGCGATAGCAACATTATTGATGCTCCATGAATATGGTTTCCAGTTTGTGGTGGAGATGGTGTAGAGACCGCTGTCCACCCCTTCGCCTTCGACCGGTATGTGGGGATCTCACGGTCAATGTAGCACGTAGCTGCGTAGTTTTTGAATTTATCGGCGATTTCAGAGTCGATTGCGTGATAGATTGTCCATACAGCCGGAGAAGGATGTAGACGCTGTTTGCCTCCTGCATCGCGATATTCGGCCCAATGCCCACGGTCGGACATCCACAGGTTCGAATCAATAGCTTCGGCTATCGCTTCCGCTTCGCGTCGGTATGGTTCGGGATTTTCTCCGATGGCTTCGGCTACCTGTGCTGCCAGACGGTTTGCAAACATGTTGTAGGCCGATGAATGTGTTACCGCACCGCCGCTGTAATAAAGGGCATCGCTCGCCCAGATGCAGCAATATGCGTCATAAAGATGGTCGCCGTCGGGATCAAAGTTGAGTTTTTCCCATTCAAGATGTCGTTTAATCACGGGGAATAGCGATTGCATGGCCTCTTTGTCGCCTGTGTGACGGAAATGTCGCAGCATAGCGTCAATGTATACGAGGTTCATGTCATAGTGCGACATTTCGTCCTTCTTTCTGGGGCGGCGGCAGATGTAGCCGTTGCTATACATTGGGGTGCCCCATTTTTTTTCGGCCCGTGCAAGGTTTAGCACGGAGTCCTGACGCGGGTGGGAAAGAACGGCCGGAATGTCGGTAATCTGGTTTGAAGCGTAGGTGTTGAGGTGGGTAAGCGCACGGTCATGACGGCCTACGGCATTACCGACGTAAGCACCGCGCCATCCAAGATGAGGAGTGCGCCATCCGATAGAACCATGAAGCCAAGCCTGTCCACTCCAGATTCCGTCGGCTGCTACTGCGAGCGCTCCGCCTATCGGATTGAGCCATTCGTCGGGAGTCTTGAATGTGACGCTTGAGGCCAATTGTTCACGTTCGTTTTCCGCTTTTTGAAAAGAGATTCGAGAGACGCTTTAGGCGCGTCGGACGCAGGGAAAAGTGCGAGATATACTTTTTTCCCGGGTTTGATGGAGAGTGTGCCTTCGTATGATGGGAGGTCTGTGATTTTATAACTTTTTGCAGGGATTACAAGCGTGAGGGTCGAGCGTTGTTTTTTGCCATACTCGATGTTTATTTTATCTCCTTTTACGGTATAGACATTTCCTGTGCAATATTCAGGTTTTAGGTCAAAACATGTGGGATCATCCACTCCGAGGTCACCTTCACGATAGAATTTCTTGTCAGCGACACCTCCGAAACGCACGGGGATACTGGCTGTTTTATTGGTCGTGTTTGTGATTGCCCAGAGAGCCATGTCCTCGCTTCGCATCACCTGAGCTTCGACCTTAACGCCGCCCTGTTCATAATCCATACGGCCCGGTGTGTAGCGGGCGGTACATTTCCCTTCAGGGAGGGTCAGGCATAGATTGCCACCCATTCGCGGGAGATAGATGCCGAACTCAGGAGTGTCGGAGCAATCAATACGGAATCCGCTATGTGCGCCGTAGAGAGCACGGTTGAATTTTGCCTGACCGTTGACTGTTATGGCCGAATTGCCATCGGCAACGTAGTGGCTCGGACGCATTTCGCTTCTTGCAGCCACATATCCTGTGGCTGCAAGAAGGATTGCGCTTGTAAGAATCTGTTTAAAATTGATTGTTAATTTCAAGAGTGGTGGTATTGATGAAATCGTTTTGATTCTGAGTGCATGGAACATGAGTTATGACGAATATCTCCTGATTAGGGAAGAGGCTTGATGCCTTCCCAGCGGACATCCCAAGTTCCGTCCTTGGGGAAACCGGGATTCTCTACCTCACATCCGTCCCATCCGGCACACATGAGAGCGACAGCTGTGAGCAGTCCTCCGTTGCCGGGAAGATAGCAGCGCAGACGGTCATCCTGATAATTGTGTCCGTTGGGGAGATAAGTATTGGTGCGCTTGTCCATGAGCAGGGCGTTGATCGCCTTTTCAGGATGTCCGAGACGAACCGCGTTCATGGCTGTTGTCGGGTAGTCCCAGCCCCAAGTCTTGTCCCAGTTCCAATTATCGTATACCCAGTCGAAGGTATTGTCCATGATGTCGGGTTTTACCAGCGGAGAGTGAGGCAGGATGCCGACGGCTGCGAGCACGGCCATGTGGTCTGATGTCAGGCGGATGTCGCTGTAGGTTTCGGGCGCAGTCTCTGCCGCGAGATAGAGGCTGTCTTTTGCTGCGAGCGGTGAGAGATTTGCAATGATCTCATCCCATTCAGCTACGCGTGGCTGACCCTTGCGTTCGCGCCACTTCTGAGCTGTGTTGAGCGCAAAGTGCCAGTATGACAGCTCGAAAGGAGGATTGACTGTTTCGGCTGCGCGAAGTGTTTCCTGTGCGGGGATAATGCCTTTGAGCGTGTACCGGCCGAGTGAATCCTTGTCGGCAAAGTCAGCCATGAATTCGGCAGTACCTTGTACAAGGTCGTAATAGCGGTCGACCACTGTGGAGTCATTATCGGCACGGTAGAGAAGTTCGGCGAGATAGATCAGATGGGGCTGCTGCCAGATGAGGAATGAGCCTACCTTTGAGGGGGCTTCGATGCCTGAGGGATCGGTCATCTTCATCCAGCGTAGACCTTTGAAGCCTTGGCGTTCAGCGATGCTGCGAGCCACATCGGCAGAGCTTTCATACCAAGGAAGTGTGCGGTTGAGGAGGTCTTGATGTCCCCATAGGGCGAACTGAGCCTGATGCCACCAGATCATTTCCATGTGGAATTTTCCGAACCATGAGTTGTAGGTGAGTCCGGTTTCCTGAGGAGGTGTCGAGCCTGCACATTGGATTGCAAGGAGATATTGTGAGAGTACGACACGGCGTTCGAGTTCCGATGCGCGAGGGTCTGTACAGTTGCTGAAGTCGACAACACCGCCATTCTTCCAGAAGCCGGTCCAGTAGGCTGAAGCTGCTTCGCGGGTTTCTGAAGCGGTAGGATTGGTGTTGTCTGTGGCTTCAGGCGAGAATGTGGCAGTGATTGTCCATTCGTCGGCGGTCGGGGTTATAGTCGCAGTGTTTCGTCCTGTCATTACAGGTGTCTCAGCGCCGGTCCATGCGAGATTGATATAATAAGATGTCGAATCAAGGCTGTGGCGCAGGAGTGCGTGGTTGGCGTCAGAGGCTATGATTTCTGTCACATGGAGAGAGTCTGCATTCCAGTTGCAAGCGTCGTCGCAGTGGCCTCCTGTCGGGTAGGGGAGACGGAGTGCGACAGTAAGACGTTTTTCTGATTTGATGGTGGCGGCAACCATGTCTTTTTCGGGGTGAACATAGGTGCGGACACTCACCGGCGCTCCGTCGACCTTGAAGTCGGAGCGAATTTCGCCGTTCCACATATCGAGCGTCTGGTCTATGTCCGAAATCTGTTCGGGATTGAGACCGGCAAATCCGAGTGCGCCGAGATGGAGGCGATGAGGATTTACGCGATACCAGTTGGCGGCGTCATTGTTGCGTCCTTTTTCCTTGAACTGCACTGAGTAAGGCTCCATGCGTCCGCGTCCGAAGTCATAATCTTTGAGTGTTTCCTCAAATTTAAGGTCTTTCGGGTTAGGGAAACTGTGCCATCCCCACTGACTCTGTGTACCTAAAGGCACGCCTTTGCTGTAGAGTCCGGGGAACGATTGCAGGCCGGTCACATCGACAGTCACAGCAAACTCGCCGTTGCCCACCGAGAGCGAGGCCATAGTGTCGATTGCAGTGACGTGTGGATTGTTTCGCTCTACAAGAGCCTGACGGTCAATGGCAGCAGAGGCGTTCTGGCATGCCACGAATCCCTGCAACGGAAGAGTGAGCGTTGCAGCATAAAGTAAGTTCTTGAATGTCATCGGTATTGAAGTCTATGATGGTCAGTTTAAGGCAAAATTGCAATGCAATAATGATATTTTTCGCAAAGTTAACACTTATCCCAAAAGAAATCAAATCACACGCCCGGATTGCTATCGGTCAGAGCGGATTGATATAGCATGATTAATGAATGAACATGGTTCACGGTTAAAGCGGCAATGCCGATTCATGGCCGTTTAAGGTTAAAAAAGATTAATGAAAAGACTGTGTCAGACCTAAGGTTTAATCTTAAAACAGATATTATGTCTAAATTTGCAGATGCTTGCAGCGGAATGATTGTCGTTGCGTAATATTAATCAAAAATACCTTAAACAATAATTCGCTATCATGAAATTTATTTCATCATTGCTTCTTGCATTGGCGCTGCCTGTCATGGCTTTTGCGCAAGTGCCCGCTGACACTATCACAGTTTTTATGATCGGTGACTCTACCATGGCCAACAAGCCTCTCGACAAAGAGAATCAGGAGCGTGGCTGGGGACAGATGCTGCCAATCTATCTCGAAGGTGCCATCAAGGTTGACAACCACGCAGTCAACGGTCGCAGCTCAAAGAGCTTTATTGACGAAGGTCGTTGGGAGAAAGTGCGCGAACAGATCCGTCCGGGTGATTATGTGATCATCCAGTTCGGTCACAACGATGAGAAAGCTAAAAGTCCTGACCGCTACACTGTTCCCGGCTCGACTTTCGATGCCAATCTTAAGAAGTTTGTAAACGAGACACGCGAGAAAGGCGGCACACCGATTCTGATGAATTCTATCGTGCGCCGTAATTTCCCTGCCAACGGCATTGCTGCCGCACAGACCGATGACCGTCAGAAAACTTGGAAAAAAGGTCTTGAAAATTATCCGGCCGAAGGCGATACGCTTGTGGACACTCACGGTGACTACCGCATAGCTCCTAAGAATGTAGCCGAGGAGATGGGTGTGGTGTTTGTCGACATGAACACTCTTACGCATGAACTTGTGCAGGGCTTGGAAAAGACAGCTCTAAGGATCTTTTCATGTGGATGCCTGTCGGAAAATATGAATTCGCGCCCAACGGACGCATAGACAATACACATCTTAATGTGTATGGCGGCATAGTGGTGTCGCGCCTTGCGGTCAATGCGCTTGCCGAGAAAGTGCCGGCGCTTAAGCCATACATCCGTCGCACCGTATACAATCTGAACAAGTAACAGCCGGTTGCGATACACGGTCCTATGACCCAACAAGCCCCATTCCTGCGATGGTCTGAATGCAGGATTGGGGCGTTTATATTATAGTGCTGTCCGTTCAGACCGGAGTTTCCCCTGATTAGCTAATGACAATAAAAAACCGGCGTGGAAGAGGGTTTCACAACCATCGGCCACGCCGTTTTAAACAATAGCATCAATTTCAAAAATAGATTACAGAAGCCAGCTTTTTAAGCAGATCTGATTCTGCTTGAGCATGCCTTGTATTGTCCAAGTGTTTTTTATCAAATTTCGTATAAATTATCTTCAATTTCGTATGAATTATCTATCGTAAATGAGCATTCGGAAATGTGTCATTTACATGATGCAAAATTACTACTGGATTCCTGCTCTTACCATACCTAAATTTAAGTAATTTCATTGTATTTCGGCTTGAATACTAATTAAAAACAATTATAAACCGGCATTATGGCTACTGCCGGAGGATATTAAATGCTTTATTTTCGGTAAAAATTCCGGGTCTGCACCACGTTGTATTGCCGTGATTTTACCCTCAGGGTCAATAAGGACTGTCACAGGTATGGCATTTATGCCTAAAGCCTTGACGGGATTTGCTTCTGTATGGTCTGTTGTGTCGTTGAGCAGATTGATCCAAGGCATATCACGTTGGGCTATAAACGGGCGCCATATTTCCTCCCGGTCATCTATGTTGATGGTCACGACTGTGCACCGGTCACCGCATTCTTCTGAAAATTGACGGAGGTCGGGGAAGCCTCGCAGGCATACACCACACCATGTAGCCAAGAAATCAATAAGTACCCATTTCCCGCGTAAAGATTCGAGTGAGATTCGTCGTCCTGCGGAGTCGGGGAGCGCGAAGTCTGGCATGATTTTGCCTACGGTCATATTTGCACGTGCGTTTATTACTGCTTCTGTTTTCCGGACTCTGTAACGCAGTTCGGCATACTGGTTGGCGACAATGCTGTTTTCAAGGTCTGGTGAAAGTTCGTCGAAATATTTTGCCTGAATGGAGTCGGATGCGTGGAGGAGTGCGATTACTCCGATCGGGGAGTCGAGATGGGATAAGGCAAATGTCGTCAGAAAGCTGTCGAGGGCACTGCTATTCTTAAGCCGATTGTATGATGGCTGATTGTTTTTAGCCAAGAACTCATATTACTGCCGTGAAAATGAGTCGAGACTATCGACAAACTGAGTCCCGCTATATCTTCCGTATTCCAATATTGAGTCAACGGTCAGAGTCATTTCATCGTCGATACCGAGTGTGACTGGTAGTGAGCCCGTGCGTAATGAAGCGGGATTTTTAACTGAAATGATATATGGCTGGCTTATGTTGAGACGTAGTTTCACTATTGAGTCGGTAACGTTGACCGTATCTCGAAAGAAGTGGCTCGACTGCGGATTGTCTCGGTCGGTGAGTCTGCGCTCGACGATGATTCTTTCAGGGCATTCATGCTTGAACACAACACGCAGCACTGCTGCAACGGAGACAGATGTCCCGGTAACTGTTGCAACGGTCAAGGCCATTAACAATCGAAGGTTGAGAGGGAGGTTCATGGTTAAATTTTTTGTTGATTTTTACTGAGAGATAGTCTATTTGGTTAAGATTGGTCGGAAAGATTGATGTTTAGATGGTTTGTATCGCCTTCACAAGAGGTATTACAATGCAAATATAGTGTTTTTAGTCGGAAATGTGATGTTTTTAATTGTAAAATCGTTGTTTTTGGTTGTTTACTTATGAAATGAGTGTGAAATCCGTCATGAAAACGGTGAAATAAAAATTTTTTGTCAAAAATTTGCATGGTTCAAAAATTGAGTCTACTTTTGCGGCGTACTATTATACTAATACACCAATATGCTTAAAGTCGAAAATATAACTTTCTCCTATCGCCGCAAATCGCGTCCGGTACTCGATGACTTCTCACTGGATGTCGAGGCCGGTGGTGTCTACGGTCTGCTCGGCCGTAATGGGGCGGGTAAATCAACGCTTCTGTATCTGATTGCCGGCCTCCTGACCCCCAAGTCGGGTAGCGTGCTTTTCCGCGGGTTAAATACTCGTCTGCGTCTCCCCTCTGTGTTGTCCGATATTTTTATCGTTCCCGAAGAGTTCACTCTTCCACGAATATCGCTTGGCGACTACGTAAAGGCCAACGCAAGGTTCTATCCAAACTATTCCGATGAGGATTTGCGCCGTCATCTTGACATATTCGGAATGTCGGCCGATCTCAATCTCGGTGCTTTGTCAATGGGTCAGAAAAAGAAAGCTTTCATGAGTTTCGCTCTTGCATGCAACACGTCTCTGCTCCTCATGGATGAGCCGACCAATGGATTGGATATTCCGGGCAAGAGTGCGTTCCGCCGTTTCATTGCCGGTAATATGACCGATGAACGCGCTATAATCATTTCGACACATCAGGTGAGGGATGTGGACCGTCTGCTCGACCGTGTGATTATAATGAATGATTCACAGGTGCTTCTCAACCGCCGTATTGACGAGATTACAGCCCGTCTGAAATTCTTCAACACAGACTCCCGTGAGATTATTGAGTCAGCTCTCTATGCTCAGCCTTCGTTTGAAGGTACTAATGTCGTTCTTGTCAACGACGATGACTCCGAGACCGAGCTTAACCTCGAATCGCTTTTCGAGCTCTCGCTTTTGAAGGGGGCTCTCCTTAAAGATATGTTTAACCGTTAATACTCCCGCTGGACATGAATACAAATCAGTTTTTTAGTTTCGGCCGCATGTCATTGCTGGTCAGAAAGGAACTTCAGGAGAATTGGCGACAGATCGCGCTTTTTTGGGCCGGTATTTTCGGGCTGCTTGTAATCATCAGTCTGCTTGTCGCCCGGGGAAGCCATCATAATGGAATCCAGCCTGAATGCTATTCGTCGTGGAGCATCGAAAATTTTTTAGGATGGATTACCGTTGTGTTTCTAATCTGTGGCGCTTACGTTGCAGCTTACTCGTTCAAACGCATGGCCACGTCCCCCGGCGCGCTGTCAACACTCATGACTCCTGCATCTCAGTTTGAGAAATTTGCCATAAAGTGGCTGATTGCAGTCCCGGTCTATATTCTGATTTTCTGTCTCATAGCATACGTTGCCGACTGGATTCGCGTATATAGCTCATATTGGATGTTTGACATTGAGGTGAGGCCGGTGAATGTCACTAAAATTCTTTTTCACCAGACGACTGATATAGGATTTGTCAACAGGCTTGCATTCCATTCGTTGTTTTATTTTCTTGCTGGCCAGTCATTTTTTCTGCTTGGTTCCATCGTCTGGCCCAAAAATTCAGCGCTGAGGACATTTGTGTGTATGATTGCGATCTGTTTTATCTATGTCTGGATTGGAATATGGTTTGTTTCGCTGTTAGATATATCGGATGGTGATACACATTTATATTATAGCGGGCCTGAATTCCTCAACGATGACAGGTTATTATATGTGGCAGACGCATTTGCTATTATTGTTGCAGTAATTAACTACTGGCTGACCTACAGGCGCTTCCGTGAGGCCGAAACAATCAACCGCTGGTAGGCCAAAATCGAATGCCTATGAAATTCAAAGAAAACAACAAGGCCATATATCTACAGATCGCCGATAAGATTAGCGACGATATTCTGCTCGGTACGATTCTTCCGGGCGCACGCATTCCATCGGTGCGAGAATATGCCTCGACTCTTGAAGTAAACGCCAATACAATCATGAGAAGTTATGAATATCTCGAACGTCAAGGAGTAATTTTCAACCGCCGTGGAATCGGATTCTTTATCACCGACGATGCTCCCCATGTAATATCGGAGCTACGCAAGGAGACGTTTATCGAAGGCGAAATGCCGTCGTTCTTCCATCAGCTCAATCTGCTCGGTGTTTCGCCCGATGAGCTCAAGTCAATGTTTGAACAATATTTAGCCAAGCTATTAAGCAACAATTAGAATATGAGTACAACCGTCCGCGACAGCAGGTATAGCTTAAAAAAATAGCCGTCCAGGTTTTGGGCGGCTATTTTTGTGAGAGTTTCCAGCGGTCGGGAAGCAGGTCGCGGTATTTTTCGATCGGGGTGTTTGGCGGCCATGCGGCACATCGGTCGATTATGTCGCAGAAGTAGTCGAAGACGTTGACTCCGCAGCGGTGGCAGGTGATCGCAAGAGAGTGGTACAGGGCGGCGGCTTCGGCTCCGGAGTGGGAGCCGATTGTAAGTCGGCGACGGGTCAGGGATATGTAGCGGTTGATTCGCTCGACTTCGTTGTTGTCGAGTCTGTAGGTGGGTGAGGCAAAGATGCGTGGTATCTCGTCCCATTGTTTGAGTGCATGTTCGGTGGCGGCGAGCAGCGGGTCGTCGGGTGGCACGCCGATGCGGTCTTTGACTGCTGTCAGTCTCATGCGGATTTTCTCGAGCATCACCTTGGAGTATCGTTGTCTCCACTCAAGGTGCTTTCCCGCCGTCCATCCGTCTTTGCCTATGCGGTGCTGATGCTCGAAGTGGTAAAGGAGTCCGAAGAGCTTTGCTATTTCCTGCGCCTTTGGATTGTCTTTCAGATCGAGAAACTTTCGCTTGATGTGCTGCAGGCATGGCAAGCGTTTTATCCCGCTCATCCCACCGATTCCGATATGCCGGTATCCCGAGTAATAGTCGCACTGGAAGGCTCCGTTGAAGCCTTTTATGTGTTGCTCGAAGACTTCGGCCGAGCGGGAGCCGTCGTCATAGAAGAAGTACACAAGCCCGGTTGTCATGCCGACGAACACCCATATGTAGCCTTTCTTGATCTTTCTTCCCGAAGGAGTTGCCACCTGCAGCCGCACTTTCTGATAGGTCTCGTCACCGCAGATATAATTGTCCGCGACTATTGCCTGACCCAGCGCCTTGTATAGATTTTCCAGATGTACCCTTACCTTACTTACGAGCTTCTGTGCGGTGCCTTTGTCAAGGTCGAAGCCGTGGGCACGGAAGTATTCGACAGCATTTTCAAGTGGCATGCAGTGGAGATAGCGTAGCTCGGCGAGTCCGGCTATGAAGGAAGATGTATACTGCGAGTTAAGCAGCGGTGTGGCGGGTGCGGAACCTTTGTATATTTTCTCGTCCTGCACGTATTTTCTGACCTTGTAGATAATTTTTTTGAAGCGCATCGGCTCCATGACGTAGCGCACGACATCGCACTCGCCGATAAACGTCGCCGCCTCGGGATTGAAGTCCGGACTGTCAGGCTCCACTATAATGGTCTCCACCTCACACTCCGGATGCGTCTTCCTTTTGGCGCCGTTGTTGGTACGTTTCTTCTCTGGCTTCTGCTGTCGAGTTTCGGATGTGGCAGGAGTCGTCACCGGTTTCTTCTGACGCTCCGACGGCGAGCCCTGCAGACGCTGCACTGCCTGACGCGCGGCTTTCTCTTTGCTCAGTTCCGCACTTTTGCCTTTCATAGCCTCCTCCATTGAGGCCATTTGCTTGCGCAGTTCATCTACAGTCGCCACAAGCTTCTCGTTGGTCGACTGCAGCTTTTCATTGGATAAAGTAAGCGAGCTGACAGAGGCCAACGCCTCGTCGAGCCGCCCTTGAAGGAACTCGATCTGACGTTGCAGAAACTCTATCAACTCGTTCTTTTTCATGGTGTAAAGTTACAAAAAATATCTGACATTTGCAACTTTCCACGCCATTTATTTATTTGATTAACAAATTATTAAGCCTTATTTTACGGCCATTCTGAAGCGATTTTCGACCATCACCTTCACAGGCGTGAGGCCCCTCATCAGCATATAGAAATCGTCCCATTGGAGCCTGCGCACGCCGTCATCGCCCTTTTTGAGCACCTCCCGGAAACGGCCTCGCGACAGTCTTTTTGTGTACATCAAAAATCCGTCGCCATCCCATTTCAACGCCTTCATGGTCTTGCGGTCCTTTGAGAAAAACACATACACATCGCCCGATGCCGGAGAATGCCCCTTCCACGACCACACCATCTGGGCCAGACCCCGGATGCCGTAGCGCATCGATACCGGCTGCCGGCATACCCAGAGCCGCATATCCGCCTCAAGACTCCACATCACTCCTGCGTGTCATGACATCCACCAGAAGCGCCAGCCCCTCCGCGCTTATCTCTCCCAGACTCACGCCTCGGCCCCAACCGAGTTCGATGTGCACGTCACGCACGACACTGGTGGCACCGACATCCCGGCTCTCATCCGCAACCTGAATACCGGGAACCTTAACCTCCCGGAATAACGGCCCGCCACCTTCCCGCGACGAATCCGGTCTCTCCGGCAGACTGCGTTGATAATCGCTTATGCTGATTTTGCGGCGCCGAAGCCACTCATAAAGCCGCTGGACGTTGACGCCGGTACCGGCACAGAAACGGTTCAATGCGATATAGCCGTCTGTCTCGCATTGATTCTTGTAACGCGTCCATGTCTCTGAATAGACATCGGACAAAGACTTGTTATAACCCATGATTCTTTTTGTCGACAAAGATACAACTCTCTTTCGGAGTTCGTCAATATGCTATCGCGGATGGTTGTACGAATATGAAAAAGACTACATATATATTTATCGGGCTTTTTATAGCCGGGCTTGTAGTGACAATAGGGGGAGTCTGCCTTGTGCGCTCGTTCCTTCAGCCCTACGAAGAAGTCCCTGTCGGCGAGGATGAATACTGCACGTTGCCTTTGCAGGATAGATTCTCAACGATTATAATTAATCATAATACAGAGAGAAACGTATTGCTGACAGGCGAATTGAACAACCTTGTCATCCGGGAATGTGATTCGGTCACAGAGCCGAGTTTAAAGACCTGCAAGAGTCTTCGAAATGTTTTCGTTTGTGATTTGGCCAATGACACTCTGCGTCTCACAGTCGATTTCAGCAGGCTTGCAGACTCCGATTCTGCTAAGAAGTTTGTCCGTTTTGCGCTTGACGGCAGGAATCTCGCCACCATAATTGTTCCCGAAGGTATGCTCAGGAATATAAAAGACAAGAAATCAGAAATAGAGATTGAAGATTTCAAAACCTCCTGTCTGAAGGTTGATAGCAAGGGGTTGATATTGAAATCTTGTGTAATCGACACATTGCGTTGCGGTAGTAGCCGTATGAACGAACTCTGGCTTAAAGACACGCATATTCAATATGCCTACATACGTCAGTCGTCAGGCAGGCTGGATGTCGAGGCTGCTGACGGAAGCAGAATCGGACGGATGGAGGTCAGCGGCAAGCGCGATGGCTCCGCCTGTACACTGAACATTGAGCAGGCCAATGTCGGGACAGTTCTATGGACACCTCAGGATTCAACCGCAAGGCTCAATGTACGCCTCAGCAAGCCAATGGAGCTGACACAAGTCGGCGACAAGTAAGAGCCAATAAATTACTGAAGATTGATATATCGCGGACCGGTTGCGGACCTGTGGATGAAAACATATATAAACTGCGATAAAACAACATTTTCTCCATACATAATACAGCCTGAAGAGTCAGGCATAGCAAAGGTCTGGATCGGTCCGCTTTTATCCGATAATCTTACGAACGTGGCATAAGTGACTCATTGATTAACGCAATTTTCGATAGGACACTATAATAATGAGAACCTGTCAATATTCTATAATTGAACGTTGACAGGTTCTATATCTTTCAACATTCTGATTACAGCCGATTGATGTCTATTTCCTTCCGAAGTCGGCAGGGATTTCACCCCACTGCGGAGTGTCCCATGTGAGTATTGGGTTGGTGATTTCGTGGGTCTGAATCCATGCGGTGGCGCGTTGTATCAGTTCGAACAGTTTCGCATTTTTCGCTGTCGGTTTCAGTGTGGTTTTCGGCTGGCGATTGCGCACCCACGAGCGGGCGGTACGTGAATCGGTATAAATAGGTGTATAGTATTTGCCTTGTTTGTGAAGGAGTGCGAGGCCATGAACCAGCGCGAGGTATTCGCCGATATTGTTAGTGCCCTCTTCAATAGGTCCTACATGGAAGATTCGTTCGCCGGTGCGTACCCATACACCCTGATATTCCATCGGGCCGGGATTTTTGGAGCATGCCGCATCTACCGCAAGCGAGTCGAGTTTGATTTCCGGAAACGCTTCGTAATTAACGCTTTCTTTTCTTCCTTTTGCTATTGCTTTGAGTAGTTCAAGCTGCTCTGTAGGATCTCCACGGTAGGCTTCGATCGCAGCTTCCTGTGAATCGAAACTTTTGAATTTAGCATCGGGATAGCCCTTGACCTGTAGCTGGCATTCTTCCCATGAGTCGAACACTCCGGTGGCAAAACCGTTCCACACGACATAAAATTTTCTTCTCGGTGACATCTGCGGTATGTTATGAGAGGGTGAGGTAAATGCTTATATCGACACTGCGCATCCCGATTGCGCGTGCAATCTGCGGGTTTACAATGCGTCCGAAGAATGTGAACGTAGCTTTTTGCATCCCCGGCAAGAGTTTTAGGGCGTTGCTGACACCCTCGCAGCTGACAATCGAACTCATCAGGGTTAGGAAGGTGTTGCTGAGTGCCATTGCAGCCGTACGGGCGACGGCACACCCTGCATGTGTGAAGCATACACGGTCGCGGATGGATGCGGAATTTCTTATAGCAAACACTCCGGCCAGATCGACTGACATCATTGCCGGGAAAGCCGCGCCTGTATCGGATGATAGGTCAAAGGCAAGCACACCTTGTTTCATGATTTCAGTCAGTTCACGTGTCACCGCAAAAGGTTCTCGTGTCGGTGTCACAACGACAACATCCGCACTTCGCAGTGCATTTTCAAGGGTGCGCGGATGAAGGGCCGATGTGATTATCCAAGGTCCGAGTTCCTGTTGGGCGCGGCGTAGTGAGTAAACGTCGTTGTCATACATCCTTACTGTCGCCCCGAGGCCGATTGCCGACCGGGCGGCAGCGCATGCCGCTATGCCGGAACCTATAATAAGGGTCTCGCAGGGGATTATTCCTGCCACTCCGCCAAGAAGGATTCCTTTGCCGCGTGTCGAGTCGGCAAGCAGTGATGATGCCATTGCGATTGATGCCCGGCCGTCGATTTCTGCAAGGATGTCGGCAAACGGCGTGCAGCCGCAGGAATCTTCCACAAGATCGACAGCAATCGAGATTATATGTCTGTGGAGCAGTTCGCGGATAGCGTCTTTGTGCTGGTCAGATGGTTTCAGTAGGGTCAGAAGCATAGCCCCGCGTCTCATCTTTTTGACATCGGTGGCAGTCATGGGCGCGAGATGTATCACAATGTCGCTGCGCAGAGCCTCGTCGCGCGTGACGATTTCTACTCCTGCACGCATGTAGCTGTTGTCCGTGTAGTTGATACACTGTGCCGCGTTCTCCTGCATTTTCACACGGAATCCGCGCTCGATCAGCTGTCCGGCTGCTTCAGGGGTCAGTGGAAACCGTCGTTCGCAAGGATAGTCGCATGCAGGCAGTCCGATGGTGAAACCTCGGTGCGACGTATAAGTTTCCTGTTGCTGTTCCTGAGGGGTTGGTATATCCTGAAGCATGTTTGTCAAAAGTTGGTGGATTGTGTTTTACGCGGGAGATTGAAACGACTGATGAATGCGTTGCATTTTTCCTCTATCTGGTTTTCATCTTCGAGCAGAGTGGAATCAAAAATTTCAGCTGATTTGCTGTAGTGAGGCATACGTTTTTCAAGTTGTTCTTCGATGAAAACGTCAAGCTGCTCGTCAGTGAGTGCAGCTATAAGCGGTCGTTTTTGACGTCCGCGTTTCAGGCGTTCGAACAAACGTTCGTGGGAAGTCTGGAGCAACACTGTTATGCCTCGGCTGTTCATGAGCGACATATTGTCGCCGAAACATGGAGTCCCGCCGCCACACGCCACAAGTACGTTGGATTTTTCACTGACTTCGAGGAGCATCTCTCGTTCAATTCCGCGGAATGCCGCTTCGCCTTCGTCAGCAAAGATTTCACGTATTTTTTTGCCTGCACGGGTTTCGATATAGTCATCGAGATCAATGAACTCAATGTCGCACCGCTGTGCCAGAGCTTTTCCGAGAGTTGACTTCCCACAGCCCATATATCCAATGAGAAATATTGTTTTCATCTTAACAAACAGCTTCTGATTATTCTGGTGATTGCAAATTTAATTAAAAATTCAGCTAATTTTAGGCCATTCAGACAAAAAGATTATGGCATTGTCGTTATCTCTTGTGTGGGATTAGGTCTCTGATATTGATTTTTTCAAGTTTCATTGCCATAAGGACATAGCCGATGAGGAAAGGGGTACGTATGATCATGTTGAGCCACGGACGGTGGCCGAAGGCAATAAGTTCGGAGAAAAACCACAATGTTATGGCACTGATAAAATAAAACGATAGCCGTCCGACATTGTATCTGATAGGATATTTTATCTGTCCGACAATGTAGCTTACGGCCATCATCGTTCCATAGCAGGCAAACGATGCCCATGCACATCCCATATATCCGTAGCGCGGAACGAGTATGATGTTGACCACAACCGTAATGGCAAGTCCAAGTAGAGAGAACCACATTCCCCATGCAGTCTTGTCAGTGAGCTTATACCACAGCGAGAGGTTGAAGAATATTCCGAAAAAGAATTCAGCTATCATCACTATCGGGACGACTTTAAGTCCGCTGAAGTAGCTTGCCGCTATGAAATGCCGGAGTATATCAAGATAGAACATTACAGCAAGGAATATCACCATTGCAAAGATGACAAAATATTTCATCGCGTCGCTATAGCTTTGAAGCTTGTCTTCGCCTCGTTCTTTTGAGCGGGCAAATATAAACGGCTCGTAGGCGAAGCGGAATGCCTGTGTGAACATTACCATCACGATGGCTATTTTCAGGTTGGCGCCATAGATGCCAAGTTGCGACATCGCCTCGGATTTGTCGGGAAACAGGATGGGAAACAGTATGGAATAGAGAGTCTGGTTCATCACGCCAGCGATGCCGAGTACGAGCAATGGGGCGGAATAAATCAGCATCTCACGCCATAGTTTCGGGTTGAATCTGTAAGGGAAGCCTCGAAGTTCGGGGAGGAGAAGCGCCACATTTATGACAGAAGTCATCATATTGGCAAGGAAAATGTAGCCTATTCCGAAGTCAGGGTCATAGAACCATGCTATCCAGCCGGGAGCCTGTTTCCACAGCCAAGGGCAGATAAGGATAAAGAACAGGTTGAGGCCAATGTTGAGGCCGATGTTCACGAGCCGTAGAAATGCGAAGCGCATCGGACGTTTCCTGAATCGCAGATATGAGAATGGAAGAGCCGTGAAAGCATCGCAGGCTACGGCGATAGCCATCATGACAATGTATGATTCATGTAGCGATGAGTGCATCGCGGTTGAAATCGGCTTGATGAATATCAGAACCAGCGCAAGGAAAGCAGTTGAACTGAGCCCGAGTGATATAAGGGAGGTCGAGTAGACTTCCATCGGGTCTTTATATCGCTCGTGGTTGGCAAACCGGAAAAATCCTGTCTCCATTCCGTAGGTAAGGATAATCAATGCAAGAGCCACGATTGCGTAAATATAGCTCACAATACCGTATTCCGACGACGGAAACATCTGTGTATAGAGCGGGACGAGACACCAGTTGAGAAATCGTCCGATGATGCTGCTAAGGCCATATATGGCCGTATCTTTGGCGAGTGATTTGATTCCTGCCATTATTTTGAAGAGTCTAAACGTGAAAAAGTTTTTAGAACAGGCTGCCCATAGGCGCAGGGGGATTTATTTTAAGATGAGTGTAGGCGAGCGATGTCACCTCACGCCCGCGCGGTGTACGGCGAAGGAAGCCTTCCATGATGAGGAACGGTTCGTAGACTTCCTCAATGGTATCCTGCTCTTCGCCTATAGCCGTAGCGATTGTCGACAGTCCGACCGGGCCGCCTTCAAACTTGTTGATCATTGTCAACAGAAGTTTATGGTCCATTTCATCGAGTCCGTAGCGGTCGATATTGAGGGCTTCGAGGGAGAATCGTGCGATTTCAGGCTCGATGTCGCCGTTTCCTTTCACTTGGGCGAAATCACGGACACGTCTTAGAAGCGAATTCGCTATTCGTGGTGTCCCTCGGCTTCGCAGAGCTATCTCGTGGGCGGCCTCGGCGGTACATCTCACACCCAGCAAGGCGGCCGACCGCATGATTATGCGTTCCAGAACCTCATGATTGTAATATTCCAGATGACAGTTGATGCCGAAACGTGCGCGCATCGGAGCTGTCAGCATGCCTGAACGGGTTGTGGCGCCGACAAGAGTGAACGGGGAGAGTGACAGCTGGACTGAGCGTGCTCCCGGTCCTTTATCAATCATGATGTCGATTTTATAGTCCTCCATAGCGGAGTAGAGGTATTCCTCGACTACCCGGGAAAGACGATGGATCTCGTCAATGAAAAGGACATCGTTCTCTTCGAGTGACGTGAGGATTCCGGCAAGGTCGCCGGGCTTGTCAAGCACCGGCCCGGATGTGACTTTGAAGTTTACTCCGAGTTCATTGGCGATAATTCCTGCCAGAGTGGTTTTCCCAAGTCCCGGAGGACCGAAAAGCAGCAGATGGTCGAGCGCTTCGCCTCGCATCCGCGCGGCTTGTACGAATACCTTCAGATTCTCTACCACCTTTTCCTGACCGTTGAACGAGTCGAAAAACGATGGACGGAGAGCCCTTTCAAAATCTTTGTCCGCGCTGACGCGGTCATGTATGTCGAAATCTGATTCCATTAATTCTATGGGGATAATAGGGGCACAGGCTTGTCATGTATATGCGTGCTCCTATGTGATGTCAAATTACAAAATTAGCAAATTTATCTGAAAGCAGACCTCTCGGTATGCTAAATTTTGTAACGGTCTCAAAAACTGATTTTGGAGATATATCCGATTTTGGTTACCTTTGCCGGACTGTAAATTGAAATTTTGCTGAGATGTGAAGATGACGTGTCAGCAATGAACTTATTCTTGGTAATGAACAGAAAAGATTTTGAAATCATGGCTCCTGTGGGGAGCTACGAGTCTTTGCATGCCGCAATCGAGGCCGGGACAGACGCTATATATTTCGGAGTCGAGGGGCTTAACATGCGCTCCCGCTCTTCGGTCAATTTTACCCTTGATGATTTGCGTAACATAGCGTCGATATGTGATAAGGCAGGAGTCAAGACCTATCTTACCGTGAATACTATTATATATGATGGCGAGCTTGACAAGATGCGTGCGGTCATTGACGCGGTTAAAGAGAGCGGTATATCTGCAATTATAGCGAGCGACATCGCTGCTATAACCTATGCCCGTTCAATCGGCGTGGAGATTCATATTTCAACGCAGCTTAATGTGACCAATATCGAGGCTGTAAGATTCTTTGCCCGGTTTGCCGATGTCATGGTTCTCGCGCGTGAACTGAATCTTGATCAGGTCAAGAGTATTGCCGATGCGATAGAGAGAGATGACATACGTGGCCCCAAGGGTGAGCGTGTCCGCATCGAGATGTTCTGTCACGGGGCTTTGTGCATGGCCGTTTCCGGCAAATGCTATCTCAGTCTCCATGAGATGAATTCGAGTGCAAACCGTGGTGCATGCACTCAGATATGCCGTAGGGGCTACACAGTCACAGACCGTGAGACCGGCGACCAGCTTGATATTGAAAACAAATATATCATGTCGCCAAAAGATTTGAAAACAATCCATTTCCTTAATAAGATGATTGATGCGGGAGTGAGAGTGTTTAAAATCGAAGGGCGCGCACGCGGGCCTGAATATGTGAAGATAGCTGTCCAGTCATATTCCGAGGCTATAAATGCGATATGTGATGGTGAATTCACTGATGACAAAATTGCCCGTTGGGATTCAGAACTTGAGAAGATTTTTAACCGTGGTTTCTGGGATGGATATTATCTTGGCCAGCGTCTCGGCGAGTGGTCGGCCAAATATGGTTCGTCGGCCACACGTGTGAAGCGTTATCTCGCCAAAGGTGTAAGATATTTCCCGAAACTTGGAGTCGGGGAATTCGTAATGGAAGCCGGCGAGCTGCATGTCGGTGACGAGGTTGTCATCACCGGGACAGATACCGGGGCTATAATTTTAAAAGTAGAGGAGTTGCGCCTTGAATACGATCCTGTCCCGATGGTTAAGAAAGGAGATAATTTCTCAATCAAAGTCCCGCGAAAGATACGTCCGTCAGACCGTCTGTATGTATGGGATAAGACCGAATAGAGGATTCCTGTTTGTCAGATGATTGCCCGGATTCACTCTTTTAACGGATTCCGGATTCAAGAGACGATATAACGGAATGGTTGACAGTTTAGTCGCCATTCCGTTATGTTATTTATCGTGATAGGAAAAATTGACCAAAAATTAGTCGATACGGAGTTGAAAACGTTAGATTAAAATAAACTTTTAATCTTTAAAAGAGGTTATATTTGCAAGCCCGTTTGTATGTCATAAGTACATGCGGGTTACTCGACGTTTCAACTAAGTTTCCAAATAAATCATGATAATAAGAAGATTTTTACTATCGCTGTTTGGTTTGTATGCTCTTGGCTCTTTCGCACAGACATCTGCGGTGGCAGACGGTAGTGTCGTGACACTTGAGCAATGCCGGGAGATGGCTCTTTCCAACAACAAGAATCTGAGAAAATCGGCACAGCAAATCAAGGTGGCCGGCTATGAGAAGGATCAGGCTTTTGCCGCATATCTGCCTGCTATTGACTTTGCCGGCGGATACATGTATAATCAGAAGGGCGTATCTGTCTTTGGTTCAGACCAGCTGCTGCCTGTGAAGACCTTCAATATTGAGAAGCAGGACTATGAGTTCGGTCTCGTCAAGAATCCGGTGACCGGCGAACCTGTGCTGGTCAATGGCAAGCCTATCCCGGAACAGATGGCCTATCTGCCCAAAGAGGCTTTAAGCTATGACATTCACAATGTGTTTTTCGGTGCTGTCACGCTTACACAACCTATTTTTATGGGTGGTAAGATAGTTGCTATGAATAAGATTACAGGCTATGCGGAAAATCTTGCGCGTGCGATGCACGACAATGCCGCTCAGGATGTGGTCTATGCGGTTGATGCGGCTTATTGGCAGGTTGTCTCGCTGAAAGCAAAGCATAAGCTCGCGGTGAGTTTTGTCAATCTTCTCGACACACTGAGCCGTAATGTATCGCTCATGGTCGAGCAGGGTGTCGCCACCAAGCGTGACCAGCTTACGGTGGATGTCAAGCTGAATTCCGCTCAGGTCGATTTGACAAAAGTTGAAAACGGACTGGTGCTTTCACGTATGGCGCTTGCCCAAGTGTGCGGTCTTCCGGTCCACACAATGCTCACTCTTGCCGATGAGGATGCGGAGACAATCAGTGCGACAGCCCCGATTGCCAAGTCATACAATATGCAGGATGTCTATTCCGCCCGCGAAGATCTCCGCGCTCTTGAACTCGGTGTGAAGATATATAAGGAAAAAGAGAATATAGCCCGGGCCTCGATGATGCCTAACCTTGCGCTGGTAGGGGCATACACCTTCTCCAATCCGAATATGTTCAATGGTTTCGAGAAGAAATTCTCAGGGATGTTTTCGGTCGGTGCTATGCTCACAGTGCCTATCTGGCACTGGGGAGGTAATTATAATAAGGTGCGTGCTGCTAAGGCTCAGACGGTTGCCGCTCGTCTTGAACTTGACAACGCCAAGGATATGATAGACCTTCAGGTCAATCAGGCTTCTTTCAAGGCTCAGGAGGCCGTGAAAACATTTAACATGACTGAAGCCAATCTTGAGAAGGCCGACGAAAATCTGCGTTGTGCCGAAGTCGGTTTCCGTGACGGCGTGATGACGGTCGACAATGTGATGGAAGCACAGACGGCTTGGCTTAAGGCTCATTCCGAGAATGTCGATGCACGGATAGATGTATATCTCTGTGATGTCTATCTCAACAAGGTGCTTGGACGGCTCGATGTCAGTACGCCGGCTTTCGAATAAATTCGAAAAAATAAAAAGTAACATCAACCTCATAATATTTCCTGAAATCATGTCAGATATAAAAAACAGCCCCGCTGCTACTCCCGAACAGCGCGAAAATAAGATCCTCATGGTGGCTATGGGCATAATGGTGGTAATCTGCATAGTGCTTGCGATACTCGGTTTCTGTTTCCTTAATAAGCCTAAGGACATAGTCGAAGGTCAGGCCGACGCTACATCTATCCGTATTTCCGGCAAGCTTCCCGGAAGAGTAATGAAGATTTATGTCCATGAAGGCGATCTCGTCAAGGCCGGTGACACGTTGGTGCACATCCATTCGTCGCTTGTCGATGCCAAACTTATGCAGGCGGAGGGTATGGAGACCGTTGCGCGCACTCAGAACCAGAAGGTGGATGCCGGTACACGCAAGCAGATTGTACAGGCAGCCCGCGATTTGGTCAGTCAGGCTGAGGCGGCCGTAGGCATCACCCGGAAGACCTATACGAGAATGCAGAATCTGTTCAATGAGGGAGTCGTGTCCGAACAGAAGCGTGATGAGGCCAAGGCTGCATACGATGCTGCCGTTGCCGCTCACAAGGCTGCCCAGAGCCAGCTCGACCTTGCTGTCTCCGGTGCGCAGAAAGAAGATAAGGAAAGCGCCGCCGCTATGGTCGATGTTGCAAAAGGCGGCGTGGCCGAGGTGCAGAGCCTTCTCGAAGACCAGTATCTTCTTGCTCCGTGCGACGGTCAGATTGATGCCGTTTATCCGGAGGAGAGTGAGCTCGTGTCGCTTGGTGCTCCGATAATGAGCCTTTTGAAGCTTAGCGACAAGTGGGTGACATTCAATGTACGCGAGGAATTGCTCAATGATATGCCTATGGGTGGAGAAATCGAGATTATGATTCCTGCTCTTGACCAGAAAAAGACTAAGGCCAAAATCTATTATATCCGTGATCTCGGCACTTACGCCACATGGCAGGCCACAAAGGCAACAGGGCAGTGGGACAGCAAAACCTTTGAGGTGAAAGCCCGCACGATTGACTCTATTCCGGCTCTGCGTCCGGGCATGAGTGTCGTGTATTTCAAATAGTCAATCACTGTCCGCATCCCTTCTCCTCATAATTTCTAATCAGAAGTCCCATGTTGTTACAGATTATAAAACGCGAACTACGTCGGCTCACATCAAGAAAGATTTATATCTTCATGATGTTGATTGTCCCGATATGCTTCACTTTTTTCTTCCTCAATCTTATGGGCGAAGGACTGCCGTTGAAGATACCTGTAGGAGTGGTCGATCTTGACCACACATCTCTTTCCCGTAAGGTATGCCGTTCGCTCAATGCAAGTGAACTTATTGACATCTCGGCCGATGCCGAGAGTTTCCACGATGCCATTGAGAAAGTCAGGAGTGGCGAAATATATGGTTTTTTCTATATTCCATCGGATTTTCAGAAAAAGGCCATCAGTGGAGGGACTCCGACATTGTCGTTTTATTCAAACATGGCGGTTTTCGTACCCGGTTCGCTGTCATTCAAAGGCTTCAAGACGATTGCAGTTTTGACAAGCGGCGGCATTGTCAAAACGACACTTGTCGGTATGGGTGCGGATGAGGATACTGCCGGAGCATTGCTTCAGCCTGTAGTGATTCGTAGCCATCCTTTGAATAATCCTTGGCTGAACTATGCAATCTACCTCAGTCCGTCTTTTATTCCTTGCCTTCTGGCTCTGATTGTGTTGCTTATGACGGTTTTCAGCATCTGTCAGGAAAACAAGACCGGAACATCGGTCGAATGGATGAGGTTGGCCCGTGGAAACATGGCAGTCGCTCTTGCGGGAAAACTGTTGCCGCAGACTGTGATTTTCACTTCGGTCGGGGTGGCTATGCAGGCGGTGATGTTCCGTTTCCTCGGTTTTCCGCTTAACTGCCATCCGCTCAATATGATATTTGCGATGCTGCTGCTCGTCATGGCCTGTCAGGCTTTCGCGACTTTTATTACGGAGATGCTTCCGAATCTCCGCATGGCAATGAGTATAGTCTCGCTGACGGGCATTCTGTGTTTCTCGATAGCCGGGTTTTCGTTCCCGGTCGAAAAGATGTATGGCGGAGTTGCAATCTTTTCATATCTTGTCCCGATACGCTATTATTTCCTGATTTATATAGATCAGGCGCTTAATGGCATCCCTCTCTACTATTCCCGCTTTTACTATATGGCTCTTCTCGCTTTCCTGCTACTGCCTGCACTTGGATTGCGGAGGCTTGCCAAACGACTTGAAAATCCTATTTATGTGCCATAGACACAAGACGTTAAAAGATAGATAAATAATATGGACTGGATAAAAAGTTTATTCCGTGTATGGCGTCGGGAGACACGTCTCGTGTTTACGGACATTGGCGTGCTGTTGTTTTTCTTCGGACTTCCAATCGCTTATCCGGTGGTCTATACCTTAATATATAATCCGGAAGTTGTCAAGAAGATGGACACTGTCGTCGTCGATAACTCCCGCAGCGCCGAGAGCCGTGAACTGGTGAGGGAGCTTGGTGCTACACAATCGATCAACGTTATCGGTTATGCTTCGGATATAAACGAGGCGAAACGGGCGTGGCATGAAAAGAAGTGCTACGGTGTGATTGAGATTCCGGCTGATTATGCCCGTAAGATAGGCCGTGGGGAGCAGGCTGTGGCTTCGTTTTACTGCGACATGTCTTTGTTGCTGCGTTATCGCCAATATCTGTTCTCCATAACCGATGTGCAGATGAATGAGGCTTTGCGCATCACATCTCAACGGCTTTCTCAGGGTGGCTTGATTACGAGTACGATAGAAGGTCTGCCGGTTAACTCTCAGGCAAATTTTCTTGGCGACGTTACCCAAGGGTTCGCGTCATTCGTCATGCCTGGCATTGTGGTTCTGATTCTGCAGCAGAGCATGCTTCTCGGAATAACCATGATTGCAGGTACCGCCCGTGACCGCCGTCGCCGTAACGGAGGGATAGATCCTCTCGGCTACGATGCAGGGCCTCTTGCCACTGTGCTTGGCAAATCGCTTTGTTACATGATGATTTACATCCCGCTGGCCTACTATATCCTTGAAATAATCCCCTATATGTTCGCGCTGCCTCATGTTGGGACGTTCTGGAACTTCATGCCTGTCGTGTTCGTGTTTCTCCTTGCCACTACATTCCTTGGGCAGACTTTGCAGGTTTTTGTCAGGGAGCGTGAATCAAGTCTGCTTGTCATTGTCTTCACATCCGTCGTCTTCCTGTTTCTTTCAGGACTTACATGGCCGCGCTATGCCTTCAATAAATTCTGGTATATGATTTCAGAGCTTATCCCGTCGACTCTTGGAATCGAGGCGTTGATTCGAATAAACAGCAACGGTTCGACCATTTCGCACCTCGGTCATTATTACTGGGGGCTTTGGGCGCTCACAGGATTGTATTTCGTTACTGCCCTGACGCTTCGTTATTTTGCTAAAGAACACGGCTCGCACGAGTGTCAGGCATCGCCGATGTCAGAATCGCATTCCGACAATGAGCGTCAGCGAGGAGAAAGTGCTGAAGTGGGTGAAGTTTGAATTATAGTAGAGATACCCGTGTGATCTTGCCTGCGCGGATGCGAACAGCGCTCCGTGGTTATATACACAACTGAGCGACAGCCGGTAGCTATTCGCGACCATATTGCGGATGCCGTCTGTCGCATCTTCGTATGTGCGCTTGTAGCCGAGAGCGCCCATTGCCGTCAGGTTCAGAAGCCATCGGCGTGGTTTTAGCACCCAGTTTCTTGCATAGCCGCCGAGCACTGCGATGTCGCGATAGTGGAAAGTGTATTTATTTGAGTCAAGGGGTAGGGCGGCCAGCATGTCGGGAGGAAGATTCTCAAAATTCATGCTGATATTCTGTTCGCCTCCGGTGATACCGGCTATGGCTGTTCCGGAAGTCCGCAGCTGATATTTGGAGAAGGTATAGGCGGCTGCGTGAGAATATTTGTAGTGATTAAAGAAATAGTAGGCATCGAGGTTGGTTGTGGTAATGTTGACGTCATCGAAATCATAGCGGAAGGTTTTTCCGTCGTTGTAGTCTCCGAACCGTGTGAGGATCATACCACCTTCAGACGACACCTTACTGTAGTTTATGAAAAAACGTGAGCATGTGAAGTCGAAGTTGAATGTATGGCGTTTTGTGTCGTGATCGAAAAGCTTGTCGATATTCCACATGTATCCAACGCTCACCGCCATGAAGCTGAGATAAGCACCTGCATCGGAATACAGGTTGGAGTGCATGGAGATTGATGAGTTTTTCGGAAAGAGCATTGTCTGTGTCTCAATCCAGCCATAGTTTTTTCCTTGCAGCTTCCAGTTTTTTCCTGTCCCCACAACATAGTTTTTGTCATAGGAATTGAACGTCTTGTCCCCCCAGTTGTAGACTTTAAGGGCAAAACGTGGGAAGGCCGGATAGCAGACGGATGAGTCGTTTATGTGAAAGCCGTTCTCAATCAGCTGATGAATCCAGCGAGTGGAGCTGCGCGGAAGAGAGTCGCAAGGTGTCGACTGGGCATGAAGAGTGAGACCTGATATGGAAACCAAGACAGTAGATAGTATGTATTGCACTGAATTCCTAAGCATAATATTGCTCAAACAGAGAATGTGAAGGGTATTTCCATCTGCAAAATTACGCAAAAATACTTGCAAATCTGTTTATGTATTCGTAAATTTACTATCTCTATGGATGATATGTCCAATATTCATCGATAGTTTAATTCAATATTGATAAGATTCATAACGAGTGTGTGACTGATGAATATATTTCTAAATATTATATGGTTTGTGTTTGGCGGACTTATGGTCGCTGTCGAATATGCGATTTCGAGTGTGGCAATGATGCTTACTATTATAGGTATTCCGTTTGGCCTGCAGACATTGAAGCTTGCCAAAGTGGCATTGTGGCCGTTTGGGACAGAAGTGGTGGATGACGGGTGGCCATCCGGCTGCCTTGCCGGTGTGATGAACGTCGTATGGTGGTTTGTCGGTGGAGTCCCCATAGCTCTGACTCATATGCTGTGGGGGCTGATATTCTGTGTGACCGTAGTCGGCATACCGTTTGGCATGCAGCATTTCAAACTTATGAAGCTTGCACTTTTCCCGTTCGGAACAAAGGTTAGCTGACCTGTCTTGACAGCTTAGAGGCTTGCAATCCTGTCAAGGCCCGTTCAGCAGTTTCTGGCTGGACAGTGAGTGCGCTCAGGGGATATAGACTGACGGTTTTCAAAATAGTTTTAAAAATGTTGAAAACTTACTGAAAAATCCATAGGGTAAATGCTTGTGGATTGGAATATTATTACTATCTTTGCAGCGCTTTGCGGACATCTGCCCGCAGGCATAGAATTAACCTTATTTATTAACCCCATTTTTTAATGACTGAAGAAGTAAAAAACTCCCCGATCGCTGACTTCGATTGGGAAGCGTATGCAAACGGTGAGACCAAGGGTGAAAAGACCCGCGAGGAACTTACCAAAACCTATGATGAATCGCTCAATACCGTGCGTGACAAGGACGTAATCGAAGGTACCATCATCGCGCTCAACAAGCGTGAGGCTGTGGTTAACATCGGCTACAAGAGCGACGGCATCATCCCCATGAGCGAATTCCGCTACAACCCCGACATCAAGGTGGGCGACACTGTAGAGGTCTTCATTGAAAATCAGGAAGACAAGAAAGGTCAGCTCATCCTTTCTCACCGCAAGGCCCGTGCAGCCCGTTCTTGGGACCGCATCAACGAGGCTCTCGAGAAAGACGAAGTCATCAAGGGCTACATCAAGTGCCGCACTAAGGGTGGCATGATTGTCGATGTATTCGGCATCGAAGCCTTCCTCCCCGGCTCGCAGATCGATGTGAAGCCCATCCGCGACTATGATATCTTCGTTGGCAAGACAATGGAGTTCAAGGTCGTGAAGATCAATCAAGAATTCAAGAACGTGGTTGTCAGCCACAAGGCACTCATCGAGGCCGAACTCGAACAGCAGAAGCGCGAAATCATCGCCAAGCTCGAAAAGGGTCAGGTGCTCGAAGGTTCTGTCAAGAACATCACCAGCTACGGTGTGTTCATCGACCTTGGCGGCGTAGACGGCCTCATCCACATTACAGACCTTTCTTGGGGCCGCGTAAGCCATCCCGAAGAAGTGGTTCAGCTCGACCAGAAGCTCAATGTCGTAATCCTCGACTTCGACGACGAGAAGAAGCGCATCGCCCTCGGTCTCAAGCAGCTCCAGCCCCATCCTTGGGATGCTCTCGACGCAGACCTCAAGGTTGGCGACAAGGTTAAGGGCCGCGTAGTAGTCATGGCTGACTACGGTGCATTCGTTGAAATCGCTCCCGGCGTTGAAGGTCTCATCCACGTGAGCGAAATGTCATGGAGCCAGCACCTCCGCTCAGCTCAGGACTTCCTCAAGGTTGGTGACGAAATCGAAGCTGTCATCCTCACCCTCGACCGCGAGGACCGCAAGATGTCGCTCGGTCTCAAGCAACTTAAGAACGATCCTTGGGAAAATATCGAAACCAAATATCCCGTTGGAAGCAAGCACACTGCAAAAGTGCGCAACTTCACAAACTTCGGCGTATTCGTTGAAATCGAAGAAGGCGTTGACGGTCTTATCCACATCAGCGACCTCTCTTGGACCAAGAAGGTTAAGCACCCCAGCGAATTCACTCAGATCGGTGCTGACATCGACGTTCAGGTTCTCGAAATCGACAAGGACAACCGTCGTCTCTCACTCGGCCACAAGCAGCTCGAAGAGAATCCTTGGGATGTATTTGAAACAGTATTCACCGTTGGTTCAATCCACGAAGGAACTATCATCGAGATGGTTGAAAAGGGTGCGGTCATCGCTCTCCCCTACGGTGTAGAAGGTTTCGCAACTCCCAAGCACCTCGTTAAGGAAGACGGCTCAAAGGCTCAGGTTGACGAGAAGCTCAACTTCAAGGTTATCGAATTCAACAAGGACAGCAAGCGCATCATCCTTTCACACAGCCGCATCTTTGAAGATGAGCAGAAGGGCGAACGCGCAGAAGCTCCCAAGAAGCCCGCAGGCAACCGTCGCGGTGGCAACCGTCGTCAGGAAGAGGCTCCCGCTCTCAACACTCCTCTCGAAAAGACCACTCTCGGTGACCTCTCAGCTCTCGCTGAACTCAAGCAGAAACTTGCAGGCAAGTAATATTTGCTGAAAAAGTTTTTCAGAGATACACAATCAGGCAGGAATCGCAATCACGCGATTCCTGCTTTTTTTATTCTTAGCATATTTTCATTTATGGATTAAATATGTAACTTTGCGAGGATTTAAAACAGACTGGATATGAATAAGAATATCGCTATCATATTGTTCGCTGCCGTGACTGCGTTTCTGTGTGTCGGATGCGGACGATCGAAAAGTGAACATGTAGTTGTGGATACAGAGACTGTCGAAGTTCAGCAGTCGCAGCTTGAAGAGGCTCTGACATCGGGCAATCTTAAACAGGCATCGGTGATGGCCGACAGCATGTCGCTTTTCGTTGACGATTTTACCCCTGAGCAGACCGTGCAGGTGCTGACAGCATTTGTGTCAATCCACAACGATGCGTCGAAGAAGCGCGAGACGCGCCGCGACCTCGAAACATTGCGCAAGTATGTCGATGTCTATGACATAGCGCTGAGCGTTAATCCTAAGGATACACGTGCGGCCTTCAAGAAAGCCATGAGTCGTAATCCCGGGCTTGATTTCGATTCGATAGCAAAGGCATTCAGGGAGAAACTTAACCAGTATGATTCAATGCAGGATGGTTCGCTTTCCGCGGCAAAGCCTGTTGAAACAGATACTGTCGCAAAACGCGACAGTGGTGCGTCGACAGTAAAGGACCTACCTATGGAGTTGCGTCCGGCAGAATAAGATTGATTGTTTGTCGTGTCAGGCAAAGGTCGATATAAAACACTTTAATTGATTTAGTGCAAGATTTTAACGCTCATTCATATAACGAATTCCAGATGCAGGATTTTATAAAAAAATATCGTTCGATACTCACATTTTTTGGTGGACTGGCAGTGATTGCCGTCATCGCATTTGCATTTTTCTATCCGGATGCTTCCGAAGGCAATCAGCTCCGTCAGCATGACATGCAGCAGGGCATAGCCATAGGACAGGAGGCGAAAGTCTATGCCGAACAGACAGGAGAGGTCTCCCGCTGGACCAACTCCCTATTTTCCGGCATGCCTACTTTTCAGATTTCTCCGTCCTATCCCTCAAGCAGTCTCTACAAGTGGATTAATAGTGTGATGAGTCTCGGACTGCCATCTCCGTCATCACTGATTGCCATGATGATGGTAGGATTTTTTATCCTGCTTCTTGCCATGAAAATGCGGTGGTATGTGGCGCTCATCGGTGCTATAGCCTATGGTTTTTCATCCTACTTCATAATAATAATAGGTGCAGGCCATATCTGGAAATTCGTTACTCTTGCCTATATTCCCCCGACGATAGCCGGAGTGATACTATGTTATCGTGGCCGTTATCTGAGCGGAGGTGCACTGGCAGCCCTTTTTGCGATGATGCAGATTGCTTCAAACCATGTGCAGATGACATACTACTTCCTTTTCGTTATATTCGGCATAGTAGTCGCATGTCTGATAGAAGCTGTAAAGAAAAGTCAGTTACGGCAGTGGGTTGTAGCTACGGCCGTTCTTGCCGTTGCAGGCGGACTGGCTGTCGCTGCCAATGCTCCGAGCCTCTATCTGACATACGAATATGCAAAGGAGACAATGCGTGGCCGCCACAGCGAGCTGACCTCGCCTTCGCAGGTTGGAGCAAACGCGGCTTCTGCAGGTCTTGATAAGGATTATATAACTCAATACAGCTACCAACCTTCTGAGACATTCTCTTTGGTGATTCCCAATGTCAAGGGTGGTGCTTCTGCAAAACCGGAGAAAGGGCGTATGGTAGCGATGAGTCTTTCGGATCTCCCGGATGCACAAAAAATGATTTCGGAGGGTAAGATTGATGGAATGCAGCAGCAATATCTCAGCTATATGAGCCAATATTTCGGTGATCCTGAAGGAACTAATGGCCCTGTCTATGTCGGTGCGCTGATATTCGCCTTCTTCCTTCTTGCATGTGTCATAGTCAAAGGCCCTATGAAGTGGGCGTTGCTGATTCTGACGCTATTCTCGATAGTGCTTGCGTGGGGTCGGCATGCTATGGTGTTTACTGATATCATGCTTTCTGTTGTCCCGATGTATTCCAAATTCCGTACAGTCGAAAGCATACTTGTCATAGCCGAGTTCACCATACCTCTTCTCGCGGTGATGGGATTGCAGAAACTTCTGTGCGAAAAGGATGCGTGGGAGCGCTACCGCAAGCCTGTGTTGTGGAGTTTCGGACTGACGTTAGCAATCTGCGCTTTAGGTTTCTGTGTGCCTGAAATATATGGTGGTGCAATTTCCGAAAATGACCGGGAAATCGACAATTATATAACGAGTTCTCTAATGCAACAAGGCTATGACGCGGCTACAGCCCGTCAGTTCAGCTTGCAGAATCCTGCAATTTATTCGGCTGCTGAGAGTCTTCGTCTCGGACTTGTCAGCTCCGATGCGCTCCGTAGCTTCCTCATTGTAGCGCTTGGCGGTTGCTTGCTTGTCGCCTGTCTGAGACGTAAAATTGGTACGGGTGTTACTGTGGCGATTCTCGGAGTGTTTGTGCTTGGCGATCTCTATATGGTTAACAAGCGTTATGTCAGTCATGAAAGTTTTGTTCCCAAGCAGCTTACTGTCGGCGCTCCTATAGCAAAGACTCCTGTCGACGAGGCTATACTTCAGGATACGTCGATGAACTACAGGGTGATGGATATACCACGCTTCAACAGTGCCGACCCGTCATACTACCATAAGATGATTGGCGGATATCATGCCGCTAAACTGACACGCTATCAGGACCTTATTGACAGACATCTCTCGCATTTCCAGAGGGGTGCGGAAACAGATGCGGACTGGAATGTACTCAACATGCTGAATGCCCGCTATATAGTTGGTCTGGACGGACAGGTGTTGCGTAATCCGGAAGCCTATGGCAATGCTTGGTTTGTTGAGCATGTCGACTATGTGGCTACTCCTGACGAGGAGATGGCCATGCTCTCCCGGATTGATCCGCGCGTCACGGCGGTTGCTGACAGAAAGTATGAGTCCGTCCTCGGTAAATCGGTGGCCGGCTCGCCCGCAGATACGATTGTCGAGACGACTTATGCACCAAATCGCCTGACTTACCGCGCCCACAGTGTCAACGGTGGAGTAGCGGTGTTCTCTGAAGTGTTCTTCCCGTGGGATGGACGGCGACAATTGATGGCAAGCCGGTCGAGCTTGGTCGTGTCGATTACGTGTTGCGTGCAATGCGTGTGCCTGCCGGTGATCATGAGATTGTCATGTCGTTTGATCCACCGTCGCTCCATACGACCGATACTCTTGCTACAGTTTCAATCGTGATAATCTATCTCGCGCTGTTGGCGGCAATCGTTCTAAGTGCCGGAAAGTTTATTGGCCGTAAGCCGGATGAAAAGAAGGCTTAAACATCTTATCCCCGGATTCCGGCGTATCAAAAGAGCGTGGCGAAGCCGTGGATTCGGAATCCATTCGCCTTTCGCTTTCCGGTTTGTCACGTGTGTGCTCCGGGAAAGCGGGGAATACTATGCCTATCGGGAACTAAGGCATATAGCTGGTGACCGGAAGGCATTCAGAAGGCTTGCGCTTGTGTTTCGTCTTGTATGTGAGTTCCGGCCGGCAGTGGTGTCCGTGGTTGGTGACTCTGATTTTACCGCGCACATAGACCGTACGGTAAAGTTTGCCGATTCGCGGATTAAAACATATAGCTGCTCCGAGGCAGCTGATCCCTCCTGTATGCAAAATCCCGGCTTTTGCATAATCCAGTCTGCACGCAACGTCAATGATATGGACTTTTTCGGTAGAGCGCTTCGGAGTGAATGTATGGTGGCTTTTATGGACGTATCGGGGGCAGATGCTTGCGGGTTAAGAGACCTTCTGACATCCGGCATGAGTTTTTACAATCGCCGTACAATAATCTTGGTGAGCCGCCATGATCTTCCGCGTCAGAATTTCGAGGTTAATTTCTGAGGATGCGAAAACTTTTAAAATTGTCCGAATGCGTCAGATTGCAGACATTGACAGACTATTGAAAGAATATGGGCTTTACCTGCGTATGGAAAAAGGTGTTTCCGACAATACGCGGGAAGCTTACCTTTCAGATGTTGGCCGCTTGCTCGGCTATCTTTCGGATACAGGTTGCACGTTGCGTGAAGTGACGGCCGACACGTTGCGTTTTTTCATCGGAGAGCTTCATGATCTCGGGATTGCCGAGCGGTCACAGGCGCGCATCATTTCAGGAATGCGTTCTTTTTTTAGATTCCTGAGTCTTGAAGACTACATCAACCCTGATCCTACAGAGCTGCTTGAATCGCCGAAAATCGGACTTCATCTGCCTGAGGTGTTGACCGTCGAGGAAATCAATGCCATGATTTCGGCTATTGATCCCAACAAGGCGGAAGCGCAGCGTGACCGTGCCATGATGGAAACCCTCTATGGCTGCGGGCTTCGTGTGAGCGAGCTTGTAAATGTGGAAATATCGAAAATTTATGGTGATGAAGGCTATCTCGTCGTTCGAGGAAAAGGCAATAAGGAGCGGATGGTTCCTATGTCGGAAGTGTCGGTCTATGAAATTGGCGAGTATCTTCATGACCGTGAGACATTGCCTGTGAAGCCTGACTGTTCCAACATACTTTTTCTGAATCGCCGTGGCGGAAAACTTACGCGTGAACGCATATTCCAGATAGTCAAGTCGCTCGCTGAGGCTGCCGGAATACGTAAGAATATTTCGCCCCATACCCTCCGGCATTCATTTGCGACCCATCTGCTTGAAGGAGGTGCTAATCTACGAGCAATCCAGCAGATGCTTGGCCATGAGACCATAGCCACTACGCAGATTTACATCCATCTTGACCGTTCGACTCTCAGGTCGGATATTCTGACATATCATCCCCGCAATCATCGAGGATAATCTTGAGAAGGGAAGCCGGTTGACAGGACGGTTTCTTAGCCAATTTATGTTAAATGGACGGTCGCTTGGTTGGGGGATTGGATTATTGTCTGTATCTTTGCAACGGTCAAACGATAGCGTGTGGCCATTATTACATATCGATTTATTTACTGTAATATACAGAAAGCTGTAAATCAACTGTATCCGTTAGGGTCTCGTTGCCATAAGCGTCGGGATTCCTTATTTTTTAATCGTCCCTGAGATTTTGGAATCTCTCTTCACCACCTTTCCGACGCTCTTCGGAGTTGTCGGACTGATTATGCTTGAATAATAATTAAAAATAAATATAACCAAAACGTTTATACTACCATGGCTATTACTTACATGACCAAGGAAGGTTACAAGAAAAAAATGGAAGAAATCGCGTTTCTCGAATCAGTGGAACGCCCCCGCATATCTGCCGCAATCGCTGAAGCCCGTGATAAGGGCGACCTTTCGGAGAATTCCGAATATGATGCCGCAAAGGAAGCTCAGGGTATGCTTGAAATGAAGATCGCGCAGCTCAAAGACCTCGTGGCTAACTCACGCATCATCGACGAAAGCAAGCTCAACAACGAGGAAGTGCAGATTCTCAACCGAGTTAAAATCAAGAACACAGCCAACGGCATGATGATGGAATATACTATCGTCGCTGATTCCGAAGCTGACCTTAAGGATAAGAAAATAGGTTCAAGCACTCCTATCGCGCAAGGTCTTCTTGGCCATAAGCTTGGCGAGATTGTCGAAATAAAGGTGCCGGCAGGCTTAATGAAATTTGAGATTGTTGAAATCAATTTCTAAAGCACCGTAGGTCATGTCGACAATCTTCAGTAAAATTGCAGCCGGCGAGATTCCTTCTTACCGTATTGCAGCCGACGAACGTCACTATGCTTTTCTTGACATCAATCCCGTTGCTCCGGGTCATGTGCTTGTGATTCCGCGGATTGAAGATGACTATATTTTCAATCTGTCTGACGATGATTACAGCGCTCTGACTCTTTTTGCAAAGCGTGTTGCAAAAGCTATTGAACAGGCTGTCCCTTGCAAACGCGTGGGTGTAGCTGTCATAGGTCTTGAAGTGCCTCATACTCACATTCATCTCATTCCCATCAATTCGGAGTCTGATATGGATTTCCACAACAAGACTCAGCTTCCTGCTGAAGAGATGGAGGCAATCGCAAAGGCTATTTCCTCGAAATACGACGAACTTTATCCCGGAAACTAACAACGCCATAGATAGACGATGGGCAGAAGTAAGGTTGCATGCTGGATTGAAGCGATGAGGCTTCGGACACTTCCCGTGTCACTTGCGGGTGTCATATATGCCGTAGGCCTCGGTATTGATACGCACCATTTTCGCGTTATGCCTGCTATCTTATGTCTGATATTTGCCCTTCTGGCTCAGATTGCATCAAACTTTGCCAACGAATACTATGACTTCAAGCGTGGTTTTGACCGGGTAGGTCGTGATGGCCCGCGACGAGGAGTCACTGAAGGTGACATTTCGCCGGAATCCATGAAATATGCCACATACGCAACCCTTGGCGTAGCATGCGTCACGGGTTGCGTGCTTGTGGCTGTTTTTGGCTATTGGTGGATGTTTATCATCGGTATTCTCACTGCTTTGGGTGTCATGGCCTATAGCACAGGTCCTTATCCTCTTTCTCATCATGGCCTTGGTGAGGTAGCTGTGGTGTGCTTTTTCGGCATTATCCCGGTGTGTCTGACCTATATCCTGATGGGCGGTGCATGGGGCTGGTGGTTAGGCTTTGCCTCGGTCGGTATCGGCCTTATGGGTGCGAATGTGTTGATTGTCAATAATTATCGCGACATTGAAGACGACACGGCTGTCGGGAAGCAGACCCTTGCTGTCAGACTTGGCCGTCGGTCCATGATATTCATCTATTGTTCCAACGGTATCTGCGCGTTGACATTCACTTTACCTGCATGGCTGTCGGCCGGTGGGCTTTGGTGGATCGTACCGCTGTTTTATCTTTTGGGACACATATTTCTATGTCTGCGTCTGAAACTGCTTTCCGGCCGCGCTCTCAATCCGCTGCTTGGAATGACTGCAGTCCTTATGCTTGTCTATGCGGCAGGATTCCTTTTGACAGTAATTATATCCTGATTTAAAATCTCATCCTCATTCTGTTTATTATGGCAATGAACAACTTTTACGCATGGTGTAAGCGCTATCTCTCCTTCACATTGCTTGCTGCGGTGACGGTGACTGTGCTTGTGTTGTTTGTCAATGAAAATTCCCTGCTTCGCACTGTCGAGCAGGAGCGTCGAATAACCGAACTGGAAGCGGCAATTAGTGAGTCGACCGACACCCTTGAGTATTATCGCGGGCTTAACCATTCGCTTGATACGGACAAAGAAACTATGGAGCGGATAGTACGTGAACAATATCACATGCAACATCCCGACGAAGATGTCTATATTTATGAGTAATAATAAAATGAAATCATCAGGACGGGAAACCGTCTCAACAATAATGGTGACAGTCGGACTGCTCTCAGTCATGATTGCCGCCTTTCTGCCACTGATCCATGTGGCACAGGACTGGATGCGTTATCTCTATGCTGCCGGAGCGTTGATATTGCTCATCGGCCGTTTTGTCGCTCCGAGTGTTAAGGATGCTCCATTGCGTCTGCGTCGTCTGCTGCATATGGAAATATGGACAGCGATCATCTTTATCATCGGTGCGGTATTTCTATTCCTGCCTTCAACCGGTGGTAAGGACTGGCTTGCGTTTACTTTGGCCGGAGGATTCCTGACGCTTTATACATCCATAATGATTCCGCGTCAGAAATTAAAATAAGGTTGGTTTTAATCACATCACGTCGAAAAAAGTTTCTTAACGAAAGTAAAATGCCATTGCATTTTTCATTTCTTGCAAACGTTTGTCGTCAAATAGTTAAAAATCCTCTTATTTTGAGGTGAAATTAACGCAATTTGACTAATTTTGCCCCCAAATAATCAACAATGGCCAATTATTTAACCATCGATCAGGGAAATTCCGAAGCCAAGATTACATTCTGGAATGATACAGAGCTCGTTGACTCAGTCATCGAAGCCCGTCTCACACCCTCGTCGGTTGAAAGTTTCGTGAACGGTCGCCCATTGTCGGGTGCTATATATTGTTCCGTGGTTCAGAATAACGGACCTGTCATCAATAAGCTCAGCCACCTTGCCCGCTGTGTCTACCGTCTGAGTCCCTCGACTCCGCTGCCTATCAACATTGATTATGCCACTCCAAATACGCTCGGAAGCGACCGTGTTGCGGCTGCTGTAGGGGCATGGAGCGATTTTAAGGGACGTGACATCCTTGTCATAGATGCCGGGACTGCGGTGACCTATGACTACGTGGATGCTTCCGGAACTTTCCGCGGTGGCAATATCGCTCCGGGCATTACAATGGAGCTAAAAGCCCTCAATCAGTTTACGGCCCGACTTCCTCTCATCCCTTTCCCTGAAAACATGGGTTCACTCCGCGATACAATCATAGGCCGTGATACAGCCGAGGCTATAACCTTGGGCGCGGTCTACAGTGTTGTCGCCTCAATAGGATATTATCGTAGCCGTCTCCCTAAGGATACTGTCGTTGTCCTTGGCGGAGGATGCGGCCATCATCTCGCATCTCTTTGTGACTTTGATGTTCATGTCGATGAACATCTGGCCAGCAAGGGGTTAAACAGAATTTTGCTATACAATGAAAATTAAGTCACTTCTCATCCTCGCTCTTATTGCAGTAGCGACCGCCTCGGGGCTTTCAGCTCAGAACACCACAAGTCCGTATTCGAAGTTTGGCTATGGCCTTCTCCGTGACAATGCAACCTCAGCTCAGCGTCAGATGGGTGGGGTTGGCTATGCCATGCGTTCAGGCCGTCAGGTCAACGTAATGAATCCGGCTGCCTATGCCGGAATGGACTCTCTGACATTCCTTTTCGATATGGGCACGGACGTGTCTCTTTTCTGGCGTAAGGACAACACCGGCAGCAATCATGACTGGGGTGGCGGTCTTGACTATGTGACCATGCAGTTTCCTGTCGGCAAGATTGTCGGGGTCAGTGCCGGTCTTCTGCCATACTCGTCGGTCGGCTATTCGTTCGGCTCGGAAATCACCAATGGAGTCTCAACACATCAGGGCACGGGCGGTCTTAATCAGCTTTATATAGGAGCTGGTGTAATGCCGTTGAAGAATCTTTCGGTAGGTGTCAATATCAGTTATCTGTTTGGCACGATATACAACGATGTTTATGCGAGCCAGACCGGATCGACAACCCAGTCTCTGTTTGAGCAGGTAATGGAGGTGAAGGACTATCATCTTCAGTTTGGTCTTCAGTACACCTATCGCATATCCCGCAAAAACGCACTTACACTCGGTGTGACATATTCCCCTTCCAAATCGCTTCTTGGAAAGACTTATGTGCTGAAATATCATGACACAAGCACCGGTGCCCCGATACGATTGCTCCGGGAGTGGTTAAGCTGCGTGACAAGTTCTCTCTTCCTGAAACATGGGGCGCAGGTCTTGCCTATGACTGGAACGACCGTCTGCAGGCGGAAGTCGATGTGACTTATCAGAACTGGTCGAAAGCAAAGTATCATCAGATTGAAAACTTCTCGTCCGGAAAATTTGACAATCGCTGGCGTATCGGTGCCGGTCTGAGCTATCGCCCTGATCCGCGTGGCGGATATTTCAAGCGTGTCACCTACCGTGCAGGTGGCTATTACAATCGTGACTATATCATGGTCGAAGGCAATCATGTGCGTGATTACGGTATTTCATGTGGTTTCGGTTTGCCGGCCGCCTCAGAGAAGACTGTCATTAATCTCGGTTTTGAGTATATTAATCGGCAGGCTACTCCTAATCCATTGTTGAAGGAACAATATTTCCATGTGACTCTCGGTATAAACTTCAATCAGGTCTGGTTCTTCCAGAATAAGCTGCGTTGATGCGTGGCAGTGTCATTCGGATAATGGGAAAACGTTGCTCTACACTTCGGGCCATGCGTTCACTGCCGGTTGTTGCCGTGGTGTGTCTGTTGCTTGTCTCATTCGTCGTGTCAGGTTGTAAGGACAGCGATCCGGTCGGGATGGGCAACGTGGATGCCTCAAGGACTCCGACTATGCTGACACGCGATGTCGAGACACTTATTTCAGATTCCGGTGTCACGCGCTTCCGCATTGTCACACCGATATGGTATGTCTACGATGAGGTTGATGAACCTTACTGGAGCTTTCCGGAAGGGTTGAACCTTGATAAATATGACAATTTTTTCCGTCGTGAAGCAACGGTCGAGGCTGATTCGGCAGTCTATTTCAAAAACAAGCAGCTTTGGCGGCTTGACGGAAATGTCAACATCACAAATGTGATGAACGAGAAGTTCCTGACAAATCAGCTTTACTGGGATCAGCGACAGCATAAGCTCTATTCCGATTCATTCATTCATATAGAGCGCCCTGACAAGGTGCTTGAAGGCTATGGATTTGATTCAAACGAGCAGTTGACCCGCTATACCATCAGGAAAGTATCGGGAATCTTTCCCGCAGGAGCTTTCCGTCCGGGAGGACGCGGGGCAGGTGCGACATCTGACAGTGAAGACAGCGAACCGAAGGATTCCGATGACGACAATCCGGTGCAAGATAACGACAGCATAACAAAAGCATCTACTAAATGACACTTACAGCGTGGATTATCCTTTCCGTAGTATCTCTCTGTTTTTCGGCTCTTTTTTCAGGGGTCGAGATTGCCTATATCTCGGCTGACCGTGTCAGGGTCGGACTTGATACGAACCGAGGTGGCCTGATTAACAGGATTATAGGGCGCTACTATTCCCACTCCGATTTCTTTATATCCACCATCCTTGTCGGCAACAATATCATGCTTGTCATCTACGGTATGGGCGCGGCCGCGTTACTTGAGCCGTGGATTGAAGCCAACATCTCTGATAATCAGGCTGTAATTCTTGTCTTGCAGACAATCGTTTCCACACTTGTGATTCTTTTCACAGGTGAGTTCCTTCCGAAATCCGTTTTTCGCATCAATCCGAATACTTCGTTGAAGATATCCGCTTTGCCGGTTTATTTTTTCTACATAGTGCTTTATCCCGTCTCATGGTTCACTTCTTGGCTGTCGAAAATGTTGATGAAGCTTGCCGGCATCAAGGCTGAGGACACTCGCCTCGGTGTATTGTCTATCACGGATCTCAACGATTATCTTGAAACCAAGATTGATGACCTTGAAAATCCACAGGAGGTGGAGGTTGAAAACGAAGTGAAGATTTTCCACAACGCGCTTGATTTCTCAACGACGCAGCTCCGCGACTGTATGGCTCCGCGCAATGAGCTTGTGGCGGTTGATATCGACACTACGACACGCGAGGAACTGTCGGAACTTTTTACCTCATCCGGCCGAAGCAAGATTCTGGTATATAAGGAGGATATTGACAATGTGGTGGGCTACGTGCATGTGTCTGAGCTTTTCGACCCCGGGAGGGATTGGAAAGAACACGTAAAAGAAGTCCTTTACGCGCCCGACACCCTTCTTGCAAACACAATGATGCGTCGTCTGCTTGGCGAAAAGCGGTCGATGGCAGTAGTTGTCGATGAATTTGGCGGGACTGCCGGTCTTGTGACCCTTGAAGACCTCGTGGAAGAGATATTCGGTGATATTCAGGATGAGCACGACAAGAACGGATTGACTGCGACTGAATTGTCGCCCGGAGTATTTGAGTTTTCCGGCCGCATTGAAGTCCGTACGCTCCGCGACGAGTTCCGTCTTGATATTCCGGAGGATGATGAATACCAGACTCTCGCCGGTTATATCATTCATGAGACAGGCTCTCTTCCTGCGCAGGATGAGAGGATTGAGATTGACGGAATCACATTCACTATCAAGGCCAGAAGTGCCACACGTCTCGATCTCATACGCGTAGAGACTACACAGTTTTCTGACAAGGAGTGAATCTGAATCTCTCTGACACATAAGAAATCCCCCGCCCGCAGGATGGTGGCGGATGTTTGCGGGCGGAGGACAAAAAATGTGTAAATTATGATATTAGAGAGAATCTAATCGAGTTTGTCAGCGAGATTGGATGCAGTGTCGGCAATCGAATTGAGCGCGCTTGCAGCCCCTGATTTGATTTTGTCCAGCAGAGGTGAAGCTTTCTCTTTGAGATCGTCAACCTTGTCAGAGATAGAATCCTTGGCATCCGATAGTTTGTCTGACAGTGAGTCTTTGGCATCGGCAAGTTTGTCGGCAATGCTCTCCTTGGCTGAGTCGAGATTGGCCTGAGCCTGCGCTTTGGCATCGGCGGCTTTTTCTTTGATTTCCTGTTTGTCAGCTTTAAACTGAGCCTTTGCAGCTACTTCCGCTGCCTCAGCGCTTACTTTTGCGGCTTGTGCCGAAAGTTCACCGGCACGGTCTGCGATGTTCTGTTGCATTGAGTCCATAATCGTTATTCGTTTAATTAGTGAAATATACCCTTATAACATCCCCTCGCGGTGTTGGGTTGCCGGGGTTATTATTAAATCTAATTAAAGAATGTTAGAGTTGACAGTGCCGTCGGGCAGTATGGTCTCGATTGTCATACCTGTTTTTAGTTGGGATACAGAAGTCACAGCATGACCGCTGATGCGTGTTATGGTATACCCGCGTTTTAGTGTTGCGGCAGGCGAAAGCACTTTGATTAGCTCCCCGATAGAATCGAGTCGATGTCTGCGACGTTCGATTATTGATGCGGTCGAAGAGGCAAGACGTTCGGCAAGCATGTCGAGTCGAGACACCTCCGGATGCAAACGTTTACGGGTGGTTTCACTCAGTGCGAGCATATCACGGTCGAGACGTTTGCGTGTATTGTCGATTGCTGCTTGTGGAAGATAGGGGAGACGTGCGCTGATATATGCGAGTTGCTCGCGTGATGCGGAAATCATGGCAGATGCGCTATGGTGTATTTCGGTTGCCAGAGCCTCAAGATGGTCAAGGGCTTCTGTGCCACGTGAAATAAGCCATTCGGCAGCTGCTGTGGGAGTCTTCACACGCATATTTGCAACATAGTCAAGCACAGTCACATCACGTTCATGACCGATACCTATTATAACGGGTAATGGAAACTGGGCTATGTTGGCGGCGAGGTCATAGTTTTCGAATGCGGCAAGATCACTTGTCGCACCTCCTCCTCTAATGATGACAACACCGTCCCAGTCGTCTTCTTCTGCGGCAATGGATTCGAGAGCGGCAATTATTGATCCCGGAGCTTGCTGGCCTTGCATTACAGCGGGAAAAAGCTTTGTCGAAAATCTTAGATGGCGCGGGTTAGTGTAGAGCTGATGGATGAAATCACCGTAGCCTGCCGCGCCGGTAGCGGAAATTACGGCTATGCGGAGAGGGATTTCAGTCCATTCGAGCGAGCGGTTTAGTTCAATGACCCCTTCCTTCTGAAGTTTTGCAAGAATCTCAAGTCGCAGTCTCACAAGGTCGCCCATAGTATACACCGGGTCAATGTCTGTGATATTAAGCGAAAGCCCGTAGGAGGGATGATAGTTGACCGAGACGAGCACTCTGACCTTCATTCCGCTTCCCAGACGGCTGCCTGTAGTCGCCATGAAATCACTTTCGATACGAGCGAGTGCCGAACGCCAGATTGTGGCACGCACACGTGCTATCGGTTCGCCGGTGGCCGGATTTTTCTGGATAAGTTCAAGATAGCAGTGCATGGCACGGCGCACGTCGGATGTCTCGGCGGTTACCCATACGTTGCGTAACGATGGCTCGGATGAGATGAGAGATGACAGGCGTGAAGTGAATTCTTCAAGTGTCAGAGTGTCTGTGGTCATTGGAATTTGGTTTTATCGTGCAAAATTAATGCAAATTTGGTAGGTTTGAAGTTATAAATGGTAAAACATTACACAATCACAAATGTTAATTTTGTAGTTGTGTCCGCAGTGGGCCTTAATATAACTCAGTTTGAATTATAATTTTACATTTATGGAAATAAATCTTAAATCGCTTCATTCTCCTGCTGATATCAAGTCGTTGACAATTGATGAATTAAATGATCTGAGCGGGGAACTGCGTGCAAATCTGTTGAAAAAACTTTCGGCTCACGGCGGTCATGTCGGGCCTAATCTGGGTGTGGTAGAGGCAACCGTAGCCCTTCATTACGTCTTTAATGCTCCGGCTGATAAAATCGTGTTTGATGTCAGTCACCAGAGCTATGTCCACAAGATGTTGACAGGACGAATCGAGGCTTTCATTGATCCGGCTAACTATGATGATGTGACCGGCTATACGTGTCCGAGGGAAAGTGAATATGATCTATTTGAAATCGGCCATACATCTACATCGATTGCACTTGCATGCGGGCTTGCGAAGGCTCGTGATCTTGAAGGTGGTAAAGAAAATGTGGTCGCTTTCATCGGGGATGCATCTCTCGGTGGCGGTGAGGCTCTTGAAGCGCTGGACTTTGCTCCCACGCTGGGGACAAACTTTATTGTGATTCTTAATGACAATCAGATGTCGATTGCCGAGAACCACGGTGCGCTCTATGACCATCTTGCAGAGCTGCGCAAGACAAACGGAACTGCCGCAAACAATATATTCCGTGCGCTTGGCTATCAGTATATATATGTGGAGGAGGGTAATAATATCCAGTCTCTGATAAAGGCATTTAAGGCGGCTCTTGATGCGGATCATGCGGTGCTTATCCATATCAACACCATGAAAGGTGAGGGCTTGCCAGTGGCGGAGGCCAACAAAGAGGCTTTTCACTATACCACACCGTTCAATCTCAAGACAGGTGCTCCACTTGTCGATGATGAAGAGGAGGACTATGGCGAGATTTTCGCCCGTGAGATGCTAATTCGTATGCACGCCGATCCAAAGGTGGTGACTATAACGGCCGGAACTCCCGGTGCGATTAATTTTACACCCGAGCGCCGTATGGCTGTGGGGCGGCAGTTCATAGATGTCGGTATCTGTGAGCAGGCGGCGACAGCCCTTGCAGCCGGACTTGCCAAAGGTGGCTGCCGCCCGGTATTCGGTGTGATGGCGACCTTTCTACAGCGAGCCTACGATCAGCTGTCGCACGGCATTGCCATAAACGGCCTCCCTGCAGTCATAGTCGATTTTGCCGGGGGTGTATGGGGAATCCCGGATATGACCCATCTTGGATTTTTTGATATACCGTTGATCTCCAATATTCCTGATTTTGTCTTTCTCGCCCGGCGTATGCCGAGGAATATGTAGCCATGCTCGACTGGGCAATAAGTCAGACAGAGCATCCGGTGTTACTTAGAACTCCGTCGGGAGCTGTTGTTCATTCCGACCGTTCGGTGAATATGGATTTCTTTAAATATGATGTCGTTGCTGATGGCGATGAGATTGCCGTAATAGGTGCCGGTGATTTCTTCGGCATTGCAAGTGAGGCGGTTGATATTCTTCGTAAAGAAGGGAAAAACCCGACTCTTATAAATCCGCGTAATCTTTCTCAGCTCGACAAGGAGTGTCTTGACCGACTGAAAGACTATAAGACAGTTGTGACTCTTGAGGATGGTATATTGGACGGTGGTTTCGGGCAAAAAGTGGCTACCTATCTTGGCGAATCGCCGGTGAAGGTTGTGACACTCGGTCTGCAGAAGGAATTCCTTGACCGTTACAATGCCGATGAGGTGCTGAAAGCCAATAAATTGACTCCTGCTCAGGTCGCAGAATCGGCAAAGGCTTGATTATTCGATTTTGGCCGTTGAATAGAATAAGATATATATCGCTTATAATCAGTGATATATCCCTTGGTTTGTAAAATAAATTTGGAAATTTAGGTAAAAATATCTATCTTTGCATTCGGAAAATATTATCCGAATGTCGCGCATGTGGCGTAATTGGTAGCCGCGTTAGACTTAGGATCTAATGTCTTAGGACGTGGGGGTTCGAGTCCCTTCATGCGCACGATGCTTAGTCTCTTGATTATTTGATAGTCAGGAGACTAATTTTTTTGCCTGTTTTATTGCGGGTGATGGCGTAAGTATGGATTATTCAGCCTGCTGATGAAGCATACAGGTTTTCAGTTTTAATCTATGTGAGTTTTGGATTAAGAAATCGTGTATGCTTTGGCAGCTCATTAACTGATTGTGGTCTGCACGGCTTTTCTTTTGAATACTTTGTGCTGGACTATTAAGGCTGCGGTCATTACGGTGATGCCAGTGATGGTCCATGATATGGGATAGATGATTAAGAGTCCGTGGAATGAACTGTCGATCCCTCTGAATATGGCTACCCATCCAAGTCGCAGGACACATGTGCCGAACACGGTTAGCAGCATAGGGGTCACGGAGTAACCCAAGGCTCTCATGTAGGAGCCGGGGATTTCATAGAAGCTTGCAAGACACTGGAACACGAGTACCGTGTGGAATCGGATTGTGGCGTAGCGCATCACTTCGGGAGAGCTTGAGAAGATGGAAATACAGGTATCACCATACCATGCGATAAGGAGATTGCACGTCCCGCCGATCACTATGCTGTATAGCATGCATATGCGCAACACCCTCTTGCAGCGGTCGTAGTTGCCTGCTCCGTAGTTTTGTCCCGTAAAAGCTATGACGGCTGCGCAGAATGATGTGATTATGTAATAGCAGTAAGCCTCAAATGTCAGAGCCGCCGACGAGCCAGCTATGGCATCAGCACCGAAACTGTTGATTGCAGATTGGATAAAGATGTTGGAGATTGAAAATACCATGCCTTGCAGCCCTGCAGGTACGCCGATCTGAAGCATCTTTTTAAGGTCTGGTTTAGACAATCGCCATTTTCTCACATTAAGCGACAGCGCTACGGGATCAGACTCTCGGACGAGGAAATAGACGATGATGGCAGCGTTGATGCCTGTGGATATGACCGTGGCCCATGCCACACCGGGACACCGAGATTGAAAACGGCGACAAAGAGCCAGTCGAGGAAGAGGTTGCAAAGTGTAGACACGAGGAGCGAGTAGAACGGGAGACTCGTGTCGCCGACGCTTCGCATTATTGCAGACCCAAAATTATAGATCATCATGAATGGCATGCCGCAAAAAAATATGCGGAGATATTGTTCGGCGAGGTCGATGACATCGTGGGGTGCGCTCATTGCTTCGAGAATCGGGCGGGCGAGCGTGATGCCCAGAAACATAAGCAGGAAGCCCGACACCAGAGAGATAATGGCGACGGTCGAGACCGATTTCCGCACAGAATTGTGGTTCTTCTGACCTAAATATGTTGCTATTACGGCATTGGCTCCCACAGCCACGCCGAGAAAGAGATTGACAAGGATGCTGATTATCGGTCCGTTGCTGCCGACTGCGGCAATGGCCTGGGTGGTTGAATAGTGGCCGATGACGGCAACATCAATAGCGTTGAATGACTGCTGCAATATGCCACTGGCAATCAGTGGTATAGAAAATAAAAGAATCTTTCCGGACAAAGGTCCGTGGATCATATCCACCTGCTTTTTCTCCCGTGAGCGTATTTCCATAATTTACCTTCAAAAACTCGGCGCAAAATTACGAAATTGCAACAAGAAACAAGGCATACATCAGTCTCATTTTGCCAAAATGGCTAATTCCGATTCTGTTTACGACAGATGGAAGAACGCATCATTCGCAAAGCGAACAATGCGCTATCGTGTCATATTCCATATTCTGCGTGGAAATAACTCAATGATATACAATCTTTTCAGATTTTCGATTTCAGGAAGTCGGCGAGGGCGGATGAGTTGAAACGAGGGATGCCGTCGGAATTGATGATCCCCTGTCGATCAATGAAATAGTATGATGGAAATCCGTGGATTTTCAGCGCACCCATAATTCGGTTTGCCATGTCGTCGTCAGGGATAAATATCTGGACGGCATTATGGATTGTCGGAGCAAGCTTCGTCCATGCCTCCATGTCTGATTTTAGCCAGATAATAGCAAAGAGAATGTCGGAATGCTTGAAATGGTCTCTGATGCTTTCGCTTATGGCGATAGACTCCCGACATGGACCGCACCACGTCGCGCTGACATCGAGATATATCGGACGTCCTGAAAATCGACGGGAGAGCCAGTCGATTGGATTTACGCGGTCAAGATCTATAACCGAATCTCCCTCAAGCACACAGATATTTCCGTCCGTTATACCGGATATGTCTAATTCTGCGGGATTTTCTTCGCCGTAGACTCTGTCGAAATACGCGGGATTCGAGAAGTCATCGCGTCGTGGTGCGGTTTCGCTGTCTGATACCACATACATGATGTCTCTGATCACGCCTTTGGGCAGACGGGCGGCATATTCGGGAAAAGACCTGCCTAATGCGCTAAGGTGGTATGGGAATATCATCACCTTGGCATTATCTGGGTTCGTAAGGTCGAAAATCTGGTCGGTGAAGAATGCAAGCTGCTCGTCTGGATTCTTTCCGCGATAGCTGCATGCGAGGTTGGCGATATCGTAGATATTTCCGTTGTAGAGCATTCGTGCGGTTTCCGGTGAAATGGAATTGGCGGCTACGTAGTCGTCAATCAGTTTTCTGCATGAATCTATGGCCGCCTTGAATATGGGCATGTATTCTGCAAGAGCCACTGTATCGGCCGGGAGTTCAACGTTGTAGGAAAACGGTGTCACGTCGGCAAATGCGTGGGCATACTCTTCGTTAAGTTCCGCGCGGTCACCGCTAAGATGAAATTCGAGTGGCGATTTCGAAGCGTCAATCTCGATGAATATTGAATCGCCGGGTTCGGCATAGGCGTTGACAAAGAGGTTGCGCTTATAGTTGAGCGTGAAAGTGTGGCCGAACGACAGAGGGATGCGTTCGCGAAACTCTACTACAGAGTCGAGGTCAACCACACGCCTCTCGCTTTTGGGAGAGATGTCGCATTCGTTTATGATAATGGTTCTCGCGCCTTTAGGTGGAATGTTTATGATTCGTCCGGCAACTGTAATTGAGTCAACCGTTGCGGCTTTCGCGGTGATGGCCGGAGAAATTGTCGCAAACAGGACCATGAAGAGAGGAAATAAACGTGACATTTTTAAATGTGAGAATATCGAATGATGACGTATATTTGACATCCCAATATACGTCATCTGAAATTATTGTCTGAACAGGTTGCCCCACGGGTAACTGCCGGGTTTCATGGTGACATGAGTCCCGTTGTCGGCCTGCATGCGTATCACTCCGGGGGCGATTTCCTCCGTGATGGTAAATGAATTCCAGCCTAATCTGTTGAGAATGGCAAATGCTGTAGCTCCGCCTTCAATGACCAGCTCGGCAGGGCGGTGGCAGCTGACAAGTGCATGGCTTATCCGCGCCATTGTCTCGCGGAGATAGACTGCTATGTGTTTGCCGGTGCGGTGACGATCGCGGACGGCAATAATCATTGCGTGGGAGTCATTATAGTCCTTCACGAGCCGGGCAGTCCAGCCGTCGGCGCTTGTCTTTTCGTCGTAGACCTCGGTCGGCATGTAGGATGTGGCGATTCCGCAGTCAATCGGTTTGCTCTGCGTGCTTCCGCAGATGATGAGGCTGTCGGCAAGATTAAACGCGCACAGACAGTCGGAAGTCTCCCTGCAGGCCGGGAATTTCCGGCGGAGGAAGGCGGTGAACATGTCGGCTGCGCCGGCAAGAAGGATGTCGTCGGCAGCTGTCTCGACGGCCTTTGCGACATCGTTTTCGCTCTCTGCGTCGGCACAGGTGATTTTTTTTTCTTCACACATCGGCAGACGTTCGATGAGCCTCGACGAGAAGGCGGGAAATTCGGGGTCGAATGAAAAGTCGGTCTCGTGGAGGGGCTTCCCGCCGATATAGTAGACTCCGTCACGAATCGTGCGGCCTTTCGACGGGTTGGCAGGTAGATAGAGAGCCTTACGGTAACCGGTGTTGGCAAGAATGGCTTCAAGCTCTGCGACTACGTGTCCGCGCAGGGCGGAGTCGGTTTTCTTGAAGAGCGAGTCAACCTCTGGCATAGCGCCGAGTGCTCCGGCAACCCGAGCGCTTCCGGCTGCCGCCTCTTCCTCGGTCATCGAACGGGTATCGGTAGCTATGACGAGCACATCGCAGTCAGATGCGCTTTCTGGCTGCATGGTCAGTTTTACACGAAGGCCGAGACGGTGGGCTATGCCCGCCATCTCGGCTGCTCCTGTAATGTCGTCGGCAATAACGGCAATCATTGCTGATTATTTATTCCTTTACACCTAAACGATATTTGGCCATGCGGGTCGCATAGTCGATGCTGAGCACCATAGCGTCGTCGCTTGCGAGCCCTTTCCCGGCGACGTCGAAGGCTGTGCCGTGGTCGACGCTGACGCGGATAATCGGCAGGCCGAGGGTGATGTTGACACCGTTGGCGCTTTCCATTTTGCCGGTTTCCTTGTTCCAGTTGAAAGCGCAGACTTTGAGTGGGATATGGCCCTGATCGTGATACATCGCCACACAGCCGTCATATTTGCCGCATTTTGCTTTGGCGAAAATAGAGTCGGGAGGCACAGGTCCGTCGACATTGAATCCACGCGATTTCAGCTCTTCAATAGCCGGGATGATTTCCTCGGCTTCTTCGAAGCCAAACATCCCGTTTTCGCTGCTGTGGGGGTTGAGACCAGCGATGCCGATGTGTGGATTCTCGATTCCGAATTGCTTGCAGGCATCAGAAATAAGTTCGGACACTTCGATGATACGTGCTTTTTTCACGAGGTCGCATGCCTTGCGCAGAGGGACATGGGTCGATACGTGGATCACACGGATATTCTCGTCAGCAAGCATCATGGCATACTTTTTGGTATTGGTGAAAGTTGCATAGAGTTCCGTGTGGCCGTCGTAGTGGTGACCGGCAAGGTTAAGAGCCTCTTTGTTGAGCGGTGCTGTGACAGTTCCGTCAACTTCGTTGGCCATTGCAAGCTCGATGGCTTTTTTGATGCTGACGAATGCCGCATTGCCACATTGTGGCTGCACTTCTCCGAATTTGAACGTGCTCATGTCGACGCAGTGAAGATCGAATACGTCGATAGTGCCGTATTCGAATCTTGCGTCGCTTACTTTGTCGACTGCGTTGATTTTGAAGTCGAATCCGAGAAGTTTTACAGCCTCTTCCATCACAGCGGCGTCGCCTGTGACAATAGGACGGCATTTTTCGTATGTCTCCTTATGGCTGAGGGCGCGCACGACGATTTCCGGCCCGATGCCGGCGGGGTCGCCCATAGTTATAGCTAAAATCGGCTTCATGATCAGTAGAGTGAGATATAGATGTCCTTTGCATCCTGTTCGGTTACTTCGCGTGGATTGTTTTTCAACAGACGCTGTACTTCCATAGCTGCTTTTGCCATTCGGTCAACGGCGCTTTGCGGGATGTTGAGTTCCGACAGCTTCTGTGGTATTCCGACCGCTTTTGACAATTCATAGATGAAATCAACTCCGTTCTGAGCTGTCTCGTCGTCATCCTTGCCTTCCGGCGCGCCACAGGCAATAGCGACTTCGGCATACTTTTTCAGGTTTGCGGAACGGTTGAACTTCATCACCGACGGGAGAAGTATGGCGTTCGACAGTCCGTGTGGAATATGGAATTCGCCACCGAGCGGATAGCTGAGCGCATGGACTGCGGCGGTGTTGACCGGACCGAGTACGAGACCTCCGTAAAGCGAGCCGAGAGCAAGCGCCTCGCGGGCTTCGACATCGTTGCCGTCTTTGACCGCGCGGAGCAGATTGGCTGCAATGAGTCTGATGCCTTGAAGCGCATAGATGTCGGCAGCCGGGTGTGCGAATTTATTTGTGTAGGCCTCAATACAATGTGTCAAGGCATCCATTCCAGTATCGGCTGTGACCTTTGAAGGAACAGTCATGGTGAGCTTTGGATCGACGTATGCGGCATCGGCGAGAAGATATTCGCTTACGATGCCTTTTTTGAGTTTGTCGCGCTCGTCAAGAAGGATGGCATTGGGTGAGACTTCGCTGCCCGTTCCGGCTGTGGTAGGCAGACATGCAAGCCAGAGACCTTTCTTCTTTATAAAGCCTGTCCCGAAGCAGTCTTCCGCAAGCTGGTCGCTGTCGGTGAATGCGGCCACGAGCTTTGCAACGTCAAGGACAGAGCCTCCGCCGATTCCGACAACGCTGTCAGCTCCGAATTCACGGGCGAGCCGGAGGATAGCGTTGAAATCGTTCAGCGAAGGTTCGGCGAGTATATTCTGGAATACTTCCACGCTGACACCGTTCTCTTTAAGCTGTGACAGAGTCGGTTCGATAAGAGGTATGATAGGAGGTGCGGTCAGCACGAAGAGGCGTTTGTGGCCAAGTTTCAGATAATCTTCAACAAATTTTTGAATGCAGTCAGAGCCGAATACTATTTTCTGTGGCTGCAAAAGTGTGATTGGTTTCATATCTATATATAGTGATTGTTTATAGAGTTGGTTCGACATCGAGCTGGGTCTGCTTTTTCTTTTCTTCAAGATAGCCGTAGATGGTCAGCTCCTTGTCGGCCAGCGGTGCTGCGAACAGGTAGCTTGCAAGATAGCCTACGACGAGCACGATGATGTGACTGTAGACTCCAAGCATGTATTTATGATGTGTGAAATTCCACGATCCGAGATCGAGAATTGTTTCCTTGACACCTGTGCCGTGTATGTCGACTTTTGTCGATGTCAGAACTGCGTATGCCGTGAAAATTACGGCGGCGGCGATGCCGACATAAAGTCCCTGTTTGTTGGCACGACGACTGAACAGCCCGAGCAGGAAGATGCCGACTATGCCTGCCGAGAATATGGCGTAGAGCGAGAATAATGCTCCGAGCACACCCTCTCCGCCCCACGAGATATAAAGGATGGCCACACCGACCGCGCCGATGCCTGAAAGCACTACCATAGCGCGTCCGAAGCGAAGCTGCTGTCTGTCGGTCACATTCTTCTTGAAACGGACATAGTAGTCCTGCACGGCGATTGCCGAAAGACAGTTGAGGTCTGTGTCGAGGCTTGAGATTGCGGCGGCGGCAAGGGCTGCGATAATGAGCCCGCGGATGCCGACAGGAAGTTCATTGCTTATGAAGTAGGGGAAGACTTCGTCGCCTTTTATACCGTCGGGCAGAGCCGGTGCGCCGGTTGAGTGGTAGTATGCGAACAGACATGTGCCGATAAACATGAACATGGCCCAGATGGGTACGCTCATGAGCACACCTATATAAGCCGCCTTTTTCGCGTCACTATCGTTTTTGGCTGCGAGATAACGCTGCACGATTGTCTGGTCTGTGCCATATTTCTGAAGGGCATAGAAAATGCCGTTGAGAACCATCACGATGAAGGTAAGTTGTGTAAGATCCCAGTCGTATGGCCCGACATCAATTTTATTGTATTCATTTGCTATGCGTATGACTTCTCCCGGACCTCCTTCCGGTAGGAAGAGCAGCAGCACTACACAGATGAGTCCTCCGCCTATGAGCAGGCCTCCCTGAGCCACGTCCATCCATACGATTGCTTCCATACCCCCAAGGAGGGTGAGAATGATGATGGTTACTCCGAGTATGAGGACGATTGCGTAGATATTGATGTCAAGGAAGGTCGAGAGTGCCATGGAGACGAGGAAGAAGACTGTGCCGGCCTTGGAAAAATGTCCGAGAGTGAATGCAAATGAACTATACATTCGCGCGAACAATCCGAAACGGCGTTCGAAATATTCGTAGGTCGACAGGCGTACGACTTTTCTGAACAGGGGGACAATTATCCCGATAAGGGCAAGTAGGACGAGCGGCACCATCAGTCCCTGTACGAGCAGAATCCAGTTGTCGGCATAAGCTGCGCCGGGATAGGCAAGGAAAGTTACGCTTGATATGAGCGTAGCGAATATCGACATGCCGACAGCCCACGCCGGAATTTTACCGCCGGCGGCAAAATATGTGCTTGTGTCTTTCTGACGGCGGGCAAAGTAGGCACCGACTCCGATCGCCGCTGCTACTGAGCACAGGACAATCGCATAGTCAATCCAGTGGATGTCGTTCATAATTTCGCGATTATGGCTTGTTCTTCGTCAGATGAAAGTCTTGTCAGTGGCATAAGCATCCACGGTTCGCAGAGACCTTTGGTCTGCATCATCACTTTGAGTGCGCTGAGCGACTGGCCGAGAGTGCGTCCTGCCTGATAGATTTTTGCAATCTCGTTTGTTTCGTCCTGCAGACGGTTGGCTGTGTCCATGTCTCCATTGACGGCTGCCTCATAGAGCTGGTTGAACATTTCAGGGACATAGTTGCCTGTGCTCGGGACAATGCCGTCGCCACCGAGTGACAGAGAATATGCCGACTGTGCGGCCCATCCGCAGAAATATGCGAAGTCTTCGCGGTCTTTGGAGATAGCGATACATTGCTTCATGCGTTCAAGATCGCGTTCGGAATCTTTCAGGCCGACGATGTTGGGATGGTCGGCGAGGCGCTTGACGACATCGACAGGGATTGTCATGTGGGTTGTCGCGAGAATATTGTAGAGCATAAGCGGGCCCGAGATATTGTCGGCAAGCGATTTATAATAGCCATACATCTGTTCCTCGGTGAGAGAGTAGTAGGAGGGGAGGGTTGCAACTATAACGTCTGCTCCTGCTTTCATATAGGCTTCAGCCTGTGACAGCTGTTCGGAGAAGCAGTTGCCTGTAAGTCCGGCATAGATCAGGATGCGTCCTTTAGCAGCTTTTACGGCTGTCTCGACGAGGAGCAGTCCGTCGGCGGCTGAGACGCTGTTGCCTTCGCCTGTTGTTCCCATGAGGAGCGGGGCAACATTGTTGGCGGCAAAAAATTCGATTATTCTTTCAACGGCAGGGGTATCGAGTTTCCCTGTTTCTGTGACAGGAGTCACCATAGGCACTACAACGCCACGGTAGTTACAATTTTTCATAAGGTTGTTATGTTTTAGATTTTAGGATTCCGATAGTTAACGTGATTGCCGTAGGTCAGGTCAAAAAAAAGCTTGCCGGCTATCTGTGATGAAGTGTGTGGAACAATATATGGCAAATGTAGTAAAAAAGATTGAGCCATGAAACTATTTGAGCCTCAAAATTTCATGAATTCTTTACGGGTGTAGCTGACGCATGGTAAAATACAATATCCCCCTGTGGAATGATAGGCTGAATAAACAAAAAACTCACCGCTCATTGAGCGGTGAGTCCGGGTAGCCCATAGGAGAATCGAACTCCTCTTTCAAGAATGAAAATCTTGCGTCCTAGCCGATAGACGAATGGGCCGTTCCTTAACCAAGATAGCTTGTCGGGAAAATCTTCAAGAAGCCTTTCGGATTAAGCGGCGAGCTTTGCGATGTGATGAGCAAGCTTGCTCTTAAGGTTTGCGGCTTTGTTCTTAGAGATTGACTTCTTAGATGCAAGACGGTCAAGCATAGCGCTCACTTTGCGGTAAGCTGCTTCAGCTTCAGCCTTGTCAGTAAGTTTGCGAAGATTGCGCACAGCGTTGCGGGCAGTCTTTGCGTAGTAGCGGTTGCGAAGTCTGCGTGATTCGGTTTGACGAATTCTCTTAAGTGATGATTTGTGATTTGCCATCGGTTAATTAATTCTTTGTTTCTTGATTAAGTCTTGTTAGTAGCCCATAGGAGAATCGAACTCCTCTTTCAAGAATGAAAATCTTGCGTCCTAGCCGATAGACGAATGGGCCTTCCCAAAAGCGATTGCAAAGTTACGCACTAAGTTTTAATCAAGCAAATTTTTTAAGATATTTTTAGAATTTAACTTGAAAAAATATCGTGATAGGCATTGGAATCGTCTATATACCTTAATTATATAAGATGATTTTATGGTTTTAGGATCGTTTGTAGCTTCAATCTGACAGCCGTTTTATTGATTTGTGAAGTTTCATGAAATTAAACATTCGATGTTAAAAATATATTGTTTGAAAAATATTATTGCGATTTTATTTGAACAATGTGCAAAAAAAGAATAATTTTGCAAAAAAGTGTAAACATAGTATTCCCGATTATATCGTAGAATCGATGCCTTCAATAACCTTTTATTATCACGTAACAAATAAACAGTAATGATGAAAAAATTATTAGTTGCTTTTGTGCTTGGTCTTGCTGCTTTCGGCACGACTATTTCTGCGGCTGACAATTGCTGCATGGCTCCGGCTCCTGTTCCCGGAGTGAAGTCGACTTTAGGAGTTTTCAACCATCTTGGCCTTGGTGTCGGAGTCGGAACCAACGGTATAAGCGTTGAGGCCGCGACTCCTATTACACGTTTCCTTGCGCTGCGCGCAGGTGTGCATTTCATGCCTGATTTTAAATTTGGCACGGATGTTGATGCGTATTACAATCATCCGGTGACAGGAGAATCGGTGAGTGAGACTATTGATGTTGACTGTGGGCTTGGACGTACACAGGGTTCGGTGATTCTTAATGTGTATCCCATACCTTCAAGTTCGTTTTTTATCGCCGCCGGTGCTTATTTCAGCGGAGACAAGCTTATCAAAATTAAAGGTCACAGCGATGCAATGATGAATTACGGCGGTATGATTGAGGTCGGTGACTACAACATTCCTGTCGATAAAAACGGTGATGTGCGCGGTGGTCTTAAAGTGAAAGGTTTCCGTCCTTATCTTGGTCTTGGCTGGGGACGTTCGATACCAAAGCGTCTGTTGAGCTTTAATTTTGAACTCGGTGTGCAGTTTGAAGGCAAGCCCGAGGTTTATTCTGAGACCGGCGACCTCAAGGAAATTACCGAAAATGAGGCTGCCAATGATTTTCAGGATATCATAAAGCACCTCAAGCTTTATCCGAATCTTACTTTCCGTCTCAGCGGTAAGATATTCTAAAGCCACGGAGAGGATATGAATCTTCACCTTGTGGCATTAAGAACCACAAAGTACAGCGACACTCAGACCATACTTACGGCCTATAGCCGTGAATTGGGCCGGGTGTCGCTTGCTATGCCTGCGGGAAGGGTAAGTCCTCAGCGAGAATGAAGGCGCTTGCCATGCCGTTGAGCGTCATCGAATGCGTCAGTGAGCCTCGACCCGGACGTGAGATTTTGTCTATGCGTCAGGTGCAGCAAGGCGTGGCACTCAAGTCGTTGCATTCCGATCCCATAAAGCAGATGATAGCCATGTTTCTGTCAGAAGTGCTTGCAGTGACGCTTCAGGGTGGCGACCCGGACGAAGCTATGTTTGATTTCCTTGTCGCCTGCATTGAAGTTCTTGATAAAGCCGATGCGGCCGGGACTGCAAATTTCCATATATGCTTCCTTTTTAATCTCGCGCGTCATCTCGGCATAGAGCCGGATGCGTCGACGTATGCGGAAGGTTCCGTCTTTGACATGGCCGACGGGCGTTGGCGGCGCTCAATGCCTCTGCATAGAAATTTCCTTGCCACCGCAGACTCGGAGATTGCCTATCGTCTGTCGCGCATGACATTTTCAAATATGCACCGTTTCCGCTTTAACCGTAGGGAACGAAATGCTATAGTTGACGGCATTCTCGGATATTATTCGCTTCACTATGTGTCGATGCGTCATCTGCGTTCGCTTGATATACTCAGGATGATGCTGTAAGAATCTCTCAAAGCCTATCGTCCGGATATTCTCGGCAAAGAGGCCATGCGTTCATGCCTGAGCGATTCAAGCGCTCTGCGATGGGCGCGATATGTTATGTAGCGGTTGATTAACAGCCCGGTTATTGTGACGATTATTACGAGCAGGACAATTCCGAGCCATAAGAGGAGGGTGCGTTCGTCAAGTGGTGCCATAGTGAAGGGTGTTTTTAAGGATATGGATATTTGGGTTTCTGAAGAGATATTATTAAAACATCATTGGTGTTTTTTAGGTTTACAGAGACCTGATGAAAATTAAGCATATTCTGATGCCGGTTCACATAATACATGGATAATGCTTTTCGGTCGATTGAGCTTGCTTTGTGACGCAGAGTTTTCAGATATGGGTGGAAAGAAGGCTAAATCTCTGTATTAAACCTTGTTTAGATGACTGAAAATGTCATTAAAAATAAAAAATGACATTTTCATGTCTGAAATATCACTTTTTTTTGGAGGTTAAAATAAAAGTTACTACCTTTGTGGTCGCGAAAACGCCATGTTACGCATTTGATTGTTCGGGGTGTAGCACAGTTGGCAGCGCGCCACGTTCGGGACGTGGAGGTCGGAAGTTCGAGTCTTCTCACCCGACAAAATTTTGATAAATGAGTGTAGCTCAGTGAGTTACACTCATTTTGACAAAATAGCCGGGACAAAAACGGGACACGCCGTTTTTTTCGTCCTTAGTATCCACCGACATTTTCGGGTCTGAAAATGTCAAAAAAAATGTGCTCGAAAAATTTTTCCTCGCATAAAAAATCGTACAATAACCCCAATATCACCCTTCATAGCGGTGTTCAGATAGCCTGTCAGTTCACCCTTCCAACATACAGAGAAAACGAAGGCTGTGATTATATCGAGTTCTATGCCTATGACCCGGCTCGGGGTAAAATGCGTCGTAAAAGAATTAAACTAAACCGGATTAAAGGTATAACCAATCGCAGAACGTATGCCCGTGGAGTGATGAAGCGGTTAACGGAACAGTTAAACAAGGGTTGGAATCCGTGGATTGTCAATGACACGAGCGACCTGACTGTATTCGAGGAAGCAGTAAGCCGCTATGAGGCACACATAGAAAAAATGCTGGCGAGCGGTTATTTCCGCAAAGAGACATATAGCGGTTACAAGTCCTATGTCAAGATCATGCGGGAATATATCTCAAAAAAGAACCCGATCTACTATGCCTATCAGTTCGACCGCAAGTTCTGTGTTGACTTTCTTGACTACGTGTTCATAGAACGTGACAACGGAGCGCAGACGCGAAACAACTATCTGAATTTCCTCCGGGTGTTTTGTGGATTTCTTGTAGACAAGGGTTATCTCGACAGTAAACCGACAGATGGAATCTCTCCGATCAGCAAACGGCTCTACAAGAAAGAGCGGGAGTGCATACCTCTTGAGGTGGTAGGGTGTATTGCCGAATATTGCCGGGAGAAAGACCCGGAATTTCTTTTTGCCTGTTATCTGCTGTATTATTGCTTTATCCGGCCAGTAGAAATGACACGTATTAAAGTGAGGCATTTCAACCTTAAAGCCTGTACATTGACAATACCGGGTGAACTGAGCAAGAATAAGGTGACGCAGACAATAACACTTCCAAAGAAGGTCATCCAATATGGAATCGACCTCGGTGTATTCTCCGCACCGATGGAATATTTCATATTCTCGTATAGGCTGAGACCCGGAGAAAAGGAAATCGATCCAAAGCATTTCCGGGATCACTGGGACAATGTGCGCCGTGCCCTGAAACTCAAAAGGGAGTGGAAGTTCTATTCGCTTAAAGATACAGGAATCACGGAAATGTGCGATAAGAATGTAGCGCCCCGGCATGTAAAAGACCAAGCCCGGCACTCGTCATTGGCGATTACGGATATCTATTTACAGAAGAGTGCGAGTAAAGCTCCCGGCAACCGGGACATTATCGGATATAACGGAGCTCTTTAATCATCGATAATGGGATAGAATTCTCCTTTAAGCAGCTGCGACATGCCGTTTTCGGTGAATGTCGCAGTTATTTTTTCGCACAGGTAGCGCCTTCCTTTGATATGGAAAACAGACCTGACGGAAGGCATGGAGGAGGAAATAAATGATATCTTGAGCTTTTCACGTGGATTTATTTTAATGCCGGAAAGATAGGGCGCATATCTGTTGTCCAATGAAAAGCGTTTGTCAACGGCCGGACACAGGTCTGAAGGAGTGAGCCCGGCTTCTTGATCAGATGTGTTTCCATTCCAATAGGCAAGATATATTTTGTCATAATATACCGGGGATGAATCCTGTTCTCCCTTGAGGAGATTACTGTAGGCAACGGGCTGCCGGATGCCATCGGCATCAAGCTCTTCATTTTCGTTAAAGTCTGCCGGTGCGAGAAAGGGGCAATCTCCATGTTCGGAGTCAGTGTAGTCGATACAGGCTGGCACACATTGAAGCTCTATGTCATTGTCGGAATCTGGATCTTGAATGACATTACCGAAGCGATTAAGATCGAGCCATCTATAGAAATACATATTGGGAAATTCTTTTAAGTTAGCGTAAACCACACGCCATATGCCGTAACGGTGCGACTCGACAATGTGTATCAGCATCCCGATATTTTTCCCACGCTCCGTATCCTTACCTGTCGGGGAAGGACCGAGGATTCCAAAAGAGGCCGTGCTCCAATCAAGGAATTCACGTTCAGTCTGAAATTCCTTGTAATATTTGTTTTCAGACCTTATCAGGTCAATGAACCATTGGCACTGTTCGAATTTCCATTTTTCGTCACCACGGTCAGCGTAACTTAGATTTGCCAGACCTTTGAAGGTGCAAAGTCCGTCATTATATGATATTTCAGAGTCGAAGGAATCGACCACCTGATCGATTTTAAATACAGGGAGTGATTCCGTAATAACATTGCAGAATGTCAATCCGATATGCTTAGCCTTATGGTCAATATCGATTTCACACACGAGGATTTTTTCCAACTCCTCGAAGAATTCCGATACAGACCAATGCGGGAGGATACGTCCGTACTGAGGAATGTCCCAAGCTGCCGGGAGTGTATTGCAGATGAGCAGATAAAGCTCCGGGGATGCTTCCCATCCGGAGAAATCATAGGTGTAACCGACTGCCTGACATATACGTGTGGCAATGACAATAAGATATGGCTGAAAAGACAGCTTTCCCGTGTCCTTTGCGGACTGAGCCCAGACGAGGGCACCGCCGGAATCATATATCATTTCATTCTGAATGCTGCCGGATTCATCGTATACCCAAGGCAAGGCGACCTGAGCTGCACCATGTCCGATGTCGTTCAGGTATTCTGACGGAAGGCGTGGCAATGATGAAGCAGGATAGCCACCGAGATCAAGATCGTTTATATAGATTTCATCGAATGTGGTGTTGAAGTTCTGGACACTGCGTCCTTCGAGGAACTGACATTTCACCTCGATATCGGTAGCGCCAACGACGGTGACAACCCCGTTTTTTGAAAATCCGCGGTCAATGACAGATGCCTCAAAAACTATATTACGAGAATCGATGTCCATTCGGTCAATATGTCCGAAAATATCGAGATTTTCGGGACAGTCAGCCAATGGCAATGTTATTGAAAGGGTGTAATCGTCAGCGTCAGAGAAAGAGCGGTTTTCCGAGATATAATCGAAAGAGCTTCCTTTCTTCAATACTGCATTCTTTCCATCAATGATTAGCTGCATTTTTACGGGATTTAGGAGATTTATTGTTTATGAGGCGTGAATATTCGTCCTCTGCCTGTTTTATGCCCTGATCACCTGTGACGGTGTTGACCGTAATAAACGGTTGGTTGAGCCTGTCGGTAAGATTGTCAACAGTGCGTGACATCTGCATGGCAGCGGCCACAATGAGTGCTGGGCTTCCGTCATTTTCGGCAATCCGGACGAGGGAATTGTTTGCGGTGATGGCGCGTGACACATCATCAGGACGGAGTGACCCGACTGTGTTGGTCCGCTGCGCGTAGTCAAGAGCCTCGATCATCGGACGTGCGACGGGACTGGCGAGAAGCTTCTGTGAGGCCACCCATTCACCGGCATGAACGATGCCGGCCGGCTCGTACTTACCTCCGGGCTTTGTGAATCCGCCTTCGGCGTAGCCCTGAGCCTCGGCCGCCTGCCGCTGTTTCTTGATGACTGCAATCTGGGCAAGACCTTGGGCTGTGGCCACAGCGGCGGCCATAGCTCCTACAATCTGGGATGCAGGGAAGGGAAGCACCTGCGCAGATCCGTATGCCTTAAGGGCATTCGCCGCGGTATCGGCAAAGGCCTGAGCGACTTGCATTGCATATTGCTTTTTTGTGACATCATTTTTTATCTTGGCTATTTTTTCCTCTTTTTCCTTCTCAAGCTTCGTGACTTTATATGAATTGCCCTGAGCATTCTCGATTTCCTTTTCGTAACGCTTTTCGATGGTGTTAATCCGGATTTCAGCGTCAGCCTTGGCATATTCAGTGGCGACCTGCATCCCGGCTGTAACGGCGGCGGAGACCGCTGCAGTGCATTGGCCTATACGTTCAAGAGTGCCGGCAAGAGATCCTTCGAGTCCATCAAGCAGGCACTTGAAGGAATCGGCGATGTTATAGAGCATGGCGTTCCATTCTCCTGCGGAGCTGCGGAGTCCGTCAAAGATTGTTTTCCGGGCTTCTTCTCCGATGGAGGCAAGACGGTCATAGAATTCCTCTGAAGAGACCAGTCCTTCAGCGAGCGCATCCTGTAGCTGTTTTTTTTCGGCTTCGTACTTTGCCGCTGCTTCTGCGGCCGAAGCAACAGGAGAAGATCCGGGGAGTTCGGAACTGTATTTATCGGACAGACCCTTGAGATACCTGGCATATTGCTCGGCTGAAACGATGTTGGCTTTCAGCAGGGCGTCAAGAGTGGCCTTTTCAAGCCTGAACCTTTCGGCCGCACTCTTCTTGTCATAAGCCTCACGGAAGGTGCTGACGGCCTTGAAATAGGTTTTGTTCAATGTCAGCTCACGCTCCTTCTCAAGAGACTCGATTTCAAACCGAACGTCGGCATGCTCCTTCGACCCTTCCGTGTAAAGGGCGAGCTTGTCGTCAAGGGCTGTACGACGAATACGGTACAGTTCTGTCTGAAGGGCTATCTCGTCCTGTACCGTAGGATCGGATTTGACATCAAACATGTGTTGCGCATCCTGTTCTTCGGCATTTTTACGACGGTTGATAGACTGTAGTGCGAGGGCGGTACGGTTCTGTTCATATTTCTCGTCGGATTTCTCACGGTCAAGGAGGAGCTTCTGGTAGTCCTTGTCGTCCTGCAGATATGTGTCTTTCTGGTCAGAGAATGTTTTTTGGAAATGCGATATCGAGGAGTCATAATATTTCAGTTCATTCTCGTGCCGGCGACGCAGGAGTTCGTCATATTCGATAACTCCAGATTTGTAAAGTTCGAGCACCTGACGGTCAGAGGCGGAACGCTGGGCCTTGTAAGAGTCAAGCTCGGCCTTGAATTCTTTTTTTGCCTTGGCCGCAGCCCGGCGTTCTTCGGCCTCTTTTTTCTTACGTTCTTTGTCGGCTTGAACCTGCGAGACATAACCTGTAGGGGATGGATTCTCTACAGATTCGGGAGTGAGCCCGGACTGTGGCTTTGATGCGGCAGCAAGAGCGGCAGGACCGAACTTTTGGATCAAGTCCTCATTGGCTTCTTCCAGTGCCCGGCGCTTATCATACAAATCCTGTACTTCATTGCCTTTGTCGATAAGCGCATTTTCGGCCTCTACATACGCGGTCATAGCTTCGGCGTATGCAGCGTGCTGAGCCATGCCTGTAGACATAAGGCCGGTGGCATCGGGTGTTTTATCGACCTTTAATCTGGCAGCGTCCCTCTCTTCAGCCAACCTAATCTGTGTTGTTTCTCCGTCAATGATATTCTGTTCAATTTCAAGTATCTCCTGCTGGTTCTTATACACGAGATCAGCGGCTGCCCTCGCCCTCGCATTTTCGATGATTGAACGGGTTAGTTCATCATATCGGTCCTTTGCGTTGCCGAGCATGATGTCTTCAGCGGATAGGTTCTTAAAATAGTCAGGATAGAGGGAAATCAGTTCTCTCGAAGCTTTTATTCTTTCTTGTTTTGATGTCGCTTCACTCATTGCTGCCCTGTACAGCATGTCAAGACGGCTTTTTTCTTCTTGAGCATACTGTTCCGAAGCCAGAGAGATGTCCGATATGGATTTTTTATAAGCTTCGGCCTCTTTGCGCAGACGGCTCTGTTCTTCAGCAGCTTTCTTTGCCCTTGACGAGTAAGTCCATAACAGACCGATGGCCGTGGTGATTGCCGTTATCATGAGGCCTATAGGGCTTACAGAAATCGAGGCATTCAACAAGCGTTGAGCGACAGCAGCCTTAGTGACATTTTTGGTCAATTTATAATAGGCTAATGATGTGGCAAGGACGAGTGGCCGCACCAAAGCTTTCAGGCGTAAGCCAGTCTGTTCAACTGCATTTTCGATAGCCTTTGCGGCTACGTATGCCTTTACGGTGGCAATGTAGGCAAGGAGTGTAGCCGATAGCGTAAGTATAACCCCCTTGTATTCAAAACAAAATTTAATGAGTGTCAGAAGCCCCCTCGTCATGGCGGAGGTTGACGATATCATGTGAGACATCAGGGGGGAAAGGCGCTGGCCAAGCTCGACGCGTAGTTCGTTCACGGCGTTTTTTGCCTTTTCGAGTGAAGCCTGTACAGTTTCGTTCTGGACTGCAAACTCCTTATCAATGGATGTTCCCTCCGCAAAGGCAACATTTGCGACTTCCTGCTGGGCTTTTACCTGATCAATGTGGGTGGCAAGGGTAGATAAGGCAGCAATGGCACGAGAGCCGTTCTCGCCCATGTCTTTGAACATCGGCGACAGTGTGTCCATACCACCGGCTTTCTGGAGGGTTTCGAGGAAAAGAATCAGGGCGCTGTTGACATCAGTCTTCAGCATCTGTGTGAATTTCTTGACATCGAGGCCTGCGACCTTGGCGTATTTTGCAGGTTCTTGCATCATCCGGACGATGACTTGAGAGAGTGCTGTGGATGAAGCTTCGACCTGTTGGCCATTGCTGTCAAGGACTGCTCCAAAGGCCATTATCTGTGGGATTGTCATATTTGCCTGTGCTCCCACACCTCCCATTCGCGAGGCGAAATCGGCGAGGTAGGGTGCTGATGCCGAACAGTTCTGCGACAGTTCATTTATGACGGAACCCACTTTAAGCAGGGATTGTTCCGTACCGTAACGTGATTCGTCACCGAAAACCCCGGTAAGTTTGGAGAGTTTAAGCGTAGCGTCCGAACCAAGGTCATCAAGTGCGACATTGATTTTATCAGCTGCTTTGACAAAACCGAGGATATCGTCCTTTGAGGTTTTGCCGAGACGGCCGGCTTCCTGTGCGAGTTTGTTAAGATTCTCGCGTGAAGTACGGGTGTCGATTTTCTTGAACTCCACGTTCAGGTCATCGACAGCTTCCGCTGTCATCCCTGTGAATTTGCGGACATTGGCCATTTCCTGATCCATGTCCGCATAGGCATCGACCGCACCACGCATGATGTCGAATGCGTTCCCTCCCCATTGCTGCAATAGGTCAATGGCAGGCCAAGCCCCCAAAGCCCAGTCCTGAAACCGAGACCATGCTGACTGCTGTCCGTCAATCTCATCTTTTAATTCTGCGAGGCGCGCTTTCAGACTCTGAATCTGCTCGACATGTGAATTCCATACTTCCGTGCCCGGAGTCAGCCCCTTTAACTGTTTATTGAGGGTGCGGAGCGCCTTTTCGAGTTGCCGTGGAGTGGCCGTGTCGAGACTGCCGAGGGCTTGGGTAACGCCCTCGGTAGCGGATTTAATTCCTTCAAGCTGTTTTTTGTATGACGACAGTTCTTTCCGGGCCTTTTCCAGTGTCTTAGGCTCGAATTTGTCAAGTTCGGTCTTGGCATCTTTTACCGCACGTTTAAGATGCCCGATTTCAGTAGAATATTTCTTTAGCTGTGATTTAGCGGCCTCCAGTTCCTCAGGTGAAGCACCCGAGGCTTTCATCTCGTTTATCGCGGTTTTTGTCCGGGCTGCATTGTCCATGACAGCCCAAAGGCGTGTGTTGTAATCGTTCAGCTGATTTTGGGCATTCTCAAGAGCCTTGGGGTCTTTTATCTTGTTTTTTAATTCCTCAATCGTCTGTTCTGTGGCCTTGATTTTCGTATCAAGCTCGGACATCATCTGTTTTGCCTGAGCGCCATTAACATTGAGGGTTACAGTAGCAGTTTCGTTTATACCACTCATAGTCGGAGAGATTAATTTCCGACAAAGTAACCGACTGTCAGACGGAGATTAAAAGACACAAAAAAAGCCCTGCCGGATTATGGCGGGGCTTGCAATATAGTAGTCCTGATGATTAGGTATGACAGAGGTTGACCCGGGTTGGCGGGACTCCATCAAGAATATAAAATACTATGATGGAAGCGAAATCGGCCTCTTCTGAGACATTCTGTTCATCCCGGCCTCCGAGGTAGGCTTCGAAGCTGTGGCCTCCATGTATCACCTCAGGCAGACGGGATGATTCAGGTAGAACGGCAGTGGCCACACGCGCAGTTCCGACAGTGACGGTTACGGTGCTGCCATGCAGGTGAAGCCCTACGCGGTCGCCGGGAGTAATGTCAGAAAAAATTCTGACCGACCTACGGCCTTTCACGAAGATATTGAACACTTCGGCCGTACAATCACTATGGGTATTAACGATTTCCTGCACACGTGAGACACAGGGCGGTTGGGATGGCCGAGATGTCCGTATGTGCTTCTTAGGTGCGCGGAAAAGAGACATTATCCCTGCTGCGACGAGGGAAAATAATGTGACACCGGGTGTAGAAAAACGGAAAGGCATATAACAGTAAATTTTATCAGACTTCTTTCATAATCCATCCGCAGATGGCATCTTTGTCCTCATAGTGGGCGCGGAATCCTTTTTGAGCAAGGTAGTCGCAGAGCATGTTCTCGTCGAAACGGCACATAGTACCCATATGTAAAATCATTGTCTGCGTGTCAACGAGTATATGAGCCTCGTGGTCGTAGGTCTCAGCAGGTTCGTAGTTGGCAAGGTAGGCATCGACAACGGCCTTTTGCCCTTCGGATAGTAGGTTTAATTCTCCCATTTTGCTTGATTTAGTTTGGCGTTAAAGGCAGGATATAAAGACGGCTGCCGTATCCCGTCGCCAAACTAAAACAAGACTTGTCTCCGAAGAGCAAAGTTGTAAGGATACAGCAGCCGTCTAAAGCTGTTTTATGTAAGGGCATAAAAAATGCCCGAAGAATGTTCGAGCCGATGACCGAGGCTCTGCGGTAGACATACGTCTTATTTTAGTTGGCATTGCAAATATACGAAATTTTTCCGATACTACAACAAAGCAACATAAGGTTTTTTTGTTGAATTGGATACAGGTAAATGCCTGTATCTTAAAACTGTTATCAACAGATTTCTCCTTGAAAATCTACATTTTTTTGCGTTTTTCCAGTGGTTAAAAATGCAAATATACTATTTTCAAGCAATTAAAGGGGTTAAAAGGGGAAAAATTCCCCTTTTTCCGACGGAAGACCCCCCGCACGCCCTACGGAGCGAGGAGCGCTCTTCCTTTTGATTTTTGCGGAATATGCAGGGAGTGCCGTGCAATCAGCAGAAAAATTTATCCAGCGGAGATATAGTGCGCACGGTAATGAGACCAATGTGTGAGTGCAGCTCACGCTTTGGTATACCGCTCTGCCCCTTGTGGGCGTGATGGCTCGGTGAAGCAGTGAGGGGCGCGAAACGTGATGTGGCCGTAGAAGTGAAATGGAGTAAGGGAGTGAGTAGGCGGTGCATTACAGCATGCCAATAAGGCCGCCTCGCTGCCGGCGATTCCCGAATGGCGATAAAGGCGAAGGACGGAGGCGTGTGCCGATGGGATTTATCGGCAATCGGAGAGCAGCCCGATGAACCCTCGGCATAGGCTTCCGGCTGTAGGCAGCCATGCAGGGATTAGGCGGTAGCGAATGCGAGCGTAATGCTCCGTGCTGTTATCGGGCCAGTGCCGTAGGTGATAAGCCCGATAATGGCAATACTCTATCCCGCAAGGAATATGAACGCTACGGCCAATGGTAGTGATGTGCCCCTATGCGCTTCACCGAGGGGGGAGGGGTGGGCGACTCTTTTATATCAGATCTTCTTGAATAGATATGACAATGGCTTCCGGGATATGTCGGAAGCCATTGTCATTTTAGGATATGTATGGAGATGCGAGGGGCTGTCGCTGTTTAGCGGGAGGCGGGTTATACGGCGGGTATTTCTTCCACGCTGTCATAGCCCTGCCACGGCTTCCAACCACTACGGTACCACACACGGCTATACAAGTTATGTCCACTGGGGGCTTTATAGTGAGGGATGTACAGCTGGGCGATGAAGAGGCTTGCATTCAGCGTTACAAGCACACCATAATCGTAAGCTCCCGAAGGAACACCGACAGAAGCACCACGAACAATAGCATATGTTCCTGATTCAGTCAGCAAATCAATATCAGTTGCTGTTCCACGAAATGTTACCGTGTCCGTCAGATACCTTTTAAAGATAGCATTGGTGGCCTCTACAGTTCTATCGCTCATGCGGCAACCACCTCCTTTCGATATTTCAGACTACGGTTTTCCAAGCTTCCCAGCCATTGACACCACTTTTGACTCTGAAATACAAATGGCCTCCGTCTCCGGCTCGAAAGACAAGCTGATATACATTCAGATGGAGCATTATCATTCCTCCAGCCGTCACCGGCCAATTTGACCCAGTACTGTCTAACCGATATATTCCGCATCCCGTTATATCGTTCAAATCGCCTGACACTAATTCTGAATGAATTTGCAGCATTGCGGCATTTGATTTTTTCAGATCTCCGGATGTGTCCGCGCAAAGGACGGACAGTCCGTCGAGGGTTGCCTGTGCCGGCAGTGACTTCAAGACATCCTTTAGATCGTAAATCCTGTCGTTCATGCCGCACTCCTTTCTCCGCAGATTGCGGGTGAGAAGTGTAACATATTGGGAATGTGGATTTTACCCCCCCCCGATTTTGCGAGAAGGTCGGCCACGTCCTCAGGCGCGGGAGTCCACATCAGGCTGCCGGTCTTACCGCGTTCGACCATCACGCATTTGACCTTGGAGGCCGATGTCACAGCGTTGGGTACGGCGTATATGTGCAGGGCTCCGTCACCGTCGGTTCTGTGTATAATCATCGTTCCGCGATAGATACCATCAGAAATCTTTGACAGACGTGTTGCCCCGCGAGAGCCGTCACCACCATTGTGGATGGCTTGCAGATACTCTTTCTGACTTCCAAGCTCGCCGAAAAGTGTGATTGTGATGATGTCGCCAACGGCGAGTTCTTCGGTGTATTCAAGCAGCGCTAACGTATACTCTGTGGTTTCCTTGTCGGGGTGGCTGTCCTTGACGATGTTCCTTCCGCTGACCACCCCAAGCTCTTTCAGCCGTGCGGTGATTGCGTCGATGTCGCATTTCTTGAGGCTTCCTCCGGCAGAGGTCATTACGAAAGCATCGCCTTTGGCAGTGGCGGAGGGGTTGACTTTTGTCGCGTCGATTGTTCTTTCTGTACTCATCTCTCCTTAGTTTGATTTGTTGTTGTTTGCGTTTGCTGACTCAGGGGAGATGGTGCAGATTTGCAACAATCTATCAACCAATAAATTACCCCCCCCGAAACCTAAATCTTCAGGTGCAGGTGTCCAGTCCGAGGCGATGTTGCCGCGTTCGAGCTTGATGTCGCGGACGCGAAGCTCGCAGAAGTCAGCACAGTTAAGGTATATAAGCTGGTCGCTGATGTCTTCCTGAGTGAAGTTGTTTGTGTGGAGTTCGAAATAAAGCCTCCTGCGTTCGCCTCGGGTCATGGACTGAGACGCTGTCGTGCCTGTCAGAGGGTATTTAGTAGTTCCAAGGCATATCCGCGCGGAGAACCGAAGTTCTGTAAGAGCCTCCACTTCCAAGCTGAGCATATAGACCGAGTTCGGTTCGAGCCTTTTCAAGACAGCTGTCTCCATTTTGTACATCAGAATTTTATACGTTCCCGCTACTGATGCGGAGGTGTCCAAAATTTTCAAGTGCGCTCCGCGTGTTCCGTCAGGCCACACATATCCCTCGCATACCTTTGGATACTCGGTGTTTACCTGCCAGTTGGTAGAGCCTTTATTGGTGTTCCTGAGCAGATTCCTTCCTCCGACCTGCACGGTGGCCCTTAGAAGCTCCATGAACCTTTCGGCCTCCATGCGTTCGAGCACTGTGCCGGACTTGTCGACGAGGAGCAGCTGGCTTCCCTCGGGCAGCTCGGTAATCTTTACCGCGTCATTCGGGGTCTTTGTCCTGTTGTTGTCTGTTGCCATTTTTTTGTTGTCTGTTTTTTGGTTGGTATTGTCGTTGATTATATTTCTGTGCCATGCGGTCAGCCCGTGCGGCATACCTCGATGTCGAAGCCCCCGTAGTTGGGGGATGCGTCGTCGGAGACCCACACGGTGACGAGGAGGTCGCTGCCGGATGCCGCCACTGATTTCAGGGATGGTTTGGCGGGGCATTCCGTTGGCTTGTCGGCCACGCCTCCGTAGCCTGTCAGCCTTATGAGGCTGTTGGCGGGGGTGAGGCCGTAGCTCGCCGGGAATCTCAGCGTGTAGCCGGCTGCGGGGGTTGAGCCTTTTGCCAGCGTGACCCCCGCCGATGTGCCGGGTAGAACCGGGAGGTGAGCGTGGCGGGCACGGATGCGGATGTCGAGCCGTCGGTGACGCGCCCGGCGTAGACCGTGGCGGGCTGCCTTACGCCGTTGACCTCGAGGATGCCTCCGAGAAGGAGGCGCATGCGCTTGGCGGTGCTGTCGTAGAGGGCTATCAGGTAGTTCTCGGTGTCCTTGGTGAGCGCGAACCCGTTGCCGAAGTAGCGGGTCATCATCGCGTCGGCCACGAATGTCGCCTGTGTGAGCTTCACGGTGGCCGAGGCGCTGTCGCCGGTGGCCTGTAGCTCGAAGGAGATCTCATGGCGGCCTTCGGGGACGGCCACGGTATAGGTGCGTGTGGCCGAGCCGGAGTATGAGCCGTCCGCGTTCATGGCGCATGCGGCGACCAGCAGCCGGGAGCTGTCGAGGAGCGCGCCTTTCACGTCATACGTGGCCACGGTGCAGTAGACGTAGGCGGTCTTGAGCATTACGGGAGTCATCTCTGAACCTGCGGCGCGGGGCGAGGCGTCGGGATTCAACTCCGGGCCTGTGATATCAGACTTCATGAACACGTCGGCCGAGACGGTGATCCTTACCGAGCCTATGCCGGTGGCGGTGGAGGCGGAACGCTCCATGACCACCCTCGTGTCGGTGGCCGCAGTGGTGGGGCTGGCCGCCGCGCTCATCGTGACGGCCTTTCCGTCAGGGGCGGGGAGCGTCTGTCCGGCGGCGGGCATGACAGATTCGTAGGTGTAGGAAGAGCCGTCGAGCCTCGCGCACTCGCTTCCGTCGGCATCATAGATGCGGACGGCCTTCCCGTCGGGGTCAAGCAGCACGCGTTTGCCGTGGGGGTCGCCGGCGGAGACGGAGCCGGAGACCCTGACGTTCTCGAATGTGCCGGTGCGGGCGGTGACATGCCCTTCGAACACCTCGAAGAGGACGTTGCCCTCTGCGTCGCGCATCTGTACGTATTCGGCCATGAGGTTGCGCACGTAGGCAAGCTCGGCGAGCAGGAGTTCGGTGGCGATGAACCTCTGCTGTTCGCCTGTCACCCAGTGGTCCTTTCCCGGGCCTCCGGCGGGGAGGGGCGGATAGGTTGTGTTCTTGACGTGGGTCAGCTTGCATGCGCATGCGTAGAGGCGGCCGGAGTTGTCGTCGCGGGCGAGCACGAGGTCGCGCCGCTCCTCGCCGTCCTTTCCCTGCATGAACACGTAGTCATCGGGGTATTCGTCCCACAGCCGGGGAAGGGTACGTAAGGGCCGTTTGTGACGACGGGGATGTCGGCGCGCGCCACTTCCGACGTGCCTTTTGTGACGGAGAACGCGAAGCGCGACGGGCGCACGGGGTAGACGAGCTGCATGGACATGCCGGGGACGTACTGGGCGCGGTTGCCGTCGACGTAGAACCACATGGCGAGTCCGTGGCCGGAGGGGTTGTCAATCTCCGAGACTGCATCGCCGTCATGGCGCATGAGGCGGCAGGAGAGCGCCACGGGGGAGTAGGCACCTGTCATGGTGTCGTATCTCACGGCGGTGACCGAGGGGACGAGCGTCCATGTCACGGAGTCAGCGCCCGGCTCTCCCGGCTGTCCGTCGGATACAAATGGTATTGTAACCGTGTAGACAGTGATTCCTGAAAGAACGAGGTACGCGGTAACTCCGGAGGCTTGTACATTGACGGATATTCCGTCATCGGGGCTATAACTGAAATCCGGCGCGGAATCATTGCCCAGACCGTACGAACAGGTAACGCTTATCCCTTCTGTCCCCCAAGAAGATGGAGGCACGGTGACCGGGGTGTCATCTCCTGTCTGACGGATCACGCGCAGGGTGATTCTATCGATATCCGAGACAAGGCTGCCCCCGCTCCATCTCAGAGGGACAGAGCTGCAGGAGGGGACGAGGCGGTAAGAGACGGCATCCTTTCCGGGGACAGGCGTGCGGTTGAACCGGATTGTGCGTACGGCGGAGGCTTTCATGTGTCAGACGGCGATTATGGTGAGCGATATGTCATTGCCCTGCACGCAGTCAGCACGGGTGACCGTAAAGCTTGAGACCGCCTTGTCCTTGGTGGCCGGATTCAGTATGTTGCCGGCAAAATCGGTCATTATGAACAGGAACTGAGTGCCCGGGATCGGTGATTTTGATTTACGTGTGACGAGCTTAGGGGTGTAGACTACCTGAGAATTCCCGTTTGTGTCCTCGTCGATGGTCTCGTCCTCCGGCACGGGGTAGGGTTCGATGTCGTAGGGGTCGCTGGTGTCCATTACCGATGCCATGTCGGAGATCTTCTCTCCATTTTTCTCAGCTTCGACACGGTACATGGCGGAGGTCTGGACATCGGCTTCGGCAACTGTCAGAGATTCGCCGGTGGCTATCTGGATCCATCCGGGGGTGAGGGATGAACTACTGTCGCTGACATCCATCTTATACCATTTGAAAGTCCATCCCGAGTCAACCGCACCTCCTTTAAGGACCTTTGCCGTCAGACGGCATGATCCACCCTTTTCGGTGATGGCGAAGTTGTCCGGGGAGGCGATGGTGACTTTCGCGCTGTCACCTGACCGCTGCGAGATTGGTATCGGGTATGATGCGCGGATACGGTCAGCGACAGTGCTGTTGGGCGGATTCACTACGGCTACCATATTTATGACAATCGAGGCCCAGCCGGTTAGTTCGGGGAGATTCCGGAGTATCTGCAGTCCATGATATATGTTGCCGCTTCCGGGTGTAATTTTTTTGAACACTCCGGCGTAGTCAGTGTTGAGCGTGCCACCGGCCTGAAGTCCGGATGACAGGCCGTCAGATCCGAAGAGTATGCGGTCATCGCCGATATAATATTCCATGTCGGCGGGTGTGACCGCTCCCTCGCTGCGGGAGTTTGTCAGGAGGAAGTTCAGCTCAGGCCGGTAATAGGGGCTTGTGGTGTCCTCGAAGGACGGCAGGACGGATGTGCCCGCTGTCTGGGAGGCGTATTCCTGAAAGAGATCGCCGGCCGGAGACATTATATTGGCCACGTACGTACCGGACTTCATGTTGAATTTTATGGTACGGGTAGCTGATGCCTTGCTGATCATAGGTCAACCTCGCTTTCTTTGTCATTTGTCACCGTGTCATTGTTACCGGGGACGGCCTTGTCAGTGCCATCCTCTGTGCTGCTGTCGCTGTCCTGATCTTTGTCTTGGATGGATTGCCCTGATCCGTCAGGTTCGTCCGCTCCGTCAGGTTCGTCCGGCATGATGAACCGGTCATCCGTAGCGACAGGGAGGGGTCGGAGCACTGAACCGTCCTGTTCCTGACGCGCTTCCCAAGGCTGAAGGGGGAGCGCGCCGATACGCCCGCAGATCTGAGGAATCTCATAGAGTTTTCCGAAGGCGAGCATGTCTGCCTGCCACAAGAGATAATTCCCGTCAGAGAGTTTCAGACGCAGCCTGTCGACGTTGAGATGGGCTGCGACAAGCGGATTCGCTTTTATGTATAATGCCATATCGAATAGATTGAAATTGTGAATGTAATATCATGTCAGCGGACAAGAAGTATCTTTCCGTCCACGGTGAGTATGCAGCCGTCCACGGTCAGCGCTTTAAGCGGCTGGCGCGGAGTGACATCAAGGGCGAGCACTCCGCCCAATGAGTCCGACATGAGCGATGTGGACAGGCGCGGTGCGATACCTGTGCCTATCTGCTGATATGTCAGGGTGGCGGCGGCCTTGTTGGTGGCCATGAACCAGCATACATCGAAGTTCTCCGAGACCTGCGAATCAGTGAGTATGCTGATTGTGTCACGCACCTCGCAACGTGGAAATATGTACGGAGTGCGCGGGATATTGTAGGGGGCGTCCAGCATGTCGAACCAGTATTCCGGGATGCGGCGTACGAACGTGACTGTACGGACGGGGGTCGAGGGGGTGACGGTCTGCGAGGCCGGATTGCCGGAGGCGTCATACAGCGCCAAGCAGCGGACGGTCAGGGAATCGCAGATGAGGGTTCGGTCAACAGTGAGCTTGGAACCGTCAGCCGAGATTTCACCCCAGTAGTCGAGAAGGCTGTCGCCGACGGCGCTCCATGTGCCGTCATCACGCAGGACTTCCCAGATGAACTTCCGTTGGGAGGCGGGGATGTCTTCCTTCCCGATGCTCAATCTGGCCGTGATGACCTGAAGGGGGTTATGACGTACGGGGTTGTATATGACCTGAGGGGGTGTGTCGATCTCAAAGCGCATGGAGGCCGCTTCCGTGTTGCTGCGCAGGATCTTGGACAGATTGAACCTGAATATCTGGCCTGTACGCGGGTCGACGAACTCTGCCTGAAACGTCAGTGTCAGCGGGAGTGCGGGGTCAATGTTGTGTCTGACCTGTATCTGGCCGGCGTCTGACGATCCTTCCGCCCCTATGATGTAGCCGGGATCTGTGGTGGAGATGATGCTTGTCTTTCCTGCGAGCGTGGCGTACCATCTGATGTTGGCGAGGCGGGAATTGATGTCGCCGGAGGGGATGATTCCGTCAAGGTCAATGACGGAGATATTGGCCCTGACGGTCAGCGGTGTGAGGGTGTAGTCCGGTGTGTATGTACCCGTGTTGGCATCAAATGTCTGTCTGTCCGGGACTGAGCCTGTCACCGTGATGGACTGCGAGGGCTGCAGGGGCTTATAATTGAAGTCGAATCTTCTTGTTACTTTCATGTCGATATTGATGTGCTGTATCAGTATTCAAATGATGTGGATGCGACGGGCTCGGAAGGAGAACCGTCGCGTAACGTGACGGTGGCCGTGAAGCGGAGTGTCTTGGGGGTGTATCCGTTGAAGTCACAGTCGTCGCGCGTGATTGTTATGCTTTTTCCCGCTCCTATGCGTTTTGCCGCCCATGCCGCGTCAGATGCAGGGCGCGGACGGCCTTCCGCGTCCTCGGAATAGCGTGTCCAGACTACATCTGCGTCAAGTATGTCGTCCGTTATGTCCTGATTGTACATCCATGCCACGATTTCCAGCGGGCATTCGAAGGAGTCAGGATCAAAGAGGTAGTCCGTGTCACGGAATTCGACGGTGAAGTAGGGATTGCCTTCAATGAACATCCAGTCCGTTGATGACCATTCAGGAATCTGGCCAGTGCCGGTGACGAGACAGCGGAAACGGCAACTGCCGTACCATACGTCCGATGTCTCGATAACTCCGGTGGCGGGGTTGAGTGTCTGGTAGTAGTATGTGGCCTGAGGGTCATATATGCCACGGTCAACGATCGATACGCGGGAGGCTTCGAGATGCAGCCTGATGGCCTGTTCAAGAATCTCAAGTGCGGTGCGGGCTTTGTTAAGCGCGGTGTCGGCTTCGCGTATGGCCTGTTCGATGTCATCAGTGAGATTGGCCTGATATACCTTGCGCAGCAGCTTCAGCAGCTCTTCAAGGATGATACCGAGGCGCATGGGGGAGATGGAATCCTGAATGATTTCGTTTTTCAGGGATTCTATTTTTGCTTTAAGCGCGGAGACATCGAGCATGGGTGGGAGTTTTTTATGACAAATTTAGCGGGAGGGCGCATGGTGATAAAAGACAAATCACTATGTGTAGCCTTTGCGACGGTAGTAGGCTGTGTCGGCACGGAATTTGTCAGAGTCAAGGGAGGAACAGAACATGCCTTTGAATTCATCGGCAAGGGATTCGGCCATGAAGTCGCGGAGGTTAAGGACGGATGAGTAGTATTTTGTGCTGAACCACCGCCGGGGCTCGCGTGGATGGCCACTCGTCTCGCCTCCACCCCATTTCGGGCCTCGTTTTCTCGGTTCGTCAAGCTTGTGTTCCCTGCGGTAGTCAGCATCAAGGCACTTCACGTCACCGGTATTCCCATGAGGGATTTCGCGTCCTGTGCCGAGATCCTGCCAAAGTCCGTATTCAAGGAAGGTTTGCGACAGTGTGATGTCATAGAACCGGCCGTCAGCCCTGACTTTGAGTGCGAGGGGGGAGCGCCACAGTGAGCCGGTATGATATACGCCCAGCTGTCTTATGCGCTCCTGCCAGATGTCGATCATGGTGCTGTTCCAGCCATTGACGAATTTACGCCTTTCTTCTTCGGCTGTCATTCGGATTCCCATTCGTCAGGATTGTATGTGAGGTCAGTGTATGTGTCGACTGCGATCTGGAAGAAGGCGCAGGCGCAGCCGGTGAAGAAGTAGCGGTCAATCTCGGTGAAGGAGATGCGGGGGTCAATGAATATGCTGTTTTCCTCAAGGCGGATCTTTTCAAGGCATAGGACTGTCATGAACTGCCGGAAGAGCTCGCGCATGCCCTCAAGCATCCGCTCGCGGGCTTTTACGTCGGCGACGGGATGGCGGCGGGCGAGAAAGATGGTTTTGACCCGGCGGGTGTGCGGGGTGTTCTCGATGTCGAGACCTCCCTGAGATTCGTCGCTGACGGCGACGAATGCCTTTGAAGAGTGCATTGTCCCGAGGGCTTCATGGAAGCCTTCGAGGGAGGATACGCGCGCGAAACGGTATTCATGGGCTTTCGCAAGACGGTTTCGGGCGGTGAGACGCTCAAAGAAGGCTGCTGCGTCCCAGTGGAAATTCGAGTCGTTCATTTCTGTACTGGTGTTATTTTTTGTTGTATCTGCGGCGGAGTTCTTCATATTCGCGGGCCTGTGCATCAAGCTCCGTGAGCGCCCTCATTGCGTCAAGGGCGAGGATTTCGCGCTCCTTGGTGATGTCACCCTTGGTGAGTGCCCTGATCTGTGCGTCAATGCCTCGGCGGATTTCGTCATAGGTGGGTGGGAGTGGTTCTTCGTCATTCCCGACTGTCTTAAAGAAGTCCGGGAACTGGACCGATACGAGGTTCTTGACCCCTGCCCACCAGAAAAATATCCCGAGGGTGGCGGCGTCATCCGGGCGGATGTCTTCCTTGCGGTAGAGGATCGCCGCCATCTGTCTCAGCAATGTGTCATCTGGATCGAGCTGGTAGCGCTGCCAGAGTGTTTCGCATGCAAGCCATGAGTCAAATGACAGTCCGGTGGAGAGGTCCGCGGGTATGGCTTCCGCTCCGTCAACGCTGTCGAGCCGGACGGGTTCGAGGGGCGGCAGTCTTATCCAGTCCAAATGCGAGATGGCCGATGCCAGTACGGCTGCAGTGAGTGTGAATTCACGGCCGGCGTGCCGGAAGATGTCGCCGGAGGTGCAGGGGCATACGAGGGTGATGCCTGTCCAGCGGAGGAAACAGAGTGTCTGTACACGCGCTACGGTATTGGCGACGTAGGCTTCACGGGAGGGGAATGCGGTATGGAGGCTGGCGCGGTTGACGGACACCATTGCCGACAGCAGGAAACGGAGCTGTTCCTGTGTCAGCTCAGTCCATGAGCGCGGAACTGTAACGTCGATTGTCATCAGAAGAAGAATCCGCCCTTTACGGTGTTTTTGAATGGTTCGACCCTGAGTTTATCGCCCATTTCAGATTCCCAGATTTCACGGATTTCAGAAGAATATCCGATTTCCCGGATCACGGGTTCGACAAGATGCCATATTTCATGGGGGTCAGGGCAGCGGGTTTTCTGGTCGCGCGAATGGCAGGCAATATACCGCAGCTCGGCACGACGGATCATCTGCCATAGATTCTTTTCGTCAACAGATGCTTCCGGATTATAAATGGCGCCACGAAGCTTAAGCATGAGCTTCCTGCCGAGATATTCATGTTCAAGCTCTGTCTGAAACCTGAGTGCGATGTCACGCATGGCCCGATAGGCGGAGAGCAGGTCCGTATCCCTCTTACAGCTCTGTGCGTCATCGAGCCCGAACAGGAATGTTGCGAGCCAGTAATCCCCCATGGCGGTGTCGCGCCATCCGGGGGTATCGAGAAGCATCATGATCAGGGTCTGGAGGTTTGCGTCAACGGAGGACTTCAGGGAGGCGACGAGGCGTTCGACGCGCTCCTTTGAGGCCGGGGCACGGCCGTCAGTACTTATGACGGCGAAACCTGCGGGGCTGAGTGTGATGTCCAGCGATGGCACCGCCTCGGCGAAGGCTTTGCATACGATTATCTTCTTGGCGAAAATTCCGACCGAAGGGGAAGGTTCATAGCCTTCGCCTATAAAATTGCCGGTGAGCCAAGCTGCGGCGGATTCGAGCCACGGCCTCAGTTTGTCAATGAGCAGATCCTCTCCTTCAACTTCGTGTATGACATTCGGTATCAGGGAGCGTAGCTCGGCATTAGTCATTGTCTGTATCATTGTTTTCAGATTTTGCGGATACTTCTTTTGCGTCGGAGTGTTCGTCAAGAGTGGTCAGCTGCATGAAGGGGCAGTCAACATGCACTCCTTTCCACTTGTTGAAGCGTATTATTATTTCATGTACGAGGAAGAGAATGTCATGATAGGGCTTCTGGAGGGCCTGTGCGATGGTGTAGAGTTCACGTTTGTCCGATCCGGAGTTGTTTGTCTGGGCTTTCCCGGGCACTGAGCCGACGAGGTTCGAGTGGACGCGCATGGTGAAACAGACCATGTTGACGGCTTCGGCGATGTCGCTTTCCCAGTCGCCCCCTTCCTTTGTCCTGCTGTCGATGGAGGTGACGGTTATGTCGGGCGATTCTCCCTTGCCGTCAAGGGAGATGCTTTTCGGTGTGAACAGCACTGCTCCGGTGTTCTCCACGTTGGTGAGGAATTCGAGCATTTCCTGTTTTTTCTCGTTCATCAGTTCTTCCCGCTTCTTGTGGTCGACGATGTGCCGGCTTGTGAAAAGGTTGTCCCAGTAGCGGGGGAGACCTCGATGACGTATTTTATTGGGCGCGGCGTTTTTTAATTTGGATGTCTTGGCTTCTCCGATCAGCCGCTTTATGTTGTACCAGCTTCCTTTGAAAAGGGCTGCGTAGTGGGGGATGGGATAATACATGGAGTCCACGCCCGGAAATTTGGTGAGGATGGCGAATTTACGGACGGAGGTGACTTTATCACCGGCGCTGTTTCCGCGTGTTGCCCGGAGGCCCATGCGCTGCTGGAGATCCTTCCACGGGGAGCGCGGGTCAAGAAGGTCGATTACCTCGACCGTGTCAGATTGCGAGAGATTGCGGAACGGGGCGAACAGTATCTTGGTTATCCGGCCTGTCTTCGGGTCAGCGGGACAGAAGCGGCAGTAACAGGCGGGCTTGCGGTGAAGCTCGACAATCCTGTCGCCGGCATCATTCAGGATTATGACGGTGACGGCGAAGTTGAAGTGTTTGAGGTCCTGACATACGCCGAGGAAGTAGTCAGGCATGGGATTGTCAAGGAGGAAGTCCTCGACTTCCGCCCTGACTGCTTCGGTGGCAGCCCCGGTACAGTATTTAAGGCCGCTGCCATAGCAGACTTCGGCATTGAAGATCTGGCATGTGGAGAGGGTCTCGTCCTTTTCGATAAGGTCAATGAGGTTATAGGGCAGCATGTCATCTGCTCCCCATGTGACGTATTCGATGCCGTCAGGGGTACGGGTGATGTTGCAGTTGTCGGCGTCGCGGAAAACGGCGGCGGTGGAGGTGACGATTGCTGCCCTGACGTTGGTACGGGGGACATGATGGACTGAGAGGGTGTCGAAGCTGTAAGGCTGTGGCCTGTCGGCCGTGTGACTTGTCTTTTTCATTACTGGAGAGAGTGGACTGGGTTTTACAGGTAGACATCGAAGTCATCAATGCCTATGATGCAGACGTCATGGATGGTGCGGATTTCGCCGGACCGTACGGATTTGACTGACCTTGTGCCCTTGTAGCGGTCAAAGCTGAGCGATATGATGTCGCTGAATTCGATAAGGCGGCCTTTAACGGTGACGACCCGGAGCGAGACGCGCTCGCCACGGTCAAGCATGGCGCGTGCCTGTGATATGTGGATGGCTTTTTTCATTGCTGTGGACGGTGGTTTTCTGACTGTGCCGGTGTCAGGTGAATTCGGCTGTAAATTCCTGTGTGAATATGTGTGTGCGACCGGGCATGAGTCCTCCCATTTCATCCAAGGAGAGACGTGGACGCTTCCCGGGAAGCGGAATGTGAATTTGAGGGATGTTAGCGTGTCATCGCTGTTGTCGGCCTCGAGTGTATGGTCAGTTATTATGACGGGACATTCCTCAATGGATGTGCAGAGGCTTATGTCACGCGAGCCGATGAGCTGTTCGATTTCACCGGCCTGTGCGACGGTGAGTGGTGCTGTCTGCACTTCATAGGTGCGCTCGGAGGTGCGGTTATACTGGGTGAACCTGTCGGAACATACGGCTGTCTCCCGGTCAAATATGGTTTTACGGCTGACTGTGCCGACTATATCGAGGTATTCGACGGCGTTGAATATGTTGCGGAAACGGAAGGTGAGATAAAAGGGGTGGTCAACGATGTAGAAGAGTTTCTGCCGGCGGCCATGGCTGACGGTGAAGTAGGCGGCTTTCTCGACGGGGGCGTTGTCACCGGCCGGGGTGGCCGCGGCGAATCCGATGATGTCACTGACGGCGAATGAGAGGTGGTCAGCGCCGGGGGTGCGGGTGAATGTGCGTTCGGCCGAGGTCAGCGATCCCGCTGCGTCAAACCCTACGAGGCGGACACGGTAGGTGGCCGGCCCGTCCGGGAGGTGGGCGAGGGAGACGGCTGATCCGGTATGCACGATGGTGTGCCCTGAGGCGCACAGGAATGACAGCGCGGGGTCAAAGTCAGCGGGAAGTTCGTATTCGCAATGCAGGGCGGTGAAGGTGGCGGCCACGTCATCAAAGCGTATCTCTATGTCATCGGACATGAGGCCGAGGGCGCGGAAGCGCTCCTCGATGAGCGTGCCGATGTCGGTGAATTCGACAATGCCGTCAAAGGGATAGAGCGTGGTGGAGAATATGATGTCATGCGCGGCGGCAGGACTGCGCACAATCTCGACCGTCAGTTTCGGCCTGTCGGTACTGACGCGTAAGGAGTACAAGGCCGATGTAAGGACGGGCAAATCCGGGGACGGGGGGTTGAGTATCACTGTTGACATGATGCAAATTTATTCTGCGTGGGAGCGGGGATAAAAGACAAACAAGGCGAGTGGCACTACCACATATCAGGAGTGCCACTCGCCGGCGCGGGTTTCCCCCTGCGAGGACGTGGTAAATGCGGGAGGGAGATTTATTCCCTCCCGCGTGGAATCATTCAGGCTGTTCGTCATTCAATATGTATCGTGCAGCTTTTTCAGCTCTTGATGCAGCCCATACAATGGCCACAGGGTCATTTTTAAGAGCACGACGCCAGCCTTGTATATATGCCACGGAATTTCTGAAGGCTTTTTCCGTGTCAACGCCTGTGCGGTGGCACAGCATGGCAGCGGAAATCTCGGCTACAAGTTCTTCACGCGAATAATCTTCAGAACCGAAAAACGTTATACCCTGCGACGCTTTCCGATTGCAGCGTGATTCGGTTAGTGTGGAATGGCTTAATTCGTGGAACGTGGTTGAGTAGTATTCGGCGATGTCTGCAAACTGAGACGGATTCGGGACTTTTACGCTATCGTCAAATGGTCTGTAAAACGCTCTGTCAGATGCAGAGTTATCAAAATTTATATTTTCCCGGCTGATATAGGCTGAAATTACGGCTTCCGCTGTATTATCAAGTGTATGCGTGTAACCTGATGTGTCGATTTGCGGGCAATCTATGCCGTTAATATCGCTCTGATGAAATACGCGGTACATTTTCAGCATTGGTATATTTTTTTTCATCGGAGATTCTGCTTCGTTCTCATCTTTCGAACCTATCACTATATTTGAGTCAACAGTGAGTGTCTTATAGAAAAAAATAGCTTCTGATTTTGCGCCCTTACGGATGTGACCGCCTCGCTCTTTCACTTGTTTAAATGTGAAATAGAAACCCGGACGTTGACCGAGAAGAAGCTGATTTAAGAGGGAATAAGGCTTGTTAGTGGCACCGCTACGGCAGGAGAAAGAAGCCGCCCAAGGCTTTTGCCATGAAATTTCGCCCTTATCGAGCATTTCTATGATTTTGGCGGTGACTTGTTCGTATATTTCAGATTTCATTAGGAAGAAAAGTATTGAATTTATAAAAAAGAAAGGAGAATGAGTATGTAGATTATTTTATGGAAACACTGGCCTGTGCCTTTGCCCGATTGCATATTGCGCCTGTGCGCTGTATTTCCCACAGAAGGAGTTCAAAGGCTCTACGCGCTATATAGAGACCATGACGCTTTTGCAAACTAAAAGCATAATCCATGGCATTTGCCGCATTTGAAAAGATTATTGACTCTGTGGTGGTACGCTCGGCCATGTGATAAATACCTACTGACAGGCGACCTGCTACATAAGTGGCATTTATAAAAGATGGTACGATAAAGTTGTTCGGATTCTGGATGGTGTTGGCTGTCTGTTGCATGGTAATCATTATTTTTTCATGTTATTTATTTGTGATGTCAGCATCCGAAGAAGATGCGGAAGAATGCTTTATTGACCTCTACCTCGAAATGAGCGGAGCCGTTATTAGACGTGCGGCCATTTATCGGATTGGAGGAGAGGTGAGCAGCTTTTATAAGCTCTTGGGATTTATTGATTTCAGGCTTCTGTGAGCCAGCGGGCTGTACTTTATTCATGATTTTCTTTTCCATTTTTCGTCCTTGTTATCGAGTTTGATTTAGCTTTTACATTGCAAGGAGAGGGTGGACGAAAGCTCCAGAGGCAAATTTTTGGAGGAAAATACTCTGCCGCAGGGAGGAAGATTTTCAACCAAAGCGAAGCCCAATTTGCATGGTGCGTGTCTGCCCTAACTTCGCGATGTAAATTGCGTCCAAATCAAACCGGATGCAAGGACTCCGGGAAAATGGATAGGAAAACAAAAAAGATGTACAGCCCGCCGGATCACAGAGGCCGGTGCATGCAGAAATCAAGAAATACCAAGAGAAATGAGTCAGGGATAGAAACCGACAGGCCGAGACTCCGGCTCGGTGCAACGCATGATAGCCCGGCCCGCAGGGAGACTCCATGAAAGAAAAAAAGGCCGTCCACCGGCGTGACCGGGAACGACCTGAGGAGAGATTTTTAAGGAGAGAGGAGAACGGTGTGTCAGGAAGGGGGTGAACGTGTCTTGCGCATGGAATAGCCCACTGGAACGGCTATGGCGATAACCAGTATGAACAGGAGATATATAAGGGGGTGTTTAAGGATGATAGCGGAGATCCGCGCGTGTCCCGGGTGTCCTGCTGCATGGCGGATCCGCTACTGGCAGAAAGATCTATGTTATCCTGTACAGAGGCGTTGGAATGCCCGCCGGTGTCAATCGTGGCCGAATCCTTTGTTACGGCATGCCCGACGGTGATTGTCATCGGTGCGGGAGGAAGTCCGGGATGTAATGTGTCCGGGGGATAGAATACGATTTCCAGTCCGGACAGTTCCATTGCGCGGGTGGCTGCGAGCAGGGTGTGGAATCCATTATCAGCACGATAAACATGTGTGGCGTCAAGATCAATCCGTGAGGAGTCCGCATAGTCAGTGCGGGTCTGCCTTGAGGAGTGGCAGGAGCAGAAGGAGAGGAGGAGAATGAGTATCAGGATCGGATACGGGCTGGTCAGAAGTCGCATAGCTTGAAGGATGGACATGCTTTGTTTGCAAATTCGTGGTGACAGTGTATGGTCGCTCCGGGATATCTCAGCTGCAGAGAGGCCACAAGATCATGCAATGATTTTTTCTGAGCCGGTGTGCGGGTGTCCTTGGGTGTCACTCCGTCAGTGGCGCACCCGCCGATGTAGCTGATTCCGATGGAGCATGCGTTCTGGCCGAGGCAGTGCGCTCCGACGACGGATTCCGGGCGGCCGGGATGGACGGTGCCGTCGCGGGAGATGACGTAGTGATAGCCAATGTCACTGAACCCCTGCGCAAGATGCCACTGCCGGATCTGTTCTACTGTAAAGTCCTGACCTTCCGGGGTGGCGGTGCAGTGGAGGATTATTTTGGTGATGCTCCGGCGATAAGGGGCTATTCCTAGCGCCGACCATGTCTTAGGGCCGACGATGCCGTCAGCCTCAAGCCCCTGAGAAAACTGATATGTTCTGACTGCTTCTTCGGTGACCGGGCCGAAAATGCCGTCAGCAATGAGCGCGAGGCTCGATTGCAAGGTGCGGACATCCTGTCCGCGGCTTCCTAAGCGTAGTGTCTGCATGATGGATCGGGTTTTGTACGGTGTTCAAACAGGGTCATTATCACAGGATTTTTTTATTTCGATATTCATAAGCGAGCCGGCTATGGCGATGATTTTGGCGAAGAGGATGAGGGTGACGTTGCTCAGCTGTCCGACGGGAGGGCTGAAGAAATCGTAGAGGATGAGCGCCACGGCCACTATGATCAGTGTGATTCCGAGAATGTGGCGGTGGGTCTGAATGGTGGACTTTTTCATTGCGGAGAGTGATGGATGATTATGGCGCAAAGTTACGCCGGGATGTATTTACGGAAAAAGACAGTACGAGTCACATGACGCCGGATACGTCCATGAATGAGCTGCCGAAGTAGGGGAATTTCTCACAGCCGATGTAGAGGGTGTCGAAGGCGTCGGTGCCATCGGTGCGGAGTTCGAGGCGGTCATCCTCGGTCTCGGCCAGTTTTTCGCCTGATTTGTCCTTATGGAAGCCGTTGCGGCCACGGTGACTCCGGCGGACTGTACGGCGAGGATCAGATCGTCATTGTTCTGGCGGTTGAAATATGGTGTGAGACGGTTTTTGCCGGCAAAGGCGTTGTTGATGAGATGGTATTTTTCCTCGTGGCGCATTGGATTGCCAAGCGGAATTGCCACGATGTGCCATCCGTGTTTTTTGAATTCGTCGATTATGGTGTACCTGAAGTCGACCGAGTTGACCGCATAGTTAGATCCGAGAGCGGTAGTGTCATAATAATAAACCACCGTCTTACATTTGTGATGTGCGTAATACCGGCAGAATTCAGCTATCAGTGCCGGCAGTTTGCGTTCGTATTTAACATAGAACGATTTCAGGATATTCAGGCGGTTCAGGCTCTCGTCAGCCTGTCCGGCTACAATCCAGTTGATGTTGGCATTGTAGTCCATGCCGATGCAGATAGGACGGTAGGGGCGAGGTCGCGGTCAGCACGGCAGTCAAGTGCGTCAGGCTGGAAATCGTAGCCGAGATTGTCGAGATACCCGAAATCGCTGTCGTTGTATTTGTGATCCTCTTTCATGGATGAGTAGAAGCCATCGCGGGCAATGCCTATCTTCCGACACATTATCGAGGTCTGGAAGGTGAGGGGCGTGAGGTCGCGTTTCATATCGCGAAGGTATTGTTCGCCCAGCAGTTCGACGTTTTCGACCGAGGAGTATTCGCGATAATATGTGGCCACTGAGCGGAGCTTGTTGATGTTTGCGTCAAGGCGACGGAGATGGCCACGGAGGTATGCGGGCGGCTCGATGCCTTTTTCCTCATTTCGAGGATTTTCTGTTTAAGCCTCCATTGCTCGTAGACTCCTGCCTCGATGGCTCGGATGATTTCCGGGTTCATCTTCTTTTCGTATTCGAGAAACCATGAGCCTTTTTTACTCTGCGGCATGTCGGAAATAATTAGGACAGCATGGTTGAAAGAATGGCGAGAGAAGTGAGTCTTGATACCACCATTGGCGGGGAATGTTTCCTCATGTAGAGCGACCGGGTCAATGAACTTTGCCTCGTCGATAAGGAGCCAAGAGAGAGTGAGACCGTTTGATGAACCGGCACGGTCCTGAGAAATCATAATGGCTACAGAGCCATTATAGAAAGAGATTACATTTTCCCACTGGTGCGGCTCGATAATAGGAGTGGCGAAGGACTTAGGCGGTCGACGCCCTACAACGTAGTGAACGCCTTTTTTATAGCCCATCTCGCCCATGCGGCAAAAAGAGCCGGAAGTGTGTTTGTGAGGCCATGCTTGAATGTAGGCACGACAATGCCGCCCGAAGACCCGGACATGCGTTGCATCATCTTTAGGGCGTATGGGGCCGCTATGGAGTCGGTTTTACCAGTACGACGCCCGGCGACGATAACAGTAGTTCTCGCAGCTACAAGTTGGGCCATCATCTGCGGGCGGTTGAAGTATGTCGGTTTAGCCTTGGGGTTGGTCAGTTCCATCGGAGAGAGGTGCAAAAAGTTGTTTTTCTTCGAGGTCGGCTTCTTCGAACTCGACATCATCAATGTCACGGAAATCGCGCGACAGCTCCTTGGTGAGCCTTGCGATATAGTTGTAGGCATCGGGGATGGGTTCAAGCCCGAGTACACGGACATCGAGTGTGGCGCAGAAGGGCTGAATGACGATATCGTCATATGGCATTGTCATCTCATCCTCCATGTCGACGCGGTTATATTTGGCGTAAGAGGCTGCGACGCGTTCCATAGTTTTCGTGTCCTTGCGTGCCTTGGCCATTGCATACGTCTCAAGAAACATTTCATTTGCACGCGCCCTGTGGAAATCGCGGGATTTCTGCGAGAGGAGAGGCACGAGCTGATGAATGATATTTATATCAGAATAGGCCGTCGACTGCGAGACATCATATCGAGACATGATGGCGTCGCGCAACTGGCGGTCTTTCATTGACGGATTCGCGAGCCAATAGTTATACATCTCGCGGAGGCGCAGAACGCGCTCAGCGAGGGCGAGCGGGTATTTTTCGCGCAGCTCGTCTTCGGCGGCAAAGAGGTCGACCTTGCAAGCCTCAAGCGGAGAGAGGAGATTGGGCATAAAGGTGTGGGATTTTTGCGCTATTCGTCATCTTCCATATCGAGCAATGCCCGCTCTGACATCTCCAGAGCCACGGGCGAACCGACACGGGCGAGCATGGCCATCTGTTTGCGGTTCTCGATTTTCTGTGAGAGTTTGCCTTTGAAGTAGGCCTTGCGCGCTGGAGAGTCGGCCATTGCGATATCGCTCTTGAATTCCTCTTCGGGAAGGTCAAGGGTGATCGCTATTTCGGTAGGTGTGATGTAGAGTGCCGCCATCTGTTCAATGGTGGTCAACTGTCTGGCTGAATATATCATGGAATGGTACTGATTGGCGGGTTATTACATAATCGAGCTGCTGATACAGGCTGTCAAACACGGCAGTGTCGGTGGTGATGAATCCGGATTCGTAGCGATTGCCACGGGTAAGGTTCTGCGACATGACGACGGCCACTTTCCATTGCTCATTCGATACGAGCAGGATTTTTGAGTGGTTGTCGGCAAGGTGGCATCGTCCGATTGTCTGTGCGATGAACGGCCATAGCTTCAGTGTCTTGTTCGTGGCCTTGAAATCAAGCACGATGTCAAGAGAGCGCACAAGGCCTTCCTTTTCGATGAAAAATATCCGGCGTAGAAATTCTTCAGAAATCGAGAAGGAGGTCATCCGTATGTCCGCCGGGCCTGTCTGGGACAGCGTCCATCTGAGGATGTCGGCTACCTGCAGCGCATTGCTCAGATATGCCTGACAGCCTTTCCGGAGAGCGGTGACAGGATGTCGGCTATTGATTCACGGCGGTTGATCATATCAGTCCGGCTGCTGCCATTTTTTCACGGATGGTGACCGTGGGGGAGTCAATTTTCGCATACGTGGCCCGGATGCGGTCAGCCAGTGCGTCATCGGGATTGGCGGGGTCATATTTCCCGAGGAGCAGATGTATTACGCGCGCGGCATTCCGTGATTCTGAACGCGGATCGGTGACGAGCTGCACTGATGCGGGCGGTGTGCCTTTGATGTAGTGGTCATACCGATTCCAGTTCTCCCGGTAGAGTGTGTCGAGGGCGATGATTTCCTTTGCCCAAGGGTAACGGTCAGAGTCAGGGCATGTGGAGTTCTCGGGCGTGATCATCCGTATCTGCAGATGGCACTCGCGTATTTTGCGGTGAATCTCTGCGTTATCGAGATACAGCTGCCTGATTTCGTCCGGCAGTTCGTCATGGTCAGCCCGTTTGCCTCGCTGCAGCTCTGTCCGTCCGGTCAGCCCTTGAGTATTCCCAAGTCCATGTGCGCGTGCGATGGCGTCAACTTCGGAGAGCATGGAGCTGACCTGACTGTGCGTTATGTCGGCGAGACGGTTTTTGTATATCTTATTCAGGTGATATTCGATAGTGCCGGCATGACGCGCGAGATTGCGGGTGACGTTGGCGTACAGGATTCTGTTCCTTGTGACCCGCAGCAGTAGATCCGCTCCTTCATGGAGGGAACGCTGCGAGGGTTCTGTTTCAAGCCATTCCTTGATTTTAGGGGTGAGTTCGAGGTCGATCATACATTAAATGGTGTTTTTACTTTGGCTCATCCGGCAATGCTCCGGTGGCTCAAAGCTTGTTGTTTATTCCGGCGACAAAGAGTGTGTTCCTGCCGTGTGCCAGTAAAAGTTCGTGCATGCCCCTGAGGGTAGAACCGGTGGTGACAAAGTCATCGAATACAATGACATTAGGCTCTGCCGGGAGTATGTTAAGCGTGAAGACCGCGTTGATTCTCTGCCGTGAACGGCAGATGGCGACATCCTCGTAGAAGGGGATCTGCAACCGTTCGCCGATCTGCCGGCATATAAGGGTGGCAAAGTTGTGCTCCTTGTGGCGGCGTTTGGGTGAGGTGCAGATACACCAGTGGCCGGCGGATATGGCCGTGCCGAGGTAACTGATGAGAAAGTCCGACACGGCTTCCGCGAAATGCGGTATTTCAGCCGGGTCAGACTTTATCTCGGAAAGGGTTCTTCCCATGAGTGACTTTTGCCACAATGACAGAAACCATAGTCCGGCCCGTGGCGTGATTCTCGGGCGAAAGGTGAAATTGCACCTTGCCTCTGTGGTTTTGTCCCATGCCTTGCGCTTGCTGACGGCGAAGATGTCCTTGACGGACGAACGGCCATCGCGGGACGGATCACCGAGGGCCGGCGAGCCGTCAGCCACCTCGAAGTCCGCGAGGATGGAGGTGATGCCGGCCAGCAGCCCTGCGGTGTTCCCGTCAGCGGGTTCAGGCTGCTTCATTGATGATGCCGTCCTCGGTTTCGATAGGACCGGTATAGAAGGGGGTCTCCACGGGGTCATCCGCTTCGACAAGGATTGTCGTGCCGGCTGTGCCGGTGGCGCCCTGTCCGTTGTCACGCGAGGGAGATACGAGCGCTCCGTCATATTTCTCGCAACCGATCACGCGGTATTTGCCCCTCATGTCCTCGACGAGCACGACGATGCGGGTGTTGATGAGCGATGTGGAGGCGCTGGCGGCTTCCTCGTCAATTTTCGGATGAACGAACGAGCCTGTGACCTTGAATGTGCGCGATGGTTCTTCGCCCTGTGGCTCGGATTTGAACTCGGCTTTGCCGGGAAGGTGGTCCAGCGCATGCCATTTCTCGCCTTCGGCGAGCTTGAATGCCCCGGTGTAGACTGATGACGTCGGGCGTTCGTATTCGTCGACGGGGATTTCTGGCCAGCCGACAATCGCGCCGAGGGCTATGTACCAAGCACGGCGCTTAATGCCCGGTGTGACGGGCGCACCCTGACAATATTTCATATCGCGCAGGGTGCTGAAACATTTGTTGTTAGTAGCTTCTGACATAATTCTGCATGATTAGCGGTTAGGCGGCGAGATCGATGAAGCGGAAACGGCGCGGGTCGATGGTGCGGAACTGGAATCCGAGCCACATGTCGGAGGCCATGGAGAGGTCATAGTGGCCTGAGCGCATGATATCGACCGATGTCTGGTCAGCGTCATTGTAGGTGCCGTAAAGAAGGTTTGATGTCTGGGTGACGATTGCCTTGTCTGTGCCGTCAAGTTCGGGTACGGGTATAAGTGTGAGCTTATGGCCGGAACCTTCGACATAGGGCTGGTCATACTGCTTGTTGTAGACGAGGCCGTTGTGCGTGAGAAGATATGATTCGTTATAGGCATCCGCGAATGAGGTGGGGCAGAGCATTACGTTGTTCTCACGGCGGAGGAACTGGTTCGACGAGAATACGATCTCCTTGGCGATGTCACAGGCATTCGCGTTAGTGACGGCCTCCCCGACCTTGTAGAGATTGCCTTTGGCGACGGATATGTTGCCGTCCTCGATTTCCTGCTGGGCGATGGTGAGAAGGCCGTCGCAGAGGTCAAGGGTGGTGTCACCGTCGGGGTCGCGCTTTCCGGTGAAGGCGCACTGTGCGATGTGCTGACCGCGGGCTTTCACGAGCTGTGCGAGCACGAGGAAGGTGGTGCCGGCTTTTTTGATGGCTTCGGTTATTACGGGGTCATGGTAACCGAGGGGGATGTCGAGATAGTCGACGGGTGCGAAGGTCTCGATCACGTTGCCATGAAATGTCTCGATTTCGCGGTAGTCGATGTTTACGGATGCTTTGGATACGCGGTCGCGCTTGAAGGGGGCGAACTGCGATTTGCCTGATATTTCTCCGAAACGGCGTTTGCCACGGAGCTTCTTGACAGGCACGAAATATTTCAGTACGTCAGCGGCAGCACGGATGGGGAGCTGTCGGAGGACGGGATCCCACTGTATGCAGGTGTCCTTATACTGCTGAAGCACTTCGTCTGTGATGACGATTTTTGCTGAGTTGTCTGACATTGTGGAGAGAGATTGAGGTTAGAGGATTAGACGAGTCCGTCGCAGAGGGCGTCGCAGATTTTATCGATGTCGAGGCCGTTGAGAGGATTTGTGTCCTTGGAGGTGTCGGTGACACCGGTGGTGGCAGAGGCGGGCTCTTTGACGAGGTCAGCGATCTTTGCGTTGAGCTGGTTGATGGTGCTGTCTTTCTCGGTGATTTTTGCATTGAGGCCGTTGACGGCGGCTGCATGCCCTGACAGGGCGTTCTCAATGCTGACGGCCTGTTCTTCAGTGATGGTGAGCTTGCCGTCAGCAACAGTGACCGTGACACCGAGAAGGGCGGCGATGGCTGTGAGCGGTTTTGACATTTGATGATCGGTTTGTGCTGCCGGGGGCATTCGTGCCTCGGCAGCGGGTTTGGATTGTTGAGAGGTGAATAACTGCGCGAGACGTTCAAGGAATGATCCTTTCCTGACACCGACCGGGGGCATGGGGATTCCCTCTTTTGCGAACGCGTCAGCCACAACATCGGTGATTTCGGGGGCTGCGTCCTCCGGATCATCGGTGATTTCATCGACAAAGCCCCATTCGAGCGCCTGTCTGGCGGTGAGCCATGCGCCTTCTTTCATGAGGGCGAGCAGCTCGTCCTTTGGCTTTTTGCAGCGCGAGGCGTACATGCCGGCTATACAGCCGTCGATGGTGTCATTGTCCTTTCTGAGTTTTTCGAGGTCGGCGATATGGGCGGCGAGTTCGTCGGCGTTCATATAGTCCCACTCGAAAACCACACTCATGCACTTGTGCACGAGGAAGAGGGCGTTTGCGTCGATGGAAACGTGCTTGGCCCCATCGAGGCGATGGTGGCTGCGGAGGCGTTCATGCCGACGTAGTGGCAGTGGACGTTGCCATGTAGCTTGAAGAGAGAGGAAATCGAGAGGGCTGTGTTGACACGCGCTCCGGTGGAGTCAATCAATACGCAGACCTCTTTGTCCTTGTGTCTGTCAAGGACGGCGTTGACCATGTCGGCGGAGAAATCCCAGTCGCCGACATAGCCCTTGAGGTAGAGATTGTAATTTTTTGGCATAGCGGTTGATTGTCTATGCCGCAAAATTATGTGGCGCGGGCTGCGTGGTAAAAGACTATAAAGGCTGTCAGATGATGCAGGGGAGCACTGATTTCTGTGCGATGTGGGTGACATTGTAGGTGCGGACTGCGGGGCTGCCTCCCGGCTCGCCTGTGGTGTCCGAATAGTTCATCACCGGGAACCGTCCTTCGCGTGTGCCTACGAGATATTGTTTTCCTCCCGCACCCGTGACCACGAAGGCGATGTGCTCGCCTTCGGGCAAAGGGTGGACAGTAGTGAATTCCAGTGTCGATTTTTCCTGTCGTGAGCCATTGACCTTTGTGCCTTCCCAACGGAGGGTCGGGCGGCCGACGAATGCGACCTGTTCCGACGGGGCTGCGATGGCGATCATGCAGCCGCAGATGGATTGCAGCATCAGTCCTGAAGGAAGGTCAGTGCAGCGGACAATCTGAATTTTTCTGATTCCGGGAAGGGTGTGGAAACTCATGGCTACGGGTGTTTCGGGTGGATTGGACGGGATGTGCGTTCTGGTAATTATCGCTTTTGAAGTCAATGGGTATTAACATATTTTAACTGCGATGCGCTTGACTTTTTTTCCGCATGCGTGAGTACATCTGGCGGATGGTCTCCCAATTGCGTTCGGAGCGGTCAATGCCGTGGCGGTCCATGAAGTCATAGATGATGTCGGTGATCTGGACATCGTGGCTGAACAGTTCGTGGAGCTCGTTGAAGAGCGTGGCCTGAAAGAGTTTCTTACAGGCGGAGATCAAGGCTGACTGTCCTGTCGGAGAGAGGTAGTTGAACGTGGCGGGATTCAGCCCCTTGAATGTCGGTACTTCCACTGGTAGTGATGAGTGGCCGTGGTCATGCTGACTGTGGCCGGGTGACTTGCGTAGTAACGAGGCGAGGACGGCGCGGGGGCTGAACCCCTTGGAAACACTACTCTCCCCGATTCTGAATCCCAGAAATCATGACGAAGCCACTGTTCAAGATATTCAGGCGGATTGATGTAGACTGAAAATTGCGACATGTGATAATATACTATGGTTTATGTTAACTGATTATATATGCAAATTTATAAAAATTCGATAATTAATTAAATTACATTCTCAAACAGTTAAATATAAAACCGGGATTTCCATGCGGTCAGGTGCGATTTTGCTGTGCATTCGTGCGCTTTCGTGCATTTGTCAGTATCCCAATACATTACGGGCGTACTTTTTTGTGCGGAATGTGCTGCGGAAGTGTACCTTCCAAAGTGTGATTTGTACATCAGTGCAATCGTGCGCAAAAGTGCAAAAATCGTGCGCTATCTAAGTGGCTGATTTACAAATGTAAACACCTATTCTGTACGAATGTACTCTTTTTTACTCTTACAATAGGCGGGAGAAAAAAATAATTATAAGGATTGTTCGCTATGAATGTAAAATGGTTTATAACAGCTCGTTGCATCCAATGTCCTTTGCGGGCGGTACGTGGCATGCGACGGCTGCCGGGTGATACGCGCCTCCCCGCACCCCTCCGCACGGAAGCCGGGACTATGTGCGCCTGTGCCATTTCCGCACGTGTGCACAATGGTTTCCAAAATCCTGCCTCCGGGGGTGCGGGGGCGGCGGAGTATCATTAAAACAGATGTTGCTAACTCGATTACAGAATGTTTGTCTATTCAGCAGAGAATGTCTAATTTTGTGCCTATAATGGGCTTTTAATGCGTTTACGTGATACGTGAAAATGTATTATATATGGGAATACCGACGGCCTGAAAAAAGAATACCTCGGCCTGAAAAGAGAATACCCCAGCCTGAAAAAAGAATACCGAATCTGATAGGTAATCGCCGTCTATATATTGTACTTTAGATTTCAACCCATCCCTATTATTCCAACAAGAAAGGAGCGCGGCACATCGTTGTGAAACGATGTGCCGCTTGTCATGAGGGGGAATGGATGAATGTTCAGGTGTTCCGGCGTTCGAGCAGCCATCCGGCTTTGCCGTCATGAATTATGGTGCGGTAACCGAGATACATCATGGCTTCGGCTACGTCATTAAGCTCCATGTCGACCATATCTGCGAGATCAAGGATTATTTCCTGTGAGGTCATGACCCGGAAGCGTGTGCGTTCAGTGGGGTCAAAGGCGCGGGTCGGACGGTACTGCGTGTTGATGAAGCCTTCGATCACGCCGAGAAACCGGGGCTTGCGTGAGGCGTTCTTCTTAACCTGCCGGGATTTGTTATTTCCTTCTGTATTCATAGGTACGGATTTTGTAGTTTGTTTTCGGTTATATAACTGTCGATGGCATTGCGGAGCCTGAATAAGTCACCGGCATAATCGAGGGTGATAATTCCATTGCATTCAATGTGGCTGGTGACTTCGATTTCATATTGCCCGTAATCCGGTTCTCCGGACTCTGTGTAATGGGTGCGTTTGCCGATGGTGATGTCCGGCATGGGGGTGGTGCGGCTCATAGCCCTCCTCCTTTCCCTATCGTGTAGTCCTTCATTACCGGGGTGAGATGGATGGTGAATGGCCGATTGTCGGTGAATGCCTTTGCTCCTGCTTCGGTGACAACATATATCTGCGATGAAGCTCCCATGTTGAGCTTGCCGGCGGTAAATCCGGATGTACGGACGGTCATCGGCTTCAGACGCTTGTTTTCCGTGCAGAGGGATTTCATTTCCTCTGTCAGATACTGCGGAATCCGGGATGCCTCGCCGTAATGGACAAGGGCATTGTTATAACGACGAAAAACGGAATCAGCGAGCAGCCGTCCGAGCTTTGTGGTGGACTGGAGTATGTTGACCGTAACAAAGTATTTCATGCCTGACCTCCTTCCTCGCTATCGACAGGGTGTAGGATGTAGTTGAATACGGTAGTGACGCAGACCGGGCATACTTTGCCACGCTCGACGAGATAGTTGTCGAGATCGGCTGTTGTGAGGCCGGATTTACGGACGCGATTTGCGAAATAGGCGACATTGCCGTCCAAGCGCTCCCAGTTCTCAACGATATGGCTTGTAACCGCGAACAGCAGGTCATCTGTAAATCCCATCATTTGTCACCTCCTTTCCCGGCAGAGGATATGAATGCTCCGATTATGGACAGGGGTAGCCCTATGAGTGTAATGACGGCAAGAAGAATTCGTGAGTTGTCAGATCCGGTGGCTGCCGTGTGCATTCCGGCGAATATTGCCGAAATGGCGCATAGGACGCATATACCGGTAACGAGGCGGGACGGGTACAAGCGCACTTCACCGATTCCCATGCCATCGAGAGGGTGCGGGAGAGGCGGGCAGTGATAGGGGTGGAATACCGGGCGCTGATAGTAGGGCCTGTTAGGATTACGAGGGGCGAGCTTGATGGTTTGCCCGGAACCTTGAAAAGAATGGATTGTTGCATAACTTCGACGTTATGGGTTATAGCATATAGGCAGACTAAAAAACGGCTACCTTTCCGTTGCTATAACCCATAACGTCAGTCCCCGGAGGGCGATATTAAGTGTTCGGAAAGGTAGCCGTAGAGCTACTTATGTGAATTGCTACCGACGCGAATGTCGGGAGCAAGAGGGCATAAAAAATGCCCGAAGTTATGTCGAGCGTCTAAACCTCCGCTCCGGGTAACGGACAAACCGTTATGGATTATAGCACTGCAAAATTACTATAAGAAATTTACAATGGCAAATTTTATAGGAGAAAAATTTGAATTCAAATCAATTATTGAAGTTCTTGGATATTTATAGTAATGTCAACGGTGTCTCCGTCTTTCATTGTGCTGAACAGATGTTCACTCATCGTGTATGGCGTTTCTCCATTCAGTGAACTGAATGTGAGAACCACGGGTTCCTCGCTATCAATACGATAGAACATATTGAGAGGATATTCCTTTTGAGTGCCTCTTAGTTTACCTTTAAGCTTAGTCCAAGAATTAAGGCTCAGAGCTTCGATTATAGGAGTGGATTTGAGCGGTATGTCAAGTGCCCCGTCGATTATGGAACATGGGAGATAATTCTGAAAGACAGTATCAAAAGAACGAACTACTACAGATTTGGAGATCATGTTATTCCGGACTTTTACACCTACAAGAACTACCTCCGGGGAGAAGAGCGAAACCGTGTATGGGATAAATAAGGAGGCATGGTGGCAGTAGATTTCTCCGAAAGCCTTAGCCCAGGTGATTCGCAATGAAGTATTCATTTCCATAATGGCGTTTTTATGAGAGAATAGATAGCAACTCTGGTTCATATATGACACGTATGTCAAAACCATCAGTGCGAAGTTCTTCTATTTTTCGCAGTTTTGATGGACCTGCGCCACTACCGACGATCACGATGTTTGTTTTCCTAGATATGGATGTATTTATATCTGCTCCTAACGCCTGGAGAATCTTTCCCAGTTCATCGCGGTTAGGATAGGCCGAGAATATTCCGGTGATTACAGTACGGGCGTGGAAGAAAGGGGTGTCTTTGTTCTCAATCAAAGAGTCATCAATAGCATCAAGAGTGTTTCGCTCATATTTCTTGGCTTTCATCTGGGCTCTTGCCGCAGTGATTCCGCCCTTAAAAGTACTTGTCTGCATTGAGCCATTCTCTGCGAGCATGATTTTAGCACAAGCCAAAGCATCATCGAGGGCATCATGGTGGCACCCCATTTCTATATTATGCTTTGCACATGCGTCTTCAAGCGAAAGACCAGTCATTTGGTAGGTACAGAAAAAACGGAATTTTGATGGATCTGTAACACAACAATATCGATTCATTTGCTCGTCCCAAACGGAGCTGTCGAATTCTGCATTGTGGCAAACTAACACATCATTGCCTATAATTTTCTTAATTGTAGGCCATAGCTCCTGAAAAGTTGGGGCGACGGCTACCATTTCGCGAGTGATACCATTGACCGCAGAGTTGTCCTTATCTCTGTGATCCGGTATGGGATTAATCATGGAATAGAATTTCTGGACGATGTGTCCTGCTACGACTTTAACAAGACCAATAGCACATGCGCTCGAACGTTCCGCTGTGAATGTCTCAAAGTCCAGTGCGGTAAAGGAGTGTAATTTTAGCATATAAGAATGGATTGGGTTCGCAAATATACAATAAAAAGGAAACAATGCAAAACACCCCCGCCGGAATTGGCGAGGGTGTGTGTCCGGCCTTGACGGACATTGTCAAATTAAACAAGGCTGAATTAGATAGAGTCGGCAGCTCGACGGATGCGGTCCGATAAATCGCAGAGTGCCTCTTTGAGCTGCATGGCTTCATCAGTGGTAAATCCACCGGCGCCACCGTTACCGTCGATTCCATCGAGTTTGTGATACAGCCACGAACTCGACTTGCCGAAATAAGTTCTTGCAATCTCGCGCCATGAAATAGCTACGAGGATGTCGGACATTTTACTTTTTACGTCCGAAATCAGTGTTTTTGTTTGGATGACTGTTTCCATATCGTTTTATTTTTAAGCCCTCCCCCTCGATGAGAGGGAGGGCGGTTTGTCAGGGAAGGTCTGTCAGTTCATCGACGAGTTGCTGAATGTAGTAGAGCAGTTGGGGATAACCGTTTGGGAAACTCTTTTGATAGTTTCGGATGGCTCTTATCAGCTCCTCCTCTTTTTCTGTCAGTTCGATTTTTTCTTTTCGTATTCTCATTGTGATTACTTGTTTAATTTGACACCACAAAATTACTACGAATTTTCGTATTAAACAAATTTGAAGGTCAAAAAGATTACGAAAATTCGTATTTTTTCATACGCCCCGTTTGCAATCGTTGAGAGGAGTTTTCACAGGGGAAATTGGGGGGTCGAGTGTCCCGCAGAAAGTTCATCGGGCGTCGGATACTTGGCTACCAACAACGACAATTCAAGGCGATACCGCTCAAATCCGGAATTGCCGTAGGCGTGATACACCTCCCTTGGAGAAAGTAACCCGCGGCGTTTCATCTCCTCGAGGGTACTTTTCTGAATGGCCTTCTCAGTTTCGCGGAGTAGAGCGCATTTGAGGTCATGATGAGCGAGCGGAGGAATATCGACCTCACGAGCGATTTGCAGCCGTAGAGGTTCGACGGAGAATTCTCGCAGACGAATCCCGGCAACATTGTTGTCGGGTGCAAAAATTCTGGGCCGGAACAACCATTTTGTCAAATAGCTGCCTATAATAAACCCTATTGCGAGAGCGCCGATTATACTGAGAATCGTGGTAATCATGAGAACAGTGTCGGTTGTGGGTTAAGACGCTCATCTTGCAGCTTTGCAAGCTGTTCATCAACTTTACGGATTCGGACATTGGCGGTGTTGATACACTCTTTGGACTTGGAGATTACCCGAAGGCATTGTGCCTTTTCGTCGAGTAGAGCTTTCTCTGCGCGGTTCTGCTCTTGCTGACGCCGGGCAGATTCGTTGAAATGTACATAGTCTACAGCCAAGACTCTGCAAAAGTGGAGTGGTTGTCGCGCAGAACCATTTGGGTCAACGGCAAGGAAAAAGACTTTGAAAATCATAATATCCAAGGTGTTATATTTTAATTACATTCAGATATGTAAGTTCTCCTTTGTAGGAGAAGCCTCTGTTTTTAAGTTCTTCTGCAAGCTCACGCATGGCGGCTATGAGCTGAAGTGGTTGTTGGCCTTCGAATTTTGGATTGTAAGCCTTAAATGCAGAGGGGGGGTAACTGGCGGAGACTCTTTTCCCGATGGAAATCCTTGATTTCTGACAGGTTTTGCAGATTGAAAGATGTCCGGACTTGGAGCGAGAGTTGCGGGAAAACTCGGAAAGAGGCTTGAGTTCGTTGCATGATGAGCAACAAATAAGATCATTGGAATTCATTTTGTGGTATTGTTAAGTGAATATATATAATCGTTTTCGTGATCGAACACCTGATTGCCGATGATCGAGGCGTATTCATCGCCGCGCTCATGGGTGATATCGAGGCAAAGGTCGACGCGGTCAAATTCGCCATTGAATGTATCGGCGATTGAGCGGATCGTGGCAGCTGAGGCACGTTCCGCGGAGGCAAGACGAATGAAATATCCGTCGGGGTGCTGCTCGATGACGGAGAACCCGGCAGGGATTGACTCAGAGGCGACGGCTGCATGAGGCTGAGCCGATGAACCCGAAAGCTCGTTAGACTGAGAGCAGCCTACCAGAGCGAGGGCAAGTAGAATGGAAAGTTTTTGTACCATGGTTGATGATTTAGAATAGTTCTGCTTGAAGGAGCGACGCTTCTCCACTACGGAGGTCGATGCGTGTATCTTCTATGAAATAATCAAGATATAGAAGCATAAAGCCGATTGCATACAGCTTTGCATCGCGCTGAGAACGGAATCTTCCGAGGGCTGCGGTAGGCTGCTGTACGGATGTCCGGCCATTTGCCCAGTTGACGGCATAACCATAGACCCACGAGCCGTCAGGGAGCAACGATGAGAAGATTGTGACGGATTCCCGGCGGGCTTTAGTGACGCGCCATGTCGATTGTGCCTCTACCGGGCTGACATCTTCGAGAAAGTCGATTTTAAGATACTCGTAACGATTTTTGGTGCTCATACATTTCGGAGATTTTGTTGAACTTGGCACGGAATATCTTTGAAAGACGCAGTGAGGCGATTGCATTGTGCCTTGATTTGAGGATTGCGCAACGGCCACGGTTAAGCATCCATGAAATAGTTTCATCAGTAGCTCCTTCATGATACAGAAGGAGGATTACAAACTGTCTGGCCTCGACTGCGGGCCATTTGCGCGTACCGGATAGGATTGTCGATTTTGCCACGCCCGTAAATTTACTTACGACGGAGATGGCGATTTCTTTGTTGTCCATATATAAGTATTTAGAATGGTTTGGATTCCTTTTCTTTGGCTGGAGAGAATACCTTGAAGTATTCTGCCCCTCCGGATTTATCATCCGAACCGATGAAAGATTCTTCGGGGTGTAGCGGTTTCCAGTCTGAGTAATAGACTTTCTCGGCATTAGGACGGTCAATGTTAAAATCGTAGCCCTTGAATTTGCAATATGCTTGGATTTTCCCCTTGAAGTTTGTACGGGTAACGCCATGCCCGGCAGGGCCACCGGCGTACTCGAAGAAAGAGGCGACGAGGTCAGCGCGTTTAATACGGTCGTTGAGATGAGAGCCTGACGGGTCGAAATATTCCTCGGCCCACTGATAGAGGACTTCCGACATCTCCTGTCGGAGAGTGCGTAGCTCGATATTCTTCATGGGCGGAGGAACAGCCCCGGCGCCCTCACGCGCCCAGCAGTTCTCGAAGGAGCGGAAATAGAACATGACACATTCGGCCATCAGATTGTCAAAAAGATTCCATTGTTCTTCGTCCCAGTCGTCGAAAAACATGTGATGGAAGTCATCAACGAGAGTATGATCGGGATTGTACCATGTTGAAAACTCCATGTAGATGATACGGCGCTTTGTGGCCGCCTCGTTTGCTTTGTTGATAGCGTGGTTTGTTGTAATCAAAATTTTCGGGGAGTCCTCAAGCGGTATGCAATATCTGTCTTTGCCTTTGGGGTTGACATACATTGGGCCGGTAACCATTGCGAAAAGGTTTTCAAAGGCAAAGTTTGTCTTAACGTCATCGAGGAAGATATTGCGAGTGGCTTTGGTTACGCCAGACAGAAGGAACTCGTCATCGCGTTTCATCTGCTTGCCGTCTATGAAGAACTGCGAGACAACATGGCCGATAGCGTTTCCGACTATCGACTTACCGGCGCCGCCGTGGCTCTGGCCGACCTCAGACATGAGGTGATCCTGAATTACTACGGCCTTACGCTCGGAGGCGTATTTATAATCACAGAGCAAGAAGCCGAGCGTCGTGATTTTATTGACGATATGATGAATCCACTCGAAGGTTTCATCGTCGGAGAGTTCCCGGGGCGCGTCATAGGAGAAGAAGTTATTTGATGTGTTGACAAGGAACTGCAGGAACTCGCAGTTGGCCGCCTCGGGGGTATATTCGATATAGAATTTGTCGCCTATCTTTTGGATATCCTTAATGATTGGCACTCGACGGAAACGGCGGGGGACAATTCGGCTTCGCCACACTTGGCTGATTGGCTTGTTGGGCGTGATGTCATTGGCGGTAATCTCGACCTGACCGTTGTTGTAGTATGTGCGCTGAACGCCCGACGTGAAATTATTGAAATCGTCGGAGATGATGTCGAGTTCTTCAAGCTGCTTGTCCGACATAATGGTCGACAGCTTCTTCTTGAAGAACAACAGGACTAAATCAGACTTACAGTTGGCCGTTATATAGCTGCGGATAAAGTCGCGCACCTCATAGGGTGCGACGCGGTCAATAATGCCGTCATCGATACGGATAAAGTCGTAACCGGTGGCCGCTTCATCGCTGTTTCGCAGTCGACGGAAGCCGTTTGCCGAGAGGAAGCGGAACGCCTCGACATCGTTAAACTCGACTTTGTCCTCGCCTTTTGAGGTCTGAGTGATGGAATAAATATCCGAGGAAGAAGAATAACGGCTAACAGGTACGAGAGAGCCGTTTTCGGCCTTATATCTGATATTGCCGATTTTGAAGGTGTCAACGCCGGTCAATCGGTCCTTATGTATTTCATAGAATGCCTGAACGTCATTCAGCGACCAGAAATCACGGATTTTCGTGTCTGACTCCTCGGTGATCTTGTGGATATTGAGCCATGTGCCTTTCCCGTCATGGGAGTTCATTGTGCGTTCAACGTCCGCCATAAGCTCAGACTCCCGGCCGTTCAGAGATCCGCAAAGGAGGTCATCGACTCCTTTGTCACCGTGTCCGTTCTCGTTCACATGTCCCCACCAGATATTTACGGACAGACCAATGATGTTGAATGTCTTCATGTACTGCCGGTACTTGATGACTGCCTTAGAGAATGAATTGGGGCGTTTGTCGGCTCTGTCACCGACGATGATATCCCGGTGGAGGTCATTCCAGTCCGAGTCCATGACGAGGACGATATTCGCTATCGAGCAGACTTTGGCGAGGTCTTGAATATCTTGCAAAAGACCTTCCTGTTGAGAGCCAAAGTTGTTTATGCCCTGTATGCCTATAGACAGCATACCATGCTTACATGCTTTCTCGGCTTTCTTTTCACCTTCCTGAAGAAACAGTGTGTCAATGTGTGTCCGGCTTTTATACAGACGGCGGATCTTTTCCGGGATATATACCCGGCATGAAGCTCCGGAGGGTGTCTGATACTTCATTTCCTTGCCGTCGGATGCCCTGTGAAGAGCTGGGTTAGACCAACGGACACGGACATACTGCCGGGGCTTGGAAGAGCCTTTGGCCGTATACATCATCGGGCGTCCGTTAAGGTCATAATAGTAAATGAGCATTTCGTCGCCGGCTTCGTCCGGAATGAATGACTCGTTTACACGACCTTTGCGGAATGGGGAGCGGAACAGCTCCTGTCCCCCTCGATAATAGATGCCATGACATCGGCCTCGGTTAATCCTGAAGCTTCGAGCTGCTGACGTAAAAAGGAGGATTGATTGGATTTGACGGCGGCGGCAATAGATAGGTCGCGCTGTCGTTCAATTGGGGTTATGACGATACCTCCCTGTCGGGCGGTCTCTTCAAGAGCATGCAACCAATCGGTGTCAAGATTTATATTGGCGTAGTGTGCGACGGCTGCAATAGGGCCGGAGAACCCATTGCCACAACTCCAGCATTTGGCATAATTAGCTCCTTCTATGTTGTATTCCAAAATTCTCGTTGAGATTTAGAAAAGATTAACGTTAAAAATCAATTGCTTATGTTTCTGTGCCAATTGTGTAGGCACAAAAGAGTCATGATCGAGGCCTCTGCCCCAATCAAATAACCGGCAATCGGTTAGAGCCCGAAATGCCTTGTAGTTAAAAAAGTCCTATCAGGCAAACTTCTATCAGTCACGCCCCATCGGGCTGACAGTTTACTTATTCAGCATAATAGGAAAGACGCCACAACCTTTCTTTTAGATGCAGCCAAGGCTCATCAAGGAGGCGAGAGTAGCCGTCTTACTGTATTTGCCTATAAGACTTTTGAGTGTCGCATTATCTAACGGCATTCATATCTGCGGTTTGATTTCAGTACGGAAAATATTATGTTGGAGAGCTTGCGGGCTATCCGGATTATGGCTTCCTGCGACTTCATTCCGCGGGTGCACAATGCGCCGAACTTTGCGGAGAGTTCCGCGTCGTGCCGTATGGCTATCCATGAGGCCTCGACTATTTTTGGACCGAGGAATTTGTTTCCCCGGAAAGTCTTCTCACCGACGTATTCCTTGTCGCCGCTTGACGACATCATCGGCACGAGTCCGAGGAACGATGCGAACTGGCGCTGGTTACTGAAGCGACCGATGTCGTCAATCTCGGTAAGCAGGCTCATGGCAATTGTCGAACCAATGCCTGGAACCGACATCAGGATGCCGTATTTCTCGGCATACCTGTCGCTGCGCGCCAGCGAGCGCAATCTGCGGTTCACATCAAGGAGGCGTTCCCTGTAATGGAGTACCTCGGCAATGAGCAGGTCAAGCGAGACCCGTGTGTCGGAGAGCAACCGCACGTCATTCTGCAACCACGTTATGAAACTTCTTGTCCAGTGGCGGTTGCTTCGGAAATATTCTTCGGGGTACTCCACGCCGTTGTTGTACAGCAGATGCTTGATTCTGGATTTTATGCCGCCGGAAAGCTTCACAATAGTGGCGCGGTGGCGTACCAGCGCACGGTCATCGAGGCTGTCCTTCGAGTGAATGTACACACTGCCGAGCTCACCGCGCATAAGGGCTTTGGCCAGCTTTTTTGAATCCACCGGGTCTGACTTCGAGACCTTTTCCTTCTGGGTGGTCGGAACGTCAGCCGCATGTACCACGGTGCATTTTATACCAAGCTCAGTCAGGGCATAATAGGTCGAGAAGCCCGAAAACCCCGTCTCGTAGGCTGCATGGTAGCTACCGTTAGGATAATGCTTGTTCAAATGTTCAAAGAGCTCTTTGGCCGAAGCCTTTTGAGTATGAGTGCGCATAAAACCAGAGGGGGTGAGCACCGTGACACTCCATGTTCTCAGATGGACGTCGATACCAATAGAGATATTTTGTCCGCTGAAATCTTTTTTGTTACTTTGTACCATAGACGTATCGGTTTTGCTGTTAATGTATTTTGCTTTTACAAATTTACATGCAATTGCCCTTACGTCTATCTTTTCTCCTCACTCCTCTCGGGGGAAGCCTTAGCGGCAAGGGGGCAGACAGCCCCCGTTGAGCGCCCCGTCAGCTAATCTGATGCAAACATAGTGACTTTCTTGCTGTTGATGCCAAATTTCATCTTACCGCAGAAAGGGCATTCTATGTCCTGTGTAGCCTTTCGAGGATTGCAGCCGGGAATGAACATACGAATGTCAAGATTCTTGACACGCTGTACTTCCAAATTACTGTATTTAAGATTGTCAATGCTCATGAAAACAGATTGTTTTGAGAGGCATACCGAACGAATTCGGCTCTTGAGTGAATGTCGAGGCGTTCGTATGCGTTGCGAATATGATTGTGGACGGTGTGTGGAGAGAGGTGCAACCTGTCTGCGATAAGCTCATAAGAAAGACCGGTGAACCATAGCCGGAGAACCGGAATCTCGGCTGCTGAGAGTTTGCTGTTGAATTCCGGACGGCATATAACATTTTCATATCGACATTCCCCACGGAGAGGACACGGGACATACTCAAAAGAACAGTGGCATGTGTCAGAGAAATCCGGGATATGGTCGAATATGGCTAAGTTGCACCTGATAAAGCGGGCGGCAATTCGATAGCGGTAGTATAATGTGTTTGATGCGCAGCCACGATATTCTGCATGAAGTGCGTCATGTGCCTTTGGGAAAAACGATGCGATGTGTTCAATAAGTTCGTCAATAAGGTCACAATCCAGCTCACACAACTTCTCGATTGACGGGTGCTCATGACGTTTAAACCAAATGTCACCTTCATTGGTAAAAAATTCTATATTTGATAATAGCCTTTCCATGTCAATTTAATCAATTTGTGATGTCTTTGAAGATATTTTCGCCGATAGCTTCCGTAATTTTGCCATATAAAAACCAAGGAATCGCAGTGCGGCCACATCGCCAGTTGCTAAGAATGAACGTTGATACCCGGCAAAAACATCGAATATCACGTGATTTAGCTATCCGAACTTTAGGATCGAGTGAACTTAGATATTTGTCAAGAGCTTCATTTGCGTTCATATTCTTGTCGGTTTTGATTATTTGTAGTATTTTTACAACGACAAAGTAACAAAGAATAATCAATAGTTAATCTATTTGAGAATGTTATTCTTTGATTGTTTAATTATATTTAACATTTATGGAATATGAAGCATCTCGGTCAGTTGCTTAAAAAGCATATAGAAACCAACCATATAAAGAAACGTGACGTGGCAGGTGCTGCGGATATTTCGTATAACTATTTGTCAACCTTGTTTAACAAAGAAACAATGGATTGTGCGTTATGGGAGAAACTTTGCGCCGGAGCAGGGTTGAATCCGGCAATTGCATTTGATATTCCGGATAAAGGAAATAAAAGTTATTCCGATATACAGGCGCACACTGTGGTAGGCTCGGCTACTGTTATGATTGGAGCAGAACAAAAAACGCTCCTCGATCTTCTTGCAGAAAAGGAACGTTTGATTCAGGTATTGATTGCCGCGTCCGGTTTGAATATCGGGACAACAAAGGGACAAGACCAGTAAAAAATAACATATAATTATCTATTATATAGACTCGGAGGTGCTACTAAGTGAGGGCTTTTAGTCTTCTCACCCCGACAAAAATAAGGAATCAACAATTCGAATTGTTGATTCCTTATTTTTTGTGCTTGAATTCCTGTGGTTGTGTAATAATGACAGCCGCGAGCGAGTGTGGATGCTTTATGACTCGGAAATTTTATTGCGGGAGGATGCGAGTTTTTCTAATTGTTGAGGGGTGAGTACCGTGTGTTTTTGTGAGAAACGGAGCTGATTCATCTCTCTTGCGCTTAAACGGACGGCGCTTTTCAATTGTGGCCGGATTATCTTTTTCATCTGAAACTGTTGTTGAGGGGATTTGGCATTGATAATTTAGTCTGATAACAGGACGAGGCCGGCATGTCAGTTGTGATGGATATTATCCGCATCGCCGTCGTCGTGGCTGTCAGATTTATCAATCAACGGCAAAAGGCGGTTGAGACCGAGAAGAACGGTGAGATACGTGAGGCCAAGGACAAAAAATTCAATCCTAAGCGGGAGTATGCCCTTGAACCATCCTCCGCCCAGATAGCAGAAAAACAGTAGCCAGAGGGATGCCTGTACGCTGACACAAAGCGTACACCAGACCTTGGCACGGAATTTCTGATACCAGATGCTCCAGAATGTAAACGGCAAACAGCAGGCGTTGCATAAGGCAAGGTAACATATCCACCGAGGGAACATCAGCAACGTCAGCAGACTGACTGAGAAATAAGAGAAACCGACTTCGCTCCAGCCGAATATGCCGAAAAACTTTGAGGCTTTCATTTCCAGCACGTTGTCGCATCCTCCGGCCTGAAGAACGCCACACACCTTGTCGGCAGCCGAATTCTTGATCCTGACCGATTTTTGGACGAGCATGTATGTAAGCCATAACCCTAAGATGTCAATGGCGGCAATCAGCCATGTCGAGACTGACAGATAAAGCCCGTTGGCGATGAACAGATAGACAGTAAGTGCTACAGCTCCTGCGATAAGGACACCGGTCTTGGCTTTAGTGATAAATCTATCACGGGCGTGTATGACATAGTCCGGCTCGATTGATTTTTCATTTGGATAGGCCATTAGGACGTTTCCGGACCATGCTTTTTGAAATTCACCAAGAGGCATGGTCTCGGAGACGCCTTGTGTAATATATGAAATCGCATTTTTGTCAACATCTGTGACTATGACGAAACCAGCCGGCGTATGAGCCAGAAATGGAACCGGCAGGAGAGTGATTTCACTCTTATCGTCGATGCGCAGCGCTTCATTGCCGATGCCGTAGCTGTCAAGCACCTTCGAGATCCCGAAGAGCGACTTGAACGGCATGGCGGCAAACTGACGTGCTGAATAGTCGGCAGTGTGTTTCACTCCGAGCTGCTCAAGAAAATCGCCCAGCAAGTTTCCTTCCGCATCCATGACAATACCGATGGCTACATATTAGAGAAACGATTCGACTTTGGTCAGGAGTATGTCACCGTCGATTTCGCCGCTGTGACGCCAAGCTTCCTTTCCGTCGACATAGATGAGGAAAGTGGGGATCGATTTCACTCCGGCCTCGTCGGCTGCGTCATTGTTCTCGTCAATGTCATATTGATATACGGGAGCTCTGCCGTCGAGAAGTTCCTTGACTTGTGCAACAACAGGCATCATGCGCTGGCAGTGGGGACACCACGAGGCATAGAATTCAACCAGAACTACACGTGAGTTAATTATTGCTTTATCGAAATTCATAATAATAGCGTTTTAGATACTGGATTAGTAAATTTTGTATCTAAAACGCTACAATATGACCTTGGGTTGAGGCTTTTTAAATTATTAACAGCTTACGGCTATGCCGTATAAGCCTGAAATCGGCAATCGTCATACGGATCTCAGATGTTTGACAGCCTTTATAAGCGCGCGCGTGGTCGCAGATTCGATAATCCGCTGCCGTGTGCCTGCAAAGTGGAATGTCTCGGCTCTGCTGAGGGTGCCTTTAGTGGTAATTACCGATGTGGAGATGCACACGGTGCCGACAGGCTTGGCCTCACTGCCACCTCTGGGCCCGGCTATGCCGCTGGTTGCTATTGCAACCTTTGCTCCTGTGACGCGCAAAGCACCCGCCGACATTTCGCGGACTACTGGGAGGCTGACCGCTCCGTTGTCGTTCAATGTTTTGGCGCTGACACCAAGAACTCCTGTCTTTATGCCATTGCTGTAGCTCACGACAGAACCGACAAACACATCAGACGAACCGGGTACAAGAGTGATTTCATGAGCGATGTTGCCTCCCGTACAGCTTTCGGCTGTAGCGAGTGTAAGGCCGCGTTTTCTGCATTCCTGAAGTAGAATCTGAGCCGGGGTAAGATCCTCGGTAGCGAGGATGGCATCGCCCAATATTCTTTTAAGTTCAGCGGTTGCCCTTCTTACCTCGGAGATGATGAAATTCTTATCATTGTGCGCACCGTCGATGCGGAGACGTATGAGTCCCGGCTTCGGGAGATAGGCGAGATGGAGGTAGGGTGGGAGTGAATCTTCCCACGGAGCTAATTTCTCGGCAAGCCCGCTCTCTGTGTAGTCGGTCACCATCAATACGGCATGTTCGATGTCAACGTCGGTGTTGAATTTTTCGCGCAACTGCGGGAACACCTCGCTCTGAAACATCTCGCGGGTCTCGAACGGCACTCCGGGCATTGCGACAAGCACTTTGCCGTCGCGCTCAAACCACATTATCGGGGCTGTCCCGACGCGGTTCTGTATCACGCGGCATGATGTCGGTACGATTGCCTGCGCAGCTGTGAGTTTGTTGAGTTTGAAGCCTTTGGCGTTTATGACCTTCATGACGTTTTCGAGGACGGAATGGTCTTCGACGAGTTCGCCCCCGAAGTAGTCGCACAACACTCGTTTGGTTATATCGTCTTTTGTCGGTCCGAGACCGCCTGTGGTCAGGATCACATCTGTCAGTTCAAAGGCTCTGTCGATAGCGCGGCGTATTTCGTGAGCTTCGTCGCCTACGGTCTGGACATCGTTGACTTCCCAGCCGTAGGGCGCTATGTGGCGGGCGATTTCTCCTGAATTTGTGTCGGTAACCTGTCCGAGCAGGAGTTCATCGCCGATAACGATTACTGATACTTGCATTCTTTATGATTGAGGATGAGGTTTAAAAGACAAAATAAAAGATTAAAGATTAAGGAGCAACGGTTAAAAAAGTTTGCCTCTTATACTTGAACACGAGCGTAGGGCACGGCGTCATATCGGCAGAAATCCCTGTCGAGATATTTATAGTAGGCGGCGATTGCGACCATTGCGGCATTGTCGGTGGTGAATACGCGTGGTGGTATGAATGCGGTCAGACCGTTGCGCGAGCAATAGTCGGCGACCGCATCGCGGACGCCTGAATTTGCCGAGACTCCGCCTCCGATTGCCACCGTCTTGACCCCTGTCTGCTTTACGGCTTTATCAAGTTTGTGCATCAGGATGTCAATGATGGTCTTTTGGAGCGAGGCTGCAAGGTCGGCTTTGTTTTCCTCGATGAATCCGGGGTCGTTCTTAAGCTCGTCGCGAAGTGTGTAGAGAAACGAAGTCTTCAATCCGCTGAAGCTGTAGTCAAGACCGGGAATGTGTGGTTTGGCAAACTTGAAACGGCCGGCGTCACCCTCGGCTGCGAGCCTGTCGATGTGTGGTCCGCCGGGATAAGGCAATCCCATCACTTTCGCACACTTGTCGAACGCCTCGCCGGCGGCATCATCGATTGTCTGCCCGAGGATTTCCATGTCATTGTAGTTTCTGACGAGGATTATCTGGCTATTGCCCCCGGAGACGAGAAGGCATATAAACGGGTAGGCGGGGACAGCGTCTTCCTCCGTGCGCCGGATGAAATGGGAGAGCACGTGGCCGTGGAGATGGTTGACATCGACAATGGGGATGCGCAGTCCGAGCGACATGCCTTTGGCAAAGCTTGTCCCGACAAGCAATGACCCAAGCAGACCCGGTCCGCGTGTGAAGCCGATTGCAGTCAGGTCCGATTTGCTTATCCCGGCGCGTTTCAGGGCGGTGTCGACCACCGGGACTATGTTTTGCTGATGGGCGCGTGAAGCCAGTTCGGGGACAACTCCGCCAAACTCTGCATGCACTTCCTGAGATGCTATGACGTTGCTGAGCAACACACCGTCACGGATAACGGCCGCCGATGTGTCGTCGCACGATGATTCAATTCCTAATATTACGATACTCATGGAGTAAAATTTCTAAAAATTCAGCTGCAAAATTAGCAAATTCCACTGACAGAAAAAAGGATAGCTCTAAAATGAACTGTATTGCATGTGACTGTCGGATGGAAATGTGATGAAATGTTGTCGGCGGTGATAAATTAAACGCCCCGGAAAGCCTTGATGGCAATCCGGGGCGCAAACGTCAATTATTGTTTTTTAGAATAGAAAAAACTCAAATTTAGTTTTTTGCGGACTGACTTCCGTTCCGGCGATATCTTCAGTGGCGACTCTTCGCCAATTGGACTCCGCCTCTGCGGACTGTGATATCTGTTATTGCAGCATTCGGACAACTCTTTGCCTCCTGACTCTGTGTGCCTCTGCACATCTGCGCTGTCAATGCCGGTCGGCGGGGATGTCAGTTGGGGTTTATTCGGGGATAGCGAAGATTACGATACGATTCCAGTCGTTGGTGTCGTAAACCTGAGTGTTGCTGCCTGCAGCTTCGAGGACGAGGCGGTTTGCATTGATGCCGTAGTCACCGGTGAGGATGTCAGCGACAGCCTGAGCACGGCGTTCTGAAAGCTTCATGTTGTATTCAGATGTGCCGGTATCCTTGTCGGCATAGCCACGGATGACGATAGTTGCATTTGGGTTGGCCTTCATGTATTCAGCCATGTTGTAGACATTGACCATTTCCTCTGAAGATACGTAGGCTGAGTTGAGCTTGAAGCGGACAGTCGGGAGGATGGTGGTTGAAGATTCTACGACAGTTTCTGATACTTCGGGGCAGGGGAGCTGTGCTTCAGCTGCGGCAAGCGCTGCGGAAGTTGTTGCGAGAGCTCCGCGGAGGTCGTTGATCTGTGCGTTGGCGTTGTTGAGATAGTTCACGTAGTCACACGGGTTGTAGCGTTTGAACTTCGAACCTGTGAAGTAGAAAGTGAAACCGCCGATTGCCGAGAGATCGATGTCGATAGGACGGCCGAAAGCTTCGTTGTTGTAGTTGTCGCCGTAGAACTGAGCGCGTCCTTCTGCGAAGAAGTCAACATAGTTGCTGAGGCGGAAGCGGAGCTGCAAGCCGGCTGAAACCGGGAGAAGCCACTGGTTTTTCTTGATTGAACCGTCGTGGTCCTTGATATCGCCGAGTGACGGCTTGAAGTCATAGACGAATGTGCCGCCGAGTCCGATGAAGGGGACGATAGAGAAGACTCTGTCAGGATTGTAACCTCCGATGGAGTTGAACATATCCCACATGAAGTCTACGTTGAGGTTGGCGACACGGGCCTTGGCTGTCACGCCCTGATTCCAGTGCATCGCGCCATAGTAGGCCGAGAAGCGGAAGCCTAAATAGGGTGAGATCCATCGGCCGACACCGAGATTATAGATTGCGGTGATACGACGGGCGTCGTCGCCCTTTACCTTTGAGTTCTCCATGAAGGGAGAACGGATACCGGCGCCAAGCTGGATAAACCAGTTGTCTTTCCATGAACCGGGGGTGTAGTGGTCCTTGCACTCGACATCCTGTACGAGCACCGGAGTCTCTTCGACTACAACACCTGACACTGTTTCCTGTGCCTTTGCGTCGTTTGCGCTCCAGAGCATACCGCCTAAAGCCGCTACGATTAACAAATTTCTTTTCATTCTCTCATAAATTAAAAATGAAACACGTTTTTTAGTAAACTCTTTTTCTTTTTTTTGATTAAATTTTTTGTGCTTTTTGATTTTTGTCAGAATACCCGTTTTTCCGTGACTCTTCACGACGGGAGTCCTGTTCCCTGTGTGTTGTTTCACCTTGATTTTACGGTAGGTTTGTTAACTGTCCCGATCTTAGTGAATGTGTTTTGAAGCGTTTTGATTTTATAACATTAATATATTTTTATTTGTTCATAGACCCTCTTTTTACAATTGAATTTTAACATTTGAGGGTTAAAACAGTTAATTGAGCCATGATGGAGGGAAAATATATGAAATGTTAAAAACAGCGTATTAGGCTGTTGGTGTCAGCCTTGTGCGGTTAAGTGCCGTGTCGGTAGGCATTGCGGCTGCACATGGCGGATGAGGGGGGATACGTGGTGGAGGATAGCCCTTCGTGGAAATAATCGGAATAGATGGAATAAGAATGTCTGATGTAATTGATAGCAATATGACTAATTAAGGATTAGGGTGTTATCTGCGGTTTTAAATCACACCGGCTGAAAAATTATTTATTTTTTTACTTTCCGTTATAGAACATATATATTTGATGAGTCATACCAATATAAAAGACTAATAATTAGAATTTTACGATTATAATACAACTCTTGTGATTCATGGGTACGGTACTAATTTGCGACAAAATTATTAAATTTTTCATAAAGTGCAAAGGTTTCTAAATATTTTAACTAAATAAATGAAACTGAGGCGTTAAGCTAACTGCTTTTTAGTTAAAATCGGGTTGATACAAGAAGGCATGTGTTAAAATATGCTCATTATTGCCCTAAAAACAGAGAGTTGTAGCCATTAACAGATATAATTGTACTATTCAGATAAATACATTTTCTATAACGCGAAGTAGAAAAAAGAATAGAAAATAGCATGAAAGAAATCTTATTTATCATTTAACACAAACATGAAAGACTTAATCTCAAGTCGTAGTCAATGGCTGCGGCACTTTTTCTTTGCGACGCACTGGAAAACAATGCTACTCCTGTTGGTGCTTTGTGTCGGCTTCAATGCCAATGCACAGAATCTCACTGTCTCAGGAACAGTGGTCGACGGCACCGATGAACCAATGATCGGCGCGACCGTACAGGTCGATGGTACTAAGAACATCGTTGTCACCGACATCGATGGAAACTTCACCCTTAAGAATGTAGCCAAAAATGCCACCCTCGTAGTGTCGTATATCGGCTATAAGACAGAAAAAATCGCAGTTGACGGCCAGACCAACATCCGCGTAGTGCTTTCGGAAGACTCTGAATCGCTCGACGAAGTTGTTGTGATCGGTTATGGTGGCACCCGCGCCCGCCGCGACCTCACAGGCTCTGTCGGCTCAGTTTCAGGCGCTAAACTCGCCGCAGTCCCCGTGACCTCTGCCGCAGTCGCCCTTCAGGGTAAGGTTGCCGGCGTGCAGGTTACCACAGTCGACGGTCAGCCCGGTGCTGATATCAACATCCGTGTGCGTGGTGCGACATCGGTGACACAGTCAAACGACCCCCTCTACATCGTCGACGGTTTCCAGGTTGAAAACATCAACGACATCCCCCGAGCGATATCCAGAGCATCGACATCCTCAAGGATGCCTCGCTCACCGCTATCTATGGTGCGAAGGGTGGTAACGGTGTTGTCATCGTGACAACCAAATCGGCAGCTGAAGGCAAGACCCAGGTCAATGTAAATTTTCAGGGATCAGTCTCTCATATATCAAAGAAGCTTGACCTGATGGACGCATATGGTTTCGTTGATTATCAGTGGGACTTTGCTACAGGACGCTCGAAATCATCATCGGCAGCAAAGCTTTTCCGCTATAATTTCGGTAACATCAGAGACCTTGACCTCTATCGTTCTGCTCCTACTCACGACTGGCAGGATGAGGTTATGGGAAATGATCCGTTCTCATACTCGACCAACGTATCGGTTGGCGGTGGTAATGACAAGACTCGCTATAATATTTCGTTCACACAGTCTGATGACCGTGGTATCATAATGGGATCTGGCGTACGCCGTACAAACATCCACACAAAACTTCAGACCAAGATTCTACCGAATCTTACCCTTCAGTACAATCCTAAGATTTCATATCGCCGTGATGAAGGCGCAGGAGGTGACAATGTCGGTACTGGCGGCATTATTGACGTGCTCCGCTACCGTCCCTCAAATGGTATCAGAGAACTTGGAAACATCTTCTGGACACCCGGTGCGGCAGACCCGGATCAGGAGGCTCTCTTCCAGTATACCAATCCGGTCAACGATATTAAGACCAATGTCCGTAAGAAGCATTCATACTCAATTGCAAATCAGGCATCACTTGAATACAAGCCTATCGAAGGACTGACACTTCGCACAGAAGGCAACTATACATTCTCGTTCAATGACGACAACCGTTTCTGGGGGCCCCTTACAGATGATGGTATCAAAAATAACCACCAGCCTGTTGCTCAAGTAAAGAAGACCCAGACCAATCAGTACACATGGACCACCACAGCCTCTTATGATTGGAGCATCAAGGAAAAAAATAATTTCTATGCCCTTGTCGGTTTCGAGCTTTATCACAAGCAATCAGAAAATACCGAACAGAAAAACCGCTATTTCCCGCGTGAAATTTCAGCTGACGATGCCATCCATAATCTTGGTCGAGGTAAGCCTTGGGTGTCAACTTCATCTCTCGGCACTGCTGACCGCACCACTTCTTACTTCGGTCAGATTAGCTACAACTATGACCACAAGTACCTGTTGTCCGGTACATTCCGTGCCGATGGTTCTACAATGTTTGCTCCCGGCCACCAGTGGGGCTACTTCCCCTCGATTTCAGGTGCATGGGTTATGTCAAGCGAGGACTTCATGAAGGATATCACATGGCTTGACGAACTTAAAATCCGTGCCGCCATCGGTAAGGCCGGTAACAACCGTATCAAGGCCGACATGTGGCGCTACCTTTACACCACCAATTCATCCGGCGGCCCGAACTTCGGCGAAAGTTCAGAGAACCCCGATGGAGAACTCTACTACGACACTTCAAATTATCTTCCCAACCCCGATATCAAGTGGGAGACTACCCTCACCCGCAACTTCGCGCTTGACCTTTCATTTTTTAACGGTCGTCTGCGTATTTCCCCCGAATATTACTGGAACACGACATCCGACCTTATCTACGAAGCCGACGTGCTGACCACCATCGGTTACGGTAAGCAGTTCCAGAACATCGGTCAGGTGACCAACCGTGGTTTTGAAATCTCCATCAACGGAGACATCCTCCGTGGCAAGGACTATGTTCTTTCTGCCAATTTCAACCTTGGCGCCAACAAAATGAAAGTCGATAAGCTTACGGGCGACGAGGACTTCCTCGAAATCCGTCACACCCGTGCAAAAACAGACGCAGGTAACAACTACCGTCTTGAGGTCGGCGGAGAAGTAGGTCTTATCTACGGTTATGTCTATGATGGTCTTTACGGTTTTGATGAGTTCACATATAATAGCGTTAAGAACGTCTATGATCCACATCCACAGGTGTTTGATGAAAACGGGAAGCTGATTTCGGGCACTGTGTTGATGGACAACATGTATAATTCTAACGATCAAGGTACACAGACCCAGCCCGGTAAGCCTAAATTTAAGGATCTCAACGGCGACGGTGTGATTGACCAGAACGATAAGACTATTATTGGCCGCACAACCCCTAAACTTCAGGGCGGTTTCGGTCTCAACGGTCAGTGGAAGGGTTTTGACTTCACAGCCAACTTCACTTTCTTCCTTGACTTCGACGTTTACAACGCGACTGCCTATCGCCTCTCGTCTTCGATGGATAACAAGAACAACTTCTACAATGTCCTCTCATCGTTCAACAAGGGAAACCGCTGGACATACACAGATGTTGAAAGACGTTGGGAGCATATGCTTGGCAATACTCAGACCACATGGACAAACTTCGAAGGTTCAGGTGTCCCGATGGATGTGAAAGCTGAACTCGACGGTTACCAGATGTATGAATACATCAACCGTAACCGCACAGAGTGGAATCCTTCTGATGTCACCAAAGAATATACTATCTCACGCTTTGTAGAGGACGGTTCATTCCTTCGTTGCACCGACATTACCCTCGGATACTCGCTTCCGACCAATATCATCCAGAAACTCGGCATGAGCAAGTGCCGTTTCTACGGTTCTGTCACCAATCCCTTCATCATCACCAAATATTCAGGTTTTGACCCCGAAGTTGATGTGCAGAGTGGTCTGACACCTTCATATGATATGAACCGTTATCCTCGCTCACGCAGCTACGTGTTCGGCATCAATCTGTCATTCTAACCCAATTTTAATACCAATTACGGAATAAACACAATGAAATTTCGCAATATATTCATAGCAGGTCTCTCAGTTATGGCTTTAGCCTCCTGCTCCGACTATCTGGAAGTTGATGCTCCTTCGCAGAACGACCCGGACTATGTCTTTTCGGACAAGACTGAGATGAACAACGCGCTCAATGGCATCTATGCCTCAATGATGAGCGGTGACACATATGGCGACAAGATGTTCTCGACCTATGTCATGAACACCGATGTCGACTTCAAGACCAATTCAAGCCGCTTCCTGTCAGGAGCGAACTGGTCTCGCTACGATGCCGATCCCGATGGAGGAGCTATCAATTCGACATGGAAACAGCAATATACCACTATCGAGCTCGCCAACCTTTTCATAGAGGGAGCGGAGTCATCTCAACTTTACAATCCCGAAAAAGAGGAAGACTATAAGGACATGCGCCAGATGATTGGTGAGGCCAAAGTGATGCGAGCAATTGTTTACCACGATCTCACATGGATGTTCGGTGATCCAGCATTCTCGTTCAATTCATCGCGCACTGCTACTGTAAAGATTTATCCTCTGACCGACCGTGCGGAGATACTCGACAAGCTTATCGCTGATCTCAAAGAAGTGGCCGATGACATGAAGTCGACCAGTGAGCTCGGAACAGTAGAGCGCATATCCAAAGAAATGGCTTGGGCCATGATTGCACGTATTGCTCAGACTGCTGCCGGCTATACTCTCCGTCCAGATGGCGAAAGTTATGGAAAGATGGAGCGTATGAACGAAAACTATCTGGACTATTATGCAATCGCCCGCGATTATACCCAGAAAGTAATTGATTCACAGACACATCGCCTCGGCAAGCCTTTCTATCAGGTGTTTTTTGATGAGTGTAAGAATGTGGCCACGCCCGGCGATGATGTCATATGGGAAATTCCATTTGCAAAAACTGCAAACGGCAAGGTTGGTTACTCGCACGGTATAAAACTCGATTCGTATCAGAGTGAAACCCCCCACGTTTATGGTGAGGCAAAGTCTGATGTCCGTCTTAACGGGGTTTATCGTTACCTGTTCAACGAGAACGATGTTCGTCGTGACTATGTCAACCAGCTCACAAAATATGACGCACCCGCAGGCGATGCCATGTTTGACAATAACTATACAGTGTCAAACGGTAAATGGTCAAAACTCTGGGTTCCCGGTGGTCTCGGAAATCAGACCACAGACAAGACCGGTATCAATTTCCCTATCATGCGCTACACTGATGTGCTGCTTATGTATGCCGAAGCTATCAATGAAATCGAGCATGGAGTAAGTGGCCCTAACGGAGCGAAAGCGGTTGAGGCTCTTGCTCAGGTACGTCGCCGTGCATTCCCTAACAACGCAGAGCTTGTTGAGCCATATATCGCAGCGCGCAGCTCTGAGGAGGCATTCCGTAAGGCCGTCCTTGACGAACGCAAATTTGAATTCGCCGGTGAAAACATGCGCTGGCGCGACCTCGTCCGTCACAATCTCCTTGCTGAAAATGTCTACTGGACATTCTACCGTTATCTCTCGCTTGCTGAAAGTTCGGAAACTACTTCCACTAACCTTTCTTCTGTGTCGGCCTACGATTTTGATGGCAATGATGAGGCATACGATAAAGTGCCATTCACTATCCGCAACATCCGTTCTGTTGACAATACAATGAAGGACGAAGCAGGAAACGATGTGCCTATCTATCCCGAGAATGTATTCCCGAACCAGAGCGTGAAGGTGTGTCGTATCCTCAACCCCTACAGAACAATGTCATCAGCCGAGGCCAACGCATTGGGTCTGAGCAATGTTCGCGAGGACATTATCGAATGGTCAAAAGAAGGTGTCATCCGTAACGAGATTCGCTTCTCGCTCCGTGGCTACATCTATATGACACCTGAAGAAGGTGACGAGAATGGTCCCGGCGGTGTAGTGGTAGTCAACGACAATGGTCGTTACTCACTCGATTCACGTGACCTCTCAACCTTCCCCAGCAGCAAGAATCTTCCTGTAATCCGCTATATTCTCCCCATCCCGCGTGCGGTTATCAGCCGTGCTCAGGGGCAATATGAGAATAAGTATGGTTACAAGTAATTATAATCAAATGTAACTATCCGAAAACGCAATGAAAAAATTCATATATGCTATTGCATGTATCCTCGCACTTGGAATTACATCCTGTAGCGATGATGATACCAATTTCAGCCCGGCAGACCTTGATCGCATGCCAAGAACTATGTTTCGCAGCGAAAACACCACTAATGTCAAGCCTGAAAACGATGATTATGCCTCAAAGGTCAAACCTTTGACACGCAACACCGTTCAGCTTCATTGGTATGGTATCGAAGGTGCGGCAGGCTACGAAATCCGCTATGCCGAAAATCTTAATACCGGTCTTATTGAAGACTGGAGTGATCCCACAAAAATTGTCGAGTCGTTCATTGTAGGGCCTGAAGTGACCCATGTGGACATACCTAATCTCAATTATGGTACTGACTACCGTTTCATAATTCGTACACTTTCACCAAAGGGAGAAGGGCATCACTCTGAATGGTATGGTCTCGGTGGCGGTCGTGAATGGGAGGATTTTCTTGGAATTAAGACTGATGACCGCTACACAACTCCCGGTATCTGCGGTCAAAAGAACAAAGGCTACAATGAGGTGACACTGACTTTCCAGCTTCCGTTCGTGGAAAGTGACTATTCAAAGTCTGACCTTACAGAAACTCTTGAAGACGGTACTCCTAACCCGGACTTTATCAAAACACGCTTTGACGTTGATAATAATGGCAATTTCGTTGCTACAACTATTGTCTGCAAACCAGCGCCCTTCAATCCGACTGCCAAGATGCCTGACGGCTTTGTCAACGGCATCCGTGCTCTTACCGATGAAGAAAAAGCGGCCGGTGAAGTTCATATCACAGGTCTTGACGAAAATTCAGGCTACTATATCACACTGCGCAACGACGCACGCATGTTCACTTATACAAACATGTCGGGCGAAGTTGTAAGCACTGATATTGATGCTGAATACAATCAGGTGTTTGTCCGTACCAAGGGTGATCCCGGTGAGCCTATAATCATCGAGCCTATAGTCGATCCGAACGACACTATTCCCGGTGCTGTGGAATATAATGCAACACGCATTGATACCATCATAACCAACTTTGTCAACTCTAACGAAATCGCCGAAGGCCAGGTTTACTATCTCCGTGGTGGTCATAATTACTACACAACAGGCAATCCTCTAGTACAGAAAGGTTTCACTCTGGCCACACATCCCGATGACCTCGCTCAGGGCAAACGTGCGGTTGTGTTCCTCGGCGGTATTTCGCTCAAGGGTGATGCTCCTGTCACCGGCAACTGGGTGCTCGGTAAGAACAAAGAAGCTGGCGACGTTGACGCTCCGATTGAAATTGGCGACGTTATCTTCGAAGGTATTGACTTCCAGTGCCCTCTTGCGCGTAACTTCGGTGAAGGAGGTGCGACAGGCAACTATTTTGCCAATATGTACTCAGGTGGTCTGGCTGTATCGTTTGAATCATTCCAGCTTAAGAACTGTACGTTCCAAGGCTTTATCCGTGGTTTCATACGTGTACAGGGCCCTCGCTACAAAGTGTTCAAGAAGATGGTTATCGAAGACTGTCTCTTCTATAATCAGGGTTATTACGACAATAACGGTCGTGGTTACTCATGGTTTGCAGGTGACGGTAACAATGCTAAGTCGAATCTTTACAATGACTTCCAGATGCGTCGTTGTACATTCTATGACTCGCCGCGTCATGCTCTCCTTTCTGACAACAACAAAGACCTCCTTTGGGGGGATGACATCCACTTCAATATCGCGATTGAAAACTGTACGTTCATCAACTTCTCTACTCGTTCTGGCAGCCGTTATCTTTTTGAATTCCGCTTCATGCCCAATGACTCTAAGATTACGTTCAAGAATAACCTTATCGTTCTTGCCGCCGATTCCAAGGATTCACGTGATCTCAACATGTCGGCCTGCGACTTCCGAAATATTGCTGGAGAAGCCCGCGTGACATGGGATTTCAAGGACAACTACTCGCTCGGTAGCCGCGACGCACATATGAAGGATGATGGAATCTTCTCTTCAGCTGCTTTCTCAGCAAAGAAGAACTCTGTAGGCGATAAGTGGGACTGGGCTCCGGGTCTTGTTTCAGGCGATGTCAATGACCTCGTTGTCAAGACCGGTGCAACTCCGCTCCGCGCCGATGAGTTCTTCACCGCTCCCAATCCACGCTATGTTGATTTCAACAAGGCTACTCCCAATAAGCTTGACCACGCAGCGCCCGAAAATATCTTCGAGGCTCTCAAGGTCAAGAATGATGTAAAGGTAACCTCTCATGAAATCTATCAAAAGCGAATCGGTGACCCGCGCTGGTATTAATCAGAATAGATCTCTAAAGAAGTCCGCTTGACTTTGCAGATTTCGTCATAATGGCCGCAGGCCTGCTTTGTTTAGAAGCAGGTCTGCGGCGCTTTTTGTTGATCTCCATCATTGATATGTGTCAGGATGTATATGGTAAAGTATATTGATTTTCATGAATGATTTCGATTACATACTTAAGGATTATGAATTATTAAAATATTTTTCTTAATTTTGCACCGACTAATACCAATTTCAAAACTTATAATGAGCCAGCTTATCACCATTTCACCATCGCCCCATGCGCAGACTCCTGTCACGGTGACGAAGCTGATGACCCATGTCATCATTGCTTTGCTTCCCGCTGTAGCACTTGCGCTCTATTGCTTCGGCATCGGCGCGGCAATCGTAATAGTTACAGCCATTGCCGGATGTGTAGTCACCGAATATCTGATTTCGCGTTTCATGCTCGGTCAGCGTCCGAGCATCGGAAATATGTCAGCCGTACTGACAGGTCTGCTTCTCGCGCTCAACCTCCCGTCAAATCTTCCCGTGTGGACAGTCCTCATCGGCTGTGTCATCGCCATTGGCATCGGCAAGATGACATTCGGAGGTCTCGGTTGCAACATCTTCAACCCCGCGCTTGTCGGCCGTGTATTCCTCCTGCTTTCATTCCCAGTGCAGATGACCACATGGCCCCTCCCGATGGAAAACCGCATGAACTATCTCGATGCCACCACCGGCGCGACAACCCTCGGTCAGCTCAAGATGGACCAGATAACAGGCGCTGATGTCGACCTGCTGAATCAGGCGCTCGGATTCACCGGCGGCTCGATGGGTGAGATCGGAGCCATAGCCCTGCTGATAGGCTTTGTTTATCTGCTTTGCACACGTGTCATCACATGGCACATCCCTGTCGCCATACTCGCTACAGTCGCCCTCTTTTCGCTCTGCATCGGCGCTAACGTCGGTGTCCAGCTCCTTACGGGCGGACTCATGCTCGGCGCAATCTTCATGGCCACCGATTATGTGACCTCGCCGATGAGCCACGCAGGCATGATAATCTACGGAGTCATGATCGGCATCATCACCGTTGTCATCCGCCAGTGGGGCGCATATCCCGAAGGTGTATCTTTCGCCATCCTGATAATGAACGGTGTGACACCGCTCATCAACCGCTATGTCAAACCACGTAAGTTCGGAGAAAGGAAGGTTGCAGCATGAAATCATCACTCGTAAACATGGTGCTCTCGCTGGGCATCATCACAGTAGTCGCCGCCGCTGCTCTTGCCGGAGTCTACACAGCTACCAAAGAACCTATCGCACAGGCCAAGGCTGAAAAGCAGAAATCAGCCATAGGGCAGGTGCTCCCCGAAATACATTTCAACAACAATCCTGCCGACGAGGCTGCCGAAGTGACAGTCGATGGTGAGACCGTCACCGTATTCCCCGCACGTCAGGACGGAGAACTCGTCGGAATGGCCGTCGAAAGCCACGATGCCAACGGCTTCTCGGGTCTCACCACGGTAATGTATGGTTTTGACCCTTCGGGCAACATCACAGGCTTTGCGGTGATGCAGCATGCCGAAACTCCCGGACTCGGATCGAAGATGGACGAATGGTTCAGCAATCCGGCCCATACGGTCATCGGCCTCAATGCCAACAGCGCAAATCTCACAGTGAGCAAGGACGGCGGCGATGTCGATGCCATCACGGCCGCCACAATCTCATCGCGAGCTTTTCTCCGGGCTCTCACACTAGCCAATCAGGCATCACAACAATTCGCCTCACGCCAATAATCCCCACCACATCAAGCCATGAATGATAAACTAAGAATACTTTTCAACGGTATTATCGCCGAAAACCCGACATTCGTCCTGATGCTGGGTATGTGTCCCACTCTCGGCACAACCGGCAGCGCCATAAACGGAATGAGTATGGGACTCGCCACAATGGCCGTGCTCATATGCTCTAATGTGGTGATATCTCTTATCAAGAACTTCGTGCCGTCAAAGGTGCGTATCCCCGCCTATATCGTGGTCATCGCAGCCTTCGTGTCGGTTCTCCAGCTTGTGATGGAAGCCTATGTGCCGTCGCTCTACGCCACACTCGGTATCTTTATCCCCCTTATCGTGGTCAACTGTATCGTGCTCGGCCGTGCAGAAGCCTTCGCCTCGCGCCACAGCGTGTTCGACAGCTGTCTTGACGGTATAGGCATCGGTCTCGGATTCACAATCGCCCTCACCCTTCTCGGCGCAGTGCGCGAGTTTCTGGGAACAGGCAAGATTTTTGATCTCACCATCTATCCCGAACAGTTCGGCTCACTCGTGTTCGTGCTCGCCCCGGGCGCATTCATCGCCCTCGGCCTGCTCATCGCCCTTTTCACCAAGCTTCGTGCGAAGTCATGCTGAGCCCCACCGCCACACTTCATCCTTAATCCTTAAGACTTAATACTTCATTACAGATGCTCGAATATATTTCCATCATCATAACGGCGATATTTGTCAACAACATCGTCTTTGCCCAGTTCCTCGGAATCTGTCCATTCATCGGAGTGTCGCGCAAACTCTCAAGCGCAGTCGGCATGGGTGCGGCCGTGACATTTGTCATGCTTCTCGCCACTGTCATCACATGGCTTCTTCAGGATCTTGTCCTCACGCCTTTCGGCCTTGGGTTCATGCAGACAATTGTCTTCATTCTAGTCATCGCCGCATTGGTACAGATGCTTGAGATTGTGCTCAAGAAGATAGCTCCGGTGCTCTATAGTGCCCTCGGCGTGTTCCTGCCGCTCATCACTACAAACTGTGCCGTCCTCGGTGTAGCAATCACAGTTGTCCAGAAAGGTATGAATCTCGGCGAAAGCGTTGTCTATGCCTTTGCAACTGCGGTCGGCTTCACAATGGCTATCGCTATTTTTGCCGGTATCCGCGAGCAGCTTGCCATGACAAACGTGCCTAAGTCAATGCGCGGTGTGCCTATCGCCATGATTTGCGCAGGTCTTCTTGCAATGGCCTTCATGGGCTTCTCAGGCATCAAAATCGGCTAAAATGACTTGAAACAGACAGTCGGACGGACTGTCGCATAAAATAACGCAGAGCCATTCGACATGTTCTTCGGACAATCGGATGGCTCTGCGTCTGTTAGAATAGCTTATATTATCGCGATTCCGGCCTGTAGGTCGCGCATCCTGACTTAGAATGATAAATAACCCATTTCAAAAACGAGATTATTGATGGACTCTGAAAAAGACAAAATGCTCCGTGGCGAAATCTACGATGCCAACTGTGATCCACAGCTGATCGAGGAGCGCATGAAATGCAAACTTCTATGCCGTAAGTACAACGACCTGATGCCTGACAGACTTGAGGAACGCAAGTCGCTACTGAAGACACTCCTTGGCCGTGTGGGCGAGAACTACTATATCGAACAGCCGTTTTATTGCGATTATGGCTACAATATCTCTGTCGGCGATAATTTCTATTCCAACGTCAATCTCGTCATTCTCGATGGCGCTAAAGTGACGTTTGGCGACAATGTCTTCATTGCTCCGGACTGCGGTTTCCATACAGCCGGACATCCTCTTGATGTCAGGCGCCGCAACATGGGGCTTGAATACGCCCGTCCGATTACGGTCGGAAACAACGTATGGATAGGGGCTGGTGTGCATGTCCTTCCGGGAGTGACAATCGGCGACAACTGTGTCATCGGTGCAGGCAGTGTGGTCAACCGCGATATTCCTGCCAACTCATTGGCTGTCGGCAATCCTTGCCGGGTGATCCGTTCACTCGAAGGAATCAATGCTGCCGACTGACTCTGACGGCAACAAAAAATCATAAAAAGCAAACCCCACCATGCCTGACAGAAAAGCGGGCATGGTGGGGTTGGGTGTTCTATTTACTTTTTGTTCTATTCGATATGTGTGTTATCAGTGGATAAACAGTGTCTCGACGGCATAGGTGGCGATACCGGCTATATAGCCGATAAAAGCAATCCATGTGAATTTTTTAAGATACCATCCGAAGCTGATTTTTTCAAGGCCCATTACGACGACACCGGCTGCAGAACCGATGATAAGCATTGAGCCTCCGACACCGGCACAGTAGGCGAGAAGCTGCCAGAAAAGACCGTCGACACCATAGTCGCCGGAGGGAGCGATTGCATACATGTCCATACAGCCTGCGACGAGGGGCACATTGTCGACGATGCTCGAAACCACGCCGATCACGCCTGTCACGAGGTAATGGTTGCCGTGTGAGGCTTCGTTAAGCCAGATGCCGAACGAGTTCAGCACTCCTGTTTCCTGAAGCGTGGCCACGGCCATAAGGATACCGAGGAAGAAGAGTATGGTTGCCATGTCGATTCGCGCGAGGAGCGACGTGACCTTGAGGTTAGAGTTATCGCAGAACAGTGCGTTGCGGTTGCAGCGATATTCACTGACAAGCCAGAGGATGCCGAGCGCGAGAAGTATGCCCATGAAAGGAGCGAGACCTGTCAGCATTCTGAAAATAGGCACGAAGATGAGACCGCCTACGCCAAGGCAAAGGATGAGAGTGCGGTCGCCCGGAGTCTGGCCGGCCGGGAGTGACTCTTCCGTATGGTTGACAGCCGGGAGCGAGCCTTTGAGATAGTATTGGGCTGCAAATCCTGATACGAGCACTGCGATGAGCGAGGGTAGGAACAGTTCGGTGATGACTCCGCCTGTGGTGATCATGCCGCGTATCCAGAGCATGATGGTCGTGACGTCGCCTATTGGCGAGAACGCGCCGCCGGCATTGGCTGCTATGATAATCATGCCTCCGTAGATCATGCGGTCGTTATGGTCGTCGACGAGCTTGCGTAGCACCATGACCATGACTATCGAGGTTGTGAGATTGTCGAGTATTGCCGAAAGGACAAATGCCATGAACGTGATGCGCCAGAGCAGTTTGCGTTTGCTTGTGGTGGCAAGTGCGTCCTTTACGAAGAAAAATCCTCCGTTTGCATCCACAATCTCCACGATTGTCATTGCGCCCATCAGGAAGAACAGGATTTCACAAGTGTCGCCGAGGTGTTCGAGAAGTTGCGCTGATGTGTCGGCGCCGTGTTCGGGCGCATAACCGCAGGCGTAGAGAGTCCAGCAGACAACGCACATGAGAAGTGCGGGAACAGCTTTGTTGATTTTAAGCACGCTTTCAAGAGCGATGCACAGATAACCGAGAATAAAAAACGTGACGATAGCAGTTGTCATTTTCCTAAAAATTTAAACAGATTTCATGGTTTTAATTAGAGTTGATTTAATGATACCGAAGACAGCTCACGCCATATCAGCGACCTCCTTGTAAGAAAGTCCAATTTGACGCAAAGGTCGTAATTATCCATCGTAATGCAAAATTTACAATAATGAAATATTTCTTTAATTAGCTTATCTGCAAATCGGTAGAGAACTTTGCTTTAATCATGACAGTCAGGCGAGGCCACGTCTCATTCGTGTCCCGCCTTGACCGCTAAAATTTAGAACGATGGATATATAGAGGTTAGATTTTGATTTGTCGACTGATGAGCGTATTATTCTTCTTCTCGATGTTCCGCTGCTTATGTCACAAAAACGGACTAAGGAGGGTGTGTTTACCGCCGAACTGTCCGATGATATGCCGGATGATTGACCTGACTCAACCTGACATCCGGTTGCCGGACAGCCTCAAAAAAGCTGTTTATGGAATAAGGATAGAGTTAAGACATAAGTGAATTTTATGCCTTAACTCTAAAGTGGTGTTTAAGAATCGAGCCTGTCGTTATTGTTGGATTTATTTGAATTAATTGAACGACATGCGCGATATGTCCCGATTGACCCTATGATAATAAGAAGGAATATAAAAACTACTGATGTCCATTCTGAATTAATTATCAAAGTGTAGACAGGATATACTAAAAGGATGATTGAAACAATAAGTATTCCGATATAGTTTGATTTGCTCATATATATTGATTTATGTTTAGCAGAATTCAGCAATTCCAACCAATGCACCGCTCCATCCACCAACAGCACCACCGCTAACAGTTCCGACAACAGGAAGAGTGACTGTTCCAACGCCAGCACCTGCAAGAAATCCGAGGCCAGCTGAACCGGCAGTACCTGCTATACATTTTACAGCTGAAAGAATTGAATCTCCAATACCTCTTGATACTGGTTGGTTTTGGAGTTCTACAGCATATTGCATACCTAATATTGCGATATCTATTGATTCAATAAGACTATCATATTCTGTAACAGTAAGAGATTCTTTGTGATTATCCACTACTGAAATAAGTTTGCTACGGATAGACTCATAGTTATCACTGCTATTAAAATCAAGGGATTGATATCCTGCGACTACTGAGTAAACAGCATCTAAAATTGGAGCTGCACTGGTGCTTCTTGATTGTATAGTATTGTCCTCAAGAGTTTCAGCTTTTTCAATTGCTTGTTCGATTGAAGAATAGTTGAGGCTTTGGAAATATGTAAATAACTTCTGCCCATCAGTTTCTTCATCGTATGATTCGACTGTTGTGTTGTTGTCGAGTGGAGATTCATTGCTACAGCTATGAGTGATTAGCATAGTCGCTAGTACCATTACAATACTTGAGATCCCCATGATTACATTTTTTAGATCTTTCATTTTACAATGATTCGGTAAAATTTGAGGTTGTTCAGCCTAGGCTAAGCCGCTAACTGAGCCAACCGATGATTTATTTTCTGAATTATTTTGAGATGCGGAGATTTTCCGCAAGTCGAAATAATTGTTGAGGCGAGATAAGATTCAAACATAAGCCGTTTGAACTGTGCTAACGAAAGATCCGGATAATCCTTCCTTATGACCTCCTTGCAGACATTGAGTGCAGTGAAGGAAAGATTGAATGCGAAGTCAAGCCGGTCTTTGTCGCGTGTCTGTTGCGACTGGAGTCCTGTAAACTGTTTGGCATCGCGTATGCCGAACTCAATCTGAAAGCGGGTGCGGTAGAAACCGATGATCTTTTCAGGCCTCATGTCGGTATCGGTAGAGAAGTAAAGAAGAGGCTCTGCGTTTTCAACCGGACAGACCACGATACGGATGTCGCGTCTCAATGCCCTCGAATGTACGACCGCCGTGTGACATCGGTTTTTGTTTCCTTTGGAATCCTCATATATGAATGAAGTGAACACGGACATGTCAAGGTTGGAGAAATCCACTTTCTCTCCATACTTTTTCTTTCTGCCGCGTCTTCGCGGGGCGGAGGAATCCGGTATGGCCAGATACCTCAGATATGAGTTGGCACGTAATCTCCCGACAAATCGAAATCCCATGCCAATCACTTCATTTACAAACTCATATTTGGAGAAAAAGGCATCGGCAACCAGAATATCCGTCAGTGAGAGCAGCTCTGTCGCCTTTGACCTGACAAGTGCCACATACCAGTCAAGCATTGACATTTGTTTCTCGGATTCAAGAGTCCTGAAGTTCGGTGACTGGACAGCACCGAGCATCACGCATGTATGTTTACTCAGACTTATTGCCCCGATCGCCATTATCTCCAGACCGCGTTTGACACGTTGTGCCACCCCAGACCAGAAACGGCCTATGCCATACGTCAGTCTGCCTGCTTTTGAAATGAACGACGGATCGATTGCCACTGCCATGTCATCGGCCGGCCCAAAACAATCCTGCGCCATACCTATGTTGACTTTCATCCAGTCTACGGATGTCTTGAAATTGGAGGCAAAGGTCTTGGCTGTACGACCGCCATAGCGCGACAGCCGGGTAAAATTGACTTTGCCCGGAATCAACGCTACAGTGCGTATTGTTAAAATCAGCCAGTTGAGGAACCTTTTGCTCATCTTGGTTGTAGTATTTTCAAATACCGACTTACACCGAAAGGTGAAGTCTTTGAGAATCGCCAATACGTTCATGGTATAAGTGTTTTATAATGAACGCTTTGGCGATTCATTTGTATTTGACAATTCGACATATTAACTTAAGTTTCAACTACTTCGGTAATTTTTACCGAATCATTGTAAAATCAATAGTTCGGTAAAATTTGCATATTCAATTGGATATCAATAAGATACAACAACAATTCAATATCAATGCAAACTATTGTGTATCAGTGCGATACAGCTATGCCTGCTCAAAAATTACCGAACTGTTGTTGGCTGACTTTTGAATCCTAAAAAAGTTGCTGCCTTACAAATGCCGAGTAAGGAAATACCTTCTGTTGTGGCATGACAGAAAGTTGATATAAATCCATTAGAATAGTGCTGTCCATAGTAAGTACAAATCATTTGCAGACATGCAATACCACATTGCATTGAATCTTCTTGCTTGATGAATGGAAATCGGCTGGCCATAATATGAATATAATGATTTATACGCGTTATCAAATTTATGATATAATATGTTAAAAAATCATCTATAATATTGGATAGTATGGGATTCCCTAAATTACCTTCCGTTTACTGTGGAATGATTTACATTGGCATCTGCATTTACAAGTTTACTTGTTCCTCGTTTCTGCCGACCCCATTGAAGATTGTAACTGACAGATATATATGGCATACGCATATTGAGTCGCATGTGTTGCTCGTTAGTATTCCATTTGCTTAATGATTTGGAACCTTGATCATATTTTCCGAACGGCATTATTACGCCTGCTCCGAATTCCCAATCTTTCCAATTATAGGATAAATCTATTATGGAGATGTCTTCGCCCCATGAGATTTTTTCACCCCACAAGTCTCGCTGTGCCCTTTTGTACTGTACTCCTAAGGTAAAGCCCCAGTGAGAGAGCAGCGCATTTATATCTCCGCTCCAACAATGATTATAGAGCTTGTAATTATTGCCCTTCATACGTTCCGCAGTATATTGCAATGTCCCGGATACAGTCATCCATGTCGGAATAACTTCAATCTGCGGAGCTATCCAGAAACTTATGTTGTCTAATCCTTTGCTGTTTTCGTAAGAAGTTATAAGCCTATCATTGTTCCAGTAAAGATAAGGCGTGATTGCATTTGGGCTTGAAAAGGCTCTGGCACCAAACGAACCTGAAACATGGGGTAGGTTGTAACTGTATCTTAATGAAAGCATGTATGATGATGAGGTTTGCAAATCGGGATTTCCGATTCTCCATTGGAAGCCATCAAGTTGTTGCGGTGCAATATTGGTAGCGGCAAGAGAGGGAGCCGATTGCCATGATGTGAAACTGAGACGGAACTGATGATTTAGGTTAGGTGAATAAGTTAAGGTAGCTTGTGGTCGGAGATTCCAGGAATGATTGCCTTGATTGGTTTCTTTGAAAAGGAACGAGGTATATTGCACACCAAGTCCTCCTGTTAAAGAAACTTTGTTAATACGGTGAAAATATTCGGTAAAGAAATATGCCTTGTCTTGATGTTGATGGAATATTTCCCCGTCAAGATTCTTGTATGTTGAGCGATTGCGGTTTGCTGTGTAAGACGCTCCGGCGGTAAAGCGCGAGTTTCTCCATTGCTTTATATAGTTTGTCTCAACGCCATACGCCTGATTCCAATCTTTTATATAAGTATGGACATCATTTATAAGTTGCGACGAACCTGATGTTTTCTCAACATAATCAGAATATGAGTGTCCGGAATATAATGACGCGCTGAAATCTACAACCAAAGTCTGTCTGTTTGAAAAATGTTGCTCAAGATAGGCAGAAAACGAGGGTGTTGTGCCTGTATTTCCATGAGAATCCGTGAGATTAATATCGTTTTCGCCATTACTGAGGCTCAACAATCCATTATATAGCCATTTATCAGTAAAACTGCGGTTGGCCTGAAGAGCCACATAAAACACAGTTGTGTCCGGCTTAATGTAGTTATAAGACATCCACGTTGCGCCTTGACTGTTGTCAAGTTCTCCACCTAACGGTGTTTCCGTTCTTGTCAATGATTCCCCATTGGGATAAGTAAATGTTTCCTTATATTCGCGGTATGCTTTCATGTCATCGGTCAGTTTGAAATATCCACCGACACTCCATTGCGACCTACCAACATTGAACTTTGCATCCGTCCGGTTATATCCCCATTTTTCATTGATCGCCTGTTTTCCCTCCAACATTAAAGAACCGCCGAGGGTAGGATTGATAACGATAAAGTTGAGCACATAGTTAGCTCCGTTATAACGCAGTCCCGGATTATCGATCCATTCAACACGCTTTATCGTTTCCGGCAGAAGTGCTTTAATTTGCTCGATGGTCGTAACCCTGCCGTTGATTCTTACCTGCACCGACTGTCCTGCAGCGCTTATTGAACCCAAGGCATCGTTTACTATAAGAGTAGGTATCATCAGATTGCGGAGTAATTGCATGCCATTTTTTGAGTTGTCAACCGCGCTTTTCGAAGGATGGTAAACTTCCATATCAGATTTTCGGATGACTTTTGGTGCTTGCACAACAATTTCATCCAACGATGTAGACACAATAGTGTCTGAGATCTGAGCAAATGACATCAAACCACAGATGTTGCATAATATGAAGATGTAAAGGCGGAATAATTTCATAATTAAGATTTTGTGATTTTGTTATAGTAGGCTTCAAGGCAATTATTAAGGAGGTCTGGTGCTTTTTGCATACACTGACATAGATTATATTTGCCTCCATGAAATAAATTACGTTCTCCATACCATGCACATTTCCCATTACATATAGGTAGAAAGAAACAATCTCTACATTCTTTATCATTATACCACGCACATGCGGTATGATAACGATAAAAAATTTGTGGGTTTTTAATTTTTGGATCGTTAATATACCCTACAATCTTTGTTTCATCTGATACATCATTCCAACATTTATATATTTCCCCATATGGACCAATGATAAAAGAATTGACACACATAGCGCAGCATGTTTTAGCCTTATGGAGGGTAGGATATATACTGCCGTTCAAATCCCCATTAGAAAAAAGATTGAAAAGAAGCTCTGCTGTCTCCCATCGGCTAAAGGATGGCTCTACGAGATTTGTTTTAGAATCATTTTCTAATCTAATAATACCCGGGTAAACAATTATATTTGAACTACCAACTTCTGTTTCTATAAATTTTTTAACTATAAAGAAGTCGTCTAAGTTCGTTTTATCAATATTTACACGTATGTGGATTTTAGTTGTAGTAAGTTCTCTAACAATATTTTTTATGTTAGATACAATAATATCGAACGTCGGCTTTAGCGATTTTTTTAGTGACCGCAGGTGATTATGTCTTTCTTTTTGACCATCTAAAGTGATTTGAATTATATCTAATGGATACTTTTTTATTGCTGTCCGATAAAACTTTTTGAGGCAAAACAAAATTAGGACTGGCACCTATTGCAGGAGTCAGTCCTTTTAGTTTAGTTTGTGTTGGTCAAAACATATTCTAAACTATGCCCAAAAGTAGTCATTTTAGCGGACAGCCGCTCTATGGTCAGGTAATAAAACTGCTTGACAAGTCGAAAATTCTTCAGTTTAGCCGCGAATACGGAGGAGAGAGATATACCAAACGGTTTAACTGCTGGATTCATCTGGTGGTAATGCTCTATGCGGTGATAATGCGATTCGACTCATTGCGTGAGATAACAGCCAGTTTGCTTGCCGAGACGCGTAAACTGTCTCATATAGGTATTACATTCAAAATCGGGCGCAGCACACTCGCGGATGCCAACAAGAGGCGCCCCGAAGCTATATTTGAGGCTATATATCGCGATTTATATGCCACTTACCGCCACGTTCTTTCCTCGGACAGCCACAGCCGCAAGACTCCAAAATGGATGAAACGGCTGCAGATTATCGACTCCACGACTATTACTCTGTTCTCCAACCTGCTGTTCAAGGGAGTCGGACGCCATCCAAAGACCGGAAAAAAGAAAGGCGGAATCAAGGTTCATACCGTCATACATGCCAACGAAGGTGTGCCGTCGGATATAAAGTTCACATCAGCGGCTACAAACGACTCATTCATGCTCAAGCCAACAACATTGAGTAAAGGCGACATAATGGCAATGGACCGCGCATACATCGATTATGAGAAGTTCCAGCAACTGACGGAGCGTGGCGTAACATACGTCACCAAGATGAAGAAGAACCTGAAATACAGCATATTGTCGGACACTATGTATCAGACTCCTGACGGACTGATGGAGGTCAGGATACAGCAAGTGGAGTTTGTAAAGCAGGTTAAAGGCGGAGAGGTCATTCGACATAAATCACGCATAATCACTTATGTGGATGTCAAGAAGCGTAAACTGATATCGCTGCTGACCAACGATATGGAGTCCGACCCGGAGGAAATCATCGCGATATACCGACAGAGATGGGTAATTGAGCTGCTGTTCAAGCAGATGAAACAAAACTTTCCACTTAAATACTTCTATGGCGAGAGCGCCAATGCCATCAAGATCCAGATCTGGATCACACTAATCGCCAATCTACTGCTGATGGTGATGCAGAAGGGGCTGAAACGCCAGTGGAGCTTCTCCGGGCTGGCAACAATGGTCAGAATTACCCTGATGTACTACGTTGACTTCAACAGCCTGTTTAACAACCCGGAAAAAGAGTGGGAAATCATCCTTTCCGAGGCCTCCGGAGCGCCTCCCGAACCGACACTGTTTGACTGAGGGGGCTTGTAAAGTAAAAAAGAAGACTCGAACACCGTAAAATCAGCGTTCGAGCCATACTTTATTGCGCTATTTGAGTTTTATCGGACAGCAATAATACTTTTTAAATAATGATATTGCCTCCTCATTAAAAAGATATCCATTAGTTATTATGGAATGTTTTTGAATTTTTACATCTTTTTCGATATTCAGTCGGTCTAATATTGAATTTATAACTGAAAGAGACATAAGGGGTTCTCCTCCATCCCATTTGAGATCAATATTAGATTTACCTTCATTGTCTCGAATAAAACTAATTAATTTCTCGACAACAGAGGGTGTCATATACCGTGCTCTCTTATCTGTCTCAAAGCAATAAGGACAAGCGAAATTACAATTTAGGCTCGGTACCAACACTAAATTCAATTTAGATTTATTGTGTTGAACAGCTTGAGTGATGAATTGGCTTTCATGTATGAAATCTTCATCAGACGTTACACTTCCAATAAATCCCTGAGATGTAAGAATATTCGAAGATTCTTCATCTAAAATAGCCAGATTTAGAGGAGTTTTACTTTGAGAAACATCTTTCAGATGGTTGAATACATGAGGAGTAAGTTCAATAAAGGAGTTTGTTCTGGAAGAATATCCTAAATTGACTCCCGTTGAACTAGTGAAGAAATAGCAATATCGAGATAATACCATAGTCTTTCAGGATTGATTTATTGTTATGCGGAGATTTCAAAATCTCCGCATAACAATAAAAATAGAGATTAGTTACTCTTTATCGGTTTTTCGGGTTTCTCGGGCTTTTCGGGCTGAGTGGTATTGCTGTTGCCAATCCAGCAATCACAAGTACATTCCTGTGCGGTGTCATTGACCTGGTTGCTTACACCGCCCTTTACATTTACATCATCCTATTCTGAGAGGAGTTCACTGGGCTTAATGATACGAGTTTCCATATTGGAAAAAATTTTAATAAGTGTCTACTCTATTCGCTTTTCGACTTCTGCGCTCCTATCCGGAGAGGATTTGCTTTGAGCAACTATAGTTGAATATATCCTTGAGCAATCCAAGTCTCTCCGATAATCTCTATTTTATAGAGACCGGGAATTGAAATTTGGAATGAGGTATTTATCTCGGAGTCATATTCGATGATGTTATTGTTTAGGTAGAGGAAAACTTCTCCGGTAGCATCTCCATCATATAAAATATTAATGGAATTACTTTCTGCATTGTACCATGCCTCTATATTATCCATGCGCATAGGAGCGCGATGCCTTCCTGATGTTTCGGTGTATTGAGAATATTCCAATACAATTCCTTTAGAAGAGGTGTCTTCATTTGACCCTTGTGCTATAGCATGTAGTGCAAATGTCATAATTACAAGAATGAGGGTAAAAATCTTTTTCATGTCTATATGTGTTTTGATTGATTTTGATGTTGTAAAATTACAATGGCAAACATTCATGCTCCAAAACAAAACTTTCATATTAGAAAGATTTTTATTTGAGTAATGCGCAGTAAATTAAGAAAATATAAAATTGAGAAATTGATTATTTTGGAACATTATTATTTAAACTTTCAGAAGTGCTGTCTTCTGAAAGTTTTTGGAGGAATTTTCTGAGGTTTGTAGTCTTTGGCCGCATCCCTATTTTCTGTCGGATTGACCAACTAAGGTTATATTGGCTCTTAAATCTGGTTATAAGTTCATATTCTTTTCCAGATAGTCCACAAAACATTGCGCACATATAGCGAAGCTCTTGTGCCGAGAACGTATTTGCCTCTATGAACTTTCTTAAAAATGGATTATTATTTGCGATAGCATCAAGTATTCTTTCCCATTTAATATCTGCGATATTAAATGGATCTTTTTTTGAATCAGACTCAACTTCGTTTTGCATTAATGATGCGTTTAGAACTTTTTGATGGATATCCTTTAGCTCTTCTGAGTTGATTGAATTGTCTGTAATGGCATACAACAATTTGGAGAGAACTTTCAATGTTAGCCCCCTCTTTGATAGGATTGAGACGCTTTGTCGAGTCATTTTTTATTACAAAAATAGCATATAAATCATTCATTTAGAAAATAAAAGTTTCATATGCTGTTTTTGTAATCCAATGATAACTAAATAAATATGCTAAATAAAAGTGCTGATTTTTGGGCGAAATTTGTCATGCTTTCATTTGTTGGAATATGTCATAAATTTTTTAGAAGTTTACGCACGTAAATTCCAATGTTTGTCTCGTGCTTGTCTATGCCGAGTTTTTTGCGTATGCCACTGCTGATGTTTACATGGCTACGTTTCTTCATGTAGTTACCGACTTCCTTTCCTCGTAAGCCAATTGCGTAAAGACAAACATAGTTGATTTCGCTGACGGTCAGGTCATGCTCCTCGAAATACTGGATAAATCGTGGATGGGAGGCCTGAAATGCCAGACGGTTACTGTTCATAAACTCCTCGGTATTGTCAGTGAGTTCTTTGATCCATGACTCGTAAGGCTTTTCGTATTGGTCATTATCGGTTATATAACCTGCCATTAGGGCATTCAGCATTTCGATGCGCACTTTTATGGCCTGTTGAACTTCAGAAGGCAGTTCCTCCTGTGAGTCTATCAGTTCTTTCAGACTCGCGCTCTCATTTTCGAGAGTCTCGACGCGGTGAGCCAGATTTTCAGCCTCCAATGCTTTTTTATCCCTTTCCAGCTGAAGATTTTTATTTTCGAGAGACAGTTTCTCTCGTTCAGATTTCAGCCTTTCATTTTCCAATTCGGTGATTTTAGATTGTTGGATAGCTTTATCCTTTTCAGCTTTGAGACTCTCATTTTCAAGTTCAGTCGTCTTTGCTCGTTCAAGAGCTAACTTTTTTTGAGCCTTATTGCTGTAGAAAAGTAAGTATAAGATAATAATCACTAATATTAGAAATATAATCCGCCGATACTTCTCCAAATAATTTTGGCATTTTCCCGTGCATAATGTTGGGCTTTGAGTTCGATTTGATGTTTTTCTTCGATAGATTTTACCTGTTTTTCAAATTTCTGTAAATTTATTGAATCTTGTTTATGACAGAATCGTTTGTATTTATCCAAAGCATCTTTGTAACACCCAGTACCTTCAAGTGCAGGAATAGATATAGATAAATATCTAATAGTGTCATAGGGTTGCCCACTTGTTATAACGTAATCAAGTGCGCTGTTGGCTTTTTCGTAATTTCCTGTTTGGGTATAAGCAAGAGCAAGATTGAGAATATCATTTTGAGAACTTATATTTTCTTCTTGTATGTGAATTAGATCCCTTATTTCATCTTCAGATCCAAATTTTAAAGCGTAGGATAATTGTTGTCTTTGAATTCTATGTCTCTGGGTTAGATTCAGCATATTGAATTTAGTTAGTAAGTTCAATATGCTATCACATTGATGCTGATTCTCTAAAAGAATAGACCCATTTAGTGCGTTGAGAAGACAATCTAATTCAGAATCTTTAAGAGATAGGCCATTGTATATATCTGCCGCTTTCAAATATAGTTTTATATAATTGTCAAACTCGTAAAATTCATAATATAATCCACCTTGAGCAACTAAAAGTCTTGCGATTGTTAAATTGTTAAAGAATCCTCACTTTCATTAGCGATGTGAATTCCTTTAGCGAATGAATTCAACGCATTGTCACGATCTCTCTTATTTAGAAAGATGACTCCTTGATAGTAATATGTCCTGAGTTTTTCATCAGGAGTTCCCTTTTTGAGATAATAGTCTATGGCCGGTTGGAGGACGTCAAAAGCTGTGGTGTCGATATAGTTCTTATCGAGAGCCATAGACATGAGGAGGGCATATCGGGCCTGTTCTTTTTTTGAACCAAGCTCCGATTTTTCAATTTCATTAAGAATGATCAAAGCTGAATCAGGATGAGCCTCCATTAGGTATTCTGCACGGTCAAGAGCCTCCTTCTGCTTGTGATTAGAGCAGGAAGCAGTGCAACAAGCTAACAATAGTAGCATAAGGAGATGACGTATTGATCTCATGATATCAGTGAAGTTACTATGCGACGAATTTGTTGAATCAGGATTGGTGATTGACAAATATAGCATTAATTATTGATATAAAAAAGTCAATCAAATCATTTAAGAGAGTAGCGGCATAGGGGGATTGCCGCACAGGTCTTATTAAAACTGATATGGAAAAATGGGGTCAAGAATGGGCGGGAAGCCTCTCGCTGCGCCTTCTATTCTTTAATTGGAGAATGGGGTCGTGTCGGATAAAGGCGCTGCACTTTTCAAAAGTGTAGCAGAAAATTCATTGATAATATATCCCCGCCTGACATGATCTAATCTTTCTGTCAGGGCTTCATTATGTCGCGTATTGCGAGTGAGGCGAGGGTGATTCCGAAAATTGCGGTTATGTGCATCATCGCTCCGTTGGTTGCGACTTTATTATAGGTCATGGCTCCCGAACGGTCGGCCATTTCCTTTGCGTCGGGATGATTGGCAACAAGCTCGTCGGAGTAGACGCATTTGAATTTATTAGCCGGAAAAAGTCCGCTTTTTTTGAATTTCCGTCGTAGAGCGGCCGCGAGCGGACATCCCTTGACTTTCCAGAACTCAGCCACGGCTATGCGTGAGGGGTCGGTCTTCAGTGCCGCACCCATTGACGAGTAGAAGTGCAGCCTGCGGTCGCTCCCTGCCGTCTCTGCCATAGCTTTCGTTGCGTTGAGGATAAGCCGGGCCTTGTCTGAGAGAGAGTCTATGGCATCAATGACCACGTCGTAGTCCGTCAGGACATAATTGTCCTGCGTGGCTTCATTGTAGAAATCATGTATCGCCACGATTCGGGCATCGGGATTTATTTCAAGCAGCCTCTGTTTCATGGCCTCCACCTTGACTTCCCCGACGGTTTTTGTGGTAGCAGGAAGCTGGCGGTTTATGTTTGACATGGCAATGCGGTCGGCGTCAACGAGCGTCAGATTTGCGAAACCGCTTCTGACAAGAGTTTCTGCCGCCCAGCTGCCGACGCCTCCAATGCCGAATATGATAACCCTTGTCTGGCCAAACGATTCAAGATTCCGGCGGCCTGTGAGCAGGGCGGTACGGTTAAAGATTTCTTCGCGGTTCACTGATGGTGATAGTAAATGATTAGCAGATGTGGGTCATCTCGATTCGCTGGCGGTGTCGCGCTTTTTTGCAAGCGACATTTTGAGGCGCGACCATACGGATGGCTCATCCATGCGCCGGTGGACGTTGACATCTGAATTGTGTTTGTTGAGGAAGATCATGGAGTTGCGCAACACTATGGCCAGACATGTCTCGAATTCGAGAATCTCATGAATGTGGCGCAGAGGGATAGCTGCAAACGGTGATCGCGGATCGACGCTGCCTATATAAAGGTCGTTTTCGTCAATAACGATTCCATGATTTTCAAGCGCATGGGTGAAGAGAAGTCCGAGATTGAGTTCATCGGGCGAGGCAGGGGGACGCTTATACAGCTTATAGATTTTGTCGATGACTTGTTTTGTTACCATATCGTCTAAATATTCGTTAGCTTATGCCCTTAGTGGCAGGCAATCGGATTGTAGGGCGTTCACTGTGAGGTAGGAAAAAGTCTGTGATGAATTTTAGCTGCGCAAGTGAATGTCTGCACCTTTAAAACAACGATTTCGTGCCTTGTGTTTATGGAACGAGTGTTAAAATTGAGAATTTATGGTATCTGATAATCGAATTCTTCCGGCTTTCAGTCGGTAAAGATTCTATTGATGTGGATATTGAGGGCTGTTACTATTGTCGGTTATTAAAAAGCGCAGGAGCATAATTAATTCCGGAAGTAATTAAAATTATGCCCCTGCGCGGGTGACGAAGTTAATCGTAAGCTTACATCATGCGAGGAATCCGAGAAGGACACCGGCGGCCACGGCCGAACCGATCACACCTGCTACATTCGGGCCCATAGCGTGCATGAGCAGGTAGTTGCTGGGATCGTATTCAAGACCGAGGTTATTGGAAATGCGGGCAGACATCGGGACGGCCGAAACGCCGGCATTGCCGATAAGCGGATTGATCTTCTTTGATTTCGGCAGGAAGAGGTTGAAGAGCTTCACGAAGAGAACACCGCTGGCCGATGCGATCACGAAGGCCATGAAACCGAGAAGGAAGATGCGGATGGTCTCGGAGGTGAGGAACTCGGAAGCCTGTGTCGATGCGCCGACTGTCATGCCGAGGAGGATGGTGACAATGTCGGTGAGGGCATTGCTTGCGGTCTTGGCAAGACGGTTGGTCACGCCGCACTCACGCAGCAGGTTGCCGAAGAAGAGCATGCCGAGCAGTGGCAGACCTGACGGAACGACGAAGCAGGTGAGAATCATACCGACGATCGGGAAGATGATTTTCTCGTTCTGCGACACGGCGCGGGCGGGCTTCATCTTGATGATTCGCTCGTTTTTGGTGGTGAGCAGACGCATCAGCGGTGGCTGGATCACAGGCACGAGAGCCATGTAAGAGTAAGCCGATACGGCAATCGCACCCATGAGGTTAGGCGCGAGTTTCGACGAAAGGAAGATAGCCGTAGGGCCGTCGGCACCGCCGATGATAGCAATCGCACCGGCCTGATCGGGAGCGAAGCCGAGCAGCAGGGCCACCATGTATGCTCCGAAGATACCGAACTGGGCGGCGGCACCGATGAGCATGAGTTTCGGGTTTGCGATAAGAGCTGAGAAGTCGGTCATAGCTCCGATTCCGAGGAAAATCAGCGGGGGATACCATCCGGCGCTTACACCATTGTAAAGAATATTGAGCACCGAGCCCTCTTCATAGATACCGATTTCAAGACCGGCGGTGGTGTTGAAGGGGACGTTGCCGATAAGTATACCGAAGCCGATGGGCACAAGGAGCATCGGTTCGAAATTCTTCTTAATAGCGAGCCAGATGAAGAACAAGCCGACCAGCAGCATCACCAGATGCTGCCATGTGGCGTTGTAAAAACCTGTCAGATGCCAGAACTCCTGAAGGTTTTGAAGTAAGAATTCGCTAAACATAATGTTTGATAATTACTTAGATGTGAGGTTTTCAAAAAGTGTGATGCTTTGTAGACACTCACTCTATTTATTCGAGGGTAATGAGGGCTGTACCCTGAAGCACTGAGTCGCCGGCGTTGACGTTGATTGCTGCAACCTTGCCGTCTTGGCCTGCATGGATGGCGTTTTCCATCTTCATCGCTTCAAGCACGGCTACGGTGTCAGACGAGCTGACCGTATCGCCTACTTTCACGTTGACGGATATTACCACGCCGGGGAGGGGGGCTTCAACAGTGTAGCCGCCGGCTTTGACCTTAGGTTTGTTGATGACCTTCGCTCCGCTTTCGGTGCGCGGTGCGGCAGAGGGGCGGGGTGCGGTAACGATGTTGACAGGCTTTTCGGTCTTCTGAAGCTCCACTTTGTAGGGAACACCGTTGACCTCAACCTTAGCGAGATTGTTGTCGATATCGCCGATTTTCACCGTGTAGAGGTTACCGTTGATTCTATATTTATACTCTTTCATTTCTGTTTTAGATGTTTCAGTGTTTGAATACTGTGAAATTAAAATTAACGATGCGGAAGCTCGCGGAGACTGTAGATCTTCGAGCTCCATGGTGAATATGCTCGGCGTACCTTATTGATGGTAAGGATTGTGCTTTCGCGGTCGTGAGCATCAAGATGTTCGGCAAGCGCGGCTGAGATTGCCGCGATGACTTCGCCGGAATCCTGTTCGTGGTGGTGGTCCTCGATTTCGTTTTCATCGCTGGCAAGAGCTTTCACTTTGCGTTTGCGTGAGATTGAAGCTCCGATGCTGTTGATGATATAGAAACAGATTGAGAGGATCACGAGTGCCGAGAACACGATACACATGGCCATGACTGCCATTGCGAATCCGTGGGGGTCATGCTCAGCGAAGCTGTCCACCTTGTTGTTGGTGCTCTTGATGATGTTGTTGCTCGACGGAGTGATGTAGTGTGATTCAGAACCGTCGCGCACTTCCCAGTCATCAGGGTTGTTGATTCCGCCTTCACCGTCGGCCTTGCGGGCATACGACTGACCCGGCAGCAGTGTTCCCGGGACAACGATTTCGTCAATGAGACTGAGTCCGTTGGCATCATAGATGGCAATGTAGTTGTCTTCGCCGGGAGTGAAGGTGAAATTGGTGTGGAACGTACCCTTGTTGGGTTCGCCGTCAGCCCAGAAAAGCACGTGCTGACGCGCGGGAATATCGGTGTTCACGTCACCGAGGGGAACGGGGTAAAGCGTATTGTTGCTGCGGTCGTTGGTCAGAAAGACACTTGAGATTTCGAGCGGAGCGAAGGTCGAGTTATAAAGCTCGATCCACGCCGAGTAGCGTCCGAAATCGTCGACCACGCTTGTGGAGTCGTTGACGATCATAACCTCGTTGATGCGCAGGCCGCGACGCCCTTGGGCGGATATGGCTGATACGCATGCGAGAGTCACCAACAGCAGCGTTAAAAGTCTTTTTTTCATAACTTTTGTTGAGATGATTAGTAAGATTTACAGGCTGTCCGCACCACGTATGGAAGATTGATGTCTGCCACACGGATGCGAGAAAGTGACCCTCTCAGAGAGGTATGTTGCCGTGTTTCTTGGCAGGGTTGACAACCTTCTTGGTAGCGAGCTGCTGAAGGGCGCGGATGATGCGGAAACGGGTGTTGCGCGGTTCGATCACATCGTCGATATAGCCGTAGCGGGCTGCGTTGTAGGGGTTGCAGAAGAGTTTGTTGTATTCGTCTTCTTTCTCGCGGAGCACCTTGGCGGGATCGTCGGATGCCTTTGCTTCCTTGGCATAGAGAACCTCGACAGCGCCGGCGCCGCCCATCACGGCGATTTCTGCGGTAGGCCATGCGTAGTTCATGTCGCCTCTGAGCTGCTTGCATGACATCACGATGTGTGAGCCGCCGTAGCTCTTGCGGAGTGTGACAGTCACCTTGGGCACTGTCGCCTCGCCGTAGGCATAGAGAAGTTTCGCGCCGTGGAGAATCACACCGTTGTATTCCTGACCTGTTCCGGGGAGGAAGCCGGGTACGTCGACAAGTGTCACCAGAGGAATGTTGAACGCGTCGCAGAAACGGACGAAGCGTGCGCCCTTGCGCGATGCGTTGCTGTCGAGCACACCTGCAAGATGTTTGGGTTGGTTGGCCACAACTCCGACTGCCTGGCCGTTGAAACGGGCGAAACCGATGATGATGTTCTTGGCAAACTCACGCTGGATTTCAAGGAACTCTCCGTTGTCGACAATCGCGTTGATGACCTCATACATGTCGTATGGACGGTTGGCCGAGTCGGGGATGATTTCATTGAGAGAATCTTCGAGACGGTCGATGGGGTCGTTACATTCAACCAGCGGCGGTTCTTCGAGATTGTTCTGTGGGATGTAGCTGAAAAGCTTGCGGATGATGCGGAGTGTTTCTTCTCCGTCTTCTGCCGCGAAGTGGGCGACACCGCTCTTCTGGGAGTGTACGGTTGCGCCGCCGAGTGCTTCTTGGCTGACATCTTCGCCGGTCACGGTCTTGACCACCTTCGGACCAGTAAGGAACATGTAGCTGATGCCCTTGGTCATGATGGTGAAGTCGGTGAGCGCGGGTGAGTATACAGCACCGCCGGCACACGGACCAAGGATGCCTGAAATCTGAGGAATCACACCCGATGCAAGTATGTTGCGCTGGAAAATTTCAGCATAGCCTGCGAGAGCGTTGATGCCTTCCTGGATACGTGCGCCGCCCGAGTCGTTAAGACCGATGACGGGAGCGCCCATCTTCATGGCCATGTCCATGATTTTGCAGATCTTCAGAGCCATGGTCTCGCTGAGCGAGCCGCCGAACACTGTGAAGTCCTGAGCGAATACATAAACGAGGCGGCCGTCGATTGTACCGTAGCCGGTCACGACGCCGTCGCCGAGATAACTTTTCTTTTCCTGACCGAAGTTGTAGCAACGGTGGCGGACAAACATGTCGATTTCTTCAAAAGAACCTTCGTCGAGAAGCTGGGCAATACGCTCGCGAGCTGTGTATTTACCTCTTTCATGCTGTTTCTGGATAGCTTTTTCGCCACCACCCAGACGAGCTTCTTCGCGAAGGGCGATAAGCTCTTTTACTTTTTCAAGCTGGTTACTCATCTGTTATGAGATTATGTAAAAGTGTTTTGAAAATTATGGTTTAAGTATGAGTTTGCGTGGATTCTCTTACTTTTTTGCCGGATCTTCGCAAAGTTCAATGAGAGTGCCGCAGGTCGATTTCGGGTGGAGGAAGGCGATGTTGAGACCTTCAGCGCCTTTGCGGGGTGCTTTGTCGATGAGGGCGCAGCCTTTTTCCGATACTTCAGCGAGAGCGTTGGCAACACCATCCTCGATAGCGAATGCGATGTGCTGGATGCCTCCGCGGCCACCGTTCTTTTCGATGAACTTTGAGATGGCGCTGTCAGGCGAAGTGCCTTCGAGAAGCTCGATTTTGGTCTGTCCGACCTTAAAGAATGCTGTGCGCACCTTCTGATCCTCTACTTCTTCGATTGCGAAGCATTTGAGCCCGAGGGTGTTTTCGTAGAATGCGATTGCTGCCTTGAGATCGGGCACTGCGATACCCACGTGTTCGATGTGTGAAATATCCATGATAGTGATGGTTAGAATTGGGGTTTTCAGTAATACATTTTTTGTTGGTGTCGGCATGCCTTCATAGAGTTGCAAGGAGCTTTCACCGTTGCAAATTTAAGTATAAAAATCGGTGATAACAAACTTATAATTACCCAATAATTCCGCAATCCTCCATAAATTCAGAAAGAAAAATGAAAATATCCCCCTGTCAGGCTGAAAACCCATCATCTCCTGCAACAATAGTCTTCAGAAACAGTGTCTTGATGGATCTATAGGTACAAAAGATGCAGAAATAACAAAAATAACATATCGCTGATAATATTGATACATCAGGAGTTGAAAGATGTCCTTGTCAACATTCCGTCAGTAGACCAAGATATGTTATTTTTGTTGTTTCTGCATTTATCTACTCCAAAGCAGGAGGAGTAGGAATGGGTGATTTCAGGCGTTATGCCTTGGCCTCGGTTGCCGCGCGTTCGATTGCGAGACCACGTTTGTAGTTCTCAAGATAGGCGTTGAAACCTGCCACGTCCTCAGGGGTGGGGGCGATTTCAGTGCCTGCGTCTCCGAGGAACACGCGGTCGTTGAGGTATCCTGCGAGCGATTGTCCCTTGATGTTGTTGACAAGGAAGGAAGCAAGGAGTGCTATGCCCCATGCTCCGCCTTCGCCGGCGGTTTCCATGACGGAAATCGGAGAGTTGAGAGCTGACGCGAGTATGCGCTGGCCGACTCCGGGAGTCTTGAACAGACCTCCGTGGCCTGTGATTCGGTCGACCTCCACTTTCTCGTCATTGAACAGGATGTCATTGCCGATTTTCAACACGCATACCGACGCATAGAGATTGGCGCGCATGAAGTTCGCAAGATTGAATTTGTCGGATGCCGAGCGCACGAACAGCGGGCGTCCTTCCTCAAGGCCGGTGATAGGCTCTCCTGAATAATAGTTGTAGGAGATGAGACCTCCGCAGTCTGTGTCGCCGTTGAGGGCGTTGTTGTAGAGAAGTCCGAACACCTGATTCATGTTGACGGGGATTCCGAGCAGTTCCTGATACTCCTTGAAGAGATTGACCCATGCGTTGAGATCGGAAGTGCAGTTGTTGCAGTGGACCATTGCGACGAGACTGCCGTCGGGGGTAGTCACCATGTCAATCATCTCGTAGGGCTTCGAAAGTTCCTTTTCAAGCACTATCATTGAGAATGATGATGTTCCGGCCGATACGTTTCCTGTGCGCTGGAGCACGGCGTTGGTCGCAACCATACCTGTTCCGGCGTCACCTTCGGGCGGACAGAAGGGTATGCCCGGTTTCAGATGCCCTGAAACGTCGAGACGCATAGCGCCTTCGGCTGTGAGCTTTCCTGATTCTTCACCGGCCACGAGCACTTTAGGCATGATGTCGAGCAGTTTCCACGGGAATCCCTTGGGCGCTACAAGATTGTCGAACTTTTCAACCATTTCGGCTGAATAGTCCTTGGTAGCAGGGTCGATGGGAAGCATGCCTGAAGCGTCGCCGACACCGAGGACTTTTTCGCCTGTCAGCTGCCAGTGGATATAACCGGCAAGAGTGGTGAGGTAGTCGATGTTCTTGACGTGTGGCTCTTCGTTAAGAATGGCCTGATAGAGATGCGAAATGCTCCATCTCAGCGGGATATTGTAGACGAAGAGCTCTGACAGCTCGGCAGCTGCCTTGCCGGTGTTGGTGTTGCGCCATGTGCGGAACGGGACAAGTATGTCGGCATCTTTGCCGAATGGCATATAGCCGTGCATCATTGCGCTGATTCCGATTGCGGCAAGATTCTCGATCTCGATGTCGTATTCCTTGCGGACATTTGCACGCAGGTCGGCATAGCAGTCCTGAAGACCATACCAGATGGCTTCGGTGCTGTAGGTCCAGAGTCCGTCGGAAAGCTGGTTTTCCCATTCGTGCGAACCTTGGGCAATGGGCTTGTTTTCCTCGTCGATAAGGACGGCCTTGATTCTTGTCGAACCGAACTCGATGCCGAGGATGGCCTTGCCTTGGGCAATGGTTGATTTAGGATCTGAATTCATATCTCAGTCTATCGCTGTGATTAGAGGTAGAGTGATTTGTTGAGCATGTAGTAGACTTCACCCATGCGGAGTGAGTTCTTGAAATTCTCGATGGTGGTATCCTTGTCGATATGTACCATTTCGATTCCTGCGATTTCTGCGTAATCTTCCCAGAATTCGGGTGTGACAGCATACGAGAAACATGAATGGTGTGTGCCGCCGGCAAGAATCCATGCGGTTGCGCCTGTTTCGAAGTCGGGCTGCGGAATCCAGAGAGCCGATGCCACGGGGAGCTTGGGCAGCGGTTTTGACTTGATGCAGTCAACATCGTTGACGATGAGGCGGAAGCGGTTGCCCATGTCGACGACGGTAGCTGTCACGCCCTTGCCCGGCTTGGAAGTGAAGACGAGACGTGCGGTCTGCGATTTGCGTATACCGATGCCGAGGAAGTGGACTTCCAGACGGGGACGCTCTTCGGCGATGAGGGGACACACTTCAAGCATGTGGGCCTGAAGGATCGAGCTTTCTTTGCCGTTGAAATTGAGAGTGTAGTCTTCGAGGAATGAGCATCCGCCTTCCATTCCGCGTGTCATTACCCAGAGTGTGCGGTAGAGTGCTGCTGATTTCCAGTCGCCTTCCGCACCGAAACCATAGCCTTCGGCCATGAGTCGCTGTGATGCGAGACCGGGAATCTGGTCAAAGCCACGGCCTGTCACATCGATATTTGCATCGCCGAGGTCGTCGAAGTTGGTTGTGAAACCCTTGGCGCCTTTGTCCTTGAGCATGGCGCGGAGAGTGAGTTCGGCCTTGGCTGCGTTCCATACCTTTGTATATCCTTCGGTGTTCTTGTCTTCAAGAGAGGCATCGTGGGCATAGAGGCTGAAATATTCGGCTACGAGGGCGTCGACATCCGCGTCTTTCACTTCGTCGAAATACTTCATGAGCGAGCTGAAAGGCATGTAGTCCACATGGTAGCCGAGACGGATTTCAGCTTCAACCTTATCGCCGTCGGTAACGGCAACGTTGTTCATCTGGTCGCCGAGACGGATGATGAGCATGTCCTGAGCGTCGGCCCAGCCGATGCAGACGCGCTGCCATACGGCGATGCGTTCGAGAGTCTTCGGGTCTTTCCAGTAGCCGGTGACAACCTTGCGGCGTACACGCATGCGGGCGCAGATGTGTCCGAACTCACGGTCGCCGTGGGCACTCTGGTTAAGGTTCATGAAGTCCATGTCCATTGTGTCCCAAGGTATTTCGGCATTATACTGGGTGTGGAAGTGGAGCAGGGGTTTGGAAAGAACCTTGAGTCCGTGGATCCACATCTTGGCTGGAGAGAAGGTGTGCATCCATGTGATGATGCCGGCACAACGGGGATCGTTGTTGGCTGCCTTCATGATATCCTCGACTTCGTGCGAGGAGTTGGCTGTGCCCTTATATACGACTTTGACAGGCAGGAGTCCTGAATTGTTTAGACCGTCGACCATTTCTTTTGAATGTGCGTCGACACTGACAACGGCATCGCCTCCGTAAAGGAGCTGTGCGCCGGTTACCCACCATATTTCATAGTTTGAATACATAGCTGTAATGGTTTTTAGAGAGTTGTTTATTATTGGATTTGTTAGATTTTAAATTGGGGATGGGAGAGATAGACGTGGTCGTTGAAGCGGTAGAGCGAAGCTCCGCGTCGCGAACCGGTTTTGTCGATATATTCGGTCTTTTCGATGCAATGTGTCTCGGCCACGCGCTTGCGGAAGTTGCGTTTGTCGAGCGGTTCGCCGAGTATGGTCTCATAGAGCGACTGGAGCTGCGTTAATGTGAACATGGCCGGAAGCAGGTTGAACCCGATGGGTTCGTGTGAGCATTTGGCGCGTATGAGTTCGAGCGTCTTTTTGACCATTTCGGGGTGGTCGAAGCCGAGGGGTGGCAATTTGTCGATTTCGATCCAGACGGCCTCGTGCTTTTCAAGAAGTTCGAGGTTGTATTCATCCGGACCGAGCAGAGCGTAATATGCGACCGAGATTACACGTTCGCCCGGATCACGGTTGATTGCTCCGAACGCATGGACCTGTTCCATGTAGATGTCTTCGAGACCTGTCAGATGACGGAGGACACGTCGGGCAGCGTCGTCGACGCTTTCGTCTTCCTGTACGAATCCGCCCATGACTGACCATTTGCCCTTTTCAGGTTCAAAACGGCGCTTGGTGAGCAGTAGGCACAGTTTCCCGTTGACCAGACCGAATATAATGCAGTCGACAGAGACAAAAAAGCGTGGGTTGTTTGAGTAGAACATCTTGGGAACGTGTATTAAAAGGAAGAGTCTTGGAAATGTGTGCCGGAGAAAAGTTTCCGGCACACTTCCATGTTTCAATTTTTATTACCAGAAATAGATGTAGAATGCGACTGTGATGCCGAGGATGATTATTGAGTTGATAACATCCCATTGGTTCCAGCTTGCACGTGTAGCGGCACGCTGTTCGGGGGTTGATGTACCGAACACGAGTCCTTGGATTTTTTCAGGTTCAGGCGCTTTGGTGCAGAGTGAAACGATGACACCTACGCCAAGGCAGAATACGAGCATCCATCCGCAGAAGAAGAGCCAGTTGCAGTCATAGAACAGATATTGGAACCAGCTGCCTTCGCTTCCGGGGATTATATCGGCATTGCTGTAGTAGACCTTAGCGCCGAGGCGGGTAAGACCGATGATGAGGCCCGAAAGAAGTGCCCACATGCCGCCGAGGGCTGAAGCGCGTTTCCAGAGGATACCGATGAGGAATGCGGCTGCTATACCCGGGGCAAGCACCGACTGCACGTCTTGGAGGTAGAGATAGAGCACGTCGCCTACCGAGCGCATCACGGGAATCCAGAGAATGCCGAGGATAACGATTACCACAGTGGCAGCCTGACCGATACGGACGAGTTTCTTAGGATCTGTGTTGGGGCGGAAACGCTGGTAGAAGTCTATGGTGAAAAGTGCGGCCGATGAGTTGAAGAGCGATGCGAGCGACGACATGAGCGCAGCGAGGATACCACACACGATGAGACCTTTCACACCTGCGGGGAGAAGCTTGGCTACGAGGGTGGGGAAGGCTGCGTCGGAGTTCACATTGCCGTTGGCAAGCATGGGGAGGAAGCCTTCGCCTCCGGCTGCGATTGAGTTCTGGTGGATTGCGAAGGCAATCATGCCGGGGATGAGGAACAGGAAAACGGGGAGTAGTTTGAGGTATGCTCCGAAGATTGTACCGCGACGGGCTTCCTTTTCATCTTTACCGGAGAGAACGCGCTGTACGATGAACTGGTCGGTACACCAGTACCAGAAACCGATTACGGCCGAGCCGATGAGTGCGCCGAGCCAAGGATACTGGCTGTCGTTGTTGTCACGGATGAGGTTGACCATAGTGTCGCCGTATTCATTTACCTTCACGCTCGAACAGATTCTCATCATTTCGTCCCATCCGCCGAGTTCCTTAAGACCGAGGACAAGGATGATGAGTGAACCGAGAAGGAGAATCGGGGTCTGGAGCACGGATGTGTAGAGCACAGATTTCATACCGCCGAAGATTGTATAGAGGGCTGTGATCAGGACGAGGCCGATGGCTGCAATCCAGAAGAAGTCGATTCCCCACAACTCTTCAATGCCAAAGACCTGCTGGAACACAAGACCGCCTGCATAGACTGTCACGGCTACTTTGGTGAGCACGTAGCTGATGAGCGAGATGGTCGCAAGGATTGTGCGCGACTGTGGATTGAAACGCTTTTCAAGGAACTCAGGCATGGTATAAACCATCGAACGGGTGTAGAAGGGCACGAATACCCAGCCGAGGAGAAGAATCATCCAGCCCTGTATTTCCCAGTGGGCCATAGCCATACCGGACGAAGCGCCTGAACCGGCGAGACCGATAAGATGTTCAGAACCGATGTTTGAAGCGAAGATCGAGGCACCGATTGCAATCCATGTTGCGTCTTTGCCTCCAAGGAAGTAGTCAGCGGCATTGTTTTGCTTCTGTCGCATCACCCACACGATGACGCCGACAAGAGCCAAGGCGAAAATACCGATGACAATCCAGTCAAGTAATGCCATAGTTTTCTAAGATATTAAGTTTGTTAAATTAAAGTAAGTCTGAATTGATGACAGAGACCGTTATTTCTTGTCGGTTGAAAACGCGAATACGGTGTGGCTCTTGTATGTCTCGCCGGGACGGAGGACTGTCGACGGCCATTCGGGTTTGTTGGGGCTGTCGGGATAGTGCTGGGTCTCAAGGCAGATGCCTGTGCGCTGGTTATAGACTTTGTTGTTCTTGCCTGTGACGGTGCCGTCAAGGAAGTTGCCGGAGTAGACTTGAATGCCGGGCTCATCGGTGTAGACATCAAGCACGATGCCTGTCGAGGGCGACTGGAGAGTGGCGGCGGGAACATTGATGTCGTTTTTAGTGTCGAGCACCCAGTTATGGTCATAGCCGTTGCCGTTGCGGATCTGTTCGAAGTCGGTTTCGTTGATTCGTTCGCCGATGACGCGCAGCGATGTGAAGTCCATCGGGGTTCCGGCCACGGGCAGGATTTCACCTGTTGTCATATAGGTGGAGTCGACAGGTGTATAAGTGGAGGCGTTCACGTAGAGTTCGTTGTCTGTAATGGACTGCAAGGGATCGCCGTTGAGGTTGAAGTAGGCGTGGTTTGTCATGTTGATGACCGTAGGTTTATCGGTCACGGCCTCGTAGGCGATGTCGAGACGGTTGTCGGATGTCAGAGTGTAGGTGACTTTGGCAGTGACGTTTCCCGGGAAGTTGTTGTCACCGTCAGGCGAGTGCATGGTGAGGACTACTGTCGAGTCGTTGGGCTGTTCGGCATCATAGACCTGATATTGCCATCCGGTCGGACCGCCGTGCAGGCAGTGGCCGAAATTATTGGTCGGAAGCTGGATTGTGTCACCGTCGATTACGAAACGGCCCTGATTGATGCGGTTGGCATAGCGGCCGATGGCTGCGCTGAAGTCAGTCTGGTTGTTTTCGGGAAAGTAGGCTGCGATGCTGTCGAATCCGAGAACGACATCGCGCGGTTGGCCGTCGCGGTCGGGTACCATCAGCGATACTATGCGGCCGCCGAAGTTTGTGATGCAGGCTTCCATGCCGTTTGAATTGGCAAGTGTGTAGAGTGCGGTAGGTTTGCCGTTGTATTCTCCGGCGAATTTCGCAGGGTCGAGACCCGATTCCGTGAGTGTGGCTTCATTCTGACGGCTGCATGAGCCGGCGATGATCATAAGCCCTGCGCCTAAGGCCGCAACGTGAGGTAACATCCGTTTCATGGTGTGTTAATTGAGAGTTTTTTGATAGTTTTATGTTGTCTAAGTGTTTGGTTCATGGTTAAAACCGAATAAGTGTAAAAATCACACTTATTTTCGTCTACAAATATACAACCACTCTGCAATGTGACAAAAAAAATACTTATGTTCTACAACATAAAAACCTCCGTATCCCTGTCGGGACTACGGAGGTTGGTGTTTTTTAATTGAATTTTTTTACAAATATTGAAGATGTTAGTCTTCCTTGGATCGGTTCTTGGCTTTGGATTTGGATTTTGTTGCCGATGAATCCATGTCTTTTTCTTCCTGAAGGTCGATTTCGTTTCTGTCACGGTCGACGACACGATATTGGAGGTAGGCCAGTGATTCGTCCGGGATAATACGGAAGTTGAATCCGAATTCAAGCTGCCAGCGACGGTAGAGCGACGGGAATCCTTTTTTCAGATATGCGGAAACGAAAGGATGTACGTAGAGTATGAAATGCTTTACCTTTAGGGTTTTGACAAGGTAGTCGAGCTTCTCGTGGAGGGTGTCGGTGAACAGTAGCGACGGGCGGACTTTGCCTTTTCCGTGGCATGACGGACACTCTTCGGTCGTGTCGATGTCGAGAGCCGGACGCACTCGCTGGCGTGTGATCTGCATCAAGCCGAATTTGCTCAGTGGCAGGATGTTGTGGCGCGCACGGTCATTGGCCATCACTTCGCGCATGTGTTCATAGAGCTTCTGGCGGTGTTCGGCCTTGTTCATGTCGATGAAGTCGATGACAATGATGCCTCCCATGTCGCGGAGGCGGAGCTGACGGGCTATTTCGTCGGCGGCGCGGAGATTGACTTCAAGTGCGTTGCTTTCCTGATCGGGTGCGGCCTTTGAGCGGTTGCCGGAGTTCACGTCGATGACATGGAGGGCTTCAGTATGTTCGATGATTACGTAGGCACCCGATTTGAATGAAACGGTTTTGCCGAACGACGATTTGATCTGGCGCGTGATGTTGAAGTGGTCGAAGATAGGGGCGCTGTCTTCATACAGCTTTACGATATCCTTGCTTTCCGGCGAGATCAGATTGACGTATTTTGATATTTGGCTGAAGATTTCCTTGTCGTTGACATGGATGCTTTCGAACGTGGGGCTGAACACATCTCGCAGCATCCCGACTATTCGGCTCTCCTCTTCGAAGATTAGGGCGGGGGCGGTTGCCGACCGGGCTTTGGCGACGGTTTCATCCCAGCAACGGAGCAGAGTTTTAAGCTCATGGTGGAGTTCACGCACGCTTTTGCCTTCGGCTGAAGTGCGGATTATGACTCCGAAATTTTTGGGCTTGATGCTCTCGATGAGCTGGCGCAGACGGAGTTTCTCCTCCGTAGTCTTGATTTTCTGAGAGATTGAGATTTTATCGCCGAATGGAATCAGCACCATGTATCGTCCCGTGAAGGTGATTTCCGTTGTCAGTCGCGGGCCTTTTGATGATATTGGCTCTTTGACAATCTGCACCATCAGTTCCTGCCCCGGCTGAAGCACGTTGGTGATTGAACCGTGTTTGTCGATATCGGGCAGACGTTTGATTTTTGGGACGGTGATGTCGTTTTTTTTGTCGACGATTGCGTCTTTCAGGAATGAGGAATAGGTAGAGAATTGGGAACCGAGATCCAAGTAATGAAGAAAAGCATCTTTTTCGTAGCCTACGTTGACGAATGCGGCGTTCAGACCCGGCATCAGTTTCTTTACTTTTGCCAGATAGATGTCTCCGACAGCGTAGGCGATGTTGCGCGACTCCTTTTGCAGGGAGACGAGCCTTGAGTCCTCAAGCAAGGCAATGGATACCTCGCTGGGCTGGACGTCTACGATAAGTTCACTCTTCATTAGTCGGTTGTGATCTGTAGATAGATTAATTGTATGTTTCAGAGGGGAGTAGAGACACCGGAGAAATCCGGCGGTGGAGCTGTGGAGATACGACAAACAACGCAAAGAACAAACCTTGTTTGAGGGCTTTGTAGTTGAACGCGCCTGTCAAGAGTTTGTCCTTTGTGTTATTTACGCAGCTACGCAAGAAGTTGCAGGTCAAGCCTGCTTATTTCTTCTTGTGACGGTTTTTGCGAAGGCGTTTTTTACGCTTGTGGGTGGCCATCTTGTGGCCTTTTCTTTTCTTTCCGCTGGGCATAGTAGGGAGGTATTATGTATTGTTAGACAATAGTTTTTTATTATTTCAGATCCTTTACCTCTTCCATGAACACCTTTGCGGGCTTGAAAGCGGGGATGCGGTGTTCGGGGATGATAATGGTGGTGTTTTTGGAAATGTTGCGGGCTGTCTTTTCTGAACGAACCTTGGTGATGAAGCTACCGAATCCGCGAAGATATACGTTCTCGCCGTGTGAAAGAGACTCTTTCACTGTTTCCATGAACTTTTCAATGGTTTCGAGTACGTTGGCTTTGTCGATGCCGGTAGATTTCGAAATCTCGTTGACAATGTCAGCTTTAGTCATTACAATATTAATTTATAATTGGTTAATATCTTTGACGTTGCGCTTAAAGAGTGCGCACGTTTTTTGCAAGTGCAAATATCGGAACTTTTTTTGAATTATCAGCTATATTTCTACTAAAAAATTTGCTTAAAATTCACTTCCTCACCACGTTAGAGGCTAAAGACGGCAATGTAGGCCTAAAAAAGCTCTTTCAGGAGGTCAAGACGAGGGGTTATTGTCACTTTGCCGTCGACTTTCAGCGCGTCCGCTCCGGCATCTAAAAGTATCGGTCTCCATCCGGCTGCCAGCGCCCCGGCTATGTCGGTGTCGCGGTTATCGCCAATCATGACATGGAGCGAGGGGTCTGTGGCCGCTGCCTGCTGCATCGCATGGAGGTAGAGCCGAGGATCGGGTTTGTTGATGCCAATGTCGTCGCTCAGCACCATCAGGTCGACAAACCGGTCGAGGCCGGTATTGGAAAGTTTGCGGTGCTGGACATCTTTGAAACCGTTGCTCAGTACACCTATATTATAAGCGTGCGCGCGCAGGTACGCGAGGATTTCGCATGCTCCTTCGATGAGCGCAGTCTGCTCGGCCAGACGTGTGAGGTAGAGTGGGTCGAGCTGTCGGGAGAAATCTTTGAGTGAGTCTTCGTCGCCGCTCCAATGAGGGCGCAGCGGCGTGGCGAAACGGTCGAGGCGCAGAAAATCCTGTGTGATTTCCGCGCGGCTGTAACGCTCCCATAACGTGAGGTTATGACTTTCGTAGGTGTCGGTCCATTCATCGGGCGACCGGAAGAAGCGCTCAAGACCGCATTCGTCATATATGACACGTAGCGCCATGTGCGAATTCGTGTGGAAGTCGATGAGCGTGTCGTCGAGGTCAAACCATATCCATTTATATTTCATTGATTTTCCACCATTTGTATGACATGCCCGGAGTGTCGGTGACATCGCCGCCCTCATGGTCGCGCAGCAGTTTAACGGCACGCAGGGTGACCGGAGAATGAGAATCTCGTAGAATGTTTTCAGGAAAGTCTGCGTGACAATCAGAAGCCCGATTTCGTTCCATGAAAGGACTCCTGCGAAGGCTATCGGGAAAAATATGACTGAATCGACACCCTCGCCCCACAGTGACGACACTATGGCGCGGAGCGAGAAGCGGCGTCCGCCGGATGCGATTTTCATTCGCGACATGACATAGGCGTTGACCATCGAGCCGCAGAGAAATGCGATGAAACTTGCGGCGAAAATGCGTGGGACTGCGCCGAAAACAGTAGCCATAGCCTCCTGTCCGGTCCACGAATCTGCTCCGGGCAGCCAGACTCCGAGTTGAAGCAGCAGGGAGACGAGCATGTTCATGCCGAATCCGAGCCAGATGACAAGACGGGCTTTGTTGAAGCCATAGACCTCTACGATGCAGTCGTTGAGTATGTATGATATAGGGAAGACGACGATTCCGGCTGTGATGGTGAGAGGCCCGAGGTCGACAGTCTTTATTTCCATGAGGTTGCTGACGATCAGACACACACAGAATGTGACTGCGAGCAGCATGAAAGTGACAGATATTTTTACTTTGCTCATTTTCGGGTGTTTTCTTGATTGTTTATTTCTTTTAAGATAAGGTTTGCAAATTCTCTGACACAGCCTTCCCCTCCTTTGAGGTTCATGACGATGATCGAGGGGATTGACCTGACTTCTTCGACAGCGTCGGCAGGACAAGCACGGAGCCCCACGGCGCTGAGAAGGTCGAAGCAGTTTATATCGTCGCCGATATATGCCACTTCATTAAGGCTGATTGACAGGCTTTCACAGATGTCGGCACATGCTGAGAGCTTACCGCCGTCGCGCTTGCCCTGAACCAGAAAATCGACTCCGAGTTTTTCGGCTCTGCGGCTTACGAGACTGGTGCTTTCACTTGTGATTATGCCCACTTTGATGCCGGCTTTCTGGAGGAGCTGAAGACCCATGCCGTCGCGTGCGTTGAATTTTTTCATAACGTCTCCGTCAGCTGTGTAATACATGCCTCCATCTGTGAGAGTACCGTCGACATCGGTTAGAAACATACGTATATTTTTCATAAACTATAAAAACTGGATATCCGGGCTTTTTTAACAGCCTTCTGTCAATGAAGTAGTCCTGAAGGTAGGTCAACTTCAATTCAGGGTTGCAAATTTACGAAAAAATAATTACATCTGCCTAAAAATCAGCAGAGGTAGCGAAAAGTCCGATTGTTGTTCCCGTGAATCCTCCTGCCGAGGACGAGGTGAATGATGCGCTGATGCCGGATGCGAGTGTGTGGATTTGTCCGTCGGCAATACGGAAGTCAAATGTGTATTTGCCGTCTTTGCATATCACTTTCAGCCCGACCGGTTTGCCGGCTGTATCGGCATTTGTCTCCGACAGAATTTTTCCTCCCGGTTGCATGAGGCGTATATGACCTGGGCTGACTGCGAAGAATATCTGACGCTGTTCGGTCTTGACTATCAGAATTCCGGCTGCGTCGTTTGCCGTCGCATTACCGGGAATGGTGACCGTTGTGGAGGCTTCGAAATCATGATGCTGGATTCGGCGGCCGATATAGGCCGGAGTTTTGCCGGAACGGCTGTCGATTGGAGAGCATGTGAGCGTAAGGCCGTTGCCTGTGACAGCCTGTTCGGCAGGACTTCCCCAGAGTGACATCCATTCCGGGCGGAGTGTGACTGATGAAAAATCATCGCTCCAGTTGAAGTTTCCGGAATTGACAGCCTGTTGTGTCCCTATGCCGGGATGTTTTACAGTCGAGGCGACAGTGTCGAGGTTCTGTGTGATATAAGGGAATCCGTCGCGACTCCATCTGACCGGCAGCATGAAGGTCTCGCGACCGAGCTGTTCAGACCCGTTCATCCACGGGCGGCATCCGAGAAATACAGCCCACCATTTGCCGTCGTTGTCCTGAAATATGTCGGCATGGCCTGTGCATGTCACCGGTGTGGTTCGGTTTGGTTTCTGCAGACGTTGTGTCAGCATCGGGTTGCGGCTCCAGCGGCGGTATGGCCCCCATACGTTGTCGGCCTTGTAGCACACTTCGGAATGACACCAGCTTGTGCCCCCTTCAGCGGCAAGAAGATAGTAATTGCCGTCGATTTTATAGATGTGTGCTCCTTCGTTTCGTTCGAGCTGTTCTTCAGGGCCGACACCTTCTTCGCGGAATTTGCGTGGCTCTCCGATTGTCTTGCCTGTTTTAGTGTCAAACTCAATGATTGCAAGCGCGCGGTTGTTGCTCCATTTTACAGGGCTGTGTTCCTCTGCCTTGTGGACAATGTAGGCTTTGCCGTTATCGTCAAAGAAAAAGGACGGGTCTATGCCGTCGACATCTTCGAGCACGACAGGTTCGCTCCAAGGTCCTCTGGGATCTTTGGCCGTCACATAGAAATTTATAGAGCCTTTCTTGGTGACGCATGTGGTTATTACATAGAAAGTGTCGTTTTGTGGATTATAGCTTATGGCCGGGGCGTAGATTCCTCCTTTTCCGAGCGACTGCCCTTCGAGCCAAGGGAGCTGGGAGGGACGGGAAAGCACATTGCCGGCCTGTGTCCATGTCACAAGGTCTGTCGAATGGTAGACAGGGACGCCGGGAAAATAACCGAATGTCGATGTGACAAGCCAATAGTCATTCCCTTTTTTAGCTACAGAGGGGTCTGAGGCCCATCCGCTTATGACGGGGTTGAAGTAGCCTCCGTCTGCCGGAAGTTTTGAAGGATTGTAATACTCGTCACGTCCGCTGTAATCGAAACGTTCGAAACGGGCTTTGGTCTGTGATGTGGCGTTGAACGCCATGGAAAACAACAATAATGCAGCTGCTATATTCTTCATCGATGGTGAATATGGTGAAATTCGAGGTTAATCGTCGCGCACAAATGGCTACAGTTTACAAAATTACTCAAAAAACGCCATACAATCATTCGAGTAAATAGAATAATTCTGCTTTACGATTGTGAATCAATCACAATTATTGTTAGAGAAGCGGCTGTGCAGGCCGGATATGGCCGACGACGTAATGATGGCTGCCGTATTACCGTTCAGTGGGCGGCTGTCGTGATGTTTGGCCGCAGACTTAGCTTGCCGGTGTAAACAGCCGAGGAAAATCTCCTTGAAATTGAGAATAAATGTGTAACTTTGCACTCAGATTCAATCATTATCACCTTAATATCCCTCTTCCCACATTATGCAGGAAAAGATTATTATTCTCGATTTCGGGTCGCAGACCACTCAGCTTATAGGGCGTAGAGTCCGCGAGCTCGGAGAGTATTGCGAGATTCTTCCTTACAACAAGTTCCCTTATGATGATCCGTCGGTTATCGGCGTGATTTTGTCGGGTTCGCCTTTCTCTGTCTATGACGACAAGGCGTTCAGAACCGAGCTTGACCGTCTGCGCGGTCATCTCCCTGTGCTCGGCATCTGCTATGGCGCTCAGTTCATCGCCTACACTTCGGGTGGCAGCGTCGAGCCTGCACCATCGCGTGAATACGGACGTGCGCATCTGACAAAGATTGACACGACAAGTCCGCTGTTCAAAAACATTCCGGTCGGGAGTCAGGTGTGGATGAGCCACGGCGACACCATCACTTCGATTCCTGAGGGATTCAAGACCATAGCTTCAACCGACAAGGTTGCTATCGCAGCCTATCAGGTGGAAGGCGAACAGACTTGGGGCGTGCAGTTCCATCCAGAGGTCTATCATTCGGAACATGGCACTCAGCTGCTCCGCAATTTTGTCGTGGACATCTGTGGCGGCAAGCAGGACTGGACAGCCGAATCGTTTATCGAAAGCACCGTTGCCCAGCTTAAAGAGCAGCTTGGCGACGATAAAGTTGTGCTTGGCCTTAGCGGCGGTGTCGACTCATCGGTGGCTGCCGTGCTTCTCAACCGTGCTATCGGCAAGAATCTCACCTGTATTTTCGTTGACCACGGAATGCTGCGTAAGAATGAATTCCGCAACGTGCTCCATGACTATGAGTGCCTTGGGCTGAACGTGGTCGGTGTTGATGCCTCAGAGAAGTTCTTCAGCGAGCTTGAAGGAGTGACAGAGCCTGAACGCAAGCGCAAGATTATCGGAAAGGGATTCATAGATGTGTTTGATGCCGAAGCTCATAAAATCAAGGATGTGAAATGGCTGGCGCAGGGAACAATCTATCCTGACTGTATCGAAAGCCTTTCGATCACCGGCACTACCATCAAGAGCCATCACAATGTGGGCGGACTTCCGGAAAAGATGAATCTGAAGCTTTGCGAGCCTTTGCGTCTGCTTTTCAAAGACGAGGTACGTGCAGTGGGTCGTCAGCTTGGAATGCCTGAGCATCTGATTAAGCGCCATCCATTCCCCGGGCCGGGACTTGCAGTGCGTATTCTCGGTGACATCACGCCGGAAAAGGTACGTATACTTCAGGATGCCGACGATATTTTTATTCAGGGTCTCCGCGACTGGGATCTTTACGATAAAGTATGGCAGGCGGGCGCAATCCTGCTTCCTGTTCAGAGTGTCGGTGTGATGGGCGACGAACGTACCTACGAGCGTGCAATCGCTCTGCGTGCGGTTACATCAACTGACGCGATGACAGCCGACTGGGCTCATCTCCCTTACGATTTCATGGCAAAGGTGAGCAACGATATCATCAATAAGGTGAAGGGAGTAAACCGTGTGTGCTACGACATCTCCTCAAAACCACCGGCCACAATCGAATGGGAGTGATAATTAGTTAATTTTCCAATATAATAGTTTTATGGCCATGATTTTGCTAAAGGAATCATGGCCATTGTTTTGTAAGGATGTCGGGATAGTCGCAAACAGGGCATGTTTGTAATGCAAAGTCGTATATCGGAAGTCAGAGAAAAAAGGTGCGATTATATGGATGAAGATTGTAAAATGTTGCAATAATTATAATTTGTAACATTTTTGTAATTATTGTTATGGTGTTTAACGTATTGATTAATAGAGGTGTATCTATTTTGTAACAGAAATGACATTGAATTAATATATTTTTACATAAAGAATCTTGACAGCGTCGATTTTCGTTGTAATTTTGAAGTGTCAAACAAAAACAGACATCACAAAAGACCTATTAAATATATTCTTCTTCAAGAAATACAAGCAAGTTTAACACATTTAAACACAACGATTATGGGAACTCAGGAATTTCAGAACAAGCTGATGAGCCTTCAAGGCAATCTTCTTAATTTTGCCTATATGCTCACCTCTAACCGAGACAATGCTTATGATCTGCTACAGGACACCACCCTGAAAGCCCTTGACAATGAAAGCAAATATGTTGATAACACCAACTTCAAAGGCTGGGTTTTCACCATCATGCGCAACATTTTCATCAACAACTACCGTCGCGTGGCCCGTTCGGCTACCGTGATTGACCAGACTGAAGATCTCTATCATCTGAATCTTTCTCAGGATTCCGGTCTTGAGACTCCCGAAGGTGCTTTCGGGGCAAACGAGATTTCAGATGCTATCAACGAATTTCCCGACGAATACCGTATTCCGTTCTCAATGCACATAGCCGGCTATAAGTACAATGAAATCGCTGAGAAAATGAATCTCCCCCTCGGCACTGTCAAGAGCCGCATTTTCTTCGCGCGCAAAAAACTTCAGACGCGTTTCGCCGACTATCGTTGAGCTTATACAAAGAATATATGGGTTTCCCGTAGAGATACGGTTTCAAATAAGATGTAAAAAAGACTGTTTTAGACTTGAATGTATTAAGGTATTGATTCTAAATAATTTGAATGATAAATAAGATAATAATAAATAAGATTGTTTCATGTTAAGGTATTGGTAATCTATACACTATTAAAACCACACGACTTATACATTGCAGCCTCGGAGATGTGACTTCTCCGAGGCTGTATGCTTTTTTAGCCCCGGGTTTTATTCGGGGCTTGTGTTAAGTGTCTATGCGTTTTTTATGAAGTCGACAATCCATTGGCCGACAGTGTCTGTGCCGTATGTCGCGCCGCCTTCAACCTGTATTTCAGGAGTGCGGACGTTGGCGTCGAGCGATGCGTTGACAGCTTTGCGGATCAGTTCGCCTTCTTCTTTAAGATTAAAATATTCAAAGAGCATTGCGACCGAAAGAATCTGGGCAAGGGGGTTGGCGATGTTCTTGCCTTTTGCCTGTGGCCAAGAACCGTGGATCGGCTCGAATACAGGTGTCTTTTCGCCGGTCGAAGCAGATGGGAGAAGACCCATCGAACCTGAGATTACAGAGCCTTCGTCAGTGAGGATATCGCCGAAGGTGTTTTCAGTCACCATAACGTCAAAGAATCGCGGTTCCTGAATCATGCGCATGGCGGCATTGTCGACATACATGAAATCGGTCGTTACGTCGGGGTATTGCAGAGCGATTTCCTGTGCGATTTTACGCCATAGGCGCGAAGATGCGAGGACGTTCGCCTTGTCGACTACAGTCAGATGCTTACGGCGGCGGCGTGCATAATTGTAGGCCACATGAAGAATGCGTTCGATTTCCGGGCGGCTGTAGGCATTGGTGTCATATGCACGGTCGTTGTCCTCGTATTTCTCCCCGAAATACATACCGCCTGTCAGTTCGCGGATGCAGATGAAATCAGCTCCTTCAACGAGTTTCGGACGCAGAGGCGATTTGTGGATGAGGCACTTGAAAGTCTCTACCGGACGGATATTGGCGAAAAGACCGAGCTTCTTGCGCATGGCGAGCAGACCTTGCTCGGGACGGACCTTTGCGTTGGGATTGTTGTCAAATTTCGGGTCGCCGATAGCCGAGAAAAGCACTGCGTCAGCCCAGAGACAGGTCTCGAATGTGTCTTCTGGAAATGGATTGCCTACCTTGTCAATGGCATCTGCGCCACAGACTGCATAGCGATATTCGACATTGTGGCCGAATTTTTCGCATACGGCTGTCATTACATCAACTCCCTGACGGGATATTTCCGGACCTATACCGTCGCCCGGAAGGACTGCTATTTTCAGATTCATAATATCGTTGGATTATTTTATTTCATGATTGTTTTACAGATGCCTGTTCCTGTGGGTTCAGGGTCTCGATCAGGTTGAGCATCTTGACTGTTGCCTGAATCGCGGCTTCGGTCTGGTCGGGATCAAGGCCTCTCGTCTTGAACACGTTTCCATCGAAATCCCATGTGATGGTTGTATGGACAAGGGCATCGGTCTTTCCACCGGGCGGGATATTGACGGAGTAGTTGACCAATGTCGGGAATGAACGTTGCAGTTTGCCGGTGTAGATGCTGCGTACCGCGCGCATGAACGCGTCAAACTGACCGTCGCCGACGGCCGATTCCTGAAACTCGGCTTCTCCGACCACGAGTTTGACAGTAGCGGTCGGGCGCAGCCCTTGTGAAAGAGTCAGTGCATAGTTGTCAACACGGACATTCGACGGGAGGGTTTCATGTTTCAGAACGTCGGCAATGATGAAAGGCAGATCGCCTTGTGTGACAATCTCTTTCTTGTCGCCGAGGCTTATGATGCGGTCGGTCACCTTGCGGATGTCGTCGTCAGACAGCTCTATGCCGAGCGCTTCGAGATTCTTTTTTATGTTGGCCTTTCCAGACGTCTTTCCGAGGGCATATTCGCGCTCGCGCCCGAAACGTTCGGGGAGGAGTTCGTTGAAATAGAGCTGGCTTTTGTTGTCGCCGTCGGCGTGGACTCCTGCGCATTGCGTGAACACGCTGTCACCGATAATCGGTTTGTTTGGGGGCACGAGTATTCCTGAGAAGGATTCGACGATGTGGCTCACCTTATTGATTTTACTTTCGTCGATATCGGTCGTGTCGCCAAGCTGATCGTGGATGACTGCTACTGTGCTTGACAGCGTTGCGTTACCCGCACGTTCACCAAGCCCGTTGATGGTGCAGTGAACACCTTTTGCACCTCCTTTTATGGCCGCGAACACGTTGGCTGTCGCCAGATCGTAGTCGTTATGGGCATGGAAGTCGAAGTGGAGGCGGGGATAATATTTTACGATAGTATGTATGTACGACAGTGTGTCATACGGATTAAGTATGCCTAAAGTGTCGGGCAGCATGAAGCGTTTTATCGGTAGGTCTTTGATGGCTTCCATCAGAGCGAAAACATAGTCGCGCGAGTGTTTCATGCCGTTTGACCAGTCTTCAAGATATATGTTTACGTCAAGTCCGGCTTCACGGACTCTTGCGACCTCTGCCGCGATGGTGGTGAAATGCTCTTCAGGGTTTTGCTTGAGTTGAAGGCGGCAATGCTTTTCAGAGCCTTTTGCGAGAAGGTTGATCACACGTCCGCCGACCTCCTGAATCCAGCTGACTGATTTTCCACCGTCAAGGAAGCCAAGCACTTCGATGCGGTCGAGATAGCCCGTGCGTGCGGCCCATGCACAGACCTTGCGCACCGTATCGCGCTCGCCGTCCGAAACACGTGCGGAGGCAATCTCGATACGGGGCACATGAAGTTCCTGTAGCAGCAGGCGGGTGATGGCAAGTTTTTCGGAGGTCGAGAACGACACTCCTGATGTTTGTTCTCCGTCACGGAGAGTTGTATCCATTATTTCAACATACATGCCGGTTTCGTGTGGTGCTTATATATAATGAGGACTATGTGTGGTTTAAAGGTGTTGAGGGGATGAGGGTGTTCAGCGTGCTGCTTCCCATGCTTCGATGTCTGCTTTTTTTGAAAGGAGATATTCGATATCGTCAAGACCTTCTGAAAGGCATTGTTTCTTGTAGGCGTTGATATCGAATTTTTCGCTTTTACCTGTCGCAAGGTTCGTGATTGTCTGTGAAGGGAGGTCGACTTTGACTTCTGTGCGCGGATCAGAAGCGATTGATTCGAAGAGCTCAGCAAGGAACGGTTCGCTGACGACGACAGGAAGCACAAAGTTGTTCAGTTCGTTGTTTTTGTGAATGTCGGCAAAGAAGCTTGAGACAACTACGCGGAAGCCGTAGTCGTGGATGGCCCAAGCGGCGTGTTCGCGGCTCGAACCTGATCCGAAATTCTTGCCTGCGACGAGTATGCAACCAGAATATGTGGGGTCGTTGAGCACGAAATCCTTTATGGGATTGCCTTCCTTGTCATAGCGCCAGTCGCGGAAGAGATTGTCGCCGAAACCTTCGCGCGAGGTGGCTTTAAGGAAGCGTGCAGGTATGATCTGGTCGGTGTCCACGTTTTCCATCGGGAGTGGGACACATGTTGAAACTATGGTGGTGAATTTTTCTTTCATGATTCGTTGGCTTGATGGACGTGGTTTAGACAGTGCGGGGATCGGTGAGCACTCCTGTGACGGCTGAGGCTGCGGCTACGAGCGGACCGGCAAGTATTGTGCGTGCTCCGGGGCCTTGACGGCCTTCGAAATTGCGGTTTGATGTCGATACGGCCAGTTTGCCGGCAGGAACCTTGTCTTCATTCATGGCGAGGCATGCCGAGCATCCGGGCTGACGGATTTCAAATCCGGCTTCTTCAAGAATTTTGTCCAAGCCTTCTTCGCGTATTTGTGCGTCGACTTTCCAAGAGCCGGGTACGAGCCACGCTGTAATTCCGGGGGCTTTCTTTTTACCTTTGACAAAGTTGGCGAATGCGCGGAAATCCTCGATTCGTCCGTTGGTGCAGCTTCCGAGGAAAACATAGTCTACGGGAGTGCCTGCAAGAACCTGTCCGACCTTGAATCCCATGTAGTCAAGTGACTTTTCATACGAAATCTTTCCAGCCTCGTCTTCCGGGTCGGGAGCCGGGATCGGGTCATTGATGCCGATACCCATGCCGGGGTTTGTTCCGAAAGTTATGCGTGGCTCGATATCGGCCGCGTCAAAGTTGATTTCGCGGTCAAATTCAGCATCGGGATCTGAAGGCAACGTGCGCCAATAGGCTACGGCTTTTTCCCAATCCTCGCCTTTGGGGGCGAATTCGCGGCCCTTGACGTAGGCAAATGTCGTTTCGTCGGGGGCTATCATGCCTCCGCGCGCTCCCATTTCGATAGAGAGATTGCAGACGGTCATGCGTTCTTCCATAGAGAGATTGCGGATTGTATCGCCGGCATATTCTACGAAGTAGCCGGTAGCACCGCCGGTAGTCATTTTCGCGATGATGTAGAGCGCGATGTCTTTGGCTGTTACTCCTGGACGGAGTGTGCCATTGACATTTATACGCATTGTCTTAGGTTTGGGCTGGAGTATGCACTGGGATGCGAGCACCATTTCAACTTCGCTTGTGCCGATGCCGAATGCCACTGCTCCGAATGCTCCGTGGGTCGAGGTGTGGCTGTCGCCGCATACGATTGTGTAGCCCGGAAGGGTCAGACCGTTTTCAGGTCCGATTACATGTATGATACCGTTTTTCGGATGACCGAGACCAAAGAGGGTGACACCGAACTCATTCGCATTGCGGGTCAGAGTCTCGACCTGATTGCGCGACACAGGGTCGGCTATCGGTTTGTCCTGATTGAGTGTGGGGATATTATGGTCGGGAGAGCAGAATGTCTTTTCCGGGCGGAACACCTTGAGGCCGCGTGTGCGCAGTCCTTCAAAAGCCTGAGGACTGGTGACCTCGTGGCAATAGTGGCGGTCGATATAGAGTTGAGAGGGGCCGCCTTCGATGTTGTTGACAACGTGTGCGTCCCAGATTTTGTCAAAAAGAGTTTTACCCATGATGAGCGTATGGTAGTCGTGTGTAAATGATTGTTGACTGATGGTTGTTTAGCGTACAAACTTGTTGATAGCGTCGATAAATGCCTCGGCACTGGCTGCGACGATGTCGGTATTGGCCGAGAACCCGTAGTAGGGCGTTCCTTCGTGCTCGACGGTCATGTGGACCTTGCCCACATCATTGCTTCCCTTGTTGATGGCTTGGATGAGGAATTCCTTGACGAGCATCTTGCGGTGGATGATGAGCTTGATGGCGCTGATTGCGGCATCGACAGGGCCGTTGCCTGAAGCGCATGCTTCGAATTTCTCGCCTGCGATGTCAAGCCCCACGCTTGCAACCGAATGTACGCCAATGCCGCTTGTCACCTGCAGGAAGTCAAGTTTGATGCGGTTGAGAGCCTTGCGGTGTGCGCCGGCAATCATGAGCACGTCGTCATCGTTGATTTCTTTCTTGCGGTCGGCGAGTTTCAGGAACGCTTCGTATGCTTTGTCGAGATCGGCGGGTGAAAGTTCGATGCCAAGTACATGGAGACGGTGTTTTAGAGCCGCACGTCCGCTGCGGGCTGTGAGAACGATAGAGTTTTCATCGATGCCGACATCCTTAGGATCGATGATTTCATAGCTTTCACGGTTCTTGAGCACGCCGTCCTGATGTATGCCCGACGAGTGGGCGAATGCATTCCGGCCGACAATCGCCTTGTTGGGCTGTACCGGCATGTTCATGAGGCTCGACACCATGCGGCTGATACCTGTGATTTTGGTCGCGTTGATGTTGGTGTCGATTCCGAGGTCTTTGTGAGAGCGGAATGTCATTACCACTTCTTCGAGCGACGTGTTGCCTGCGCGTTCGCCGATGCCGTTGATGGTTACTTCTGCCTGACGCGCACCGTTGACGATTCCTGTGACGGTGTTGGCCGTGGCCATTCCGAGGTCGTTGTGGCAGTGTGTGGCTATGACAACCTTATCAATTCCCTCCACATTATCGATGAGATATTTGATTTTTGCACCGAATTCTGATGGCAGGCAATAGCCGGTGGTGTCGGGAATATTGATGACAGTCGCTCCTGCACGGATTACCGCTTCGACAACCCGGGCGAGATATTCGTTTTCGGTTCGTCCGGCATCCTCTGCATAGAACTGCACGTCTTCGACAAATTTCTTTGCGAATGACACCGCTCCCACCGCGCGTTCGAGAATGTCGTCGCGAGTTGAGTTGAATTTATACTTTATATGGTAGTCCGATGTGCCGATACCGGTGTGGATTCGCGGATGTTTTGCATATTTTAGTGCCTCCGCAGCTACTCGAATGTCGTTTTCGACGGCGCGTGTGAGCGCGCAGATGGTCGGCCATGTAACTGCCTTGGAAATTTCGACGACTGAATTGAAGTCACCGGGGCTCGACACTGGGAATCCGGCTTCAATGACGTCGACTCCGAGAGCCTCAAGCGCCTTGGCAACTTCAATTTTTTCTACTGTATTGAGCTGACAACCGGGCACTTGCTCTCCATCGCGAAGTGTCGTGTCAAAGATAAAAAGCCTGTCACTCATATATTCGGATATATATTATTGTATTTTTGTGTGGATGTTTTATTGGAAACTTGACCTAAAACGAAGTTCTTGCATGAGGAGAATGGAGGCGATTGGCTACAAAGTTACAAATTATTTATAAACCATGCAATAAAATTATAATTTTAACTGATTTGGGCTTTAAATAGTGGCGAATCGAAAGGCGGGGCTTGCGTGCGAAGGTAAGATGCGGTCGGCCTGTGGCGTTTTGAGCTATGTCGTTTTAATAATTGTTAATTATAGAATGTAATTTTGTATTTATAGGATTTAGTCGTACTTTCGTCGAAATTAGTCAGCTTTAGCAATGGATTTTCTACGAAATATTCTATTTGTGTTATCGCTTCTGTTCCTGTCAGTTCCGGCTGTGGCCGGAAGTATAGGGTCGAGCTTCCATTCATTGACAGGCAAGATACAGGATGCAGTGTCTGACAGTGTGGCCGTTGATGAGAATGTTTTGATTGATGCTGCCATTGCTTATGCCGATTCGATTGCCGATGCCATATCGCTTGACGAAGTGGTGGTAACGGCGCGAGTGAAGCCCATAGTGTTCAAAGGCGACACTACAATTGTCAACACCAATGCTTTCAAGACTCGTGACGGTGCTTATCTTGAGGAACTTGTTAGATTAGTCCCCGGTATGGCATACGATAAGGAATCAGGAGTGTTGAGCTATAACGGTACTCCAATTTCTGAAATCAATATTAACGGAAAGGCGTTTCTGAAAGGCGACAAGTCAATGGCGCTTGAAAATCTGCGAGCCGAAATATTCAAGCAGATTAAAATTTATGATAAGTCAAGCGATGAGGATATGTTTCTTGGTATAAAACGTAAGTCCGGCAATAATTTCGTGCTTGACCTTCAGACGGAAGATGAGTTTAATGGTTCGCTGATGACGGCTGCCGGGGTTGGCGTGGGTAATCGCGACAGGAAGAACGCCGAGCTTAGGTCGCACTATTTCAGACCCGGTGGCGACTCATTCTCCTTGTCGCTCAGGAGCGGCAACCGCGATATGACGACCCTCTATAAAAAGAACCGTCGCGATGCCCTGTCGCTGCATCTTTCGAAGGATATTTCCGATAAATTTTTCGTTGGTGCAGATCTGATGTATGGCCACGACCGGTCGGGTTCGGTCTTTTCGTCGGCCGACGAGAGTTATCTCCCGACCGGTGATACTTTCAGCCATTCGACCGGTATGAACAGCAATAAGAATCGGCGGCTCTCAGCTAATCTCAACATGCGGTGGACCATCGGCCGTCATACTCGCATAAGTCTTACCGGCGACATACAGAACGCGCGCAGCACAATTATCAGCGAAGGCCGCCGGGCATCATTTGATGCTGACCCTCAACTCCCGACGGTCGACCCTTTTGCCGGGAATGCCTATGGCCAGATTCCCGATTCCATAAAGGTCAACGATATCTCTCAAAGCAGCACCGGAGTGAACGATAACAAGAACTATTCGCTCAATGCCACCCTTACCCGTAAGCTTAACAAACATGGAACGGCAATCGTGATTTCTGGCGGACTGAACAACGGAGACCGTACCGGGCGGTCATTTTCGGAATCTGATACACGCTATTTCAGGCTGCGCGGCCATTCGGGTCTTGACTCTGTGCTCTATCGTCACCAGTATAATATCACACCTTCCGAAAGCCGTTCACGCACGGTCGGGCTGCGTTTTACCCAACCGCTTTCGGCGGAGATGCGCTTTGAGTTGAGCTACAGGTTTAAAAGGACGCGTGAGGACTACACGCGCAACACTTATGATCTCTCTCCCTTCTTTGACCCTGAGGCCGCTTTATCACCGGCGACACTTCCTCCGGGATATGAATCGGCCTATGTCGACAGTCTGAGCAACTATAGCTTCAGCCGTATCTATGCCCACGAGGTGCAGGCTGTGTTTATGTATAATTCCGAGCGCTGGAATGCCGATGCGACATTCACGGCAGAGCCTGAACGGCGGACACTTGACCAAAAGACCGGTATAATGCAGGCCGACACGGTGAGGTCGTCGGTCAGCCTCATACCTCGCCTGAGTGTCCAATACATGGACAAGGACTGGTCGTTCGGCATGACCTACGACGGCTCTACAAGTCAGCCCGACATATCTTCGCTCCTGTCATTGACCGACAACAGCAATCCGCTCTACATCACCCGTGGCAATCCCCGTCTCAAGGCTGCCTACCGCCAGTCGCTGAGTTTCGACGGAAGAAATTCGCCTCTCGGGCTTTCGGTCAACATAAGACTGTCGAACACCATCAACGAACAGACTCTGGCAGTTTACTACAATCCGCAGACCGGTGGACGCATCAGCTCGCCGGTCAACATCAATGGTAACCGCGACGCAAATCTCTATGTCAGCTATTTCAAATTCCTAAAGTCGAAGTTCCTGATTTCAGGAAGCTTCAGCGGAGCGCTACGGAGGAGTGTCGGGCTTATAAACGAGGATATGGACGAGCAGCCGAAACGCAGCGTCACGCGCTACAGGAATACGGGTGGTTCAGGGACGTTTCAATATATGTCCGGGATATTTAATATAAGAACCAATGTTTCGTGGTTATACTCGCATTCAGTTAATCAGTTGCAGGGGATATCCGAACATCAGTCGGAGTATGCGTTCGGTCTCGCCCCCGACATAAACCTGCCGTTCGGTCTTTGCGTCTCGACTGATGCTTCATATTCGCTGCGGACCGGCAAGAATATCAGCACCCGCGATTTCAACCAGCTGCAGTGGAATGCCGAAGTGTCGTGGCGTTTCCTTAAGAAGCGGACAGCTACTGTGTCGGTGAGATGGGTCGACATTCTTAACGACAGGAACAACCTTGTGCGCCATAGTTCGTCGACAGGAATCACTGAGTATTACGACATGCAGGTGGGCAGTTACTTCCTTGTTTCGTTTGAATATCGCTTCAATAAGGAGTTTATGGGAAAAAAAGAAGAAGCGCAAAGAGCGCAAGAACGACAGTTTTGACGATGCAGAAGGCAACAGAACCAGATATTTTATATTCTGACTGGAGAAAAGCCGTAAGGAATCAAAATAAAGGCGATATCAGTCTGACTATAGTGAATTCATTTGGTCAATAGAGTTTGCAATATCATAACTTAAAGCTTATAAAAGGCTAAATCCGTAATCCTTTTCCCGGATTACGGATTTGGTACTTTTACTTGTTTTCGAGCAGGCGGGTGGCAGTGTCCCAGTCGCGGTAGAAGATGAGCAGCCGTATGCCGGTGCGGATCTGTGGCGAGTAGACTTCGGCCTCGTTGGAGACCATCGCAGGAATGCCGTTGGCGGCGAGGAGTGACTTGGCGACGTAGGCTTCGCCGGCGGTGTCATAGGTTCTTATCTTCACGAGGTCGTCCGGTTCGGGCGGCCTCATGTCGGTAAGGAGTTTTTTGAGTCGTTGGATTATAGACATTTTCAGATTAATCGGAGAGTTGAGAGTGGAGAAAGATAACGAAGAGTGTAGGCCGGGTCACGAAAGAGCCTGCTCGATGTCGGCGATGATGTCGGCCACGTCTTCGATGCCAACGGAAAGACGGATGAGGTCAGGGGCTACACCGGCTTCCATTAGCTGCTTGTCGGAGAGCTGACGGTGGGTGTGGCTTGCGGGATGGAGCACACAGGTGCGCGCATCGGCCACGTGGGTGACGATGGCTATGAATTTCAACCGGTCCATGAATCTGATTGCGTCCTCCCGTGTGCCTTCAATGCCGAAGGCAATGACTCCGCATGAGCCTTTAGGGAGATATTTTTCGGCGAGGTGATGATATTTGTTTGATGGCAGACTGCAATAGTTGACCCATTTGACTTTTGGATTTGCCTCAAGCCATCTGGCTACAGTCATGGCGTTATCGCAATGGCGTGGCACTCGCAGATGGAGAGTTTCAAGGCCGAGATTGAGCAGGAAGGCATTCTGTGGCGACATCATTGAACCAAGGTCGCGCATGAGCTGTGCCACGGCTTTGGTGATGTAAGCGCCTTTGCCGAATGATTTAGTGTATGTCAGTCCGTGATATGATTCGTCGGGAGTGGTGAGTCCGGGGAATTTGTCGGCGTGAGCGTCCCAGTCGAAGTTTCCGCTGTCGACAATCGCTCCTCCGATGCTGACAGCATGCCCGTCCATATATTTTGTGGTGGAGTGGGTGACTATGTCTGCTCCCCATTCAAACGGACGGCAGTTGATGGGTGTTGGAAAAGTGTTGTCGACAATTAGGGGCACTCCGTTTGCGTGAGCCACGCGGGCGAATTTCTCTATGTCGAGCACCTCTCCTCCGGGATTGGATATTGTCTCTCCGAAAAGGACTTTTGTGTTAGGACGGAAAGCGGCGTTGATTTCTTCTTCCGATGAGTTCGGATCGATGAATGTACATTCGATTCCGAGCTTTTTGAGTGTCACACCGAAGAGATTGTAAGTGCCGCCGTAGATGTTTGATGACGATACGATGTGGTCGCCCGCTTCGCAGATGTTGAATACCGCATAGAAGTTTGCAGCCTGCCCCGATGAGGTGAGCATTGCCGCTACACCGCCTTCGAGTGCGGCGATTTTAGCCGCTACGGCATCGACTGTCGGGTTTTGGAGACGCGAATAGAAATAGCCTGAGTCTTCAAGATCGAACAGCCGGGCCATCTGTTCGCTTGTGTCATATTTGAAAGTAGTACTCTGGATTATTGGAAGCACACGTGGCTGTCCTTTGGTCGGAGTCCATCCGGCTTGTACGCAGAGAGTGGACAGGGAGTAGTTTTTGTCGTTGTTCATATCACTGACGGTTATTGGTCGGTATATATAATATAAGGTGGAAGTTGAGGCTGTGATAAAAGAACCAAGGGCTTCCACAGTGGTTGGTCTGACGGAAGCCCTTGGTTTTGGTATGGCTAAATTTTTTTGCGCGGGGGATACACGCGGGTGTTCTTCACACCTCTGATGAATCCTTATGCGTTCTTTACCTTGTCAACGATAGCCTTGAAAGCAGCGGGATTGTTGAGCGCGAGGTCGGCGAGGACTTTGCGGTTGATCTCGATGCCTGCTTTGTGGATAAGGCCCATGAGCTTTGAGTAAGAAAGGTCTTCAAGACGGGCTGCTGCGTTGATACGCTGAATCCAGAGGGCACGGAAGTTACGCTTTTTGTCCTTGCGGTCGCGGTAAGCGTAGGTGAGACCCTTTTCCCAAGTGTTCTTGGCTACAGTCCAAACGTTGCGACGGCATCCGAAGTAACCACGGGTAAGTTTGAGGATTTTCTTGCGGCGAGCTCTTGAAGCTACATGATTTACTGATCTTGGCATTTTGAAAAATGAGTTGTGAACGTCAGCGGCACGTCAATGCACTTAATTTCATTTTTTAGGTGGCTGACCGTTCGGTTTAAAGAATTGAATTAGAAATCACGATTTGTTTAAGATCGGAGGGGGAAAAGCCTAACCTTACTTAAGGGCGAGGAGTTCCTTAACGTTTGAAGCGTCGGCACGAGACACAACAGAGAAGTGTGTGAGGTTGCGTTTCTGCTTCTTGGTCTTTTTAGTCAAGATGTGGCTCTTGAAGGCATGTTTTCTCTTGATCTTTCCTGATCCGGTAAGGGCGAACCTCTTTTTGGCACCGGAGTTAGTCTTAATCTTTGGCATTGGTTGTGATTGTTAAATAATGATTTTAATTCTATAGAGTGCGCCGGCCCGGAGGCCGACGCGCTTTTTAGCGTATTGCTGGTTTATTTTTTCTTCGGGCTGAGCATGATGATCATGCGCTTGCCTTCGAGGACCGGCATCTGGTCTACTTTGCCATATTCCTCAAGGTCGTTGGCGAAACGGAGCAGAAGCACCTCGCCTTGTTCCTTAAAGAGAATCGAACGGCCTTTGAAGAAGACGTATGCTTTCACCTTCGCGCCTTCCTGAAGGAAGCCGATGGCATGTTTAAGCTTGAAGTTGTAGTCGTGGTCATCGGTCTGAGGTCCGAAACGGATTTCCTTGACCACTACCTTTGTAGCTTTTGCCTTCTGTTCCTTCTGGCGTTTTTTCTGCTGATAGAGGAACTTCTGGTAGTCGAGCACACGACAGACAGGCGGTTCGGCGGTCGGTGAGATCTCGATGAGGTCAAGACCGAGGCCGTCGGCGATTTTCAATGCCTCCTGAATGGAATAGATGCCGTTTTCAACATTATCGCCTACCAGTCGCACTTCGCGTGCGCGGATATGCTCGTTGATGGCGTATGGTTCCTCTTTTCGGTTATTGAGGGGACGGCGTGGACCGTTGTTTGGGCGCGGCGGGCGCGGAGTGAAAGGTTTTTTCTCCATTCAGGGGGTTATTGATTAATCATTTCGTTGACTTCGCGGGTCAAATCGTCTGCAAAGGTAGCAATTTTCATCGAACCTTTATCACCTTCACCCTGTTTTCTTACAGAAATTTCACCATTTTCAGCTTCTTTTTCACCGACAATGAGCATGTAGGGTATTCTCTTAAGTTCGTTGTCGCGAATTTTTTTGCCGATTTTTTCATTTCTGTCGTCAACTTGGGTACGGATGTCAAGGGCGTTGAGACGGGCTGCGACCTCATGGGCGTAGTCGTTGAACTTCTCCGAGATGGGGAGCACGACAGCCTGTTCAGGTGCGAGCCAGAGGGGGAAGCGTCCGGCTGTGTGTTCAAGAAGCACGGCGACGAAGCGTTCCATCGAGCCGAAGGGAGCGCGGTGGATCATTACAGGGCGGTGTTTCTGGTTGTCAGAGCCGGTGTATTCGAGCTGGAATCGTTCAGGCAGGTTGTAGTCTACCTGAATTGTACCGAGCTGCCATTTGCGGCCGAGTGCGTCCTTGACCATGAAGTCGAGTTTCGGTCCGTAGAAGGCGGCTTCTCCATATTCCTTGCGGGCTTTGAGTCCCTTTTCCTCACATGCGTCGATGATGGCCTGCTCGGCGAGATGCCAGTTTTCGTCAGAGCCGATATATTTCTCCTTGTTGTTGGGGTCGCGCAGTGAAATCTGAGCCTCGAAGTTTTCAAATTTGAGAGCCTTGAAGATGTAGAATATGATATCCATCACCTTTAGGAACTCTCCCTTTATCTGGTCGGGGGCGCAATAGATGTGTGCGTCGTCCTGTGTGAAACCTCTCACGCGGGTCAGTCCGTGGAGCTCGCCGCTCTGCTCGTAGCGGTAGACTGTGCCGAACTCAGCGAGACGCAGTGGCAGGTCTCGGTAGCTTCGGGGAGTGCGCGGAAGATTTCGCAGTGGTGGGGGCAGTTCATCGGTTTGAGCAGGTATTCCTCGCCCTCCTCGGGAGTGTGGATAGGCTGGAAAGAGTCCTTGCCATACTTGGCGTAGTGGCCTGAGGTCACATAGAGGTTCTTGTTGCCGATATGGGGTGTGATTACCTGCTGGTAGCCGTATTGCTTCTGGATTTTGCGGAGGAACTGTTCGAGACGGTCGCGGAGCGCTGTGCCTTTTGGGAGCCAGAGGGGCAGACCTGCGCCGACGTTCTGGGAGAATGCGAAAAGTTCCATTTCTTTGCCGAGCTTGCGGTGGTCGCGCTTCTTGGCTTCTTCGAGGAGCACGAGATATTCGTCGAGCATCTTTTTCTTGGGGAAAGTGATGCCATAGACTCTGACGAGCTGGTTGCGCTTTTCGTCGCCGCGCCAGTATGCGCCGGCGAGCGAGGTAACCTTCACAGCCTTGATGGGTGCTGTATTGGCAATGTGCGGACCACGACAGAGGTCTGTGAACGATCCTTGGGTGTAGGTGGTGATGTGTCCGTCCTCAAGTTCGCTGATAAGCTCGCACTTGTATTCTTCGCCACGGTCGCCGAAGAGCTTCAGTGCGTCGTCTTTCGAGATGTCGGCGCGGACTATAGGCTGCTTCTGCTGGGCGAGTTCGAGCATTTTTTTCTCGATGCGGGGGAAGTCGGCAGATGTGATGGTGTGTTCGCCCGGGTCGATGTCGTAGTAGAATCCGTTTTCAATGGCCGGGCCGATGCCGAACTTGACTCCGGGGAAAAGCTCCTGAAGCGCTTCGGCGAGAAGGTGGGCCGACGAGTGCCAGAAAGCGTGCTTGCCTTCGGGGTCATCCCATTTGAAAAGTTTGATTGTGGCATCTTCGGTGATGGGGCGGGTGATGTCCCACTCCTTGTCGTTGACTGATGCCGCGAGAATGTCGCGAGCGAGCTGCGACGACAGAGATTCGGCAATCTGCAGGGGGGTGATTCCGCTCTCAAACTGCTTCACGCTCTGGTCGGGGAAGGTGATATTGATTGTTGCCATTATTAATAATGTGTGGTTTAGGGAGTCATACGAGCGACTCCTGTTGTTTTCAGCGTGCAAAGATAGAAAATAATTCTTTAAATCCACCTTATAATATGGTGAAAATTCGACCGATATGCCAAAGCTTGCGCCTCCGGGGCGTAGCCGCCACCGATTTTGGCCAATCTGGCCCGTAAAGATGGCTGATGTGTGACGGATGAAAACAGCTATTAATCTTCAGTCCAAAGTATAAATGTTTTTTACATCAGAGCGATAATTGCATAATGCGTTCTTGTCTGGATTACTGACTATGGGAGGTCTTTATTGTCGGGCTTTGTGGTTTTGGGAAATTGGGCTAACTTTGTGGTCGCTATGAAAAAGATTGACAATGCCACAGTCCAGCGAATACTCGATGCCGCCGATATCGTAGAGGTGGTGAGTGACTTCGTGGCTCTGAAAAAGCGCGGGGCCAACTATGTCGGGCTGTGTCCGTTTCACAACGACCGCTCGCCGTCGTTTTATGTGTCGAAGTCGAAAGGCATGTGCAAGTGTTTCAGTTGCGGTGAGGGCGGCAGCCCTGTCAGCTTTATCATGAAACTCGAACAGCTGTCGTTTACGGAAGCGTTGCGTTATCTCGCCAAGAAATACAACATCGAAATCGAGGAGCGCGAGATGACCGACGACGAGCGCCGTGCCGAGAATGACCGCGAGAACATGTTTGCGCTCAACGACTTTGCCATGCGCTATTTTGAGAAGACTCTCAAGGAGACGGCCGACGGGCGTGACATCGGACTATCATATTTCCGCTACCGAGGCATAAGTGACGCGATGATCGAGAAGTTTCATCTCGGATATGCCCTCGAAGGACGCGACGCGCTCTACAAGACGGCAATCGAGCGTGGATACAGCGAGCAATATCTGATTTCCACAGGTGTCTGCAACCGGACTGACGACGGGCGTGTCTATGACCGCTTCCGTGGCCGAGTGATATATCCGATATTCACCTTGGCCGGAAAGGTGGTGGCATTCGGCGGACGCACGCTGAGTTCGGAAAAGAAGATTGCCAAATATGTCAATTCGCCTGAATCGGACATATATCTGAAACGACGCGAGCTTTACGGGCTGTTTCAGGCGAAACAGGCGATAGCAAAGGCGCAGAAGTGCATACTTGTGGAGGGCTACATGGATGTCATCTCGATGCATCAGGCCGGAGTGTGCAATGTCGTCGCCTCGTCGGGCACGGCTCTGACCGTGGAGCAGGTGAGGCTTATCAAGCGCTTCACGTCGAATGTCACCCTGATCTACGACAGTGACGCCGCCGGTATCAAGGCTTCCCTGCGAGGCATCGAACTGCTTTTGCAGGACGATATGGACATCAAAGTGCTGCTCCTACCCGAAGGTGAAGACCCTGACTCGTTTGCCCAGAGCCATTCGTCGAGTGAGGTTGAGGCATATATCAGCGAACATGAGACCGATTTCATAAGTTTCATGGCCTCGATTCTCATGGACGGGGCTGCGAGCAATCCGACCAAGCGCGCCGAGGTCATCACGCGAGTGGTGAAGACCATCGCGCTGATTCCCGACGAAATCAAGCGTAGCGTCTATGCGCAGGAGTGCTCGCGGATTCTGTTTATGGATGAGGATGTATTGCGCCGTGAAATCGGGAAGTATTATAATGAATTCCGGCTGAAATCGCGCGAGGAGCAGCAACGCGCTGAGGTGTTCACGGGAGGCAGTCCTGTCGCTCAGGCCGACGGTGTGGCGGCCGGTAGCGGTTCGGACGGAGAGTCCGGCCCGACGCAGCAGATGCAGCCGGCAGCGCAGCAACCGTCCGGAGTCTCGCGCCATGACCGTTTTCTCCGCACATACGAGATGAACATTGCGCGTCTCATAGCCAAATATGGCAACTATGCCTTTGCCGACGGTATTGATGACGATGGAAACGCCGTCCCGATGACTGTGCTCGAATATATAGAGGCTGATCTGGCGGCTGATGAAATCTCGTTTGTTAATCCCGATCTTGCCCATTTCTTTGCCGAGGCACGTCGCCTGAGCCGTTACAGCTGGGACGCAGACCTTGCCCGTCGGCGCGAGGAGCTTGAAGGACGACGTAATCAGGAATTCTCAGCCGGAGTCGAGGCCATCAGACAGAAGGCTACTGACGTCGGGAGTATTTCGGCGATGGAGCGGACGTTGCGGGAGACAGTGGACACTAATTTCAACCGGGGTCTTGAGGAGTTTTCAAGTTCATATCTCGCGCGCCAGATGTGTTCGTCGCCCGATGATATTGTCAGGAATCTCGCCTCGGATCTCGTTGTCGAGCGCCACATACTTAGCAAGGTTCACACTAAGTATGCAAAGGTCGACACCGAGCAGGATCTTCTTGGCGAGCTTGTGCCACGTGCTCTGCATGAACTGAAGGATGCCATTCTCTGGACCCGACTCGATGACACGCGTAAAGAACTGGCAGCATGTGCCTCGGACTACGAAAGTGCGCTTGCGCTAATGCGCAGGCTTCAGGAAATCGAAAACGCACGTTCGGAACTTGCAAAGCTCATCGGCGACCGTGTCATTGCCCCGCGTAAATAGGCGCGGGTAGATGTCGGGAAAACGTTTTTATATTTTTTTGACTGCCGTTGCCGCACAATCATGCGGTGGCGGCAATTGTTCTATTGACAGGGATTGAAAAAAGACAAGGAGGACGAACCTCACGGCCAGTCCCCCTCTTCTAATCTACAATCTTGTAAAAACACATATATTGAAAAAACGATTCCGTCTTTAGTGGTTGCATTATGGAATCAGGGGCTTTTTCAAATGTGGCTCCGATGATTGTAAATAGCTTGTATAAAGTTAGTATGTTAGATATCCTGTCAGGTTTGTAGTTCGGTTGATTGAAAATGGGTTGTTTTTATGCGGTTTTATTATCATCTGGCCTATGGACCTGTTGCGGCCGGAAAAGCCATTGTTGTTTTAAAGATAGGGGAATGGTTTGATAATGCAAATGTATGGATTAGGATTAATAAATCCAAAAAAACGGATCGATTTCTTGAAAATATATGCTTTGTAGCTGCTTGGTATACAGATTTGTAGCTTGTTTGGGGACAGGTTGGGGGCAAGGCTGTTCTGACTGTCTACAGTTAGGCAACAATCGGGTTGGTCGGCCGGGCAAATGACAAGGCGATTTAAAATATTTTTAGGAATCGATGGCCGGAGCATCCAACGTCATGTAAAATAAGTGGATGGTCGATTTAACGAATGTGTAGTGTTCTAATTAGCTTTTTTTTACGTACTCGGAATGGTAGTTAACAAAAATCTTGTTAACTTTGCATCTTGAAATATTGTTTAGATTACCTAAACGACCCTGATACAACGAATTGCAAATACTCCCGCCGCCCAAGGCGGATTTTTAATCGCATTATGACAAAAAGATACCCGCTATACACTTTGGTGGCTCTCTTCCTGACAGCTATGATCAGTAGCTGCAACAAGGACTCTGACTCATTTGTGGCAGAAGGCGATTTCGGCAACTGTTCGGTGACATCTTTCAGTCTCGGGAAGAACGACAGTGTGCTTAAGGGCCTTGATTCGGTCTATTTTTCGATAGACCTTGTCAATGCCGTTATCTTTAACGCTGACTCGCTGCCAAAAGGCACACGTATTGACAAGATGATTGTAAATATAGGAACATCGTCGGCCAGCGCGTGTGATCTCACATTCCGTCTACCCGAGACATCAAGTGACACGACTATCAGTTATATAGACAGCCCCAACGACAGCATAAATTTCGCCGATGGCCCTGTCAAGCTGCTCGTGAAGTCATATGACGGTCTTTCAAGCCGTGAATACAGCATCAAGCTCAACGTGCATGAGGTGGTTCCCGACACGCTATTCTGGGATAAGACCGCACGCCGCACGCTTCCCGGAACGCTTTCCGCTCCGCAGGCTCAGAAGACAGTTGAATTCAACGGCCGTATATACTGTCTTACGGTTGCCGGTGACAAGGCTTCGGTTGCCTCGGTTGAAAATCCGTATGACAACAACTGGACAGCCGGTGAGGCCCATCTGCCCGACGATGCTGTGGTTGGATCATTCGCAGCAAGTAACGATGCTTTCTATATCATCGATGGCCAAGGCCGTCTCTACACATCGCCTGACGCATTGACATGGAGCGCGACAGGCGCTCACATGGATCATGTGTATGGCGGTTATGTCAACCGCATACTTGGCGCAAGAAAGGATTCGGACGGCTGGAAGCATGTCACCTATCCGGCTACGACCGAACAGCCCATACCGGCAGGATGCCCTGTCGGCGGAACAGGCCAGATGGTCACTTATGTGACCTCATGGAGTGCCTCCCCCTTATCTATGTTTGTCGGAGGACATGATGCCTCGGGAAATGTGGTCGGTTCTACATGGGGTTATGACGGTGAAGTGTGGGCTAAGATCAGTTCACGCGATATTGATGAACGTGAGGACGTAGCATTGTTCCCTTACTTCACTCCACGCGAAGTGACCGGCTTCTGGCGAGTGACAGAGCGTTCGGCGCTCATTGCCCTCGGTGGCCGCTATGAGTCGACAGAAGGTCAGGTCGTGTCAAACAATGTATATATTTCATATGACCAAGGCATAACATGGGATGAGGCGTCAAGCTATCTTCAGCTTCCGGATTATATCCCTGACTTTGCAGCCGCGCAGGCTATGGTGGTCGACGCACGTCTCGACGACTCGATGTCACGTTCGGCATCAACTGCTGATGGCTGGACTGTTTTCACCGGCAACCGTATGCCTGTGTGGGCGACTCCGGTTCCCTTTGCACATGCGAGCCGTGTCAGCGCGCCGATTACAGAGTGGGAATGTCCTTACATCTATCTGTTCGGAGGCGAGAATGCTGCCGGTGACCTCTACAACACGCTGTGGAAAGGTGTGATTCGCCGCTTCACTTTCGCACCACTTTATTAAATATGGTGTCGCCATTATATAATTAAGGTTATAGGCGTATGAAATCTCTCTTTCTCTCTCTGATTGTTGCTTCATGCGGGTCGGTGATTCCGGCCACTGCATACGCTCAGACGCAAGAGAGCGTCGAGACTTACAAGTTTGATGCCGGGGTGGGGCTCGGGATGTCGGGCTATCTCGGCGATGCCAATGAAAGCTCGCTGTTCGCTCACCCAGGTGTCGCGCTTAACGGCTCGTTTCGTTATCTAATCAATACACGCTGGGCCATACGCGGACTGTTTACGGCTGCTTCATTGAGCGGCACTACGGCAGACATGGACAATGTGCTTCCCGAAGGAAAAGTCTACGACTTCAAGTCGTGGGTCTATGACCTCGGAGGCCGGGTTGAGTTCAACTTTTTCAACTATGGAATAGGTGAAAAGTATAAGAATCTCAGCCGTATCTCGCCCTATCTGTCGCTCGGGCTTGGTGTCACAATGTCGAGTACGTCAGGTGACAGTTATGTGGCGATGAGCCTTCCGATGGCTTTCGGTGTCAAATACAAGGTGAAGCCGCGTGTCAATCTCAGTCTTGAGTTCTGCATGACAAAAGTGTTCGGTGATAATGTCGACAGCGGAGAACTGTCGGACCTCTACCAGATCAAAAGCTCTTTTCTCAAGAACACCGACTGGTATTCGACTATCATGCTTGGCATCAGCTACGAGTTTGGAAAACGTTGCGTCACGTGTCACCGCATCGACTGAAAAAGTGACAGAAACATGAATTTCATTAATAAATAACATAATCAAATCAGCCGGAGAGCTTTCTCTCTTCCATAGACTGTATGAAGCCCGGCGACATAAAAGATATGACAGAAGAAATAGACAAAAGTAGCCTTCCACGCCACGTGGCCATCATTATGGATGGAAATGGCCGTTGGGCCAAGGCGCGCGGTCTTGACCGTAGCGAGGGACATGTCGAAGGAGTGAATACGGTGCGAAGAATCACTGAAATAGCTTCTGAACTCGGCATAGGCTATCTTACACTCTATACGTTCTCCACAGAAAACTGGAATCGTCCTCAGGCCGAGGTCGACGCTCTGATGCACCTGATTGTGATCGCAATCGAGCGTGAGACCCCCGATCTGATTAAAAACAATGTCCGTCTTGAAATGATAGGCGATACGTCGCGTATGCCGCGTGAGGCATATGAACGCCTGCAGCAATGTATAGCCGATACATCTCACGGGACTGGGCTGACTCTTATTCTTGCAATCAGCTACTCAGCCCGTTGGGAAATAGTCAGGGCCTCACGCCTTTTTGCCGAAGATGTCAAGGCCGGTAAGGCTGATCCTGAGGATATGAATTCGGATGAGGCGTTCAGCCGTTATCTGACGACTGCCTCCTATCCCGACCCGGATCTGCTCATACGCACTGGCGGTGACCACCGCGTCAGCAATTTCCTGCTCTGGCAGATCGCATATTCGGAAATTTATGTCACAGACACATTCTGGCCTGACTTCTCACGCGAAGATTTTGTCAGGGCGCTTAAAGATTTCCGAGGCCGTGAACGCCGTTTCGGCCTTACCTCCGAACAACTAAAATAAACCCTCCATCCCCAACCACAACGTTAGACCAATGCGTTTTAAATTTATCACTTTCCTGCTCCTGCTCTCGTCAATCTCCATATCATTCGGCGTTTCGGCGCAGGCCACGACGGATACTATTTACAATCCAACCATACATTTCACAGGTCTGCCGAAGACATATGAAATAGCCGATATTCAGGTCAAGGGTGCTGACAACTATGAAGATTATATAGTTGTCGGCTATACCGGGCTTAAAATCGGTGATCTCATCACTATTCCCGGACCGGATATCACTGATGCGACAAAGCGTCTGTGGCGTCAGGGGCTGTTTTCCAAAATCCAGATAACGGTTGACAAGGTCATCGGAAACAAGGCTTATCTTACGCTCAATCTGCGCCAGCAGCCGCGTATAGGTTCGATCACTTATCATGGAGTGAAAAAAGGAGAGCAGCAGGATCTGGATGAGGCCCTGCAGCTACGCAAGGGAAATCAGATTACCCAGAACATCGTCAACCGTGCCGAGCAGATTATCTCTAAGTATTACGGCAACAAGGGTTTCGGCAATGCTACTGTCAAAATCAACCTGACTGACGACCTCTCGCATCCCAACGAAGTTCTTGTCGACATCAATGTCAACAAGAATGACAAGGTGAAGGTTCACAAAATCTATATCGACGGAAATGAGGTGATGAGTGACAACCAGTTGCAGCGTGTCATGAAGAAGACAAATGAAAAGGGGAAGATTCTGAACCTTTTCCGCCAGAAAAAATTTGTCGAGAGCGATTATGAGGATGACCTTGAGCGCATCATTCAGAAATATAATGAAAAAGGCTATCGTGATGCCGCGATACTTTCCGATTCTGTAGTTCCGTTTGACGAAAAGACGGTTGATGTCTACATTACACTCGACGAAGGAAAGAAATATTATATCAACGATATCTTATGGGTCGGCAATACGATTTATTCGACCGATCTTCTCTCCAACGTGCTCGGAATGGAGAAGGGCGATGTATATAATCAGAAACTTCTGAAGAAACGCACATCAGAGGATGATGACGCGATTGCCAATTACTATATGAACAACGGCTATCTTTTCTTCGATCTCACACCGATTGAGAAGAATGTCAACGGCGACTCGATTGATCTTGAAATGAGAATAACCGAAGGTCCTCAGGCTCGAATCAACAATGTCATTATCAACGGTAACGACCGTCTGTATGAAAAGGTGATCCGTCGTGAGCTTTATGTCAAGCCCGGTGAGCTGTTCAATAAGGAAGACCTGATGCGTTCGGCGCGTGAAATCGCACAGACCGGTCACTTCGATCCCGAAAATATGGACATCCGTCCTGAGCCGAATCAGGAAGACGGTACGGTTGACATCCTTTTCAATCTCGAATCGAAGTCCAACGACCAGTTCGAATTTTCTATGGGCTGGGGGCAGACAGGTATCATCGGTAAGGTTGCAATCAAGTTTACCAACTTCTCGATCAAGAACCTGTTCTATCCCAACAGCTATAAGGGGCTCGTTCCGCAGGGCGACGGCCAGCAGCTCACGATTTCCGCACAGACGAATGCCCGCTATTATCAGGCATACAGCATCTCGTTCCTTGATCCGTGGTTTGGTGGCAAGCGTCCCAACTCGCTTTCGGTCTCGGCCTACTACAGCCGTCAGACAGGTGTCAATTCGTCGTACTACAACCGCAGCTACATGAACAGCTATATGTATCCCTATAGCGGTCTCTACAACTCCGGCTACGGATATAACGATTACTACCAGAATTCATATGAGAACGCATATGACCCGAATAAGTTCCTTCAGATGCTTGGCGTTTCTGTCGGTTTCGGAAAGCGTCTCAACTGGCCTGACAACTATTTCACCTTCCAGGCTGAACTCGGCTACAACTGGTATTTCCTTAAGAACTGGGAATATCTTTTCGATATGCAGAACGGTACGTCAAACTCACTCACGCTCGGTCTGACACTCGCGCGTAACTCTACCGACAACCCGCTCTATACCCGCCGAGGCTCTAACTTCTCGCTCAACCTACAGTTCACGCCTCCGGCTTCTCTCTTCGGGAAGAAGAACTGGAAGCAGCTGTCGGAAATTGCGAAGAGTACCAATACCGACACATATACAACCGCTCAGATCGAGAATGCCCGCAAAGAGCTCTATCGCTGGATTGAGTATTGGAAATTGCGTTTCAAATCGCGCACATACACTCCGCTTACCAACCCTGACGGAAAATATACTCTTGTGTTCATGACACGTGCGGATGTCGGTCTTCTCGGCAGCTACAACAAGAATCTTAAATCACCTTTCGAAACATTCTATGTCGGTGGTGACGGCATGTCGGGTTCCTATACTTATGCACAGGAGACAATTGCCCTTCGCGGATATGACAATGGACAGCTTACGCCCTACTATCGTGGAGGCGGTTACGCCTACACTCGTTTCGGCATGGAACTTCACTTCCCCTTCATGCTCCAGCCCACGACCACTATCTATGGTCTGACATTCATCGAAGGCGGTAACGCATGGAATTCGGTGAAGAACTTCTCTCCGTTCGATCTCAAGCGCAGCGCCGGTGCCGGTATCCGTATCTATCTCCCGATGATCGGAATGATGGGTATCGACTGGGCCTACGGTTTTGACCGCGTCTATGGCACCAAGGGAGGCTCGCACTTCCATTTCATCCTCGGTCAGGAATTCTAACCCCGGCAGAGCAAACTGAAACGACGATTTTACAGCAAATTAAACTTTTCACCCGCTGGTGCGTCTATATTATAGCAACATTCCTCAATTATTTAACACCGCTAAAGGTATGAAAAAGATTTTCCTGACATTAGCACTTGTGCTTGCATGCTTCGCAGGAGCATCGGCGCAGAAGTTCGCGCTGGTCGATATGGATTATATCCTTTCGAACGTCCCTGCCTATGAAATGGCCAACGAACAGCTCAACCAGATTTCCCAGCGATGGCAGAAAGAGGTCGAATCGGTGGCAAAGGAAGCCGAGACACTATATAAGAACTATCAGAACGAAATGGTGTTTCTGACCGACGAACAGAAGAAGAAAAAGGAAGAAGAGATTGTCGGCAAGGAAAAGCAGGCTGCGGAACTCCGCCAGAAATACTTCGGCCCTGACGGAGAGCTTTACAAAAAGCGTCAGACTCTGATGAAGCCGATTCAGGACGATGTTTACAATGCCGTCAAGAAAGTGTCGGAGGAGCGCGGCTATCAGTGTATTTTCGACCGTGCATCGTCGGCTGATATAATATTTGCCTCGCCACGTATCGACGTCTCCAACGAGGTGCTTGAAAAGTTAGGTTATTCCAAATAAAATCCCTATCTTTGCACCGCTTCGGAAGTCGGTTGTCTGATTCCCCGACTGCATAGCGGTAAACTATTCGGACAAAAGATATAATTAAAAAATAAAACTTCACAATACAACGATGATCAAAAGACTTTTGCTCGCAATCATGATTGCGTTTCCCATGAGCCTGTTCGCTCAGAAATTTGGTGTTATCAACACTAACGAGCTCATGACTTCTCTTCCGGAAATGAAATCTGTTCAGGAACAGATGGAAGCCGCTACCAAGAAATACGAAGACGAATTCGCAAAACTTCAGGAAGAGTTCAACAAGAAATTTCAGGAATTTCAGGCTCTTGAAGCGTCTACCCCCGAGACAATCAAGGAGCGCCGAACACAGGAACTTCAGGAAATCGACACCAAGATCCAGCGCTTCCGTGAGACTGCACAGCAGGATCTCCAGCGCCAGAACCAGCAGCTTCTCGCTCCCATACAGGAAAAGGTCATGAAGGCGATCCAGAGCGTAGGCGCTGAAGGCAAGTTCACCTTTATTTTCGAAAACGGCATGTCGCTCTACACAGGTGCTGATGTCACAGATGTCACTCCTCTCGTGAAGACCGCCCTCGGAATTAAATAAGCCATTCCGGCTTGCGATTACCTGATTGAAAAGAATCAATCACATACAACTGTCCGCCATGCCGTCCGCACCAAGCGGATTGCATGGCGGCGTTGTTGAATGCGTGTTTTTAACCATACTCTAATCATAACCTGCCAATACCGCCTCAGCTATGTTACGCATCAAACGCATGGACATCTTCATCCTTCAGAGCTTCGTTCCTCTGTTCATGATGACGTTCTGCATCTGTCTATTCATAGTGCTAATGCAATTCCTGTGGCGTTATATAGACGAACTTGTCGGCAAGGGTCTTGGTGTGGATGTCATAGGAGAGCTGTTCTTCTATGCCGCACTGACCATGATTCCGATGGCGCTTCCGCTCGCCATCCTTCTCGCGTCGCTGATGACTTTCGGCAATCTCGGCGAGCAGTTTGAACTTACAGCCATGAAGGCGTCGGGGATTTCGCTCCTGCGCACCATGGCTCCGCTTATCGTGCTGATGGTCTGCATTGCCACCGGCGCTTTCTTTTTTCAGAATGACGTGCTTCCTGTGGCGCAGACAAAGATGTGGACTCTGCTCTATTCAATGAGGCAGAAATCACCGGAGCTTGAGATTCCGGAGGGTGTGTTCTATGACCAGATTCCCGGATATAATCTTTTTGTGCAGGAAAAAAACAGGGAGACGGGTGTGCTCTACGAGGTGATGATCTACGACGTGTCGAAGGGTTTTGAAAATTCGTCAATCATTCTTGCCGACTCCGGAAAGATGTCGATTACTCCTGACAAGACTCATCTTTTCCTTCGTCTCTGGCATGGAGAGTCGTTTGAGAACCTTAAGGATGCCGGTGCGGGCAATATGAAAAATGTGCCCTATCGCCGTGAGTCGTTCTCGGAGAAAGAAATCATGCTGAAGTTCGATTCCAATTTCAACCGTATGGATGAACAGGGAATGCGTAACCAGTATGTCGGAAAGAATATGGCTGAACTTCAGGCGACGATTGACTCTGTAGGTGCACGTGTCGACTCGCTTGGCTCATCCTACGGCACGGCTCTCAGGGAATATCCCTATATGGGCATACATGCCTATCAGACGCGCATCGACAGTGGCAAGAGTGTAAAGACCCGCAGACCGGATGTCGAGATTGCAAAACCTGTCAACGTCGACTCTATTATGCGGGGTTCGTCATCGGGCATAAGGATCGGTTATCTGAACCAAGGTCTGGCGAAGGCTCAGCGAATGCGTCAGGAATATGAGTACAAGAGTATCGCCATGGCCGATGACCTCAAGACCATGAGGCGCCATGCCATAGAGCTGCAAAAGAAATTCACGCTTTCGTTTGCCTGTATAATATTCTTCTTTATCGGCGCTCCGCTTGGTGCTATTATCCGTAAAGGCGGCCTTGGAACTCCGCTTGTAATCTCTGTGTTCCTGTTCATTTTCTATTATATTATCGACAACATGGGCTACAAGCTTGCCCGTGACGGTAAATGGGAGGTATGGGAAGGCATGTGGCTCAGTGCGGCCGTCCTTCTTCCGATGGGTGTATTCTTCACATATAAGGCCGTCAATGACTCGGCTGTGTTTAACAAGGATGCCTATCTGAATTTCTTCCGCAAATTCTTTGGCGTGAGCGAGGTGCGTCATGTCGAGATGAAGGAACTTGTGATGGAGGAGATAGACCCGGTTATCGCAGTCCAGCGGATGGAAGCCCTGAAACTTGAGGTCGCGGCATATCTTTCGAGAAATCCTGCCCGGCAGAGTTATCGTGACTACTGGCTTCACGGTTATGACCGCGACGAGTTGCACAGGCTTCGCGATACGATTGAAAACGATGTCGAGTATCTGTCCAATTCGAGAGAAAAGATGGTTGTGCTCAAGCTGATGGATTTTCCTGTGCTTAGAAGCCTTTGGTTTCAGCAGCCATCGACCAGACCTTGGCTGTCATGGATAATGATTGCCTTGTTTCCGATCGGTTTGGCCGTGTGGTTCTACGGTCGGAAAACCCAGCTCCGTCTGCGTGACGAACTCTCTACTGTCACAAAAGTAGCCGACCAGCTCATAGAGCTGATAGCTCCTAAGATAGACGACTGACTGCTGTCGCAAAATAATTCTAAATCCGTTGAAAAATCTCCTAAACGATGGAAAATAAGATAAAATTAGATACGATTGAAGAGGCTCTCGCCGATTTCCGCGAAGGCAAATTCGTGATTGTGGTCGATGACGAGGACCGTGAAAACGAGGGTGACCTCATTATAGCTGCCGAGAAGGTCACTCCTGAAGCTGTGAACTTCATGATAACCAACGCGCGTGGCGAGCTCTGCGCTCCGGTGACCATTTCACGCTGCAAGGAACTGGGATTGCAGCATCAGGTCGAGGACAACACCTCGATGCTCGGCACGCCTTTCACCGTGACTGTCGACCTGCTTCCCGGCTGTACGACCGGTGTTTCAGCCCACGACCGTGCCGCGACCATCCGCGCTCTTGCCGACCCGTCGGTGACTCCCGGTATGTTCGGCCGCCCCGGACATGTGCATCCGCTCTATGCACAGGATGCAGGCGTGCTCCGCCGTGCCGGCCACACGGAGGCTGCGATTGACCTTGCAAGACTGTCTGGCATGTATCCGGCTGCCTCGCTTATCGAGATTCTTAACGAGGACGGCACGATGGCACGTCTCCCGCAGTTGCGCCGTAAAGCTGATGAGTGGGGACTGAAACTCATATCTATCCGTGACCTTATAGCATACCGTCTGCGCACCGAGTCGCTTGTCGAGGAAGGTGTGGAGGTCGACATGCCTACGGCTTACGGACATTTTCGTCTTATTCCTTTCCGCCAGAAAAGCAACGGGCTTGAACATATTGCTCTGATAAAGGGTGATGTCAGCGGTGACGATGCAGTGCTTGTGCGAGTCCATTCCTCGTGTGCCACCGGCGACATATTCGGTTCGATGCGTTGTGACTGCGGCGAGCAGCTCCACAAGGCTATGGAGCTTATCGAGAAAGAGGGTCGCGGTGCTATCGTCTATCTTAACCAAGAGGGTCGCGGGATAGGTCTGATGGAGAAAATTAAGGCTTATAAGCTTCAGGAAGAGGGGCTCGACACGGTGGATGCAAATATTCATCTCGGTCACAAGGCTGACGAGCGCGATTATGGCGTAGGCGCATCAATTCTCAATCTTCTCGGCATACGTAAGATGAAGCTTATCACCAACAATCCGGTAAAGCGTATCGGGCTTGAAGGCTATGGGCTTGAAGTGGTCGATAATGTCGGCATTGAAATTGCTCCTAACCGCTATAATCTCCGTTATATGCTCACAAAGCAACATCGCATGGGGCATACCCTGCACATGAACGATAATCCAGATCCGAATAAGGAGATATAATCATATAATATCAGGGGATAAATAAAAACATTGCGCTGCCACACATGACCCGAATAATTTCATCCGGTCTGCGTGGCAGCGAAATGTTTTTTGTTATTGATGGCTGTCAGATGCTCCGGGCTATCCAGTGGCCCGCATATGCAAGAAGGAGTCCGACGGTAAAGCTCGCACCGGCGTAAAGCGCAAGCGCGGGAAACTCCGACGAATCGAAAAGCATGTAGTTTTCGTGAATGAAGGTCGAAAATGTCGTGAATCCTCCGCAAAATCCCACTGTAAGAAATATCTTCACATCCTGCGGGATATTGGTGCCACGGTCTATCGCTCCATATATAAGTCCGATGATGAAGCATCCGGCTACGTTCACGGCAAACGTACCCCACGGGAACAATGCAGCTCCTGACAGCGATTGAACCCAACGCCCGACAAGGTAGCGGGCAACACCTCCGAGGCCGCTTCCGGCCGCTATACACAGTAGGGTTTTCAGCATATCGGCTTAGGTTGTTTTTCACCCTTCAGTCATCACAGTCATAGTGGACATGGTGATGGGCTGAATGGCATTCGGTCAGCGTATGGTCGATGATGAGGTGGCGGTTGGCCATGCCGGCGATGGTCGACATTTCGTGTGAAACAAGCAAAAGGGTAGTGGTCTTTGCGAGTTCGGCCACAAGGTCGTAGATGTAGTGTTCGAAACGCTTGTCGACGTAGCTCAGCGGCTCGTCGAGCACGAGCAGTTTCGGCCGTGAGATTATGGCGCGTCCAAGCAGGGCGCGTTGCAACTGACCTCCCGACAGGTTGCCGATGCTCGCCTTTGCATGGCTTTCAAGCCCCATGAGACCTATGGTTTCTTTGACGCGGCTCTTCACTTTATTGCTCGGCAAATTCTCTCCGATTAGCCCTGAGGCTATGACTTCCTCGACATCGATAGGAAAATGTGAGTCAATCAGATTTTTTTGCGGGAGATAGCCGATTGAAAGTTCGTCGGCCGGTTTGCCGTCACGATAATATGTCACGTTTCCTTCCGTCGGTTTCAATAACTTCAGGAGTATGCGGAGCAGCGTTGTCTTTCCTCCGCCGTTAGGACCTGTAATGGCAATGAAATCGCCTTGACGGACATCAAAATTGATGTCCGTCAAGGCTGTTTTTCCTGCCCAGCGTTTGGAGATGTTGCGCAGGGATATGATTATCTCGTTTTCGGTTGGTTTCATTTATGAGTCAGGAGGTGGATTTTCATGCTTATTCGGCAATTGTGTCGGTGGCAGCGATGGCATCGGCTATTGCTGTCATTTCCTTTTCCCATTCGTAGGAGAGAGGGTTGATATTGACTTTTGTGAGACCGAGTTGCGAGCTGAGGGCTTCGGCCTGACGGCTGTCGAGGTCTTTCTGGTAGAAGAATATTCGGGCCTTGTGCTCGGACGCATGGTCGATTGTCTCTTTCAGCGTGCCCATTGCCACTTCCTTGTTGTCGGCGTTGCCTGCGGTTATCTGTTCGAGTCCATAGTCACGCGCGAAATAGCTGAGCGACGGATGCCATACCATGAATGCCTCGCCTTTGTGTGGAGCAAGTCTGATTGTCAGCTCATTGTCGAGCGAATCGAGCCTTGCGGCGAAACGGTCGTAGTTGCTGCGGTAATAGTCAGCGTTTGATGGATCGATTTCGGTCATGGCTATAAGCATGTTCTTGCTTATTATCTTCACGTTTTTGACTGAGGTCCATGTATGCGGGTCAATCACGTCGTGCGTGATGCCGCCGTGGCTGTGAGTCCCGGTGACGGGCATTACTCCAAGGGAAGTGTTGAAGATAGGCAGGTCGGGGTTCTCGCTGTGTACCTTGTCGAGTATGGCTGCCTCGAAACCGATGTTGCCCATGCGGAGGAAGCCGATTGACTTCGTGAGGTTGATGATATGGTTGACCGAAGGGTCGAATGTCTCGGGATTAGCGCCGTTGGCAATCAGGGTACGTATCTCCACGCGGTTGCCCGTTATCTGTTCGAGTATATATTTCTGAGGCTCGATGCTGACGGTGACTATGGGCGTGTCGTGAGTAGTGGCCGTGCATGCGACCAACAGGCCGAGCCACGCGGCTAAACTGACTATGATGGGAGGGAAAAATATATTATTGGATTTCATCTATTACTTAAAAATTGCCCTTATGTGATTTATATAACGCTCTTATTGCATAAATATTTGCAAATATAAGCAATTTTTAGCAATTATGCCTTGGCTATTAAGAAAATTTTTCATTTTGTCGTTTAATTATTTCCTCTTCTATACGTGTTACAGATTGCTTTATAATGGCTTGAATCGGCTGATTTTGATGAATTTCTGAGGTGTGGGGGTGATAGGCGTGGTATAAGTGGCTATGATTCGGATTTTTTTATTAACTTTGCACATTCCAAGAGGATTAACTCTTTCATAAATCAGAATATAATTCATTTCCATTACATAAACCGAAATGGCAACACAAGAAGACGTTTTCAAGAAAATAGTAAGCCATGCCAAGGAGTATGGCTTCGTGTTTCAGTCAAGCGAGATTTACGATGGCCTTTCAGCCGTCTATGACTACGGTCAGAACGGCGTAGAGCTTAAAAACAACATCAAGCGCTATTGGTGGGATTCGATGACCCTCCTCCACGAGAACATCGTGGGTATCGACTCTGCCATCTTCATGCACCCGACCATCTGGAAGGCTTCGGGTCACGTCGACGCGTTCAATGACCCGCTGATTGACAACAAGGATTCGAAGAAGCGTTACCGTGCCGATGTACTCATTGAAGAGCAGATCGCCAAAATTGAAGAAAAAATCGAAAAGGAAGTGGCTAAGGCCGCCAAACGTTTCGGCGATAGCTTTGACGAAGCCATGTTCCGCCAGACAAATCCCCGCGTACTCGAACACACAGCCAAGCGCGATGCCCTCCATGAGCGTTTCGCTACTGCGATGAATGACGGAAATCTCGACGAGCTCCGTCAGATTATTATCGACGAGGAGATTGTATGCCCGATTTCAGGCACTAAGAACTGGACCGAGGTGCGTCAGTTCAACCTCATGTTCAAGACCGAGATGGGCTCGACCGCTGACGGAGCGATGACTGTTTATCTCCGTCCTGAAACAGCTCAGGGTATCTTTGTCAACTACCTCAACGTGCAGAAGACCGGCCGTATGCGCATCCCCTTTGGTATCGCCCAGATCGGCAAGGCGTTCCGCAACGAGATTGTGGCCCGTCAGTTCATCTTCCGCATGCGTGAGTTCGAACAGATGGAGATGCAGTTCTTCGTGCGCCCCGGCACAGAGATGGAATGGTTCAACAACTGGAAGCAGTTCCGTCTTCGCTGGCACAAGGCTCTCGGTCTCGGCGATGAGAAGTATCGCTACCATGACCACGAGAAGCTCGCTCACTATGCCAACGCTGCCACCGACATCGAGTTCCAGATGCCATTCGGTTTCAAGGAAGTGGAGGGTATACATTCGCGCACAAACTTCGACCTCTCGCAGCACGAGAAATTCTCAGGCAAGAAAATACAGTATTTCGATCCCGAGCTAAACGAAAGCTATACTCCCTACGTCATCGAGACATCAATCGGTGTCGACCGTATGTTCCTCAGTGTTCTTTGCTCGTCATACGAGGAGCAGGAGCTTGAAGGCGGCGACAAGCGCGTCGTTCTCCACCTTCCCGCCCCCCTCGCGCCTGTGAAGTGTGCCGTGATGCCTCTCGTCCGCAAGGACGGTCTGCCCGACAAGGCCCGCGAGATTGTCAACGAGCTTAAGTTTGATTTCGCCACCCACTATGAGGAAAAAGATTCTATCGGCAAGCGTTACCGCCGTCAGGATGCAATCGGAACTCCTTTCTGCATCACTGTCGACCATCAGACTCTCGAAGACAACACCGTCACTCTCCGCGAACGCGACTCAATGGAGCAGAAGCGCGTGAAGATCGAGGATCTCCACAAGCTCATCCACGATGAGGTGTCGCTCAACGCGCTTCTTCGCAAGCTCGCTTAATGCTGACGGATATTCTCCGAATACCATAAATGCAGGGATGCGCTAAGGCGTGTCCCTGCAATCTCAAAAAAACAAATCACTCCTTTAACTCCCCTAAAATGAAAACTTTCAAACTATTATTGCTCATCGTGTGCATGCTTCCGACGCTGTCGTCATGTAACTATAATTCTCTTGTAGAGAAAAAGCAGGGTGTAGAGCAGTCATGGGCTGAGGTGCAGAACCAATATCAGCGCCGTGCCGATCTTATTCCTAACCTTGTGGCGACAGTCAAGGGCTATGCCACACATGAGAGCGAAACGCTCGAAAAGGTTACACAGGCACGCGCTGCTGCTACATCGGTCAACATTAACGCCGAAGACCTCAATGAAGAGACGCTTGCAAAGTTTCAGGCTGCACAAAATCAGCTGACAGGCGCGCTCAAATCGCTTCTTGCTGTCTCTGAAGCGTATCCCGATCTGAAGGCAAACGAGAATTTCCGCGACCTTCAGGTGCAGCTTGAGGGTACTGAAAACCGCATTGCCACTGCACGCGGACGTTACACTCAGGTCGTTGCCGATTATAACACATCAATCAAGAAATTCCCCACAAACATTTACGCCGGATGGTTCGGCTTTGAGTCTCAGCCTCAGTTCAAGGCCGATGAGTCGGCTCAGCGTGCCCCCGAAGTGAAATTCTAAACTAAGCAGATGTCTAAATTCAGATCAATCTTTGCCATATTTCTCCTTGCAAGCCTTGGAGCAGTCATCACAACATCCTGCGACGATGATAATGTCTGGTCAGATTATAAGGAATGGCGAATAGCCAATGAGGAATTCTTCGACGAGCAGCGCTTCATGATGGAGGACGGTGAAAACGTCTATCAGACAGTTACTCCGTCGTGGAATCCTTCAGCCCAGATACTCATGCGTTATCTTAATGACCGCAGCAAGACTGAGGGAAATCTCACTCCGCTTCTGACATCGACAGTCGATGTGAAATATATCGGACGTCTGTATAACGGAGTTGCATTTGACTCGTCATATACCAACACCGACAGCATCTTTACGACTACTCCGGGTTCTGTCATTCAGGGCTGGACAATCGCGCTCATGAACATGCGTGTCGGCGACAGTGCCCGTATCGTTATCCCTTACAAGCTCGCCTACGGTTCGTCGGGTTCAGGTGCTATTCTGCCTTATTCGACACTTGTGTTCGACGTAAAGCTTGTCGACATACCTTATTACGAAGTGCGTCCCTGATATGGATTTTAAGTTAGAAGCGACCGCGCCGGACTCCGCAGCCCGCGCCGGTGTCATCACGACAGACCACGGAGAAATCCGGACTCCGATTTTCATGCCTGTCGGCACTCTCGGAAGTGTGAAGGCGGTTCATCAGCATGAACTCCGCGATGATATCAAGGCTCAGATTATCCTTGGAAACACCTATCATCTCTATCTCCGTCCCGGAATCGAGATTCTTGAAAAAGCCGGAGGTCTCCACAAGTTCAACGGCTGGGAACGCCCGATTCTTACCGACAGCGGAGGCTTTCAGGTATTTTCGCTGTCGGCAAACCGCAAGCTGACAGAAGAAGGGGCGTGGTTCAGGTCGCACATCGATGGTTCGAAACATCTCTTCACACCTGAAAGGGTGGTGGATATAGAGCGTTCGATAGGCGCTGACATAATGATGGCGCTTGATGAGTGTCCTCCCGGAACAGCCGACTACAGCTATGCCCGAAAGTCGCTTGACCTCACCCACCGCTGGCTTTCCCGTGGATGGAAACGCTATAAGGAGACAGAGGGAAAGTATGGCTACTCACAGGCATACTTCCCGATTGTGCAGGGTGTCACTTATCCCGACCTGCGTCGTGAATCAGCGAAATTCGTAGCCGATCTTGGGGCTGACGGCAATGCCATCGGCGGTCTTGCCGTAGGCGAACCTGCCGAAGTCATGTATGACATGATTGAGGTTGTCAACGAGATTCTCCCCAAGGACCGTCCGCGCTATCTGATGGGTGTCGGCACTCCGGCCAACATCCTTGAGGGAATCGACAGAGGTGTCGACATGTTTGACTGCGTGATGCCTACCCGCAACGGCCGCAACGGCATGCTTTTCACGCGCCACGGCATCATGAACATGCGCAACAAGAAGTGGGCCGACGATTTCTCGCCTATTCAGGAAGACGGCCCGAGCTATGTCGACGTGACCTATTCAAAGGCATATCTGCGTCACCTGTTCATCGCCGACGAGATTCTTGCCATGCAGATAGCTTCGATACATAACCTCGCGTTCTACCTGTGGCTCGTCGGAGAAGCCCGCAAGCATATACTTGCCAGTGATTTCAAGCCGTGGAAACGGGAGATGCTCGAATGTGTCACCCGTCGTCTCTGACCCCTCATGATAAATTAATAACTGTCATTTTAGAAGCTGTTAAAATCAACGCACCCACGTGAAGATTCTTGACTGGTATATAATCAAGAAGTTCCTTGGAACTTACGTTTTTGCGATTGCCCTCATTCTGGCAATCACAATCATGTTTGACATCAACGAAAAACTTGATGCCTTTCTTAAGGCACCGCTGAAGGCGACGGTGTTTGATTATTTTCTCAACTTTCTCCCTTACTTCGCCAACCAGTTCAGTCCGCTCTTCACCTTCATCGCTGTAATCTTTTTCACGTCGAAACTTGCCGATAATTCTGAAATCATCGCTATGCTCTCGACTGGAATGAGCTACCGGCGATTGCTGCGTCCCTACATGGTAAGCGCCACGGTTATAGCTATCGTGACCTATATACTCAGCGCCTATATAATCCCTCCCGCCAATGTTGAGCGAATAGAATACACCAACACTTATGTCAAGAACAAGAGAGTCGACTACGGTACGAATATTCAGCTTCAGGTGGCCAAGGGTGAGATTGCATATATGTCGCGTTATGACAACACGAGCAAGACCGGCTATAAGTTTTCTCTTGAGTCGTTTGAGGATAAGAAGCTTGTGTCACGTCTGACGGCTCAGACCATCCGCTGGGACACTCTTCACCGCTGGACGGTGCGCGACTATATGATACGTGATTTCGACGGGCAGCGAGAAAAAATACGTCGCGGTGCACGTCTGGACACTGTCATACCTATTGAGCCCCGTGATTTTCTGATTTCAAAAAATGACCATGAGACCATGACTTCTCCCGCTCTACGTGAATACATATCGCGTCAGAAAGAGCGTGGAGTGGCAAACATAAAGTCGTTTGAGATTGAAAACCACAAGCGCTATGCCATGACCGCCGCTGCATTCATCCTTACAGTCATAGGTATGTCTCTTTCATCGCGTAAGATAAAGGGTGGAATGGGTGTCAATATCGGTATAGGTCTTGTGCTCAGTTTCAGTTATATCCTTTTTATGACTGTGACTTCGACTTTTGCAGTTTCGGGCTATACGTCTCCGATGGTAGCGATGTGGATTCCGAATATTCTTTATTCAATAATCGCCATCTATCTTTACTATAAGGTGTCTCACCAGTAGGACTCCGGATATATTATAACAGAGCCCGGCCTCACTTCCTTGGTTTCAGCAAATGATTGCCGATGCCGTGAAGTGAGGCCGGGCTCTGTTATGCGGTAGGATAGTCTGGCTGTAAGTCTTGGTTTACATTCCGAATGTAAGTGTTGTCAGATATCGTATGCCCGGACCGATGTTGTTCTGTCCGAATGTCAGTGTGATGTACCCGTTGTTTCCGCCAAACCATGTTGCGCCGATTGAACCGACCGTATTGTTTACAGAAATCGGCATGCCATAAGTGGCGACGAGGGAGTTGTAGACTTTGTTGTAGCGGGCGAGGTCGTATACAGGGGTTGAGTAGTAGAACGATGAGACATCGAGACCTGAGTTCCCGTAGTAGAGAGCGGCATCAGTCCACACGTAGTTCAGGGCTGAGACATTACGCAGGTAGACCACATTGTCGGTATATCCGTCGACGGTATATCCGGCGTTGAACAGATAGTCGAGTGACAGATTTATAGCTGTACCGAATGTCAGGCCAAGGATTCCGCGTATGACCGGTATGCGTCCTGCCGGACGCCATCCTCTTGGGGGCATGGGACGGTGATGCGGGCGTATCATCGGCGGACGGTAGGGACGGTGAGGAGGTGCCATCATCGGTGGCCGGGCTGCCACATGGCCGTTTCCGGGTCTCACTCCGGGGCGGTGGCCGGGATTGATCACAGGTCGGTGGCCGTGTTGGTTTCCGGGTCTGTTTGGTTTGGTGTTGTGCTCGGGACGTTGCTCGTTAATCCCCGGACGGCCGGCGTTCGGACGGTTGTTGTGTCCGGGGCGTATTCCTTCAGGCCGGTGATTATTGTCATTCGGCCGGTTGCCAGGATTCAATCCATTATTTCCGTTTCCGGGACGGTGCTGGTCATTTATACCGGGTCTATTGTGGCTATTGCCATTGTCAGGACGGTTATTATTGCTGTTGTTTCCGTGGTTGGGGCGATTCGGATTGTTATTTATACCGGGACGAGTTCCGGTGTTATGTCCCGGACGGGAGTTTGAACCACCGTTGCCGATAGTGCCTTGCTCGGGATGTTTGTTGTTGCCCGGTGTGCCGGTAATTCCGGGACGTGTTCCGGTTGAGGCCGGACGGTTATTTGTCGAGCCGTTGTTTCCGGGACGGGTGTTCGGACGGTGTGAATTATTATTATGGCTGGAATTTCCTCGATTTGAATTTGTGTTGTGATTGCGGTCATTTCCACGGCTTGGACGCGAATTGTTGTTCGTGCGTTCGAGGTGGCCTCCCCGGCCTCCGTTCGTTACGCCTTCATGTCGGCCTTGAGCTGAAACCACGGGCATTGCAAGTGCGCCGCAAAGGAGTGCCAGCGATATGTTGCGTAGAATTCTTTTCATTGGTTTTTGTCAGTTAATGGTAGATAAAATCATATATTCTATAGATTGGAACGATTATTATCTAAAAGGTTTAACTGTCATAACCATAAAATAGTTTAAAATCCGTCGGTATAAAATTGACCCGGATGTTTCACCGGATGCTACCCCTCATTTTGGCGCTTTTGTAGCAGACGTGTCGTATTTTCGCCATGGAAGTTAGGACAACTTCGGTTATTTATTGTATTTTTGCCTGATAACGCAAAGTTTCGGTAGTGGATATGTCACGCTATGTCACGTTAGTCCTGATTTTTCTTTTCTCTCTCCTTGATGTAAAGGGGCAGGTGCGTCATGCCGTTGTGGCAGACTCTGCTAACGGAATGCCGCTGTCAGGAACTTCTGTATTTGACCGTGATGGCAATATTATAGGGATGTGTGGCAGGAGCGGGACAATTCCTTATGTATCTTCCGGCAGCTATCCATTGACATTACGATGTCTTGGCTATGAGGAAAAAGTCGTCAGATCGATAGATTCTGACACAATTTTCCTTCGTGAATGTATAACCGAACTTCCGGAAGTTGTAATTGAATCGCGTCAGCACAAGGTGTTGCATGTATTGGCCTATATGCGTGAATATTCGAAGCTGAGCACATATACCGATACCGTGTTTCTGTTCCGGGAAAAGATGGTTGACTATATGTTGCTGCCTGATGAAAAGATCCGGTTTAGAGGATGGTCTATGCCAAGGGTGATAAAGAGCAGGTCTTATTATCGGTTTACCAATGCCGAGGGGCTTGACAGTGTGAGCGACGAGTGTGTCCATCATTTTTCATGGTCTGACTGGTTGGGAGTGAAGACATGTGTTAAAATACCAACGGCATTGAACAGTCTGGAATGCGGGGCGGATACTCTCAGAGGCAGGTATGGCCCATCGGAAATCTGGATTAGAAACAACGACAGGATGACTGTAGATGTGGATGTGCTTGCTGATACAGTCGGGCGGAAGTGGATTCCGAACCTTTCGGCTTTTTTCAAGGATAATCTTGATTTTGAAAATTTCCGTGTGAGGTTTAACTATGATAATTTGGCCGGAGATGCTGTGTCAAACAAGGATCTGACAGGCTATTCATTTAATATCGAGTCAAGAGGCAGAGGCCATGATATGTTCAGGTTCAATAACATCGACGAGCCGTTTTTTGTGACCACTTACGGTGAAGTGTATATGATTGATAAGGAATACATCACTGTAAAAGAGGCAAAGGAATGGGAAAAACATAATTTCGGCGCTGATGAAATCGGAATGTACATCCTCAAGGAAGCTCCGGAGATTCAGCCTCCGATACAGGAGCTTGTCAGACGTGTCGGTATGATTGATAAAGGTGGTGTGAGGCTGAATGTCGCACCTGATGTCAGGCTTATCAGCCCTCATACAGGCAACAGAAATTATCATTTCGGGCGACGGGTGCTATTGTTACTGAAGGAGGTGACGGGGATTACATTGGTAAAGTCGCATAGAAACATGAATAATAACTGGCGGAAGTTCAGAAAAGAAACGATGTCAAAGAAGTCTAAGGGGAAGAAAGTCAGACGGACGGGAAAATGAGATTCCTGCCGATGAGTGAAGCGAACATGGTCGGACGATAAAACATAAGCACCGCTCTCACGTATATGTCTCACGTTGAAAGCAATGCTTACGTTTTAAGAATAATTCTGTTATTCGGCGGCGAGGGGATTCCAGCCTTGGGCGCGGAGTGGTATTTCAGTACCGTCACGGGTGATCATGGCACATCCGAGATCGGCTTTGGTTATGTGGCCGATCAGTTTTACGTCGGGCAGTTTCTCTATCTGTTCGTGATAATGTAGCGGGACAGTGAACAGGAGTTCGTAGTCTTCTCCTCCGTTCAAGGCGGCTGTCACGAGGTTCATACCGAGTTCCTCAGCCATGATGGCGGTCTGATAGTCGATAGGTATTCGATCTTCATACACACGGCATCCGACATTGCTCTGCTTGCATATATGCAACAGTTCTGAACTCAGGCCGTCGCTGACATCCATCATGGCGGTCGGGACGATTCCAGCCTTGGCAAGCTCTTCGATGATATCACGGCGAGCTTCGGGCTTCAGCTGGCGTTCGACAAGATATTCCTTGCCTTCGAACTTCGGAATGAAATCTTTTTGTCCGGCTGATGCAATTTTCTCGCGTTCGAGAAGCTGGAGTCCCATATAGGCGGCTCCGAGGTCGCCTGAAACGCAGATCAAGTCCGTATCTTTCGCTCCCGAACGGCTTACGACTTTGTCGGCAGGGGCTTCACCTATACATGTGATGGAAATTACCAGCCCTTGACGTGAAGATGTCGTGTCGCCTCCGACGAGATCCACACCGTAGATTTCGCAGGCAAGACGTATGCCGGCGAAAAGTTCCTCGATATGTTCGACTGTGAAACGTTTCGAGATGCCAAGAGAAACGGTAATCTGGCGAGGTGTGCCGTTCATTGCGTAGACATCTGAAAAGTTTACTATAGCTGATTTATAACCGAGATGCTTGAGTGGGACGTATGTTAGATCGAAGTGGACTCCTTCGAGCAGGAGGTCTGTCGTGACGAGAATGTCAGTCTCGCGGTTGCGTAAAATCGCGCAGTCATCGCCGACACCTTTTACGGTTGAGCTGTTGACCGGTTTGAGCCCGGCTGTGAGACGGTCGATAAGACCAAATTCGCCTAATTCGGAAATTTCCATATTGAGCAGATTCTATATAGGTGATGATTCGGAATAAGGCCACCGCATGCGGTGGCCTTATGGTTATTTTATCTTTTCAGACAGGTATCAGCAACGGTTGACAAGTTCCTTCATGATTTCGAGGCACTTGGGCTGTGCGATGAGAGCGGCTTGCTGTACTTCCTCGTGGGTCGGGACTTGGGTTACATCTTTGCCACCGAGGTCGGTGATGACCGATATGCCGTAGACACGCATTCCTGCATGGTTTGCGACAATGACTTCCGGGACTGTTGACATACCGACACAGTCACCGCCGATGATGCGGTAGAATTCATATTCGGCAGGGGTCTCGAAAGTAGGGCCTGTGACACCTACATATACGCCGTGCATCAGGCGTATGCCCTTTTCTTCGGCAATCTTGTCGGCAAGACTCATTAGCTCTTTGTCATAGGCGTTTGTCATAGCAGGGAAGCGAGTGCCCAGCTCGTTATAGTTCTTGCCACGGAGAGGTGATTCGGGGAAGAGGTTGATGTGGTCGGTGATAGTCATCACGTCGCCTACCTGAAATTCCTTGTTCATTCCGCCTGAAGCATTGCTGACAAAAAGAGTGTCGACACCGAGAGCCTTGAACACGCGAACAGGGAAAGTGACCTGTTTCATGTCATAGCCTTCGTAGTAATGGAAACGGCCCTGCATGGCGATGACAAGTTTGTTGCCGAGTTTGCCGAAGATGAGGTTGCCGCTATGGCCTTCGACAGTCGACACCGGGAAATTAGGAATTTCTGAATAAGGAATATAGATTTTATCGTCGATATGGTCCACGAGCGCACCGAGTCCGGTTCCGAGGATAATAGCTGTCTTAGGCATTTCATCCACTTTCGAGCGGAGGAAATCAGCTGTCTGTTTGATTTGTTCTAACATGGTTCTTATGATATTGATGATTATAGATTTCCGGCTGCTTAAGCACTATATGCACATGTGTCTGATGCGCATGAGGATGCAGTCAGGATACTAAGATTTAAACAAACGGGAGTCGCGGATGGTTTTTTCAAGTCCGGAAGTGAAATCAGGCTCTCCGCGGTCTATGAATTCAACCTTTATAGGAACGTAGAATATGGACTGTTTCAGACGATGGGGGAAGTAGGGATTGTTGAGTATGCGTACAGCGTCTTTCTCAGTCGTTACAATGAATTTTCGTTTGCCTTGTAGCTGGTCAAACAGGTTTGTGATTTCCTCCATATCGGAGGAGCTGAAGTTGTGATGGTCTCTGAAACGTCTGAGCTGGACTTTGGCTTTATGCCGGCGCAGATAGCGGACAAACGGTTTTGGGTTGGCCACTCCTGTGACAACAAGGATTGATGTGTCGGCATTCTGAGAGTCAAGAGCCGGGATATCGGCTACTTCCTCCGGGAAAATCGGGACGAGATGGCCGTAGTTATACCGTGAAAAATAGAGTTTCTGATAGGGGAACAGTTTCAGATTTTCTTCAAAGATGCGGTAGTCCATCGCTTTCATTCCGAGCGGACATTTTGTCACAACCACTATCTCTGCTCTGTTCAGAGCTCTGGAGGGTTCTCGCAGACGTCCGTAGGGTAGGAGTTTATCTTTGAATATAGGGCGGTTGTATTCGGTGAGGATGACAGAGGCCGATGGTTTTACATATCTGTGCTGGAACGCATCGTCGAGAATAATCATGTCGAGCTTTGGATTGATCTCACGCATCTTCCTGATGCCTTCTGAGCGTTTTTCGCATACGGCAAGAGTGATGTCAGGGCCGAATTTTCGATATATCTGATATGATTCGTCGCCTATATCCTCGGGGCGCGACTGGGGAGTGGCAAGGACAAATCCACTTGTCGCACGCTTATAGCCACGTGAAAGCACTCCGATGTTATATCGTCCCAGCATTGATCCGACAATATATTCGACGTGTGGAGTCTTGCCTGTGCCTCCCATGGCAAGATTGCCGACCACAACAATCGGGATGTCAAACTCCTGTTGCTTCAGCATGCCATACTCAAACATCTTGTTGCGTATGGCTATCCCCATCCCGTAGAGCTGCGAGATGGGATAGAGCAGAAGCATTGATAAGAATTTGCTGCGAGCCAATTAATTTTCAGAGTTTGAGGTTTGACTTTTGTATCAGAATGATTGTGTCGTTAAAGAGTGACATCCACAAAATCCATTCGGCACTGGAGGGTTGACATGCCTTTGACGCGCTCAAGCGTTTCGTAGAGCGATGACATCTCTCCCAGCTCATTGCGGACTATGGCGGCTTTGATGTCGCTGCCTGCAGCTTCGATTATGGAAGCATACCATTTCTGTTTGGGATTCGGATAGGTGCTGATGGTGTAGCTTTCGACATTAAGCTGCTTTGCCATTGCTGCGATGGCGGCATCGAGGCCACCGAGTTCATCGACAAGTCCGATGCGCAGTGCTTCGCGTCCGTCCCAGACACGGCCTTCGCCTATTTTCTTTATTGAGTCCTGAGAGATGTGACGGCCTTCGGCGCAGCGTTTTGTAAACAGGTCGTAGCCTCGTTCTACGTATGCCTGCATGGCTGAAGCCTCAGCGGGTGTCATGGGATCCATTATCGAGGGGAAGTTGCCGTTTGCGTTTGTCTTGACAGTCCCTGTGTTTATGCCGAGTTTATCGGAAAGCAGACGGTGGGCGTTGGGAATCATGCCGAAGATGCCGATTGAGCCTGTAAGAGTCACGGGCTGAGCGAAAATTTTGTCAGCTCCACAGCTGATGTAGTAACCGCCTGACGCTGCATAATCCGACATTGATACGTAGAATGGTTTGCCTGTCAGTTTCTTGAACTGTTGGAGGGCTTCCCATATCTGTTCTGACGCAAAGGCGCTGCCACCGGGAGAGTTGACATACATTATGAGAGCGTCGATGTCATCATTTTCAGCGAGATCAAGGATTTCAGGAACCATGTCGGCGGCTACTATGCCGTTGCCGCTTTCATCGGTGATATCGCCGCAGGCATAAAGGATTGCGATTTCAGCACCCTTGCCGTTGCCGACCGTGCTTATATCTGCTGTTTTCGCATAGTCTGCAACAGAAACATAGTCAATATCCTTGATCTTGTCGTGACCTGTCAGGTCGGCGAGTTTTTGGTCAAACTCGTGACGGTAGACGAGAGCATCGACAATACGGGCATCGATATATTCCTTCGGGTCTTTAGTGAAGATGAAATTGTCGGCCCATTCGTTGACCTTTGCGACATCGACACCTCTCGACTCGGCTATCGTCGAGTTGATTGTCTCCCAGATATTGTCGAGATAGAGTTGCTGCTGTTCGCGTGACGGTTCGCTCATATTGTCGAGAATGAACGGTTCGACGGCACTTTTGTATGTGCCGACTTTTACAACCTGCACGTCAACTCCGATTTTTTCAAGGAATTTGTGGAAGAAAAGTGTCGTGGCGGAGAGACCTCTGACATCGACAGAGCCTATGGGATTGATGAAAAGGCTGTCGGCGGCACTTGCTATGTAATAGTCGCCCTGAGTGTATGAATCGCCATAGGCGTAAATCCATTTGTCGGGAGCGGTTTGCTTGAACTTGTGGAGTGATTCGATGATTGCTGAACGCTGGGCGAGTCCTGCGGCTGATCCTGAGCAGTTGATGACGATTCCCTTGATGCGGTCATCGGTCGAAGCCGCTTCGATTGAGCCTGTGATATCGGAAAGAATTGTAATTCCTTTATCTTCTTCCTTGATAATGGACATGAAATCGATTTTGGGCTGTCGGTCAAGTATTGAGCCGGAGAGGTCGATCCGGAGTATGGAGTTGTCCTTTATGTCAACAGTAGACGAGCCTGCGGAATGGGCGATTGCCGCCGCGGCTACAATGAAAATACCGAAGATGGCCAGCAGCAGAGAGAACCAGATGCCGGCGAGCGTAGCGAGAAAAGAGATGAAAAATTTTTTCATTCCGAATAAGTTGATGTGAATGATTGATGACGCTAAAACTCTACAAAATTACGACATCGCTTTGTCAATAACAAATTTTTCGCCTAATAATAAATATGTAACGGAAATTAAAAGGCAAATCTTCAGCCATGAAGGACAATGGATGTATAACAGTCTGTTATGGTGCGGTAATGACATGAAATGTCCGAAACGGAGTGTTGTAAATGTGAAAACTGATACTTTTTTAACAAAGATATGTCAAATGTGCAAAAATCGCCGTTGAGGTGTGGCCTGTCTGTTTTGATAATTGGAATTAATATTTAACTTTGCAGAAAAGGTTTCAGCCTTTATTCTTTAATCTCTTACCTATATTTCTATGTTATCTTTAAAATCCCGCCATGAATAAGATTATAACCGAAATCACTCCATTGTCGGAAAAAGACTGCTTTTATCTGATTGACAGGTATAAGGACCGTTTTACTTATCCTGTACACCGCCATGCCGAATATGAACTGAATTTCGTTTCAAACTGCGACGGTGCGCGCCGGGTGGTCGGAGATTCCATCGAGACACTCGGACATTATGATCTTGTGCTTATCGGCAACGGGATTGAGCACGGCTGGGAGCAGCATGAGTGTACGAGTGACAAAATACGCGAGATAACGATACAATTTTCACCGGATCTCTTTGGCGAGAAATTACTTGCAAAGACTCAGCTGTCGAGCATCAGACGGATGCTTGAAAACAGTTCAAACGGCATCGCGTTCACCTGTGAGGGAATCATGAGAGTGTTCAGCAAACTTGATAACCTTACAAAAATAGAGTCGGGATTTTACCGTATGCTCGAACTTATGTCGATACTTCACGAACTCGCCGAAGACGGCCATTACCGCAGGCTGTCAAGTTCGTCGTTCGCATCGATGAAGCCTGTCGGCGACAGCCGTCGCGTACGCAAGGTGAAAGATTATATAAATGCCCATTATTAGGGTTCTTGATACTCTTTAGAGTTTTATCGGAAAGAAACAGGAACGTCTGAAAGGAGCTGCAATTTATAGGTGCAGATCTTTTCAGACGTTTCTGTTTCGATATCCGTATTCCTACGTTTTCCAACAATAATCCGTCCTATTCCGACGTTAATGTATAATCGGAAAAAGAAAAAGTGCCCTGCGCCACTCTTCCCGAGCCGACGCAGAGCATATAATCAAAAAGCTAATTCTATTACGTTGTATGTTTTTTTGACTCGACAAAACTCCGATGGTTTAATCATAACTTCATGATTTTAACTCTGTTTAACATTTAGGCGATATAACTATGAGCAAAATAACCGCTACCTCTCTTGAACTTCTTGCTCCGGCCCGGAATGCCGACATTGCCATTGCCGCTATAAGTGCCGGGGCCGATGCGGTCTATATCGGGGCATCGAGTCATGGCGCACGTCATGCTGCCGCAAATTCGGTCTCGGACATTGCACGTGCGGTCGATTTTGCCCATAAGTTTAATGCAAAGATTTTTGCCACGGTCAATACCGTCATCTATGACAGTGAGCTTTCTTCTGTCGAGCGTCTGATTCGTGATTTATACCGTGTAGGGGTCGATGCCCTTATAGTTCAGGATATGGCTGTCCTGCGCATGGACATACCGCCGATTGAGCTGCACGCAAGTACGCAATGCGACATCCGCGATGTGGCCAAGGCCCGTTTTCTTGCTGATGTCGGATTCTCCCGTCTTGTACTTGCCCGGGAACTCTCGCTTAAGGAAATCTCAGAAATCCATGCAGCCGTCCCCGGCACTCCTCTTGAGGCTTTCATACATGGCGCTCTTTGTGTCAGCTATAGCGGTGACTGCCGTGCAAGTTTCGCATCCACCGGACGGAGTGCCAACAGGGGTGAATGCGCGCAGATCTGTCGACTGCCTTTTGACCTTGTTGACGATACCGGCCGTGTGCTTGTCAAGGGTAAACATCTGCTGTCACTGCGCGATCTGAATCGTTCGACCGCTATTCCGGATATGGCTGATGCCGGTGTCAGTTCCTTTAAAATCGAGGGTCGTCTGAAGGATGAGGCATACGTTAAAAATACAGTGGGCGCTTATAGCCGTATTCTCGACCGTCTTGTCAGCGAGAGCGGTGGCCGCTATGTGCGCCAGTCGGTCGGGGCTGTGCGTCTCGGTTTCAATCCTTCGCTTGACAAAAGTTTCAACCGTGGATTTACACCTTATTTCCTAACCGGGAAAGCTCCTGCCAAGGGAATGGCATCGATGGCTTCGCCGAAAGCTATCGGACTCAAAGTAGGTGTGGTGACCGACTGCAAACCGAAGGTCATCACAGCGAGACTGAGTGAGAATCTTGTCAATGGCGACGGACTTGGATATTTCAATTCCGCCGGAATGTTCAACGGTTTCCGTCTGAACCGTGTTGACGGTAACAGGCTTTTTCCTGCCACTCCCCAGTCTATCCCTGTGGGGACGGTGCTTTATCGCAACAGAGACAAGAGCTTTGACGACAGTATAGAGGCAGCAAAGACTTCGCGTACGATATCTGTTGATATGGCGCTTCGTGTAGTCAGCCCTGAATTGATTTCGCTTGAGATGACTGACGAACGCGGATGCTCGGCTTCAGTTACTGCCGGTGTGCCTTCTTTGGACAATGCTGTAACACCACAGGAGACTCCTCGCCGTCGCATACTTGATAAACTCGGCGGGACGGCCTACCGGGCGGGTCGGATTGTCGATCTTGCCGGGGCGTTTTTTATTCCGGCATCAGTCCTGACGGCATTGCGACGGGACTGTCTCGACGCGCTTGACCGTGCTTCAAGGGCAACCTATCGTTATTCCTACCGTTTGCCGGAGAAATTTGATGTGGCTTTGCCCTACGGTGAATCTCTTACCGTACATGACAATGTTGCAAACCGTCTTGCGCGCGAGTTCTATATTTCACATGGAGCAAAAGATATGGTTCCGGCGATTGAGATAGTGAAAGGCTCATCTCGCGAGGGGGGAGAACCAGTCATGACGACACGCTATTGTCTGCGCCGTGAACTTGGGAAATGCCTTAAAGAATCATGCGGTAAGGATTGGATAGGACCGTTGACTCTCGTCAGCGGGCAGACGAGACTTCGGATTGAGTTTGATTGCAGGGCATGCCGGATGAATTTATATAACGTATAATCAAAACGGATTTATAATAGCAACAGTTCGGTAATTTTTGAGCAGGCATAGCTGTATCGCACTGATACACAATAGTTTGCATCGATATTGAATTGTTGTATCTTATTGATATTCAATTGAATATGCAAATTTTACCGAACTATTGTAATAGAGCAGCCCTCTGAAAGTCGATAAATGACTTTCGGAGGGCTGTCTGATTTATAAGGTTTTTGGATTATTCCATAAAAACAAGATAGACTGCCGCCACGAGGAGACCGAATGCGAGCAGATGATTCCAATGCAGTGATTCGCCTTTGAAAAGCACAATTGCAAACACCGAGAAAACGAGCAGTGATATTACCTCTTGCATTACCTTTAGCTGAATCAGTGAGAACTGACCGCCGTTCTGCGTGAATCCGTAACGGTTTGCAGGTACCATGAAGCAATATTCAAGTAGTGCGACTCCCCATGATGCCAATATAATCCAGATTATGGGAGTGTTGGGTGTAATGACTTTCATTTCCGAGAGTTTCAGCTGCCCGTACCATGCGAGAGTCATGAATATGTTGGATACTACAAGTAGTCCGACTGTTAGCCATCCGTTCATAATATGAATTTGTTAGAAGCTTCTCATTCGTTGTGTTTTGTCGGGGTGGGCAAGGAGGTTGTCGAGCTTTCCGACAGAGATGTAGTCGATAAGTATCTGATAGAGCACTTCAGGACTGCGCGAGAGTATGACTCCACGTTTCAGCGGCTCCATGTAATCATTGCCTGCCGCAAGATAGTCGATGGTTGCGAGGCGATATGTCTTGTCAGGGTTGATCGGTTTGCCGTCGATTGTGGCGCTGTTGATTTTCTTTGTGGCCGGATCGTAGAGGATGCTTACGTTGCTGCTGACCCCGTTGCCGTCTTGTGCGGCCATGATGCCGAAGTTTTCAAGAAGGTCGCTACCCTTGATGTCCATGACTACGATTGAATTGTCGAACGGTGCGATGTCTATGATTTCGCCTTGAGTGATAGTCCCGGCGGCGAGGCTGTTGCGTATACCGCCTTTATTCATGATGGAGAGGTCTGCGGGTTTTCCGCACAGTTCTGAGCCACGGGTTCTTACAAAGTCACTCAGTAGATTTAGCATCTCGCTTGACTTGCGCTCATATTCGAATGGCGATGAGCCGATTTCCTTTGAGCGCATTTCTTCCACCTGCTGGCGGTAGGGGGCGATGATTTCTTCGATAGAGGAACTTACGCGGTCATCAAGTCGTTTGTCGACAGGAATCAACCTGGCTTTGACCTGTTTGGTGTCGAGGTCAATGTCTATTTCTCCAAGATTCACACCGCTCGAGCCGGTCTGCAATACTGAGATTGTGTCACCGGCCGCGTTTGCTACCCTCCAAGTCGGGACACCGCTGCGTGTGTCGTTGGGATCGACGACCGTGTGGGAATGACCACCGATTATAACATCAATGTCGCGTGAATTACGCGCGATATCCATATCGCTATAACCGGGTTCGTTGTCATAGCCTATATGGGTTACGGCGATAACCATATCTGCTCCTTCGGCCTTCAGTCGGGCGGCTTCTTCATTGGCAGCCTTGATGCCGTCGATATATTTTACGCCTTTGTAGTTCGCTTCGCTGATAATTCCTGCGGGGTCAAGGTTGATTCCGATAAATCCGATTGTCTTGTCTCCGACCTTACGCATGACAGCAGGTACGAACATTCCTTCCAGCGCACTGCCTGTAAAATCATAGTTTGTGCTGAGACGGTTGGCATTTAACTGCTTCCATTCTTTGGCAAGCTGCTCCATACCCTTGTCGAACTCATGGTTTCCGAGAATCTGGATGTCATAGCCGAGGGCGTTCATCAGTTTGCGTTCGACTTCACCGCCGAACAGTGTGTAGTAGAGCGATCCTTGTACAGCATCGCCGGCATCAACGAGCATTACATTTTCATGTTCGCCGCGCACACTGTCAATCAAAACCTTGCGTCGGGCAACCCCGCCCAAGTCGTGGCGGTCCGGATCGATGGCTGAATGGGTGTCATTGGTATGGAGAATGACGAGATGGTCGTTATCCTTGTGGCTTGCGCAGCCGCAAGTAAGCCATAGTGAGGCAACTGCTCCTATGATAAACAGTTTGTTAAATTTCATAACTGGACGAAAAATTATTAGTCTCTACAAAATTAATAATTAATCTTCGAATAAAGTTCATTGAAAACAGACATATTTAATGCCTTGTAAGTGAGTGGAGGTCAATAATGAGAAACGGATATAAAAAGAGTAATGGCAATTAATCGGCCTATAAAATAAAAATTGGTTTAGAATTAAGTCCCATACTCTATTCTGCCTTTAGGTGAGTCAATTTACGACTGTAACTTTAGTAATATTAATGTAGAATCTAAAGTATAAGTTTGTTTTTTAGTCTGTTATACCATGCAATAACAATTTAAATGCGTATATTTGCATGGATTTAGGCGAGAGAGTCTTTTCTTTAAATTATTTTCTATTAGTGAAGCGTATTCATGCTTTGTCCTTCAACGGAAATTCGCCAAATTTTTAAATCAGAGGGAAAAGCAGTCTGTGAAGGCGCTCATGCTTGTCGTATGTCAACTCCATCGCAAGAATGGGGTTGTAGATATCCGGTTCAGGCGTGGGAGTGGACTGTTTATTTCTGATTGGGCGTTTGGCGATGCCTCCGTTGAGATAAACTGAACATCGTCCTGCGCTTTTTAATTTTTTTCTAATACCGGTTATAGGGACGTATTATCGGATAAGTGAATATTATTTATGAGAAAGCCAATCATTTTATTTTTGTTTCTTGCTTTATGTGGAATCAACGCTTATTCCAGTCATTGACCGCGACTTTGCAGCATGATAATGGAATTAAGGTTTTCTATGGGTATCAATCATTCATTGAGGCATACGAGGATGCACAGGACGGGGATGTAATCACGTTGTCTAAAGGAAACTTTAATACAGTGGAATGTATTGAAAAATCAGTATCAGTTATAGGAAATTATGCTTTTGATCCAAATGAAGAGTCTACATCTCTGATTTCGTTAGAGGTTTCAGCCGATGATGTCACTCTATGTGGTTTACGCATATTGGGAACATTAAGAATGTCTCTATCTAATGATTTGAAAGTAAAACGTTGTTTTATAGAATCACTCGCTGCGGATACTACCCACACGAGAACTTTGATTGAAGATTGTGCGGTACAAAATGATTTTTCATTGGCAAGAGGTATTGAGGAAAGTTATCGCCGATCAGAAATCTATAGGCAGCATAATGGCAATACGCCTGATAATATGGCGAACTTCGAATATTGTACGATTCATAATGTTGCATTAGAGGAAATAAACGTGCATTATGTCAGGGGGGTGAAGCATTATGATAATCAACTTGCCTCTTATGGAATCTATAGAAATTGTGCTATTCATTGGTCTCGTATGGTAACCGGACAAAGCACAGCACAGGCTGCTCTACATCTGAACAGACAGAGTGACTATAGGGATTTGATGCTTTTCGGTGGACTTTATGGAAATGTTTCCTATATCGTTCCTGATGGAACGTTAGCTATGTACATCGAAGGAAGATTTATTGATTCGGATAATTATTCTGTTATCAATGACTCTTTTCCGTCGTTTTTTGAAGAAGAGATAGTTATTCCACAAAGTGGAGGATGGGAATATAAAGCGCCTGTCGGATGTTTTGGTCATAAACCTTATCCCTCGATACCACGTGTTGTAGAATGTAATATAGACCGAGAAACAGATGCGGCCGGTAAGCTGAAAATAGATTTGAAGGTTGTTGTCGAAGATTAAAATAGAACTATCATGAACCACTTGTATTCATTGATTGTCGCTATCTTCATGCTATCACCGTTAAATATGTTTGGTGGTATTGTATTCGAATATTGGTTTGACAATTCTATGCAAGATATTAAGCGCATTGATTATGACTCGTCTGACGTGTCATTCGTAATCGATGCAAGTACATGTGATGAAGGTTATCATACGTTGCATTATAGATTGCAGTCCTCTGTAGGTTGCTATGGGCCGGTTTTAAGTAGTTTGTTTTATGTCCCTGCAAAAGCTACTATATCTGTTGCCGGAAATTCAGAATGGATATATTGGTTAGATGATGATTTCAATATTGATTCTCATATCCGTATGAATGGGGATAGTATTCAAACATCAATTGATTTATCCAATCTTAAAGAGGGGTATCATTTTTTGAATCATTACACTGTTGTAAATAATGCTATAGGAGCACTACATCAAAATTTGATTTTCAAGAATGATCCGGCTGTTACTGTTGATTGGTGTAAAATATGGTGGGATGATTTTATTGACCGTATGGAGAACTGTCATTTGGAGAGCGTAGGAGACTCGTCATTTATAAGTAAGGAAATAGTTGTCCCTGACTATGTTTTGGAGAAAAATTCCATTGATTCAAAAGCAAGATTAAATTTGCTTGTCGGTAACTCTAAAGGATGGGTGTCCGATCTGCTGACAGCGGAAATTGAATATTCTTCGGATGTTACATCCATAAAATTGGTCGATAATGACAATTCCGGATGGAAACTGGAAAGAGTTGGCTCTGAACTTATGGCTACAGATTTAATTCCGGGATCCGGGATTTTAAAGATATATGATATTACAGGAAAATGTATCTATATGGAAAGACCGGCAAATGATTCCATGACACTTCCATCTCTTTCGGTTGGAATATATATTATTTCCTATGAAAATATATCGCGAAAGGTCATGATTGACTGAAATCGGATGAAATGAAAATCTGCATGATAGCGTTGCGTTGTAAACGATGTCGTTATCATGCAGATTTTTTATATATCTTATTGTATGTCGATTAGTTTGTGGGTCTGGAGGAGAGTCTCCAGTGGGGATGGGCAAGGATATACTCGACGGTTTCTGATGTGTTCGAGCCTCCTTCGTAGTGCGGTGAGCTACATGGCTGGAGGAAATAGTGCATGGCCGGGAGTGAATTGGCGATAGATTCAACATCCTGCCCTTCGTAGACGACTTTCAGTTCATCTATGTGGCGCAACTTGACATCGCAGTTGCCTTTGGCGTCGCTTTTGGGCGAGCATGTCACCCAGTCGATGCCTTCGGGGAGGCGCTTGGTTCCGTTTGTTTCTATCTGGATGAAAAATCCCTCCTCGTGGAGCATGTCAATCAGGAGAGAGTCAAGTTGCAATGACGGTTCTCCACCTGTGACTACAATATGGCGTGAGGGAAATTTGCTGACATTTCCGATTATATCGGCCGGCGACATAAGAGTGAATTCCTCGTGGCGTGTGTCACAGAAGCCACATTTGAGATTGCAGCCGCTGAAACGCAGAAACACAGCCGGAGTCCCCGTGAAGTATCCTTCGCCTTGCAGTGAGTAGAATATCTCGTTGATGCGATAGCTCATGATTGTTTATCTTGAAATGTTCAGTCGTTCTCGTAGCTTGCGGTATTTCCTTCGCTCTCCTGCACGTCGACGCGGTAGCAGTTGGGAATCTGCTCGCATATCCATCGGGCTATGTTTTCGGCTGTCGGATTGAAGGGAAGCAGCTCGTTGAAGTTGCCGTGGTCGAGATAGGATGTGATACGTTCCTTTATATGGCTGAAATCTACAACCATCCCGTCGGCGTTAAGTTCGCGCGAACGGCAATGGACAGTCACAATCCAGTTGTGGCCGTGGAGACGCGAGCATTTGCTCTCGTATGAAAGTTGCAGGCGGTGGCAGCCGGCAAGTTCAAATCGTTTGGTTATATAGTACATTGATCAGTCGTGATTAGAGTTGTCATTTGTCTTGTCAGGCTCTGTTTTGGCCGGAGCGGTGCTTACCGGATAGAGTCCGTGTTCGGCTGCGACCTTCAGCATCAGGGCGTGAGCCTCGTCATAGTCATTGTGGATGATTCCGTCGAGGATGGCATTTTTTATGGCGCTCTTGATTGTCCCGATTACCGGACCGCCGGTTATACCGAACGTCTCCATAATCTCGTTGCCGTCGACCGGGGGTTTGAAATTGCGGATATGGTCACGCTCGTTAAGATCGATCATCTTTCGGCGGACAAGAGCGAAATTCTCAAGAATGCGACGGACTTTTTCCTGATTCTTCGATGTGATGTCGGCCTCACACAGTGTCATGAGATCCTCGATGTCGTCGCCGGCATCATGGATGAGGCGACGGACGGCTGAGTCGGTTACTTCGTCTTCGACCAGTGCTATGGGGCGCATGTGAAGTTCGACGAGTTTGGCCACGTATTTCATTTTTGTATCCTGAGGTAAGCGCATGCGCCGGAAAATCCTCGGCACCATTTTTGCCCCGATGAAATTGTGGTTGTGGAAAGTCCATCCGAGTTTGTCATCCCATCGTTTTGTGACAGGTTTTGCGATATCGTGCATCAGTGCGCCCCATCGCAGCCACACATTGTCGCTCTTTTCCGCCACATTGTCGAGGACGGCAAGGGTGTGATAGAAATTGTCCTTATGGCCACGGCCTTTGACTACATCCACACCTTTCATTGCTGAAAGTTCCGGGAAAATCAGGGCAAGCAGTCCCGATTTGAGCAAGAGGTCCCAGCCGGTCGACGGGCGTGGTGAGCGCATGATTTTCATCAGTTCGTCGACAATGCGCTCGTGTGAGATTATTTTTATGCGTTGAGCGTTGCGTCTGATTGCCTCGAATGTCTCGGGATATATGGTGAAGTTCAGCTGAGTGGCGAAACGGATTGCGCGCATCATGCGCAGCGGGTCATCGCTGAATGTGACGTCGGGGTCGAGCGGGGTGCGGAGTATGCGTTTCTCCATGTCGCCAATACCGTCAAACATGTCGATGAGTTCGCCGAATCCGTTACGGTTGATGCGGATAGCGAGCGCGTTTACCGTGAAGTCGCGTCGCGAGAGATCTTCTTCAAGAGTGCCGTCCTCGACCACAGGTTTGCGCGAGTTACGGTCGTATGATTCACGGCGTGCGCCGACGAACTCAAGTTCGATGTCGCGGCGTTTCACCTGTGCGGTTCCGAAATTGCGGAATACACTCAGGTGAGTCCCTTTGCCGAGTTTTTCAGCGACGATTTCGGCAAGTTCGATTCCACTGCCTACGGTGACAAAATCAATGTCTTTCGACGGACGTTCAAGAAAGAGGTCGCGCACGCATCCGCCAACTGCATAGCAAGGGCGGTCTATTGAATCGGCTGCGTCACCGATGGCATGGAAAAGCGGTATGTCAAGCTGTGTTACTACTTTGTCTAATGACTGCATCTCTTTTGTATGATATTGAATGGCCGGAATAATTTCCGGCAGATTTTAGCCGGAAGTCTTTCCTGTCTAAACGTCGAAATAAGAAATCTCATCGGGAGCGGGTGTCAGGCACTCCACGTGGTCATCATGGACCGCATAGGTGTTTTCAATACCGACCGCCCCGGTATGGGGGATGACAAATTTCGGTTCGAGCGCTATCACGTTGCCTTCGGCTATTATGTCGCGGCTGCGGGGCGCGATGACAGGGAGCTCATTGATCTCGATGCCTACACCGTGGCCTATGAAACCGGCGTGCTGTCTGTGGCCCATGTAATAAGCGGATAGACCACGTTCCTTGACCATTTCCTCTGCCTTGGCATAGAGGTCTTTGGCAAGAACGCCGGGACGCATCATGTCGCAGAATGTACGGTGGATGTCAATCGAGCATTTATGTGCTTCGATGGCAAGCGGTGAAATTTCGCCTAAAGCAAAAACTCGGGTCATGTCGGTCATGTAGCCGTTGAAATTACCGTTCATGTCGACCATGACTGTATTGCCGGGCTTTATTGGTGTGCCACATGCTCCGACTGGCAGCGACGGGTCCAGTCCCGCACCTCCCATTGCGAAATCATAGGGGGAAGGTGCGTCGGCATTGTCGCCGACAAGCACATTGCCCATGTAAAGCTCCATAGAGTCGCCACTGATTCGGAACTGACCAAGACAACCTTCAAGACGGCTGACCCGCTCGATTTCGACCTGTAGTTCCATGTCGGTCATTCCGGACTGAAAGATATGCTGGATACGGCTGTAGACATGGACATGCTTTATGCCGGAATGGCGGATCATGTCAATCTGGGCGGGTGTTTTTACAGCACGGGCACGGCGCATTACGCCTGACGCGTTTTTCAACTCGCTTTCAGGAAATATATTCTTAAGACGTGTGGCAGTGGAATAGGGGAGCACGTCGAGTTCGAGGCCGATAGCTTCAGGAACATTTAGACCTATTGAAGAGGCGATATCTTCCGGTTTGCGTATGTAGACGACACCGTCGCCTTCAAGTTCGACGGGGCGGCGTATGAAGAAAATCACCGGGCCTTCGAGCGGAATATAGACGTAGCCGTCAAACACACGGCCTGTCACATAATATTTGTTGGCATTATCAGAGATGAGCAGAGCCGGGATACCCGGTTCTGCCATCTGTGATTTTATATGGTCGATGCGGCGGTTGAACTCGTCGCGGTCAATTAGCATGAGCTTATGCTGGTCAACAGGTTGCATCGTATCTTGTCTTGTGAGATGGTTTGTCTGGATTATGAATGAGTTTGCTTTATTCTTCACCGACCTGATCGGGTGAGATTCGTATCAGCGTTAGCAATGGCTGTCCGTTTGCACCTTTCATAATGGCCTGATCCGATGATGCCCCTTCAACGCAGGTGTCAACCTGTTCGAGGGCGAGGATGAAGGCTTGTTCGGTAGCGATTGCGGGACAAGTCATTCTTGTTGTGGCGAGGTCTTTGAATTCGATGCCGTCACCCTTGTCAAGTTTGACCACTATCGCACCGTTGAGTATATTGCACCCTGCGTTGCCGTGAATCTTGCATTCGTCAATATCAATAACGACTTTTATGGCTGTATTTGCGGGGACAGGTGTGCCCTGAATTGTTGTAACCTGCCATGCACCGTTAAGGAATGACAGATTACGTTTGCGAAGAGTCATGACTGTATTGCCTGTCGATGAATTCAGGACAACCGTGTTTGCATCGACAACACTGTAGGATTTCACATCGTTTATGGCTTTTGTCATGGCAGCCTCGTAAGGGGCATCGTTGCACGCTTTTAGAGATGATAGGAACTCACCGTTAGGTTCGAGTTTGCTTCCTTGTACGATCCACGAGCCGTTGAGGTAGTTGCAGCCGTTGAATGCAATGACCATTATGGCTGTTTTTGCGTCAGGGATAGCTTCGAAGGTAATCTGGGGATGGTTGTCACCGTTGATGACGACTTTTTGGCCGTTGATTGCAGTGACTGCCCAGCTTCCGAGAAGCGGAGCAATCTGTGCTTCGTCATATGAGGATATGTTAGAGATCACCGGAGTTGTTTTTACAGTTGAGTTAGAATCAGATGCGGTCACGCCTGATTTTTTTACAATGCCACAGCCACTGACTAAGGCGGTGACGGCAAGTGCTGATGCAAATAGTGAAACAAATTTCATGATTACAAAATGTTTTTGTTAGTTATTGAGGGGGATGAATCCTTTGATAATTTCGACAGCAGTGAGGCTGTTATATATATACGACAGCCATGCCGAACTAAAGTTTAAACGATTGAGTCCTCCTGTTTGTGCGAATCCCCGTGGAAGAATTGGCGACAAAAGCACTACAGCATCATTTAACTCACAAAAGTAGTCAATTTCCCAAACATACACAAAACAGCTTTTTCGTTGTGTCTTTGACAATTGTGGCTGCCGGTGATTCGGCATAAGCACATACGACATTCGTTATTGTGCGGATTTTCAAAAAAAGGAGCATTGTGTCTGAAAAATGCGGGATGATAAATATTGCCTATATGAAAATTTGCACAAATTTATAGACAGGTGTGTAATATTTTAAGATGAAATGTGTCACAATATAATAATTCTCACTACCTTTGCAGCATAAAAATAAAACCAGAATGGAACATAACGGCAAGCAGGAATTGCTCGACAGACGTTATCTGCGCATGGCTCGTATCTGGGCAGAAAATTCGTATTGCGAACGTCGTAAGGTCGGTGCACTAATGGTCAAGGAACGCACGATAATTTCCGACGGTTTCAATGGGACTCCAGCCGGATTTGAAAATGTCTGCGAGGATGCCGATGGCCTTACAAAAACTTATGTGCTTCATGCAGAGGCTAATGCGATTACAAAGGTTGCCCGTTCGAACAATTCGGCTGAAGGTTCGACTCTCTATGTAACCGCTTCACCATGTCTTGACTGTGCAAAACTGATTATCCAATCCGGAATAAAGAGAGTGGTCTATAGCGAGCTATATCGTATCACTGACGGTATAGATCTCCTGAAAAGAGCCGGAGTTGAGTGCTGTCACATAGCTGATGCCGGTCCGTTGTCTGAATCAGCTGTCTGATTGTCTGTATCTGTGACCTGTGTTCGCGTTCTGCAAAATTTTTACTATCTGTCAAAAAGCTAAATTCTATCTGTAAAAACCTTCTATGAATAACCGTCTGAAAAAAACATCCGTATGGATGCCGCTGGCCATTGCATTGTCTTTGGTGGCGGGTATGTGGATCGGTAGTGCATTTTTCAATGGTTCGGGAAAGTGGAGCTCACGCAGCAAACTCGATGCCATTCTTGAACTCGTGGAGCGTTCATATGTGGATGAGGTCGATACCGACAGCCTTCTCGAAGCTTCGTTTCCGGGATTGCTTTCGCGTCTTGACCCTCATTCGGTATATATATCGGCGAAAGACCTGCAAAATGTCAATGAGGAGCTTGGAGGGTCGTTCTCAGGCATCGGCATATCGTTCAATCTCCTGAACGACAGTATAAATGTGCTTGAAGTTATTTCTGGTGGACCTTCGGAAAAAGCCGGTCTTCTTGCGGGCGACAGAATTATAGCGATAAATGACACTGTTGTTGCCGGACAAGGCTGGAGCGATGTCAAGGTCCGCAGCTCACTCCGTGGTGAAAAAGGCAGTACGGTCAAGCTGACGGTCAGGCGTCACAGTTCAAAGACTCCGTTGACTTTTGATGTGATTCGCGGCGACATTCCGGTCACTTCGATTGATGCGGCTTATCTTGTCGCTCCGAAAGTCGGATTTGTAAAAATCAATAAATTCAGTTCCTCGACATATAGTGAGTTTCTTACTTCGATGATGAATCTGGTGGCTGACGGAGCTGAAAAATTCATCATAGACCTTCGTGGAAACGGTGGCGGATTCATGGAACCGGCCGTGTTGATAGCTAATGAATTCCTTCCGGCCGGCTCTCCCATAGTAAGTATGCGTGGAAAAGCTACGCCAGATTCACGCCCTACAATGAGTGATGGCTCCGGCAGTTTCCTCAACAATGAGGTGGTGATACTTATCGACGAGACTTCGGCAAGTTCAAGCGAGATTCTTTCAGGTGCGATTCAGGACAATGACCGAGGACTCGTCATCGGACGCCGTTCTTTTGGAAAAGGACTCGTACAGAATCAGATGGAATTGCCCGACAGCAGTGCCATCCGTCTGACAATCGCCCGGTACTACACACCCTCGGGCCGTTGCATCCAGAAGACCTATGCTCCGGGTACAGATTATGACCGCGATATTGTCAACCGCTATGAGCATGGTGAGTTTTACAACGCCGACTCTATCAAGCTTGACAAGTCGCTTGCATTCGAGACGCTTCACGGTCGAACGGTTTATGGCGGAGGAGGCATAATGCCTGATATTTTTGTCCCCAACGACACCATGGGTATAACCTCCTACTATCTGAATGTGCTTAACACCGGATTGATTCAGAAATATACATTTGACTACACTGACCGCAACCGGGCGCGTATCGAAACGGCAAAAAACGCCGTAGAGCTTATGCGCATGCTGCCTGAAGACGATCTCTTGCTTCAGGATTTTGTGAGCTATGCGCAGAAAGCAGGCATTGCCCCAAGATGGTACTACATAAACATTTCACGCGATTTGATTGTTAACCAACTGAAAGCCATGATTGCGCGCAATGCACTCGGCGTTCAGGGATATTTCGAGGTGTTCAACGAGGTTGACCCGACAGTGAAATCCGGCGTCGATGCTTTGTCGAACGGCAAAGCGGCTTTCCCGATTACAAAATAATTCAAGGGAAACAATTCGATGAAGAAAGATGATATACGACGTAGTGTCAAGGCCCGCAAGACTCTTCTGAGTGACGATGATAAGTTTTCGGCTGCCGAAAAGGTGTTTGGTCTGCTGGAGCAGACTGCCGATTTTCTGTTGGCCGACAGGATACTGATGTATCATTCGCTCCCTGATGAGCTGTCGACCCATGAGTTCATACGCAAATGGTGTGGCCGCAAGCACTTCTATCTTCCGCGCGTCAATGGAGTGAATCTTGAAATACTTCCGTATGACGAATCTCGTCTGGCTCTCGGTTCATTTCACATCGAAGAGCCTACCGGCAATGATATGTCGGCAATTGACGATATTGAAATGATTGTCGTTCCGGCTGTCGCCTACGACCGCAGCGGTAACCGTGTCGGACGTGGAAAAGGATACTATGACCGTCTGCTTGCCGATAGCCGTGCCCGGAAAGTAGGCGTGGCCTATGATTTCCAGCTTGTCGACGAGATAGATTCCGAGCCTCACGATGTCCGCGTAGATGTTGTCATCACCGAGAGCAATCATATAATAATCCGTAAGCGTTGACAGTAGCCGGATTATATATCTAAATACAAAAAGTTAAAATCCGTATTTAAGTATGGATTTTAGCTTTTTTTGTATATATTTGTAACCTGACCGTAATGACTGATTGATGTTCAAATCAGCCTTGTCAAACCCAATTTGTAGTTGTTAAACCAATTGTTATCTTTTTGAATGCAGATGTCACATATAAAATATATCTTACCTGTATTGGCTTCGGCGCTGTTGTCTGTAGCCTGTGATAACTCAAGATATGATGATGGCGATGAGCCTGATTACCCTCCTGTGCTGCCTAAGAACTATTATATAAGTCCGTCCTGTACCGATGCCATGATACAGGTCTCGGCTACTTCCGGCAAAGGCATTAAATCGGTTCTTGGTTCAGGCTACGATGTCACCGGATCTTTTCTTTCGCCCTCCTCTATGCGACAGCCTGTGATAGACATCGATAAGATGTCCGACGGGGCGGTCTCGATTTTTGCCGGTACGGCATCTGGCAGCGGTGAATATTATGCAGGGGAAAATGCAAGAGAATTTCTCCGCGACATAATGTCATCTATGGGAATGGACGTATCATCCTCAAATCCGTCATATGGTTTTGTCGGAACTCTGACAGAGAGCGGACACATGAACGACACTTATATCATGCGTGTCGTATGGGGGCAGACCTCCGTTGGACATTTCAATACGTTGAAACATAGGCTCTATGAAGCGCTTAGCGACGGATTTAGGACTGATTTGAAAGAGTTGTCGCCGAATGAACTTGTCGATAAATATGGTACTCATATAATATCACGTGCAAAGATGGGTTTTGCCGTGCGTCAGCTTTATCATGCCTATGTGCATAAAGAAGATGTTATGTCGTCTGCATACGATGGATTTAAAGCCACGCTTGAGAAACTGTCAAAAGATGGTTATCCGTGGCAGTCTCTTTCACGTATATATTTAAATTTAAGAAATTTCGGAGCTACGTTGTCAATGGAGTTTTGTGGCGGCGATCCTTTGGCTGTCCGATATGATACGGTCAACGGATATGTGACGGGGCTTGATGAATGGCAGGCATCGGTCTGTAATGAAAATTCTGCAATGATACTTCTCGACAAAGATGATCTCATACCTCTCCACGCTGCAATCGAAGATGAGACACTGCGTTCGGCTGTAAGTTCTGTGATTGCCGGTCATATAAAGAATGTGTGGGATGTATGTTCGTCGAAGGCAAGCGTCAGGATTCTGTTTCAGCATACGGATGGCATACGGTATCGTTATGTAAGCGATGATAGACTTTCAGAAAATCTTACAAACGGAGGGATGCCGTTCCACGGTGTATTGGGTGCGGTGTATAATAGAGAGCAGCCTGCCACTGCGGTTCTCTACAGCAACAGGCTTTCAGAAGATGTCTACCGTCTGTCGCTTGACAGGGGCGAGGACTGGTCGATTATCGGTTATGTGTTTCAGAAACCGGTGGCTGACTGCATCGTTCTTCAGGAGATAAGTGACGGAAGCCGTTATGCCTATACAATAGAAGAAGGCGATAGATTTGGAATAAACGGCGAATGGCATTCGACCGGTGTCGAATTTTACTTATTGCGACCTTGATTTTCCAGATGGAAGGATATCAGTGAGTCCATCGGATTCTTCAGGATATTCCCAATCGTATATCCGAGTGTAACGGCAGCCGAACGGAGCTGATCGGCGAAATGGTGGGCAACCGAGCCGGTGAAATGTACAGGCAGGGAGTGAGCCGTCGGATAGGCGCTGACATTGAATCTGAAGAAACGTATGAATTCACCTACCACGAAGTCTTCAATCTCTTTTTCGCTTATATTCTCCGACAGAAACGGGACAAATGACGCGAGATAGGCATTCGGACGCTCACCGCGATAGACGTGTGTGATTATCTGACTGATGTCGTCCTCCGGGAAACGCCATTGAAATTTATCGGATATCTTTTTTGAGAAACCGCCTTTGAAAACCATTCCGATGAGCCGTCGGCCGAGTACAGCGCCACTGCCCTCGTCGCCAAGGATGAATCCTAACGGTGATACATGGTCCGTGATTTTAGTGCCGTCATAGTAGCATGAATTTGAGCCAGTCCCGAGTATACAGGCTATTCCTTTGTTTCGACCGCAAAGGGCTTGTGCTGCCCCAAGCATATCACTTTCGGCATGACATGTCTCCGCATGAAAAATCTCAGACAGTGTCTTGGCGACTGTGACCTTGCGCTCTCCGGCACAACCTGCACCGTAATAAAATATTTCATCAACCCCTTGGGCCTCGGCATAAAGTGCCGGTGCTTCGTCATGGAGCATATCGACAAGAGTCTGTGTGTCGGCATGGGCTGCATTATGTCCTCGTGTGGATGTGCGCAGTAGTGTAGTGCCGTCAGAATCAATGAGAGCCCACTCTATTTTAGTGCCTCCTGCATCGGCTATAAGTATCATATTGAATATCGGTTTGGTTTAGTGTGGGATGAGGTTACCGGTAGAGGTAGTAGATTTCACTTCTGCTCTTGAAACTGTCGATATCCTTGTTCCAGAACGGTGAGAGGTCGGCAACATTGTAGCTGCGGGTGAAAAGTTCCCGGACTTTTGGCGAACCGCACACTTTATCAAACATGTTGATACGCGACTGTGTGGCTTTGTCAAATGCCTTCTGATTAGGATACATTGCCGCAAGTTCCTGCATTATATAGAACTGTATGAGTGACAAAGGTGCTTTTTCCTTGTCGGTGACATAGATCTCAACACCGTTTAGATTTTCGCCTTTATATAAAGCATAAAACGGCTTGTAGTAGAGCGGGCGGAATTCTACTCCGGGGATATTGAGCGCTGTCAGTCTCTCGGAAAGGGTTTGAGCGTCGATCCACGGTGCGCCTGCGAGCTTGAACGGGAGTGTATAGCCAACGCCGATTGACACATAGTCAAGTTCGCCCATAATGCCTGTTGCCGGATAGAGAATCGATGTCGAAGGGTCAGGAATATGCGGTGACGGGAGCACCCAAGGCATACCAGTCTCGGCAAATGTCATCGAGCGATGCCATCCTTCCATCGGAATTACTTCAAGCTTGGCCTTCACACCGTTTTTCAGCAAGCCTTCGTCGTTGAGGAAACGGGCGAGTTCGCCGGGGGTAAGTCCGTAGATATAAGGTATTGGATATTGGCTAACGAATGAACGTGACGCAGGTTCGACTAGATTGCCTTCGACCTTGTTTCCGCCCAGTGGATTCGGACGGTCAAGAACCATGAATTCTTTCCCGTTTTCGGCAGCGGCCTCCATCGCAAGGCCCATAGTCGAGATGAATGTGTAGCTTCGTGTGCCTATGTCCTGAATGTCATAGACAAGCACATCCACATTTTTTAGCATTTCGGCTGTCGGTTTCCTCGTTTTACCGTGGAGGGAGAATACCTGTACTCCTGTTTTCGCATCTGTCTCATTGGCAACCGATGCCCCTGCCACATAGTTGCCTCTGACTCCGTGTTCGGGTGCGAAAAGCGCCGTAAGTTTTACTTCAGGAGCTTCAGCAAGAATGTCGATGGTAGACTTGAGTTTATTGTCGATTCCTGTCGGATTGGTTATAAGGCCGACACGTTTGCCTTTAAGAGCTTCGAATCCGCTTTGACGCAGCACTTCGATGCCCGGACGGACGGCCTCATTGTCCGCAAGTCGGGTTTTGGATGTGAAATTGCGGTTGTCACTGGCTGTCGCTACGTTATCACCGCTTATTTCAGTTGTGTTGTTCCCGCAGCTTATGGCTGCGAGCGAGAGTAGTATGGCTGAAAACAGAGTTGTCATTTTTATTTTTTGCATGGCCGGAAAGAGAGTGGCAGGGGTTAGAAATTTCAGAATTATATAGTCTGAATTAGACAGTATTTGATATTAGTAACAAATCAAGAGAGTATAATTCCTGTTGATGGCTGTTCCCAAGTTACACTTTCTTTCCGAATTCGGGGTTGATTTTTATGAGATAAGTGACACCTATTGTGGCGATGCAGCATATCATTGTCCAGATAAAGAAATTCTGATAGCCTATTGTTTCCTGGATCCAGCCGGCTGCCATTCCCGGCAACATCATGCCGAGAGCCATGAATCCGGTGCAGATACTGTAGTGGGCCGTGCGGTGTCGTCCTTCGGAAAAATATATAAGATAGAGCATATAGGCGGTGAAACCGAATCCATAGCCGAACTGTTCGATAAACACGCAGACGTTCACTACTGTAAGTGACGGCTCATCGGCGAAACTGAGATAGACGAATGTCAGGCACGTTAGCGACATGCTCCATGCCATTGGACGCAGCCAGAATTTCAGCCCTCGACGGGCGGCAGTTATGCCGCCGATGATTCCACCTAATGTCAGGCCGATGATTCCGACCGTACCGTAGACGATGCCTACCTGACCGGTCGACAGGCCGAGTCCGCCTGCGGACGGAGGGTCGAGAAGGAATGGATTGATGAGCTTCACCAGCTGGGCCTCTGGAAGACGGTAGAGCAACATGAATACTATTGCAACTCCGACCTGCTTTTTGCGGAAAAATTCCGCAAAAACAGTTATGAATTCACGCCATACGTCGTTTGCTATAGCGAGCTGGCGTGAGGATGTTTGTTCGACTTTAGGAAGTATGCGGCTATGGTAGAGTGCGAAAGACAGGAACATGACAGACAGAATGCCGAACACTACCGACCATGCGAACGGAATGTCGCCGGATGAATCTTCGATCGCTCCGGCAAGAATCACAAGCAGTCCTTGGCCCGCGACTGTGGCAATACGGTAGAATGTCGAACGTATGCCGACATAGAGTGATTGCTGGTGTTCGGTCAGGGCGAGCATATAATAGCCGTCGGCTGCGATGTCGTGTGTGGCCGATGTGAAACCGACAAGCCAGAAGATCGCAAGTGTCAGAGAAAAGAAAAATGATGTCGGCAACGCGAATGCAATCCCTGCGAATGCTATTCCTATGAGCCACTGCATGGTTATTGTCCAGTGGCGTTTAGTGCTTATGATGTCGACAAATGGACTCCAGAACGGTTTTATCACCCAAGGCAGATAGAGCCAGCCTGTATAGAGTGCGATGTCGGTATTTGATAGTCCAAGCCGCTTATACATTATGACTGAAATTGTCATGACCGCGACATAAGGCAGCCCCTGTGCGAAATATAGTGTGGGAATCCAAGCCCACGGATTGCGGGCGGACGCAACTGTTTTTGAATCTGCTTTCATCGGCTAATAGAGTTTTGTGATTGAAGCGTCAGCATAATAATGACGTAATATTTCATCGTAGGAGTAGCCTCGTTCACCCATTATAGCGGCTCCTATCTGACAAAGACCCACGCCATGACCCCATCCGGCACCGTGGAGAGTGAAACCGGTGGGTATTCCGTCAGCATCAGGGCTGTGGGGCTCGACAGCAAATGCGGAACTGTAAAGGTGTGTGTCGGACAGTGCACGGCGTATCAGTAGTTCCTTACCGATTATAAGCTCACATTTTGAACCTACAATCTTTAATTCACGGATGCGTCCTGATGTCCCGCGAGAGAGTGGAACGAGCGCGAGTATAGCCCCGAAATCCGTGTTGAGCCGTGTGGCAAGCAGTGTGGAAATCTTTTCTTGAGTCAGTTCAACGGTCCATCGGTAGAAGTCGGGGGTTTCCATATCGTAACCGTTCATCACCTGTGAAAGCACCATTCTATCAGTCGTATTGCAAAATGCCTCAGGATTGTTTAAAATCCATTGACGGGCATTTTCTTCTTCGGTAAGGTCCGGGTAGTCGAATGTGTCGGCCGCATCACGTCCGGCTTTGAGATATGGCCGGGGATCATCGTCCCAGCATGTTTCAAATTGTTCGAAGACACCTCCGCAGCATTTTGAGAAGCGAGTGTCGCAAAGTTTCCCTTTGTGTGTCAGAACTTCGCCATAAGTATCGTTGACAGCACCGGCTGCAACCGAAGTCGATACGCGGTTTATGCCCTGATAGCGTTGGCAATGGTCATCAGCGCAGACATCGAAATTCCGATGGTCTTCCCTGTCCCAGTATTTTATCAGTGACGGCACGGCATTCATGGCTGTTGGTTTCAGGTTGTTTTCGCCCGGTTTGGCGGTAGTCTTGTCGTGTGACATCATTGATAGCACCCAGCTGCGTGAGATTACAGCATGGGCTTTGAGCAGCGAAAGCGATGAGGTGGATTTCATCTCGCTTGAAATGACGCTGACAAGATAGTCTTCGACATCGACGACGTTGATTGCCATGAGTTTTCCGTCTTGGACTATTATTCGCAGTGAGCCTCGAAAACGTTGATTTTCTTTACGCTGCCAGTGAAAATCTACTCCGATTGTCACTCCTTCAAGCTCGAATGTGTCACCTGTGTATGTATTCGGATGGAATTCAACGGATGTATATGTTTTGCCGTCAAGAGTAAAACTGATTCCCGAGTCATTTATTCTTGCTTCGTGAGAACCTTCGGTCAACACTCCGTCAGGACCTGAATAGAGACCGGTGAGTGTAAAACGTATGTATGGCGAGGAGAGTATGCCGACTCTCACCTGTGGTTGCTGGTTCATATTTTTATAATGACATTATTGTGGTAAGACTGTTGTCATGAATACCGCCCGTTTGCAAGACGGCTCACGACGAGGTTGAACTGCGTGTCGGAGATTCCAACTTCTTTGAGTATGCCATAGGCGGATTGTAGCGTGAGACGATCAAAATCTTCATGTCGCGAACAGATTATTGTTCCGAGCATCTCTACAGTGGCAGGACTTATTAGTAGTCTGTCTTTCTCCAAATAGTAGCAATCAGGACGGTGTTTGCTGCGGGGGATGACAATTGATCTTGTGATATTGCGCTCGGTATCATGTATCATCGCAAGATTGACATCCGGCTCCGGTAAATCGGGATTTATGGCTTTAAGTTCAGCCCATAAGAGTCGGAATACAGAGTGCAATTCTGGATTGCCGGTTGATTCGATTATAAAAAACGGGTATGGAGCGGTCTTTTCGTTATTTTTATATAGAGAAGCGTGATTCGAATATTTTATCTTATCGCCTAAGAGATCTTTGGATAATATATTCGGGACTGCCTCGGTTGATACGGCCTGAAAATGGAAATGGTCAGGAGCGGATGCTCCGCAACGTGCTCCGTTGTAGAAGATGCACATTCCTGACATCTCATACGCGAGTTGGGCCATATCAAGAATACGGCTGAATTCGGCATCAATACACTGCTCTTCGTGGCGCGTGGACGCTATGGTGAAATGTCTGTCGGCAAGCGGGTAGGGGTTTACGAGAATTTCGTATCTGCCGAGAAAACCGATTGACGTCTGGAGGTTCGGGCGATTGTCGCGGCATAGGAAACATGGCCGCGACGATATGCTTGACGGGTCTGTTTTGGCTGTTACAGATGCACGGCGGTGATTGACAAACATTTTGTCAATACGCCAAAGTGAACCATCACCCGACAATGTGAGACGGTGACCGTCAATGAAACTGTTTCTGATTCGGGCAAAATTATCGGCTGCCATCGGCCATTTTTCAAGCTCCTTGTCAAAGAACGTATCATTATTCATAACGCTCATGCTATTGTATGGTTATCGGCGATTATTATAGGTCACTCTAATTTCTGATTCTTGCCGCAAGTTCAAATGTGCGTATACTGTCTTTATAGAAATTATTTGCATTGATACGTTCCTGAGACAGCGCGTGGTCTGAATTTCCTTTCCATCGGCGGCACGAATAGAGCGATTCGTAGATTCGACCGATACGATATTTACGGTTTATGGCAAGTCCCATTGCATAATCTTCACCATAGCTGACATCTGGGAAATTGATTCTACGTGCGACAGGTGTGAAAAATGCGCGTGGAGCGCCAAGACCGTTTATGCGAAGTGCATTGTTAGGCCCGTTTTCATCCGTCCATTCGGCATGGTCGATGAGTCCGGGAGGCAGCGGATTGCCGTCAAAATCTGTCAGACTATATGACCCGATGACCATTGCACAGTTCTGTTCATAGAATTTGTCTACAATTAGTTGCAAGGTGTCAGGACGGTTATATATGTCATCGCTGTCGAGCTGAATAGCGAAACGGCCGCAGAAGTCGGAATGGATGCCGAGATTCCAGCAGCCGCCTATTCCCGGGGCTGCTCCTTCGCAGATTGTGGTATCAATGATTTTGAGCCGTGGTTCTGTAGTTGCCATTGCAGCGAGGATTTCAGATGTCCCGTCGGTACTGTGGTTGTCGATGACTATGACGTTGAAACTGAAGGATGTCTTCTGTGAAAGAGCGCTATTTACGGCATCCGCGATTGTAAGATGGCGGTTTCTTACAGGAATGATGACAGATGCTTCGACCGGGAAGCTATCTTTTTCGAAGTCAAGGGGCGTGTGACCTTTACTGGAGACCAATGCGTTTAGGGCACGCAAATGAGAGGTTACCGCCTGTTCCATTTCTATCTGGGAGGCACGGTTGCGTGGATCGACATAGCTGAACTGGCTTTCTTCGCCAGTCTTGTCGTCAGAACGAACGATTGGAGTCGCTGTATAGAGGTTTTCAGGGATATGTATGATTTCCCCAAGGCGCGAAAGACGAAGACGGAGGTCGTACCATCCGGCGGCATTGAAATTGTCGGTTATTTCGCTGACTGCCTGACGCAACATAGCGGGATTGACAGCCACGATGTGTCCGAAATCGAAATCGTCACGCAGAGATCCTGTCTGATATTTGATGAGACGGTTTGTATTGAAATTTGTGCCGTTTCCGTCAGGAGTGAAGAAATCGGAATAGACGATTGCTGCACACGTGTCATTAAGGATTTGCTCCATTCTGGCTCGTCCGGTGGCGGTGAAAGTGATTCGATGGTCTGTAAGTGCTATGATTACAGGCCGGTCGGCCGCGTTGTCGGCATGTAGGCGCATGGCCTCCGTTGAAAGACGCGGATATGTGGTCGGTTTTGACATTGCAGAGAAATGTGATAAATAATTGGACTATTAGGCGAGAGAATCCGGTTTGCGTTTGTCAACGGTCGATTTCCTCCGGCGTTTCTCGTTGAGTTTATCGTCTTCTTCCTCGGAGCGTTTTGCAGTCTCTCTCGGATTTAGATTACGTGAATAGGGATAAGGTGGCACAGTCGGCCGTGATTCCAGCCCGATTATGGTCTCAGGCAATACTTTGGGACGTGCACCGGGATGTACACCGTCAGGAGCGATGAAGAATTTTAAAATCTGTGCCATGAGGGCATCACGTTCGTATGAGCCAGTGATTGTCTCAAAGGGGAATCCGATGGTGACTGTGCGGTGTGTCCCCGGGTCATAGGCCACGCCTGCTATAAAGTCGTTTTCAGTGTAGCGGAGAATCGGGCCGGCGGTAGATGTATCCATCGGGGCGAATGATTCCGGCGATTCGACTGCATAGCATTCAGCGTTGAGCTGCTGATTGAAAGTCATTGAGAGCCATCCTCGGAATTCTCCGTAACGCGATCTGACTTCACGGACTTTTCCTGTGACAGTAGCCTTTGATTGTCTCCATTGCAGTCCGAGTACGGAGTGTCCGAACTGACTGTCTGCCACTCGCTCTTCGGGCGAGCTGTATGTATTGTCAAACAGGTTGCTTCCGATGTAGCTTCCGGATACGAATAGAGAGCCCCCTGCTTCACAGAAAGAGCTTAACCTGTCTTTCAATGCTGCGGTAAAAGGCTTGAATTTGCGTTCTTCGGAAGTTCCGACAGTGATTTCCTTTTGCTTTCCAAGGATCAGGTCGATAATCGGTGAGGCTTTGGCATTGCCGTCGATGAATGCGTCAACTCCGCACGAAATGAACGGGAAACCGGCTTTTCGAATCGACTGTCCGTGGACAAAAACGAAGTCAAACGTATTGCCTGCGAATACCTCTGTCTCATGTGTGGCGCGGCTTGAGCCGTGGCCCGGAGCGTCGTTTGTGACCCATTTTGCCTCTGGCCGGAATTCGGTCTGCTCCCCGGTGAAATGGATATCACCGTAATAGGGAACACCGTGATCCTCGGCGTAGTCGAAACCAATGCGTCCTTCGGCATAAATCTCGGCAGGACCTGATATACGGGTAAATCCGTTGATTATAAGTACCTGAGGCTTGTCAGAACCAGCAATGTCGCAGACTGAAAGTATTTCAGACGGGAAACTTATACCACCGTCGTTGGCTGCCACAATTTTGAAACTGTGGATTTGGTTGTCGGAAATACTTATGTTGATTGAAGGGTTATCGACAACTTCAAGTTCAGTGAAAGCACCGTTGTCGATTCGTTCATATACGATATAATATGTTGGTTTTGCTGTTGGTTCGAGAGGATCGTCGACACCTTTCCATGAAAGTGTATATCTCCCGTCTTTACCTGCGATTGAGAAATGGCTGACGGGCAGCGGTTCGACCACATACGGAATGCCGTCCTTTTCATGGAGATATTTCAATATCCCTTTGTATATCGCACGGCTGACCGTGAAACGGAATGTCGGGTCAAGACCATAACGCATATCTGCGAAATTCTGATGGCTGAGCAGTTCGATAAGCATCGATGGGACTTGAGGTTCCATCGCTTCGTGGTATGGTTTGTCGCGAAGTTTCCTGCGATTCCATGTCGGCTCATATAAAGTCTGGATGTCGTTGACCACCTGATTTGTTACAAGTTCGGCATAGCGTAAAGATGTAGTACGCGATTCGCCGTTGCCAAGTTTCGCCCCCTTGGAGTATACAATCGGAAGAGTGCCGATTGTCGCTCCCGGATCGGAAGTCGTGCCGGCATCGGTATGAAAGGCGAATGATAGGTCGATCGGTATTCCAAGACCCTTCTGTCCGGGAAGTTCCGACGAGCCTCCTGCAAGATAATTTACCCACATCCCACGGCTCTTATAGTCATCTTCATAATCATTTTTTCCGTCAGTGACGCTATAGACACTTGCCGGAATGCCGGCCCACTGCATCCAGTAGCGTGCACCTTCCGTGAATCGCGGATAAGTGCTGACAGTCGCTTCTCCTCCTGCTGCCGACCGGCTGACATTACCAATGCCACCGCCGATTTTTACAGCGTCGGCCGAGATTATCTGGTTGTCTTCCGATGATACGTTGAGAAGTTCGACGACAGGAGTCTTGCTTCGTCCTGCGGCAAAAGGAAATGATCCGAGATATATCCATGTACCGCCTCCGATACGCTGGTTTACCTCAAATTCCTTACTTCCGGCGAGAGAATTGACTATATAGCGGGCGTCTCGGGCACTGTTTGGGAGCGATGCGTAGCTGACATATACGGCATAGGTTCCCGCTTTCTTGAAATCGGCATACCAGCAGGCGGCGGATGCCTTGTCGGGATTGGTGACAGTCTGTATCTGACGGACAGAACCCATGCGGAATGGATTGTCTGTGTCTGTCAGTATTTCTTTTTTATATCCGAAACCTTTGAGGCCATCGGCTGTATGCCATTTCTTAGAACCATTTTTTTCTTCGTAGCCTTTTTGGGCATAGCCACCGTCGAAATCAACTATTATTTCCTGTATGCTCACATCGCGCTCTCGTGGCGTAAGCACGTAAGCGCCGGCATTTTCAAGCATAGGAATGAGGTAGGGGAGCACGTATGCCTGAGGATACAGATCTTCGACTGTACCCATAAGCCGTGCACGCTGCCATGTCCATCTGTCTTCTTTCTGGTCGAAGTATCGGCCGTGACTTTGCCACAATGCGATGTTCTTTCCGCTTAGTCCGCCGGGAGTGGCGGGTGCATCTATGCTGCGCACGAATGGTTCGCGCGCAGGTCTTGGAACAGCCGGAGTCGAGACCACCTTCGTTGTCTTGGCTCGTTTAGCCTTGCGTCCTTTAGGTGTTTTTGGAGCTGCATCCGCACACAGGGCGCATATTATCATGAGTATTGACAGTAGCTTTTTCATAATTAATGGCCTCCTGTCGTTTATAACATCTTAGAATGGATGCAAAAGTCCCCTATAAAGGTAAAAATCTGTCGATTTCAATAACTTTCGCTTTTCAAACGCAGATATTAAGTCTTTTTAATCATGGACAGGATGGGTTTATGGATGTAAAGATACGAAAAAAGCCGGAAAGTTGCACATCGTAAAAAAAATCGCATCCTCCGACTGTTTGAATTTCTTTCAGTATAATGATTGTAGGAATCAAGAGGCCGTTTTTGTGGGGAGTGACTGTTGACGCAATCACTCCCCTTTCAGATGGGTGAACACCTCCTTTCTGTGGCCTGAACAGTGAATATTGCTGACATCAGAAGGATTATAAGGGTGTCAGGATTCCTCCGGCCACACAATTTTTAGTTTGTTTGTTGGTTTAATGGTCGTTGTTTTTTTATATCGTGGTGATTATCTCAGAATACTTCGGTTATGTGTTGTGGATTGTGAGCACAAAAGAAGCTCCTGATGTTACGGTCGTGTCAAGTATAAGGTTCCCGTTGATTTTTTCGGCTCGCAAGGCACAGATGGGGAGGCCGAGGCGGTCGCCTTCGGCTATGTCGCATTGCGACGAGAATGCAGTGAACAGGGTGTCGCGGTCGGCTTCAGGTATGCCGGGCCCGGAATCGGTCACGATAAACTGGTTGACTTTCGCTCCGCGCTTTTTGTAGCTCAATGTAATTTTTCCTCCGTCTGGAGTATATTTTGCCGCATTTTCGAGCAGATGTGTGAGGATCTTGCCGACTTCCTGAGGATTGATGAGCGCATAGACTTTAGTGCCGTTGAGCGTGATTGTCACTCGCGGACGGACGAGCGGACGGACTTTTGCCACGATTGTCTCGCAGAAAGTGTCGAGGTTTGTCTCCTCAAGTCCAGCTGAAGCCGAGGTCTCGGCATTTTCGACATCGGATAATTCGCCTACACGTTTCACGTAGCCACGAAGATTCTGTACGGCCGGATCGGATTGGTCGAGACGTTCGAGCGTAGGTTCCATCTGCGATGACATGTTATGGAGTATAGCGCTCTTGGCTGCGCTCTGTGCGTTGGCGGTTTCGACAGACTTTTTCATGCGGCGGTTCTTTGCAAGGATGCGGAAATAGAAGAGTGCGCCTATGGCGAGAGCCGCAACTGCAATGACAAAGAGAGTGATAAATGTGACTATCCAGCCTGTTCGGGTGGCGATAGTATGGTCTTTCTCTGCGATTGTCTCCTGAGAGTCGGCATATTCTTTCTTGACTTTTCCAAGCTCGCTGTGTGCGGTGGTGGCTTCGATTGAATCAGACCACTGCATGTAGTTTTCATATGTATGCTCGACAAGTTCCGCATCGCCGGCCGATACGGCACGGTCGATTAGTGAGCGATAAGCCTTGTCGGCAGCCGTATAGTCCTTGGAATTGTCAAACTGTTTTATAAGCCGTGCAATGCAAAGGTCGCCTTTGGCGTTCTGGTCTGTCGAATAATAGTATTGCGCTTCATTGAAGAGCATATCGGTTGTGATTTCTTTCGTTCCCGCTTTTTTCGCGAAGTTGCCCATGCGCGAAAGGGATTTCAACGCCGAACCGTTGTTCTTTAGCTGACGGTAAGCCTCATAGCGAGCTTTTTCGGTGGTGTAGCGGACAGCTGGGAGCGAATCGGGCGCGATGCCGTTCTGTGCAAGGGCCTTGTCAAAATTGCCGAGCAGACGGAAAGCGCCGTCATAGTTATGTGCATTGACGCAGACTGCCGCAGCGGTTGCCGCTGACTGGGCTGCGGGCAGATATTGATGTGCTGCAATGCGCGAATTGTAAGCCTTGAGGTGAGCGTTGAGCTCGCTCTGGGTGTCGGCCAGAAGGCCGAGGGCTGATAGGGTGAGTGTCAGCGCCAGTGAAATCAATCGTCTCATAATAAATAGGTGTGAATTGTTATCGTGAATGTTTATTAATCTAACGTGTCACGGAGCTTTAATGTTTAGATGATGTTTATTAACAATCACCGCGAGTTTTCAACATTTTAACACGTTTTGAGGGTTGGGAGTGTGATTGTTAACAATATTATTTGTTACTTTGCATCAGAAAATTGATAATAAAGACCTTATGGGTAAAATCATTGCTATCGCCAATCAAAAGGGCGGTGTAGGAAAAACCACGACAACAATCAATCTCGCGGCATCTCTTGCTGCCGAAGGGAAAAAGACTCTGATCATTGATGCCGATCCTCAGGCAAACGCCACCTCGGGCTACGGCATCGATCCAAAATCAATGGCCTCGTCGATCTACGAATGCCTTGTCGACGATTATCCTGTGGCCGGTTCGCAGGTCAGCACTTGCTGCGAGGGACTCGACCTTGTCGGCTCGCGCATAGACCTCGCCGGTGCGGAAATCGAACTCATCAACAAGCCTTCGCGTGAAAATGTGCTTAAAAGAGCTGTTGGCGACGTGGCCGATATCTATGATTTCATACTGATTGACTGCTCTCCATCTCTCGGACTCATAACAGTCAATGCTCTGACTGCCGCCGACTCCGTGATTATCCCGGTTCAGGCCGAATATTTCGCGCTCGAAGGCATCACCAAACTTCTCAATACCATACGTATCATCAAGTCGAAACTCAATCCGGCGCTTGAAATCGAAGGATTCCTTCTGACCATGTACGACGCCCGTCTGCGTCTTGCCAATCAGATCTACGAGGAGCTGAAGGGACACTTCGGCCCGATGGTGTTCGACACGGTGATTCCGCGCAACATCCGTCTGAGCGAGGCTCCGAGCCACGGGCTGCCGGCTCTGCTCTACGATCCGATCTCGCGCGGGGCTACTTCTCATATTTCCCTCGCCCGAGAACTCATCTCGAAAAATCAGGCGAAAGCATCCTGACATAATCAACTAATCACATCTGAACAAAATGCTGCCAAAACGTCCGGCTCTCGGCCGCGGGCTTGATTCGCTCATCGCGATGGACGACGCTCCAGCCCGTGGCACATCGGCCATCAACGACATAGAGATTTCGCGAATCTCTCCCAATCCTGACCAGCCCCGAAGCCTCTTTGACGAAGAGTCGCTCGAAGAACTGTCGCGGTCCATACGTGAACTCGGCATCATCCAGCCGCTGTCATTGCGCAAGACCGGCCCGGATACATATCAGATTATCGCCGGCGAGCGCCGTTACCGTGCGGCCATCATGGCCGGGCTGACCACAGTTCCGGCCTATATCCGCACGGCCAACGATACGGAGCTTACCGAAATGGCGCTCATCGAGAACATCCAGCGCGAGGATCTCAACGCTATTGAAATTGCACTGACATTCAAGAAGCTTATCGAGCAATATGATCTTACGCAGGAGCGCCTGAGCGAACGCATCGGCAAGAAGCGCACAACAATCGCCAATTTCCTGCGTCTGCTCCGTCTGCCCGCAGAAGTTCAGTTAGGGCTGCGCGACAAGCGCATTGACATGGGCCATGCGCGCGCGCTGCTGAGCATCGACGATCCCAAACTTCAGCTGAGACTCTACGAGGAAATCCTCAGACACGGGCTTTCGGTGCGCAAGGTCGAGGAGCTTGCCAAGAAATATCAGCAGGCCGCCCTCGAAGGCAAGACTCCGGCCGATGAGAGCAAAAGACTTTCTAACAATGATTATGATATTTTAAAAAATCATCTTTCACAGCGCTTCAGCACCCCTGTAAAGCTAACATGCGATGCTTCCGGCAAGGGTAAAATCTCATTTTCTTTCCGCGACGAGGCGGAACTTGAAAGATTAATTGCTATCTTTGACACTGCAAAACAGTGAACGGCCGGACCTGTTTATTCCTCCGGTCTTTGCGGGTTTGTATAATGGTTTGTAAGCCAGTTGAATAACTAAGATGCAATCAGCAGCGGAAAAAGATCATAACCACATAGGGCCTCTGTTTGGTGTGCTTGTCGGCATGATGATGATCGTGCTGACATGTCCTTTTAACATTTTTTCTGAAACTCCGCCGCCGGCAGCTCCAGTTGCGGCGATTGACAGCGCCGGCCGCAATCTGCCGGTGCGCCCAAACAGACCGGTGCGTCCCAAGAAGCGCCCGACATCGCCCATCACCGTCATGCCCGACAGCATTCCCATCGGACGGCCTCTGACAGAGCCTTCGGTTGTCGTTGTCGACAGTCTTTCGGTTCATGGCGATTCGGTCTCCGTAGTCCCTGTCGACTCTGCCGCCGTGGTCAACGCACCGCTCCCCAATCCAAATGATTCCGTGGCCGGCCTCTATGTCGAAAAGACTTTCACCTTTGTCCCCAATCCGACAAAAGCCGTGTGGATGTCGGCTCTCTTCCCGGGGCTCGGACAGCTCTACAACCGGCGCTACTGGAAACTGCCGATCGTAGTCGGTGCATACATGGGACTTGGCTATGCCACAAACTGGAACAACACCATGCTGCGCGACTACACACGCGCCTATTCCGACATAATGGACAGCGACCCCAATACAAACAGCTACATGGATTTCTTCGCACCGACAGTCAATGAGGCCGATCTCGACAAATCGTGGCTCACTGACCTGTTGCGCCGCCGTAAGAACATGTACCGTCGCAACCGCGACCTATGTATAATATGTATGGTCGGTGTCTATGCGATCGCCATGATCGATGCCTATGTCGATGCCCAGCTTGCCCATTTCGACATTTCGCCTGACCTTAGTGTCGACATCGCGCCGACGCTTCTTCCCGGCGACACTTCGGGGCGGTTCACGCTGCCGAGCGTGGGATTCTACTGGGCGCTCAATTTCTGAACTCTCATCAACTCTCCAATCAAAATACCGTCACATGAAAAAATCAATCCTTGCCACATTGCTTGCTCTTGGGCTTTCGGCCTCGATGACGCTCAGTGCGCGGTCGATACTCGACATCAAGCAGTCAATAACCGACGACAATATAATCGCTCCCGAAAGCTTCGAGACACAGACTCGTCTGCTTGAAGAGAACTTCTATATAAAGAACTACGTAGTGCCGGGAATGGACCTCGGCGAGCCGCAGCCCGCATCTCCTGCTGAATACGAGGAGCGGCTCAAGGTGCTACCGACCGTAATCGAGATGCCCTACAATTCGCTTGTCGGCAATTTCATCAACATGTATCTGACCAAGAAGCGCACACTTGTGGCCGACATGCTCGCCCTCCACAGCTACTACGGTCCGATATTTGTCGAGGAGCTTATCAAGGAAGGGATGCCGACTGAGCTGCAATATCTCCCGGTGATCGAATCGGCCATCAATCCCAACGCGATTTCGCGTGCGGGCGCGGCCGGACTCTGGCAGTTCATGCCCGCCACCGCAAAGGGGCTTGGCATGGAGGTCAACTCGCTCGTCGACGAGCGCAGGGACGCACGTCTTTCCTCGCGCAACGCCGCCCGCTACCTGAAGCAGCTCTACGACATCTACAACGACTGGTCGCTTGCGATCGCCGCCTACAACTGCGGACCCGGCAATGTCAACAAGGCCATGCGCAGGGCAGGGGAGGGGAAGAAGGATTTCTGGGAAATCTACGAGTTTCTTCCGGCAGAGACCAGAGGCTATGTCCCCGTGTTTATCGCCGCCAACTATGTGATGAACTATTATGGCAAACACGGCATTACCCCGACCATCATCAAGCGCCATCTCACCACCGACACTGTCACTGTCGACAAATACATACACTTCAACCAGATTGCGGCTGTGCTCAACATCCCTGTCGATGAAATCCGCATGCTCAACCCGCAGTTCCTCAAGGACGTGATTCCCGGAGACTACCGGCCATACACGCTCACTCTGCCGACCCAGCAGTGTCTGAGCTACGTGATGAGCGAGAAGCGCATCGCCGACTACGATTCCGAGCTTTACGCCCGCCGCTCGCATGTCGAGCCGGGGGCGCAGCCCGCCGACCCTGTGCTGCCCGAGAGCGACCACGGCGCTGCCAACCTTGCCAGCGCGAGCCGCCAGAGCGTAAACGCCGAGACAAACAACGAGCTTGCACATACCGGCCTTGTCGAACAGATGACGGTCAGGACCCACGTCGTTGGCCGTGGCGAAAGCATCCGCGACATAGCCCGCAAATATGGAGTCTCAGCCACCGACATCAAGCGATGGAACCACCTCCGTCGCGGAAAAGTGCGCGAGGGCGACTCTTTGCGCATCGAGACTTTCGAACGCATGAATCCTGAAAACATCAAGGTCGTGGCCGCTGCGGAAGTCGCACAGGTCACTCCTCAGGAACTCCGCGAGGCCGGTGCTACCGAGCTTGTCGTTGCCGTAGCCAAGGCTTCGGGCCAGTCGTCAGCCTCGACACCGTCAACGTCCGGGCAGGATGCGGCCGCATCGCCGGCTTCCGCCGAGCCTGCCACTCCGGCCAAAACACCTGCCAAGACTACAGCAGCGCCTAAGAAAGCAGCCCCGGCGACTACTGTCTACAGAGTCCGCAAGGGCGACAACCTCGGCAAGATCGCCGCGCGCTACGGCACGACGGTCGCCGCCATTCAGGCTGCCAACGGCATGGGGTCGAAAACGGCCCTCCAGATAGGACAGAAGCTCAAGATTCCGCCGAAAAAGGCCAAGAAATCGACTTCTCGCCGCCGTCGTCGCTGACAGCGGTCTCGCCTTTTCCGGCGAAACATATCGCTCCGGCCATACCTGTTATATAATATGTGGCCGGAGCGATATGTTTTATCCCGTGTCGCGACCTTCGGCCGGACACGGGTGTCGCGGAAAACCGTTAACGATTTTTTGCAGACACTTCCTTGCGCACCTCGGAAATTATGCCTAACTTCGAGCCAAATTCGCCTTTAGCTTGTCAGGTCACTGTCTGAAACACACAATTCATGACACTATCTAAAGCACACGTATCCGAAATCGACCCCGACCAAAACGGTTTTTAGGGTAATTGCTATAGTCAAACACATTCTGACGGCGATTTTTCGCAGATTGTAGGGAAAACACACGGCTCTTTCATTTAAGACAAAAAATAGAGACATATCTTCCCTTACCCGGTTCATTTCGAATCGGGTAATTTTATTGATGTTGTATGTCAGGGATTTATCTTTTTGTCAAAATCTTAATTTTTTCATTTTTGGCACAGGAACCGCATGAGTTTAGTAAAGCTCATTGAGACATGCCTCATGAGCTCTGCCACTCCTTTTCTTTTGTCCGACCGCTTTTTGCGAAGCCCTTTCCATATTGAAAATACCGAGAGGACTATTCTCTGGATGGTGTCAAGATTGCGGGCAGCTTTAGACGACTTACGTTTGATCCTGTCTTGCAGGAGATTGACATCCAGCCCCCAGTGCATGCTCTCTATCGACCAGTGGTCTCGCACATATGCCCCGAGAGCGGGCGTGTCGGTTGGCAGACTGCTCACATACAGCCTTTTTTCGGAGGTATGCGCGCCTGTTGACTTCCTTACCGTGTCGGCTTCATATTCTATTATCGTCATATTGCCGCCCCATTTCTCCTTGTCTGCTATGACTTCAAGCCCGTCGTAGACACGATAAGTCCGGGTCTCGATTCTGCCGTGTCCGAGTTCCGGCCCTTCGGTATATGAATAGACGGGCGTGAGCCCCTCAAGTCTGTCTTCCACGCCGTAGCGCAGGGAGCGCTGGTTGGCCTTGAGTTCTATCAGGAAGTCACCGCCTTGCTCCCTGATTCTGTCGATTATCTCCTTCTGCATGGACATGGCGTCTGCGGTTACGATCTTTCCGGATATGTCGATTTTGTCAATCAGTACCGGGACTGCCTTTATCTCGTTGCTCTTTTCCTGACATGCTTCCGTTGCCACTGTAATGCCGGCATTGAAAGAATATGCCGACACAATATCCGGATTGCGCCCGTTTTCCTGAACGGTGCCACGCTCGGCCTTACCGTCCACACAGACTATTTCCCTGTCGCGGCACGCCTTAAGCAGCTCATTGCGGAAGCCCTCGGCGAACGCCTGCATCCTGTCGGCCATGGATAAATCGTCGACACCGTTCTCCACCCGACAAAGGGTAGCCTCCGAAGGGATTCCATTCTTCAGTAGACCCATTTTACGGAGTTTTTTGAGATTGTGTCTGCCGAACGCTATTATATCAGCACGTCCGACATACCCGCAGGTCCGTCCCAGTATCATCAGAATGATGATGTCACTGAGCCGGTGACGGATGTTTCCTTTATCACACCTACGGAAATCAGGGACTGACCAGGCAAAATTCATCAGGCGTTCCAGGATACTGCCCTGTGGTATGAATTTATTTAGTACTTTTGCGGCATGATTGGGCTTACGTGCCTCAATCGAATGTTTTTGGTCAAGCGGATCCATTTTTTGCGTAACTATTTGATTTTCACCTATAAAGTTACTAAAAATCTGCCGCTTGGCCAAATTTTATGAATGCTTATTTTATTAATAATCAGGGAAATAGTCACATCTATACACGCAGGATGCCCTCTATAAAATAGCACATTCATTGAGTGTGCAACGTATTCTTAAATGAAAGAGCCGTGGGGAAAACATGTTTTTTTTCTTAAAAAATTTGCTAAAAATTGGGGAAAGTCGTATATTTGTCACACCTAAACCGAAGAACTTTTATCATCCTGATTAACCTGACGTTGATCTTATTTTAAAAGAACCTGCTCTTCAAACCAATCTGCTTATAGTAACTGACCACCATAACTTATCACATTATGTCTTGTATTGACCATAGGTTATACACGCGCGTTCCGGCTCGCAGGGAGGTAAAAAATACCCCCCCCCGATTCGTGGCGTAAACGCCTGTGTGTCAGCGAATTGTGGCCGTCCGGCTATGCTCCGGAGCATATTGGGTGGACTCTACACGCTTATTCCAACACATTATATGAAGATTAAATTTCTCACGGCAGCGCTGCTGGGAGCCTTTTGTTGTATCCATACCTCAGCGCAGGACATCGCCGTAAAAACCAACCTTCTGTATGACGCTACCCTGACTATTAATGTCGGAGCGGAGATGCAGGTCGCCCCTAAATGGAGCGTCGACCTGTCGGGAAACTACAACCCGTGGACCCTCTCGGGAGGGAAGAAGTGGAAACACTGGATGATACAGCCCGAGGCGCGCTACTGGTTCTGTCAGCCTCTCGGCGGACACTTCGTCGGTCTCCACCTACTCGGCGGTGAATACAACATCGGCCACCTCGGCCACGGCTTCAAGTTTCTCAACAACGACGCCCACGCTCTCTCCGACCACCGCTATCAGGGTTGGTTTGCCGGCGCAGGCATAGCCTACGGCTACTCTTGGCTGCTCGGAAAACACTGGAACCTCGAAGCCGAAATCGGCATCGGATGGGCCTACACCCGCTACGACACCTTCGAGTGCAAGGGATGTGGCCGCAAGGTCCGTGCCAACAAGGCCCACAACTACGTCGGCCCGACTAAAGCCGCCCTCAACCTCGTATATGTATTTTAAAAGCTAACCGTCAACCCCCATAACCAATACGAAAAGTATATGAGAACCATTCATACACTCCTCATGGCAATGGCAACCGTCAGCGCCACCGCAGCCACCCAGTCGGTGACGGTCAGCGATGTAAACGTCGAACGCTCCGCAAGCTCCCTCGTCGTCACCATGAACCTCGACGCAACCGCAATGAAGCTCAAGAGCGACCGTGAGATAAAATACATCCCCGTGATCACCAACGGCACAGAGCGCCGCGAGCTCCCAGAGGTTATCATCGCAGGGCGTAACCGCTACATACAGAACCAGCGCCACGACACCCCCGAAGCGCCCGCCATTCTCTCGCGTGCCGGACACACCGTCAGCTATTCAACCATCATCCCCTACGAGCAGTGGATGGAAGAATCGCGCCTTGTGCTCGTAGAGGACGAATGCGACTGCGGTGTCCTCACCCTCTCGTCGGGCCAGACATCCGAACTCGCCTCGATCGACTTCGTTGAGCGCGTTTTCGCCCCGCAGTTCGTTATGGTCACCCCTCCCGCAGAGCTTGAGAAAACCCGCTCGGCAAAAGGCTCGGCCTATGTCGACTTCCCTGTCAACCGCACCGAAATCTCACCCACCTACCGCCGCAACCCCGAGGAGCTGGCCAAAATACGCTCGACAATCGATGTCGTAGCCAACGACCCCGACTCGCGCATAACCTCCGTCTCCATCGTCGGCTTCGCATCGCCCGAAGGCTCTTATGCCAACAACGAGCGCCTTGCCAAAGGCCGTTCGGCTTCGCTCGCCGAATACGTCCGCGGACTCTATTCGTTTGACGCCGACATGATGCACACCTCGTGGGTGGCCGAAAACTGGAAGGACTCCGCAACTACGTGGCGACATGCAGCCTCCCCGACACCACAGCCCTCCTCGCCGTCATCGACGACACATCTCTCGCTCCCGACGTGCGCGAATGGCGGCTCAAATCCAAGTTCCCGCAGGACTACGCATTCCTCCTCAAAAACGTATATCCCGGACTCCGACGTTCAGACTACACCGTCGACTACGTGGTCCGCTCCTTCGTCACAGTCGAAGAAATCCGTCAGGTCATGGCGACCGCACCCCAGAAGCTCAGCCTCAACGAAATCTATGTCGTGGCTAACTTTCTTGAGCCTGACTCCGACCCCTATCGCGAGGCGTTTGAGCTTGCTGTCCGTATGTATCCCGACGACCCCGTTGCAAATCTCAACATGGCTGCCATTGCACTCCGTCGCGACGAGCTCAATGCAGCAGCGGGCTATCTGGCAAAGGCCGGAAACTCCCCTCGTGCCACATATGCGCGTGGTGTCCTCGCTGCAAAGCAGGGCGACAATGCCACTGCCAACACCCTACTGAAGTCAGCTGCCGACGCAGGTATCGCCGAAGCAGCCGATGCCCTCGACCAGCTTCAGAAAATCAATAAGTGAACGTAATTCCCCAAAATTTGCCCCCTCATCGTCATTTATCCTGACTTTGACACACGCGCAAACCTACCCCGCTACAAACCCCTTGCACTGATCCCCTAACAGATCACCTAATTGTTTATTCCTCAGATTTTTTATCCCAATTTTAGCTTGGCCGTCGGTAGCCTAACCCGACGGTCGAGGCTAATCCCTCAACCCCAGATTTAAATCAACTAATTTAGAAATTAACTAAAATAAACCAATTTTTACTAACATGAAGATTAACAAATTTCTTCTTGGTGCATTCGCCCTCTCAGTAGGGTTTGCATCTTGTTCAAATGAAGAGCCCATCAAGGGTGACAACGGCGGTGCTACTGAAGCATCAAAGTATATGTCCGTGGCTATAAGCAATCTTGCTAATGGTAGTCGAGCTGAAGATGATGATCCTGCTAAGAGTGAATTTGAAACAGCTGAGACCATCGAAGGTTCAATCTCGAAAGAAAATCTCTATTTCCTTTTTTATGATGGAAATGGTAAAGCATTCGGTCTTGCATACGCAAATGTCAATGCAGACAAAGATGATGTCATAACCAATATGGTAAAACCGGCTGAGCTTTCATCAAGTGAAGGTTATGGTGATGAAGAAGGTCTTAAAGGTGTGCTTGTTCTTGGAAAGCCAACAGCCCCATATGTAGGGCAACTTCCAGCAAAAGTGTTATGTGTGGCTAATCCTCGCACCGATGTGATGAAAAGTCTTGAAAATAAGAACTTGAATGTCGTAATTAATACACTGACAACAGCTCCGACTTCTTGGACAAAAGCAGGTGATTTTTTGATGACCAATGCTGTTTATGTTAAAAATGGTACTGTAATAACTGCTATTGATTTGGATGCGAGTGCATTTTCTGATACTCCGGAAGGAGCAAAAAATAATCCTGTAGTAATCAGCTTAGAGCGTCTAACTGCTAAAATCCGTGTTGCTTATGAAGAAAATTTCGATGTTCAGCGTCGTCCCGGTAAAAATGAGCCATCTCAGACAATTGAAAATCCCGGTAAATTTAATCTTGATGGCGCAGACGCACGATTTACAGCGTCGATTGAAGGCTGGCAACTTGTAAATATTCCGTCACAAGCCAATGCTTTCAAGAAACTCGAGCCTGACAATTATGCTGGTTGGAATTGGAAATGGAATGATGTAAACCGTGGTCGTTCTTATTGGGCTGAGTCCACTACTGGTACTTTCACTAATAAAGATTATGATATTTACAGTGAAAATCAATTCAAGAATCAATCTTTTGTATCAGGTACAGCGAACGTTCAGTATTGCTATGAAAATACGACTGTCCCCGAAGCAAAAGTTTCAGATCGTAATCCCAATGTAACCGCAATAGTTGTAAAAGCTACTATAAAGCATAATGGACAGCCTATTAATATGTACAAGTGGAGTGGAGCTTATTATACAGAAGATCGTATAAAAGAAAAAGTTGCTCAACAGTATAATGCTGATGATCATCCTATTCAAGCAACTAAAGACAACGTAAGTTTTGAGCCTAACAAGAAAGGTGATAACACTCATCGTGCTATAGTAACAATTAATGATGTAGAAACGGCAGTTCCTCAGTTTAGTGAAGTTCAGCATTGGGTAGACGGTGTGACATCTTACTATATGAATATTGAACATCTCGGTGGTTTGACAGGCGTGGTTCGTAATCATATCTATGATTATGTAATTGATGGTATTGTCGGACTGGGTACTCCGGGTAACGAAACTGAGAATCCAGCGGTTATCGAATCTTATCTTGCTGCGCATGTTCGTATTCTTAACTGGCGTACTGTTTCCAACACTGTCACTCTCGAATAATCCTCTAAACTTGTCTTGATGTGTAATCAAGACCCATTGCAATAGCGAAAGAAGCCGGCCCATTGAGCCGGGTCGGCTTCTTTTTTTCTTCTGACCCCGATAATCCTACCGAAAATCATTTCCGACCCCGTCCCCCAAGTCCAATCGGAAACCACCGAACCGGACTTCTTCTTAATACAGGTTAAACCGTCTCTCACTCTCTTCGAAACAACTCAAAGATGCAGCGCCTGAATGACAGCCGCATCCTCCCCAACCGACGAAAACTCAACGCCATGCCGATAGCCGTGGCGACAATATAACCGTCTTGTCCCGACCGAGACTCCCAAAAATCTGAATCAAAACCACAGTAAACAAATAAATAACCACATTATTATATCAGCCGGTCATGAAGCTACATACTATTATAAAAAATACGGCCATTGCAGCCGCCTCAATGGCAACACTTTTGACTGCCACAGGCTGTCACTCAATCTTTGAGGACAGCGACTGTGTCGACAGCTACAACATCGTAAGACTCACTTACGACCACAATATGAAATTTGCCGATGCCTTTGGCAACGAAGTCGACCGCGTCACCCTGCTTGCAGTCGATGCCAAGACCGGCAAGCTTGCCCGCCGATTCGACGTCGCCCGCAGTCAGCTCTCCGCCAATCACGAACTCGCCGTGCAGGTCGAGCCGGGAAGCTACGACTTCCTCGTCTGGGGCGGTGATTACTCCGGCCATTTCGACATAGCCGAAGGCGAGACCGGCAAATCGGCGCTCGAAGACTTCCACTGCAAGCTCCGACGCAATCAGGCCGGTGAATCCGACGCACAGCTCTCGCGACTGTTCCATACCCTGCAGCGCGTCGAGCTTCCTTATGCCTCCCCGTCGAAGCCCAACCACGTCACACTCAACTTGAAGAAAAACACCAACACCGTCCGCGTCGTGCTTCAGCATCTTTCGGGCGAGCCAGTGTTTGCCGACAATTTCGACTTCACCATCACCGACAACAACGGATGGCTCAACCACGACAACACCCTCCGCGACCGCGAGCAGCTTGTCTATCGTCCGTGGTTCACCAAGAGCGGACAGATTGATGTCAACGTCAATCCTCAGGATCCAAAGGGTGCGCCCGCAGCTCCGTTTGCAGTTCCGTCGCGTGCGGTGCTCGGCGCATCGCTCGCCGAGTTCACCACCTCGCGCCTCCTGACCGAAAACAAACCCATGCTCACCATCATCAACAAGGCCGAAAACAAGGTCGTGTTGAGCATCCCGGTCATTGACTACGCCCTGCTTGTCAAAGGCTACGAAAACGCTTCGCTCTCCGATCAGGAATATCTCGACCGTCAGGATGAATACAACATGACATTCTTCCTCGACGAAGGCGGACGCTGGATCAGCGCTGTCATCATCATCAACGACTGGCGCATTGTCCGTCATGAGACTCCAATCGAATAAAACCATCCAATCTCTCTGCCATACACACAAATGATAGCAAATGGCTACGTTAAGAAATAATTATGATACGTATACATCTCCCACATAACTACCTTGGACTGGTCGCGGGCTGCTTGTGTCTCGGTTCACTGGCCGTGTCGTGTGTCAGCGACGACCTCGGATGTATCGAGGACCGGCCCGGCTACGTCGAAGGCAATGATATCTGGCTCACTTTCACCCTCAAGGGTGTGCCCGGCGTAGGGCGTTTGGCCTCCGGCATCTCGCGGGCCGACGACTCCGCAAATCATCCTGAAGAAGAGGCCACGGCTGCCGAAAACAAGATAAATACCGATGACATGCGCCTGATTTTATTCGACGACAGGCGGAATGTCATCAAGGTGCTTGAGCGGAAAGACCTGATAAGTTTTATAACGACTGACGGAGAGAATAATTCTCGCTATGAAATCAAGGCACGCATCAACAAGGCATATTTCGACTTTGCAACCACCTCGACCGGCGACATCGAAATATCCCTGATGCTCTTGGCCAACCTTTCATCCGGGGTGACATCATCGTCCAACGACCTGACCGACGCCCTTTTCATGAAAAGCGCTCAATGGATTGCGCAACAGAAATATGCTTTTCAGCCGGTTTGGTCAGCAGACAAGGAATGGCATCCTGATGGCTCGACAACATGTATCCCTATGTCGGGTTGGGCACACTACACCATAAAGAGTACCGATCTTGACGAGGCCACGACAATTGAGAATGCCCACCGTCTGACGACCGACGACTCGCCGTTGCTTATGCAGCGCGCAATGGCCAAGATTCGGGTATTCGACAATATAAATAAAGAAAATCCTGATGCTGCCACGGAGATTACTGCTGTGCGTATCGAAGGCGGTAATGCCTACGGTGCGTTTATCCCTGATTTTTCTCAGTCAGGTTGCACGGAGTGGGCAAACGGAACGACTATGGTCGAAACTCCCACCATTGGCACTAATTGGTATGACTCTACCTTGACTATCAAAGCCCGTGAAGTAGGCAGTGATGAAGGAGGTGACTACACCGATGCTTATGACAATACTTTCACAGAAGCTTTTATCGCATATATGACAGAAGCCTCGCGCAATCAGAATGTGAAGCTCATAATAACCACTTATTCTGATAATGATAATCCCAAAACAAAAGAATGGGAATTGTTCCTATCCAATATAATGATTCCTGTCACCGATATCACCCGCAACCATATCTATGAGTTCACCGTCACCCGCTCGATGAGCGCCGAACTCAATATCAACTACACCGTCTGCCCGTGGGTTTCAAACACAATTAATGTTCCTCCCTTTGATTAATCAGAGAAAAGACACAAACAACGACCAATGAAGACATTTATTGACATATTTAAAACTATAATGCTCGCAGCTGTCCTTGCTGTCTCTGTGGGGAGCTGTAGTGACGATATAGATTATCGCGGAAGTGTTGTCCCTGATGGAGAAGATGCAAAGCTCACACTGAAAGTCAGCGTCACCGAGGCGACCCACCTTTCGCGTGCCACATCTGACTCTTATGTAAAGAGTCTTTGGATCGGCATCTACAATGCGAAGAGTGGGGCATGTACGTTCAATCAGACCTTTGAGGAGAATAAAGAGGCCGGCAATCACATCCCTCAGTCTCTCTCGCTCGATTGCAAGTCGGGTGAGAGCTACGTTGTGGCCGTGGCCAACTACGATGAATTTTATGGTAAGAATCTGAAAACTAATGTAGAAAAGCCTTTGTCCGAGATGCTTGGCGAAGCCTTGACATGGGACGATTATTGTGCCATAGCCATCGAACAGAACATGTCGTCCGGCGATAATGACCTCTCGGTCGCAGAGCCGAGCGGTGAGTTTATAATGTCAGGTGCGTATGACAAGACAGACCATTCCGCAAGTCTGCCTTCAAATATCGAGGCAGTGGCCATTCAGGCCGGTACATCGACACTTACGGGTGCGATACACCTGCGCCGTCTCTGGACTGAGAACACCCTGAATATCCGTGCCGACGGTGATATTATAGATATGGAGCTTCAGAACATCGAAGTGTTCAATGTGCCTAAATACAGCTGGATTCAGGACCGTCAGCTTGCCGATGCCGGTATTATAGCCGAAGATATCGCTGTTGTCAATGCCGGTGACATGATTGACTCGCGTCCGCTTGACAATGCGGCCTATCTGTCGTCAATGCGTTTCACTCCGCCGTCTGAAATTCAGGTCAGCAACGGTGTCTATACATTCAGGTTCTGGCAGTTTGAAAACAAGCGTACCGGCACTGCAACGTCCTATGAGGATCGTGAGCGTGAAGTTAAGGATAATGGCAAAAATACAGGCATATTTACGAGCCTGTGTGCCACTCCGCAGGGTGATGCCAACAATAATGCGACTTATGTGAAAATCAACGCCACGATTACATACAGGAATCCCGGTTCGATGGTGAATCCTGACGACGTACAGACCGGCAATAATGCCGGTCAGCTTCCGGTTTCGGCTACATCGCGTACGGCCGAAGTCACCTATATCGTTCATCTTGGTTATATCGGGAACGACCCTACAGATTTCAACTGCTATCGCAATTCGAAATACACTTATAATATAACTGCCGAATCTGTCAATAAGATTCTTGTGGAGGCGTTCAACGGCGATGAAAAGCAGCCGGGCGCTGAAGGCACTGTGACCGACGTGACCGACAAGATTGAAAATCTTGACGCGCATACGGGCGTGTTCAATATTTTCCTTACCACCGAGCAGGTAAGTTCGTTCACATTCTCTATGCGTACTTATGCAAAAGGAGAGCCTAAGAGTTTCTATTATAACAGCGCTACTGACAGTAGCATTCCGGCTGCCACTGATGCTGATTTCAAATATTATAACTGGATTGAGTTTGTCCCGACCGGTCTGGATCTCGGACGTTCAGACAGGGATAAGACTGCCGATAACGAGAGGGTATTTGCTGCTTATCCGAATATCGTAAACGGTCGTACAGGTGTATATTATCCTCATGAATTGCCGACCTCCGGTCTCCAAGGCCAATGGTTTACTGTCTACGTAAACGAATATACCTATGAAAAGCGTTACGGCGAGACCGGCTACGGAAATGAGACCGGTGTCGACTGGAAGGAATATGTAAACCAGCCAAATCGTCAGGCATGGTTCAATGTCGCACAGGAGATCTCTCCCGATGGACACAGCGTATATTTCAAGTCGAAATATGCGTTGACGCAGAAATCAATTCAGACTTATTATAATACAGCTGATGACGGTTGTGAAACAGCGCTTGGTATTGAGCATATAAATGAAAGTTTCGGTATGAACATCCGATGGAAGGGAAATGTCGGCCCAAGTGGTGATAATGGTCGGTATAATGGATGGTATGTCTTAGGAAATGATTATAATTGGGAGAAATACGTACAGTCTGACACGCAACAGCAAATAAATGCGATAACTAATATCAAGCAAACAGCCAACGCAAGTTTTTCGGCTGAGGCAAGGACTTATGCTGTCCCGATGCACATACTTATGACTGATTTTAGTGGTTCAGGTACTGGCCATTATAATTCAGCCGCTTCAGCGGATTATGATCCTCAGACAGGTGATAATGCTCAGTATATAAATGCCGCTATTGCATGTCTTAATCGTAATCGTGATGAAAATGGTAATGGTCAGATTGACGAAGAAGAACTTAAATGGTATCTTCCCGGAGCCGGTAAATACCTTCGTATAATTTTGGGACGCAATAGTTTGCAGACACCGCTGATGGACTATCAGCAGGTTAATCTTGCTGATAAATGTGGTGATGACGCGAATACACTATACCATTTTATATCTTCTGAAGCTAAGATAATATGGGCTGATGAAGGCCTTTCGAGTAGTGAATTCATATCTAATGGAAATTGGTCACATGCTCCGTGGCAGCTTAGATGTATAAGAAATTTAGGTACGGATCTTAGGGAAATATCAGATACAGGTGACGGTGTCACTCCTGCGTATGATGATACGGATTACGATAAATCAACTTTAGGTGGTATTGTCAAGGTATCGCATTATTATGGAACAGCCCTTAGAGAACCCACCTCTACTCCTCTTCCTATGCACAAGACAAGTGCTCCTGAAAATAAATTGGGACGTTATGGCTTTGAGATTGCTCCACGAGGTAATATGAGATTTAATGAAACTCGGGAGGCGCCAGCCCAATTCTTTAAGTTAGGGGCTTATAATCGTTTTACGTTAGTGAATGCTTATGCAAACTCTGGAGCGTCATACGAGGAATATTCAGATTCAATTGCGATAGCCTCTCCTTGCAGTCAGCTCCTGCAGACTACAGGTCGAAGCGGTTGGCGCATCCCTAATCAGAAGGAAATTGCGATTATGATGCGTATGGGTATTTTGGGTGAAAGTGCTCATTGGGCCTCTGTAAATAACAATGGAAGATTGTCATGGGGAAATACTAATACAGACTATGGTTTCTTGACTTGTACACAGGAACATTGGACTAATTATGGCACTACTGTTGGAATCTCGACTGCACCTCTTAGTTGGAATTATCGTATTGTAACTGTTGATGCTATACATAAAATTGGTCAAGCGGTTAACTATGAGAAAAATACAATTCCTGCAGTTAGGTGTGTCCGTGACCTTACAGCTGCTGAGGCAAATAAAACTTATGAGCAAATAGTGAATAATCGCTGATGATTTCAAAGCATACGACATTATGTTCAATTCTTATCTCCCTGTGTCTGCTTGGTTGCAGACAGGGGGATAAAGTTTCGGATAATAATCGCTCCGGTAACGGGGAACAGAAAAGTGTAAACACTGCTGAGCTCCCCATGCCCGATGTCCCTGACTCGTTGCAGTCGGTCGAGGAGCGGGCGGCCTATGTTGTCGCCCACTACTGGGACGCAATGGACTTCACCGACCGCGCCCTCAGCCTCGACACAGCCTTCATCGAGCAGAACTTTGCCAACTTCGCCGCCATCCTCCCCATGTCGCCCCCCGATGAAGCCGACCGCGCCGTCGCCACCCTCGTCAGCCGTGCGGGAGCCGACCCCGAAGCCTTCAGCCTCATCGCCTCGACCGCCGAAAAATATCTCGACGACCCCAACTCGCCCATGCGCGACGAGGAAACCTATATCCACTTCCTGCGCCACATCTCCGAAGCCCCCTTCCTCAGCGACGTAGAGCGCATCCGTCCGCGCCACCGCCTTGCCGACGCACTCAAAAACCGCCCCGGCTCACAGGCAGCCGACTTCGGATTTGTCGACCGCAGCGGCTCGTCGACCACCCTCATGCGCGAGCTCGCCCCCAACCCTCTCAACCTCCTCATCTTCTATGACCCCGACTGCTCACAGTGCAAGGAAATCATGGGCCGCCTCTCGGCTCTCGCCCTCCCGCCGGAAATCGGAATCATAGCCGTCGATGTCGAGGACGACCACGACGCATGGCAGCGCACCAAAGACTCTCTCCCAGCCCGGTGGCAGGTAGGCTTCGCCACAACACCCGTCCTCGACGACGGCCTCTATGTCCTCGCCGCCTCCCCGACGCTCTATCTCCTCGACTCCACGGGCAAAGTCATCCTCAAAGACCCCCCGGTCGACCAGGCCATCGCCGCCCTCACCCGCTAATCACGCATTTCAGTTTTCAGCATAAATCTACCCCCGGTAAAATAAACATGTGTAACACTTCTGGCCTTTATACTTAATCTGATTTAATGTCTTTTCTCTAAGAGCTGACATACTTACTAACCAATATCCCCATATGTTTTAATAGAGGCGGCCCGCTGCGTTGATGCAGCGGGCCGCCTTACGTTATATCGTAAGTGGATGGAACAGTCACACCGTATATCCCAGCAGATCAAGGATAAAAGGCGACAGCAGCGCCGTCAGCAGCCCGTTGAGCGTCAGCCCCAGCGACGAAAACGCCCCGTAGCGCTCACCGCGCTCCATAGCCGAAGCCGTCCCTACCGCATGAGAAGCCGTCCCGATCGACAGCCCCGACGCAATCGGACTCTTGATGTGGCTCATCTTCACCATGCGGAAACCGGCCATGCCCCGAAGATACCCGTACAGACCACCACCGCAGCCGTCAGCGACGGAATCCCGCCCATCGCAGCCGAAATCTCCATCGCGATAGGGGTCGTCACCGCCTTGGGCGCAAGCGAGATGATCACCTCCTTCGTAGCCCCGAGCAGTTCGGCTATCAGAACCACCGATACAATCCCCACCACGCAGCCCGCAAGCTCCGCGAGCAGCAGCGGGAGCATCTGTTTACGTATATTCTCAAGCTGCCGGTAGAGCGGCACACCCAGAGCCACCACCGCAGGTTTCAGCCAGAATTCGATATATTCTCCGCCCGCGGCATAAGTCTCGTAGTCCACTCCGCAGCTCAGCAGAATCACTATAAGCACGATGATTGAAATCAGAATCGGGTTGAGCAGAGCCACACCAGTGCGCCGTTGAAGGAGCTTCGCTCCGAGGAAAACCACAAAAGTCAGCGCAATCAGAAAAAATTTGTTCTCAAGAAAATCCATAGTCAGTTGAAATTGATACCAATGGAAACAAAACGATAATTACTTTACGATATTTATTCTTGAAACTCAGACCGCTTTCTCGTCGTCGCCCCCGGCATTGTGGGGGTGATGATGGTGAGGAGCGACCGTCCGTCTTACAATCTGATGAACCCATCCGGTCGAGGCGATGATCAGGAACGTACTGATGACCGAAGCCCCGACAATCGGCAGCCACTGCTCCGAAATCAGCCCGAGACACCTCATAAGTCCCACGCCGGCAGGTACAAAGAAGAAACCAAGGTTCTTGACGAGGAAATCGGCAACCTTGTCGACCCACATGAGCCTCACGACGCGCAGTTTCAGCCCTGTGGCAAGCAAAAGCATACCGATGATGCTCGACGGGACAGGAATCCCCGTCGCATAGACAATAAATTCGCCCATCGCAAGAAAAGCGAAGAGCACGGCACATTGAAGAATCATAATATCTGAAAAACAATCTTTTTTACAGAGGGCAAAATTACATAAAATCCTCAAACCGAGGCATGATTATCGGAATAAATTATATCGCCGGGTATAAATCGTTGAGCAGTAGCCCCCAAACAGAGCGTGAAGCCCATCGCTACCGATGGACTCCACGCCATGAGTCAGGCACTTGGCCCGAAAAATCAATAGACTGAAATGAATCCGCATGTGATTGGAGATTATCCGCATGTGATTATAGAGCAATGGAAGGGCTTTGCATGTCTTACGTGTCAGATAGCCGTCTTCCCGTCTTTGAGCACGACAGGGAGCGCAAGCGGGTTGACCACACCCGCCGCATCGGTCGGCAGAGACTTCAGCAGCACGAAAAACTCCGGAATCATATAGGCCGGGAGATACTGTGCCATCGTATTCTTGACCCACGACAGCCTGAACGACTTCGTTTTTGGGACTACATAGGCCACGAGATAGGCCGAGCCCTGCTCGTCGGGATAGTGGACCACCGTGCAGCCTTCGACCTCGTCGCTCTTGCGCAGAGCGCGTTCGACCTCGCCGGTTACCACCTTCTTGCCCAGAATGTTGACCTCGCTGTCCTTGCGGTGGAGATAGACATAGTTGCCGTCGGAAAGCTGACGGCCGATGTCGCCCGTGCGGAACACACGGCGTCCGTCGCCTATGGTCACAAAGGGCTTCAGGTCGGCGCGATGGTCGCCGGTGTAGTAATCGGCAAGCCCGTCGCCGTAGAGGCATATCTCGCCCTCCTGACCCTGAGGAACTTCACGAAGCTCATCGTCGAGAATCATGATTTCAGTCCCGTTCATCGGCTTTCCGATAGGGAAAGTCCCGTCGGGCAGCACCAGTCCCGTGTTGCAGCAATATGATGTCACGCTGACAGTCGCTTCAGGAGGGCCGTAGGTGGTATAGACAGGCACTTGTTCGAGCAGATGGCTGATAGCCGCCGCGTGGAGCACGTCGCCGCTGCTGATCAGCAGTCTGACAGTCACCGGCAGCGCGGCCACAGCGTTAAGCTCCTGCATCAGATAGGGGAAGCCGCTGATGACCGTCAAATACTGGTCGTCGATGAACTTCACCAGTTTTTCAGGGTCGTTGCGTGTCTGCGGTGACGGAATCGCAACCACAGCCCCGTTGAGCAGAGCGCCGAACACCTCTTGGATAAAGATGTTCATGACACAGGCCGAGAACTGGAGCATGATGTCGTCGCCGGAGATATTGTAGGTCTGTCTGAACGCCTCCGCGAAGTGTGTCACCTGCGAATTGCCCACCGCCACGCCGAGCGGATAGCCGTCGGGGGTGGTCGAGTAGATGATATATGCGGGTCGGTCCGCACGCGAGCGGTCAGGCAGAGGGTGGAGGGCCGGGTCGACATATATGTCGCTCCCGATGATGAGCCGGTTGAAATCGTTGAGGATGCAGGCATGCTGTTCCTGAGTGATGACAAAGTCAACACCGTTTTCAACGAGGAATGTCACGAGGCGTCCCGGCGGAAAGTCAGGCTCGACTGCCACAAATGCAGCCCCGGACTTGATGACAGCCATAAGGGCGGCCACCATCTCCACGCTGTGGTCCATCACAATCCCGACACGTGCGGGAATGAATGAGGGAAAGCGTGAAATAAGGGTGTCGACCAGTCTGTCAAGACCGGCATAGGTGACACATGTGCGCTCGTCAATGACGGCAGGGTGATCCGGATCATTGTTGACGAGTTCCTTGAAGCGTGAGTAAATCGTCGGTTCCATAAAACATCCTTCTTTAGTTAATTTTGTAATCGAATTGTAACATCTTCGGTTTGTATTAGAATAACGGCAGACCCCTTGTCGATGTTCTACGCGAAATTGTTAAAAACGCTGATTATAAATGTATTTAAAGAAAAATTATCTACTGTTGCCGGCAGTGTTCACCGGTGTTTATATAGAAAATCGGAGCTTTTATACCGAAAAAAACAGGGATGACCATCGTCGGCCATCCCTGCTCGGAGTTAGTGTGATTGCATAGTATCGTCGGAGTGTCACCATCCGGTATTTTGTGTAAGATTCTTGTTTCTGTCAAGCTCGACGAGCGGTATGGGCCAAAGCTCGTGACGCTCCTGATAGCTCCGGGTATACATCAGGTTGCCGTATATGTCGGTAGCGTTTTTGACCGACTCCTTCAGCTTGCCCCACCGGCGCAGATCCCAGTAGCGCTGTCCCTCTCCCGCGAGTTCGAAGGCACGTTCGCGCATGATGCGTTCGGCCATCTCCTCTTTCGAGCCGACAGCGAGCCATGTCGCCCCTGAGTTCAGCCCGGGCATTCCGACACGTGCGCGGATTTTGTTGACCTCGGTCACCGCTTTGTCGGTCTCGCCTTTTTCGTTGTAGGCTTCCGCAAGCATCAGGATGACATCGCCCAGACGGATTAGGGGAAATTCGTAAGGAGTGCGGTTATATTCGCCCCAGTAGCCGTCGAGATTGCCTGTCGGAATCCATTTGCGCCAGAAATATGAGTTCCAGCCCTCGGAATTTCTGATGAAGGCCATTGCTTCCATCGGAGCGCCGCCCTTTGTCGGGTCGGCCAGCACGAACTGCTTGTCCATCGGACTGGATGCGGCGTCAGTGCCGAGATAGTGTGAGTAGGGGGTGATGATGTTGAGACACAGACGCGGGTCGCGCAGGCGGTATGCGTCCATGACCTTTGTGGTGTCGCAGTCGAGTGTGCTTGTCACCACAGTGCTGCTCTGGTCGATTGCAACGCTCAGGCATTTGCGGCGGAAGGTCTCGTCGCCGGCATTGAAACCAAGGAAAACGTCGTCCCAGTCAAAAGGCGAACCGTCGGTGTTTTCATACATGTCGGCGAGAGTGGTGGAGGGGACTATTGCGTTTCCGGCAATCAGACGCATTGTCGACTTGTTGCCGAAATATGAAACGATGTCAAGAGCATAACCGGAAGTGTTGCCGTCGATTGACTGGATGGAGAAAATCATCTCATTGCTGTGTGCCCCGTTGTAGAGACGGAAAAGATTGTCGTAGCTGTCGTGGAGCGCATATCCGTAGTCGTTTGTGCGGTTATAGACTATCTCTTCGAAGTCGCTTGCCGCTTCATCCCATTGGCGGTTGTAGAGATAGACTTTTCCGCGCAGCGCATATGCTGCACCCTTGGTCGCGCGTCCGAGATCTGCGTCATCCCATCTGACGGGCAGTTTTTCGATTGCATCGTTAAGGTCGTCGAGTATATGTCCGCGGATTTCATCGGCGCTGCTTCTCGGAGAGTCGAGGTTGGCGAATTCATTGTTGATATCGCAGCTTTCGTCGTAGTACGGCACTCCGCCCCAGCAGTTGAGCATACGGAAATAGGCCATTGCACGGAGGAACTTTGCTTCGCCGGTCACGCGGTCGATTGTTTCCTGACTGATTGGCATTGTGGCGACGTTGCGGATGACGGTGTTGGCTCTGTGGACAAGTTCATAGAGATATTGCCAGTGGTTCTGCACGCCACTGCTGTTGGACGCGAATGAAGACCCGCGTGAAATATCGGCCCAGGGCGAGGTCCCGTCGGCGATGTCGCTACACATGTCGAAGGTGAATTCCATGCCGAAACACCAAGGCGCTTTCATGGCGGCATACATTCCGACCGCTGCCTGACGGGCATGTTCTTCGGTTTTCCAGAATGTCTGTCCCGACATCTGGTCGGCGGGAGTGAAGTCGAGGCTTTCGCATGCGCTGAGAGAGACGGCGAGAGCGACGATCGAGCCTGCGAGTGATATGTTGAATTTCATAATCTGAATGCTGTGTGTGAGTGGTTGGGGTAATATTGTGGGATGCCGTTTGTGGGTTTTGAGGGAAGAGAGTGTCAGAATGTCACGTTGAGACCGACTGAATACTGACGCACTGCCGGGTAGCCGACCGTTGCTCCGACTTCCGGATCAAGGCCGGGAAAATCGGTGATGGTGAACAGATTGTCGATACTCGTGTAGACTTTCAGGTTCTGCACGGAGAATTTCTTAGTGATTTCCGCCGGGATGGTGTAGCCGAGCTGTATGTTCTTGCATCGGAAATAGGCCGCGTTGTGTACGAACGCGTTGCTCGCGATGTTGTTCTTTCCGTTGGCGTTGTTGCGGAGAATCGGATAGATTGAGTTATATGGGTTTTCGGGAGTCCATGCGTTGTCGGTGATGTCCTTGTTGAGCGACTGTCCCATGACAGTCACGAATCGGAACGCCTGATTGTTGTAGTAGACCTTATAGTCTCCTACGCCTTGGAAAAGCATGCTGAAGTCGAAATTTTTCCAGCTGAGGCCGATGTTGCCGCCGTAGGTGAATGTCGGGAGCGGTCCGTCGCCCATCTCGATGCGGTCGTTGCTGTCAAGACTGCCGTCGCCGTTGGTGTCGGCATAAAGGAAGTCGCCGAGTTCGGGTCGCTGATAGGTGGCGAAATAGTTCGGGTTATTGTCGACGAGCGACTGCACATAGGCCATATCAGCCTCGTCGCGAACGATACGGTCGACTTTCAAGACGTAGAGCTGGCGTATAGGCTTCCCTTCCTGCGTTTTGTAAACTCCGTCGATCGATGGAATATCGCCTTGGAACTTCAGGACTTTGTTTTTGACAAAACCCATGTTGAATCCTACGGTGTAGGCTACATTTCCGATGCGGTCGTTCCAGTGTATGTCTAATTCAAATCCACGGTTGCGCACTTCGCCTGCGTTCTGGTTGGGGACTACGCTCGTGCCGTGTTCAAGCGGAGCGGGGAGAGAGATGAGGATTCCTTTGGTGTCTTTGTTGTAGATGTCGATAGAACCGTTGAGACGGCTGTTGAACAGTGCGAAGTCAAGGCCGAAATTTGTCATGTAGGTTTTTTCCCATGTTAGAGCCGGATTCGACAGGACGGTCTGGGCGAAACCGCCTGCGATGTTGCCGTTGAGAATGTAGCCGGCGGTTGCGAAAAGCGACTGGTACATGTAGTAGCTTGTGGTGGCGTTATTGCCGAGCGAACCGTATGAGGCGCGTATCTTAAGCTGGTCGAGCCACTGGCGGGAAGGGCTCATGAACTGTTCTTCGGAGAGTCGCCATGCGGCGGAGACGGAGGGGAAGTAGCCCCAGCGGTGGCCCGGAGCGAATTTTGACGAGCCGTCGGCGCGTAGATTGGCTTCAAGGAGATATCTGTCGTCCCACGAGAGGTTGACACGGCCGAAATATGATCTCATTGACCATTCGGTGTAGTTGCCGCCGATGGGGCCGTTGGTTGTGGCCGCGTCGATTGAGGTGAGAGAGTCGTCGATCAGGTCGTAGCGCAGGAAGCTTTCGTATTCGTTTTTGTCATATTCCTGACTCATGCCGGCGAGTACAGTTCCGCTCAGATGCGAGAATTTGAAATTGTAGGTGGCTGTCAGATCTGACGAACGGAAATTGTTGGCGTAGTTGTAGCGGCGGATGTATGTGCGGACCTTTCCTTCTCGGATGAGGACAGGGCCGTCGAATGTGAACCTGTAGAGATTACGGTCAGTGAGATGTTGCTCCACGCGGCGTGTCCAGTAGTTGTATGTGAACGAGCCTTCGATTGTCAGTCCCTTTATCGGGCGCAGGGTTGCATGCAGCTTGGCCACCGTGCGACGGGTTTTGGTCGGGAAATCTGTCTTGTAGAACCACTGACGGCGATATGGGTTGAAATTGCTGACATTTTCCTCCTCCGGATTCTGGATGCCTCCGTAGAGACCTGTCTCGGGGTCATAGAGAGTCATGCCCGGAACGGTGTTGAACGCGCCTGAACCGAAAATCACGTCTCCGCCTGCAGCTGCGTTTTCAGACGAGGGGTTGTTAGAGTCGATATATCCGAAAACGTTAGCTCCGACGCTAAGCCACGGCTTGATGTTGATGTCGATATTGCTATTTAGCTGATAGCGCTTATAGTCGGTGTAATAAATCATACCGGGATTGTCGACATAGCCGACAGACACGTTGTAGCGGACTCTGCGGCCACCGCCTGTGACAGAAAGGTTATGGTTCTGCACCACCGATGGGTTACGGTAGATGTGGTCCTGCCAGTCAGTGTTGGGATAAATGGTCGGGTTGCGTCCGGCATCGTTGCGCCATTCGTCGATTTTGCCCTGCGAGAACCGTGGAGCCTGTCCGTTGGCGATGAGACCTGCATTCTGGATTTCCATGAAGTCGGCATAGTCGGTGACGAGATTGAGGCGCTTTGCCACTTTCTCGAAAGACACGTTACCGCTGTATGTGAGGCGGGGTGCGGCTTCGACACCGCGGCGTGTGGTGATAAGGATTACTCCGTTTGCCGCACGCGAGCCGTAAATGGCCGACGAGGCGGCGTCCTTGAGAATCGAGATGTTTTCAATATCCTGCGGATTTATGTCGCTGATGGCTATGCCGGTCATGCCGTCGACAACCACGAGAGGAGCGGCATCGTTGAGCGTTCCGATTCCGCGCACCCGGATAGTCTGTGCCTCATAGCCGGGTGTGTTGCCTCCGCTGTTTGTTACGGTCAGACCTGATGCGAGGCCGGCAAGGGCGTTGGTTGCATTGGTCAGCGGTCGGTCGGCAAGGGATGTCTTGCTGATTGATGCGACCGAGCCAGTAAGATTCACCTTACGCTGTGTTCCGTAGCCGATGACAACCACTTCGTCGAGCTGCGATTGGACCGGAGGCATTGAGACGGCATATTCCGTTGTGCCGTTAAGCACCGGTATCTCGACTGTCTCATATCCGATATATGAAATTCTGATAGTCGGTTTTTCGCCATCGATGTCTACAAGGAGTTTGAAGCGTCCGTCGATGTCGGTGACGGTTGCGTTGAGCGAATCCTGTACGATTGATACGGATGCACCGATTATCGGCATGCCGTTTTCATCGACAACCTTTCCGGATATGCGTCGTGATGTTTTGTCGGAGACCGGCTCAGTGATATGGATATCAGAATCGCTATCCATGTCAATATCGACCGGCATTGCTGTGGATTGTGCGGAGATGAATATGGAGCTTAAAAGCAGCAGAGATAAGAATAACAGTGATGATTTCATATGGATGAATTTCGAATGTCGTAGACAAATGTGAGTGCAAATGTGTTTTGTTAATTCATAACAAATATTAACGCGAATATGTTCCGCAATTTGCGACAAATGTAAAAAACTACAGCAAATGTATGTGGTATTTACCATACGTCAAAGCATGTGTAAATAGACGGCGTGAATGTGTTGATAAACGACAACGACATCGCTTGCGGAGGTCGTCCATAAGAGCTAACTTTGCATAGTTTTTTATATTCTGACACATATGAAATTTCTTGAAAAAAGAATCGGCCGTATAATAGACCTTATATTCTGTCTTGTGTTCATCCCGATTATTTTTGTGCTTGGTTCCATGGACTATTGGATATATTATTCGCCTGAATTTACCTATCTGCTTATTGCATGGCTCTATGTATCATATTTCATAATAAGGCTTTTTAATATTCCTAAACTTTTTATCGAAAGGAAATATGTTTTCATCGCTCTGATAATCGGCGTGTTGATCTGCTGTGACTATATTCTTACTCTCTACCGTCTGCCGGAGGTTACTTTCAACGCTTATTCATTGACCGAACTTTATCACAGGATACAGACTGCAAGTCTTTCGCAGACAGTATGGCTGATGTGTTCGCTCGTCATGGGTTATGCGGTCTCGATGTCGTTCATTCAGGAACTCTATCATCAGCTATTGCTTAAAAAGGATGTTGAGTTTCAGAAAAACAATGCGCAACTTGCCGTCTACAAGGCTCAGATTAACCCTCATTTTCTGTTCAATACACTGAATTCCATTTACAGCCTTATAATCGGCACTTCGGAAAAGGCTGAGGACGCTTTTATAAAATTCATAGATATTGTCAAGTATACATATACGGGTGTCGGGCACGACAAAGTGGCTCTCAAGGAGGAGATCGCTTATATAAACAACTATATAGATCTGCAGAAACTCCGGCTGAATCATCATACATCGGTTGACTGGCGCTGTGATGTCGATGATGAGAACGAACAGATTCCGCCGATGATAATGATAACTTTCCTTGAAAATGTGTTTAAATATGGAATATCTGCCAATAAAGATTGCACTGTCCTGATTGAATTGTCGTTGAAGAATGGGCTGCTTGAATTCCGTACGGAAAACCGCGTCATGAAACGGCGTGGAGAGTCCCGTCATCAGCCAGTAGGCATAGAAAATTGCCGGGCGAGACTCGACAGCCTTTTTCCAGGCCGTTATACACTGACGGCTGAGGAGCGCGACGGACTGTTTAATGTTTATATGAAAATACAATTGTCATGAATGATAAAATCAGATGTATAGCCATTGACGACGAACCTTTGGCCCTCAACGTCATCTCAAAGTTCTGTGAACGGCTTGGCGGGATTTCCTTGGAGGTCTATTCCGATCCCGAAGCCGGGCTGGAGGCTATCAGGAACGGTAATTTTGACCTCGCCTTTCTCGATATAGAAATGGAAGGCATAAACGGTCTTAAAATTGCGGCTGAACTTCCCGCGCATACATCTTTTATTTTTACGACAGCTTTTCTTGATTATGCACTCGACGGTTTTAATCTCGATGCTATCGACTATCTGCATAAACCTTTCTCGTTTGACCGGTTCTCGACCGCTGTGTCGAAAGCCATGAGGCGCATAGGTTACGACAGAAGCAAAAAGGGTGAAGCTACGATAGTTGTGAAGCAGGAATACAACAACATCTCTATACCTGTAAAGGAAATAATCTATATAGAAGCGATGGAGGGATATTCGAAGATATTCCGCACGGGGGGTGTCTGTACGATTTCGCGTGTGATACTAAAAAATCTCGGAGCAATGCTTCCTGAAGACCGTTTTGTGAGAATACACAGGTCATATATAGTTGCAGTCGACAAGATAAAGAGTTTTACCCGGCAGAATGTACTGCTTGTCTCAGGGGTGACGCTTCCTGTTGGAAGGCAATACAGCCAGACTGTGGCATCCATGATGATGGGGCGGCCAAACGTCTGAGAAACCGTGGATAAACAGGACACCTCCGTCAACACAACTATCGGGTTGTGTTGACGGAGGTGTCCTGTTTATTTTAGTTGTTGTCTGTTTCAGTCTGTTTTCGGCAGTTCCATACCTTTGAGAATGGCCTCCTTGTTGACTGGAAGCAGATGGTGGTGGCGTTCGGGAAGAGTTTTTTTCAGACCTTTCATCACTGCTTCCACCGGGACTAAATTCCTGACTTTAAGCAGTGCGCCGAGAAGCACCATGTTGTATGCCTTGCTTGACGGAAGTTCGAAAGTTGCCTCCATTGCCTCGACCGGTACTATGGTTATATCAGTGCGGGTAGGGGCATGGTGGATGCTGTAGGGGTCGTAGATCAAAGTGCCTCCGGGCTTGACTTTTGATTCGAATTTGTCGAGACTCTGCTGGTTGAGAATCACGGCGGTATCATAGGAGTTGAGTACAGGACTGCTGATTGGCGCATCCGAGAGGATTACAGTCACGTTGGCAGTACCGCCGCGCTGTTCAGGTCCGTATGCAGGCATCCAAGTCACTTCAAGATTGTCCATCAGACCTGCGTATGCGAGTATCTTGCCCATCGAGAGGACTCCCTGTCCACCGAATCCGGCTATGATTATTTCTTCTTTCATAAGCGTTGGTATCAACTGTTTTGTCCGATGGTCAGCACTGTTGTCCTGCAGTGGTGTCCTTTAAGTCGCCGACCGGGTATTTTGCAAACATGTTTTCTTCCATCCATTTATTGGACTTCTCGGGACTCATCTTCCATCCGGAGCTGCATGTCGAAACGATTTCGACAACCGAAGTGCCGAGTCCGGCCATGCTGTTTTCGAAAGCCTTGCGTATGGCTTTCTTGGCTTTGCGGACGGCCGGTGCTGTGTGGACGCTCTGACGTGTGACATAGCAAGTTCCGTCGAGCATCGAGAGAATGTCTGTAATGCGCAGTGGATAGCCGTTGAGTTCTACACGTCGTCCATAAGGCGTGGTCGATGTGACCTGCCCTTCAAGAGTGGTGGGAGCCATCTGTCCGCCTGTCATTCCGTAGATGCCGTTGTTGATGAAGATTATGGCGATGTTTTCACCTCGGTTGGCGGCATGGATAGTCTCGGCAGTTCCGATTGCTGCGAGGTCGCCGTCGCCCTGATATGTAAATACGAGACGCGAGGGGTTGAGACGTTTTGCCGCTGTCGCGATGGCGGGTGCACGTCCGTGGGCAGCCTCTATCCAGTCAATGTCTACATAGTTATATGCCATAACGGCACAGCCGACAGGCGCAATGCCGATGGCTATGTGTTCAGCACCCATTTCTTCGATGACTTCCGCCACGAGTTTATGGACAACTCCGTGTGAGCATCCCGGACAATAGTGCATTGTGTTGTCGTTGAGCAGACGTGGTTTTGTCTCGACGATGTTGGCTGATTGCTTGATTTCTTCGGGTGTCATGACGCTCTTACTTTTCGATTATGTTTTTAAGTGCTTCGAGCACGTCGGAGGGGTCCATGACGATGCCTCCCATGCGGCCGTAGTGGCTGACAGGGATGCGGTCTTCAAGGCTCAGACGGACATCTTCAATCATCTGGCCTGCGTTAAGCTCGACCACAAGGATTGACTTGACTTTTTTACTGAGGCGTTTGATTTCTTCAGAGGGGAAAGGCCAGAGTGTTATCGGACGGATTATGCCGACCTTGATGCCCATTTCACGCGCTTCTTCCATAGCTTTCTGACAGATTCGTGCGACAGAGCCGAAAGCTACGATGAGATATTCGCAGTCTTCTGTCCCATGCTCTTCAAAGCGGCATTCGTTTGCTTGGATGAGGCTATAGGTTTCCTGCAGACGGATGTTGTTGCGCTCCATTGCCACAGGGTCAAGCTCAAGGGTTGTCATGATGTTCGGTTTGCGGGAGGCGGGTTTTCCGGTGACAGCCCAAGGGCACTGGAGAGCGATTTCTTCGTCGGTGCGACGTGGGCGTTGCGGCGGCAGGACGACTTTTTCCATCATCTGCCCGACAATTCCGTCGGCAAGCATCATGACGGGGGTGCGGTATTTGAATGCGAGGTCAAAGCCTAATCCTACAAAGTCGGCCATTTCCTGAACCGACGCGGGGGCGAGCACGATGAGATGATAGTCGCCGTGACCGCCACCTTTGGTCGCCTGAAAATAATCAGCCTGCGATGGCTGGATTGTGCCGAGTCCGGGACCTCCGCGCATGCAGTTGATGATGAGAGCCGGAAGCTCCCCGGCGGCGATATATGAGATGCCTTCCTGTTTGAGGCTTATACCGGGGCTTGACGAGGAGGTCATGCAGGCTTTTCCTGTGGCTGCACCGCCATAGACCATGTTGATGGCGGCAATCTCGCTTTCGGCCTGCAACACGACCATGCCCATAGTCTCCCAAGGCATAAGTTCTTCGAGGGTTTCGAGAATTTCGCTCTGAGGGGTGATGGGGTAGCCGAAATAGCCGTCGACACCGTAGCGCACGGCTGCATGGGCGACTGCCTCATTGCCTTTCATCAGTCTGATTTCTTCTTCCATATCTTGTCGGGCGTCTTACGCCTTGTTTTTTATTTGGGTGGTTGTCTTCTGTGTGGTTTGTTTGGGGGATGATAAGGAAAGGAACATGTTATTTTTCCACGACGCGATAGACGGTGATACAGCCGTCGGGACACACTGTTGCGCAAGCGGCACAGCCTATGCATTTGTCAGGATTTTCGTCGGTTACGAAGTGGTATCCCCTGTCGTTAACTTCCTTGGGCTGGAGCTTGAGGACATCGCAGGGGCAGGCGACCACACATAGGTCACAACCTTTGCAACGCTCCCGGTTTATGTCAACTGCTCCTATAACTTTTGCCATATCGTTCTGCGATTAATTGAAAAATGAGGCCGGGGAGGGATGAATGTGCAAGCCTCGTTGTTGAAAACATACTTTTTCAACACAAATTTAAAGATAAATATTTGTTTACAGGCCGATTTAATAAAACTTTAACCATTTGCACATTAATTAGGCAATTGTGTAAATTTTATAAAATACCGTCAATGAAACCGTTAAGCAACTCAAAATCGCTAATTATTCTTATAAAATGTAAAAATATCTTTATTAAGGTTGGTGTCTGCTATATGGATTTTCACGCCTTTTATCCCGGGGGCATTCCAGATTTCACCGATATCGAACGAGGCGAAGTAGGCTCGGTCATGATAGTCGGTCTCCTCGGCCATTATGTGGACAAGATAAAATTCGGGAGTTTCCGACTCGCGCGTAGCCGGGTCAAGGACGAGGTTGAAGATGCGCGGATCGTTGGAATATGTCAGTCGCAAATGGAAGTTTATATATGTTCCGGTTCGCCATGCGCTGTAGAGAAACACTTTGTCTCGATTCCATTTGTCGTAGTCCTCCTTCCATTCTGTCGCAGTTTCGCCGGTGTTTATCTTTGATGCGCCGAGAAGCTGTATGCGGTCAGAGACGTAGGCTTGGCCTCCTTCCGGGATATAACGTATCATGAGACGGGTAGGCGCTTCGAGATCCTGTAGGCCTAAATTAGATGTCAGTGTCACGAGCGGGGAGTCATCGACCTGTCTTAGAGTGAACACAGAGCCTTGTCCGTCACTCCCTTTGCCTTCGTATGTCACGATGTCCCACAACTGCATTTCCACTGGGCCGTCAATGCCGTCGTCATCATTGCATGATGTCAGAGCTGATGAAATTAGGAAGGCCGGCACGATGGACAGTAAAAAGCGTTTCAGGTATGGGATTTGTGACATTTTGTTGGTTTGTTATTATCTTGGGTTAGGATATGTGTACGGATTGCTTGCCGTCAGACGATAAGCCCGTCTTTCATGTGGATCACACGATCGGCTTTGAGTGCGAAAGTGTCGTCGTGGGTTACGATGATGAATGTTTTGCCGGTTGCGTCGCGCAGGTCAAAGAAAAGTTTGTAGAGCTCTTCGCGGTTGTGGCTGTCGAGGCTGCCTGTCGGTTCGTCGGCAAGTATGACCTTGGGGTCGTTGACGAGTGCGCGTGCCACGGCGGCGCGTTGGCGTTCGCCTCCTGACAGCTGTGAGGGTCTGTGGTCAAGGCGGTTGCCAAGTCCGAGTTCGTCGAGGAGCTTGCGGGCATGGCTGAAAGCCTCGCTGCGTTTTGTGCCGCCTATGAGTGCCGGAAGGGCAACATTCTCTTCGAGTGAGAATTCAGGCAGGAGCTGATGGAATTGAAAGACGAAGCCCATGTTACGATTGCGGAATCGGGCGAGCTTCGAGTCTTTCAGTCCTGTGATTTCCTCTCCGTCAAATTTCACGCTGCCGCTGTCGGCACGCTCGAGAGTGCCGACAATCTGTAGCAACGTGGTTTTTCCTGCACCGCTCGGCCCGACTATGGCCAGCATCTCTCCATCGTGGATGGAAAGCGACACACCCTTTATGACTTGGAGTTTATCGAAGCTTTTATGTATGTCTGTGACCTCTATCATGGTTTTGAGCCGGTGGGTTGTTTAATATTGTTTGATGCGGGTGTCAGATAGACAGGCGGCGGAGCGTTTCGAGAAGCTCGCGGTTGATTGGCTTGTCGTTCTTGATAGCCTTTGAGAAGGGGACGTAGACAATCTCGTCGTTACGGATACCGATCATCACGTTGCGCTGCTCCTCAAGAAGCGCGTCGATGGCTGCTGCGCCCATTCGTGAGGCGAGTATGCGGTCGCAGGCGGTAGGAGAGCCGCCTCGCTGGAGGTGTCCGAGGATAGACACACGCACATCGTAGCCGGGATATTCTGTCTTCACACGTTGGGCAAGTCCCATAGCTCCGCCGGTGACAGGGCTTTCGGCCACGAGCACGATCGAGGAGTTTTTGCTCTTGCGGAAACCGTTTTCAATAAGTTCGGCCAACTGGTCGACCTCGGTTGAGATTTCAGGGATGATGGCTGCTTCCGCTCCCGATGCGATTGCGCCGTTGAGCGCAAGGAATCCTGCGTCGCGGCCCATGACTTCAATGAAGAAGAGGCGTTCATGGCTCGTCGCGGTGTCACGGATTTTGTCGACACACTCCATGATGGTGTTGAGCGCGGTGTCGTAGCCGATGGTCGAGTCTGTCCCGTAGAGGTCGTTGTCGATAGTTCCGGGGAGTCCGATAATCGGGAAATTGAATTCGTTGGCGAAGATACGTGCGCCTGTGAGCGAGCCGTCACCTCCGATGACTACGAGGGCGTCGATTTCGTGACGCTTGAGGTTGTCGTAGGCGAGCTGGCGTCCCTCAGAAGTGGTGAATTCCTTACAGCGTGCGGTTTTGAGTATTGTTCCGCCCGCCTGTATGATATTGGAAACGTTCTGAGTCTTGAATTCCTGAATCTCATCTGTAATGAGACCTTTGTAACCTCTGTAGATGCCTTTGACGCGGAGACCGCCATAGATGGCCGAACGGGTCACGGCACGGATAGCGGCGTTCATGCCCGGAGCGTCACCGCCCGAGGTCAGTATGCCGACACATTTGATTTCTGCCATAACGTTGAAGTTTTTATACGGTTGAGCTAAAGTACGATATAATTGATGTCGTGTGATTTTGCAAAGGTAGGGTTAAATTATGAGAACGTTCCCCACATTAACGCAAAAAAATGTCAAGGAAGCACGGTCGCCGAAAGTATGCGCACGTCTTCGATAGGGCGGTCGTTGCCGTCGGTTTCCACCTGCTGGATTTTGTCGACGACATCCATCCCGGAAAGGACACGTCCGAACACTGTATAGCCTCCGTCGAGGTGCGGTGTGCCTCCTTCGCGCATGTAGACATCGCGCTGTTCGGGTGTGAAGAATGTCGAATCGTTGGCGGTCAGGCGTTCAGTCTCTTCAGCGAGTTTGTCGCGAAGGGCATCGAGGCCTGCTTGGTCGCGGTTACGGCGCATTGACATGATGCTGTCGCGGTATTCAGCCGACAGGCGGTCGAACACCTGCTGTTTGCGCTGCATGACGGCTTTGCGGTCCATCGCGTCAAGCTGTCCGGGGGAGAATTTCTTTCCTGTGACGATATAGAACTGTGAGCCTGATGACTTGCGTTCGGGATTTACGGCGTCGCCTTGACGTGCGGCTGCGATTGCTCCGCGATGGTGGTAGTGTTTCGGAAAATCAATTTCAGCCTCGATTTCATATGGCATGTCGCCGCCACCGAGCATTTTGCCTTTAGGCGCGTCTTTCGATGACGGGTCGCCGCCCTGAACCATGAAGTCATTGATGACACGGTGGAAGAGCAGGCCGTCGTAGTGGCCTGATTTTACGAGTTTGACGAAATTTTCGGTGTGGCGGGGTGTGTCGCCGTAGAGAAGGATGATAATGTCGCCCAATGTGGTGTGGAGGAGCACTTTTACATCACCGGGATTTGTTGTGTTTGTTTCCATTACAGGTGTTGAGTTATGAGCTTTGATGCCGATAAGGGCGGCAAACAGCAATAGGGTTGAAATAATATATTTCATGATTGAAACGGAGTGCGGTGTTTACTACGGAAACGAATTGAACCTTAGAATAGTTCCGGCAAAGTTACGATTTTTTGCTCAACCTTAATCAAAATTGTTAAAAAACCGATTGATAATAATGATTGATGACCATAGAAAACGTTTAAGAGGCTAATGAAGCTATTCTATAATTTCGGGAACAGACACCCTCTAAGATTTTGTCATTTTGCCTGCTGTATGATTGATTGCTATGCGGTTGTTATGGCCCGGTGCGGTTGGATGTCTTGGCGGAGTCTTCTTCCAGTCATGGATATTAAATTCCGAAGATACGCAAAAATCAACGTTTTTATATGACAATAGTTCGGTAAAATTTGCATATTCAATTGAATATCAATAAGATGCAATAATAATTCAACATCAATGCAAACTATTGTGTATCAGTGCGATACAGCTATGCCTGCTCAAAAATTACCGAACTGTTGTATATGACTTTCCTCTAAAGAAATATATTTCTTTATTCTGCCGGTGTAAAAGTCTCACGATTTATATCTACATTTGCAATCCAAATTTTAAAATTTTCAATTATGCGTATCGGTTTTGATGCTAAAAAGGCAGCCTCTAATCTTACAGGGATTGGTAACTACAGTAGGAATCATATAAACCTCCTTGCCGGAAATAAAGATTTAGAATGTACGCTTTTTATACCGGGGCGTGGAAAAGAGGAGTGTTTGGAGGCTATAACCGGTCTTGATGACATGAAAATCATATCTCCGTCAGGCAATTCTTCTATAAATAGGACTTATTGGCGTAATTTTTCGATTGTAAATGATATTAAAAAGTCAGGAGTTGACATCTATCATGGACTTAGCAATGAGTTGCCTTTCAGTATAAAGAAGGCCGGCTGTCTGTCTGTGGTGACCATACACGACCTGATATTTTTACGTTATCCTGACACTTACGATTTCCTGCAACGTAAAATCCTTACGCTGAAAACTCGTTATGCGTGTCGTAATTCAGACGCTATCATTGCTGTGAGTGAACAGACGAAGCGTGATATTGTGGAGTTTTACGGCATCCCGGAAGAAAAAGTAACAGTGATTTACCAAGGATGTCACAATGTGTTCAAACAAGTGGTTCCATTAAGCGAGCGTGAGTCAATCAGGCAGCAGTATGGGTTACCTGAAAAATACATGATAAGTGTAGGGACAATTGAAAGTCGTAAGAACCATCGTGCAGTTATCGAAGCATTTGCAGAGGCAGCCGAGGATATTACATTGGTTTTAGTCTCAAAACGTACGCGTATGCAAAAAGATATAGAGACACTTGTTGATTCCCTTGGAATAAAAGAGAAAGTCAGAATACTAAACAACGTGCCGTTGTCTCATTTGCCAGCTTTGTATCAGGGTAGCATAGGGGCTATATATGCGTCCTATTTTGAAGGTTTCGGCATTCCGGTTCTTGAGGCTGTTACTTCAGGAGTCCCGGTAATCGCTGCGACAGGCTCATGCCTCGAGGAAGCTGGCGGAAAAGGGGCGGTATATGTCAATCCGTTTAATCCGCATGAGATTGCCGAGGCAATAAGCAGAATTTCTAACGACAGTGAATTTTGCCGTGAGCTTGTCGAAGGGGGAAAGGAGCATCTGAATAATTTTACGGACAAAGCTCTTTCTTCAAAAATCTACGACTATTATAATATGCTTCTTAATAGAAGCTTATAGCCGTAGATTTTCAGTTCGTTTAGATGCCCTGTGACGGAGTGATGCGTTTATAGATGCGGCGGAAGTTGTCGTCGGTAGCGGCGAGTTCTTCGGCATGGTCGGCATAATCGCTTCCCCATATGGCAGTGATGAGGTCTGGAAGATAGCGGCGTTCGCGGTCTTTTTCGATTACAGTTGCAATCAGGCGCGAGATGTGTTCGGCATACGCTTCGGGATTTATCGCATAAAGGTAGCGTGCGGCAGATACCATGAACTGACCTGTAGGATCGACGAGTATCATATTGTCGACCAGTTCGCCCATGATGTTGTCACATTCGCCGATGTGGTTGGCTATATATTCATATGTGAGAAGCCCGTCGGGGTCAAGAGAGAGGCGTTTTTTTAAATCTTGTTCCATGGTGTCGGATGCTTGATGAAAAAAATATATTGCGGTGCAAAAATACGGATAATCGCCAAATAATCCAAATAGCTGTGTGAATTGGCCATAACGGATACAGATGTGCTCTAAATGGATAATTTTTTGGGTGATAGAGGCACAATATGATCTAAATATGCTAAATTTGTGGAGTGAAGTAATGAACTGTTAACATAGACATTTTCTTTTTATTAAAATGGGCAAGACTGTAGAGCTCTCTCAACTCGCCTTTCTCCAGAATTTTTCTACCGAGTTTTCGACGCTTGGCGACGATTACGTGTTCACGCGCATCACTGAGTCTGACCGCAGACCCGGGGATTTTTCAGGTGGGCCGGTGCGGTTTGACGGAATGTCGTGGCTGCTTTGTTTCGGTGGTCGCCTTGACATTGAGGTTAACCTCGTTCCGTCGACGCTCAAGGCCAATCATATCGCCGTGACCCGTCCCGATTCTTTTTTTGAAGTGAAGGATATCGACTGGACCGGTCTTGACTGCTATGTATTGTTCATTTCAAAAAATTTTATACGCGACATCAATTTTGACCTGAACATTCTCGGTGCATTGCCTGTTCCGACTTCGGGTGTCAATGTCAGTCCCGTACAGGAAATCAGTATTGAAGAGACAGAGTTGCTGAAAGAGTATTACGATATCCTTCACCACAATACCCGTAACTCCGACAGCAATTATTCAAAGTCGATTGCCCGGTGTGTTATCGCAGCTCTGACCTATCAGCTGATTCAGATTATATCGCGACGGATTCCGGCCGAGAGCACCGAACGTCCCCGTTCGCGACGCTCGGCTTATGTCCACGATTTCGTCGAATTGGTTCATGAGCATCATTTGCGTGAGCGGTCGGTGGCTTTTTATGCCGACAAACTGTTCATCTCTCCAAAATATCTGTCACTGATCATCAAGGAGGCACTCGGGCGTTCGGCCGCAGAGGTTATTGACGATTATGTGATTCTTGAAGCTAAAAATATGCTTAGGTTCTCAGGTAAGAACATACAGCAGGTGAGCTATGAGCTGAATTTCCCGAACCAGTCGTCGTTCGGTAAATATTTCAAGCATCTTGTCGGGATGTCGCCTTCCGAATACCAGCGTTCAAACTAATACTCTCCACCAAATCATCAAGCCGTCATGAAACTGATTCTTCCTCTACGCATAGGTGCTGCACCTCTTGAGGTCGACACTTCTGAAAACCGTCAGATAATCATTATCGGAGCAAACGGTTCGGGTAAGACCCGATTTGCAAACTGTATGATGCAGGACATCGGCGACAAGGCTTTTAAAATGTCGGCGATAAAGGCTCTCTACGGACGAGATGACGAGTCGCTGATGCCGGGTTCGATAGATATGCTCTACCGGTCGGTCACAGATGGCGGTTCAGGTATAATCCGCGCTGACATCAAGGGCGAATTTGACCGGATGCTTGCTCTGATGCTCCACGAAGAGATGGAGAATCTGATAGAATTCAAGTATCGGCCGGTGGCCGAGAACGTCGTTGATGACAGGTCAGGTAAAATAAAAGCGCGGCATGTACGGCGCGACGTTTTGCCGTCAACAAGGCTTGACAGACTGATAGGTCTATGGCAGAAAGTTTTCCCGGACAATAAGATTCTGATTGAAAGCGGCCAGATGATATTCGCCAGCGACCGTTCCGACGACACTTATTCGTCATCGAAGCTTTCGGCCGGCGAGAGGGCTGTTCTATATTATATTGGAGCGTCAATGTTTGCTCCTGAAGGCGGTGTTGTTTTTGTCGAGTCTCCCGATCTGCTGCTGCATCCGTCGTCCACCCGTTCGTTGTGGGACAGCATAGAGCAGCTTCGCCCTGACTGCACGTTTATCTATATCACGCATGATCTGTCGTTTGCATCTACGCGCGGCGACGGCACGACAGTCTGGGTCAAAAGCTGTGACCCGGGGCGCGGAGAATGGGATTATGATTTCATGACTTCGGCCGACGGAATAAACGATGAGGTCTATCTTGCTATCGTCGGTGCTCGCAAGCCGGTGTTGTTTATTGAGGGGGATGGTGTCAATTCGATCGATGCGAAACTCTATCCGCTGATATTTCGTGAATACACGGTCAAATCGCTTGGCGGATGTGACCGTGTGATAGAGTCGACACGCACTTTCAACAGTCTGCGTGCGTTTCATAATCTTGACGCATGCGGAATTGTCGACCGCGACCGTCGCGACGAAGGCGAGGTGTGCTATCTGCGCAAGAAGCGTATATTTGTGCCTAATGTCGCTGAGATTGAAAATATTTTCATGATTGAAGCCGTCATCAGGGCGGTTGCACGCCACTACCGACGTGACGAAAATGAGGTTTTCGCCAAGGTGAAAAAATCTATAATGCGCCTGTTTGAGTCAGATTTACGGCAGCAGGCACTGATGCACACGCGCCATATTGTCAAAAAGACGGTCGAACACCGCATCGACGGGCGGTTTGCCAACATCAACAAACTTGAGGAACATATCAACGACCTCTGCCAGTCAATCAATCCGCGTGGAATCTACGAGCAGTATTGCCGTGACTTCCGCCGTTATGTCAGCGAGGGTGACTACGACTCGGTTCTGAGGGTCTACAACCGTAAGACCATGCTGTCGGAGAGCCATGTGGCCAGAGCATGCGGATTGCGTCGCGATGACAAGGATTCATATATCAGGGCAATTCTTACTATACTCAAAGACGACAGAGGGCCGGCTTCGGCTATACGTTCTGCAATCCGTGCCACATTCGGTCTTGATTGACAAGGGCTGTTTCTATGTCTGAGAGGGTCGTACATTTGTTATGAAACACCCTCTGAGACTGTCATGAGGCCGAGCCGGCCGCTGCATTTGGTGCCGGATTGTTGGTTTGAGCCGATGCCGGTGGGGTGAGTGTCACGGTTGTCACGTCTGTGCCAGATGGATCATTGAACAGGCGTAGTCCGAAATCAATTGCCGTTACAGCCACATGTTCGAAAACAGCACTCTGGATGGCTTCATAGGCTGTGAAATTGGTCGTTGCTGTGAAACACCATATCTGCAGCGGTATACCTTCGCCGGTCGGTGGCATAAGCCTGACGAGAATCTGTTCGTCGCTGCGTATGGCAGGATTGTTGAGCAGCCACTGGCACATGTAGGCTCTGAAGAGTCCGAGATTGGTCTGGTTGGAGCCATTGACCACTGCGAGACCGGGATTGTAGTCATTATGGCCGAGCGAGCCAATCTTATCTATATAGGCTTTGATGATCGGGTATTTCCCTGTTATCTCTGAAATCATTTCTTTGGTTGCGGGACAATGGTATCGGAGTCAATGATGACGGAGCGGGCTATCTGGCGGCATCCGCTTTCGGTCATTCCACGCCAGTTCTGGAAAGATGTCGAGACGAGTGTATAGGGCGGTAATGTCACTATGGTGTTGTCCCAGTTCTGGACTTTTACTGCTGTCAGATTCACATCGATCACAATGCCGTTGGCTATTGTTGAGGGGACGACTATCCAGTCGCCGACGCGGAGCATATCGTTTTGTGAAAGCTGGAGTCCGGCCACGAGCCCGAGTATACTGTCCTTGAACACGAGCATAAGTACGGCTGCAAACGCGCCAAGACCGGTGAGGAGGTTGACAGGCGACTTGTTTACTACGATTGAAATACAGATTATTACTGCGATAAACCAAATTATGCCGACGGCAGTGTCAAGGATGCCTCCGAGCGGGAGGTTTTTGCTGTTGCGGGTCTCGTCAAACCGCAGCCAGATGAATTTTGTCACAGTGCATATGGCACGGCATACAACAACGACGGTGTAGATCAGCAGTCCGCGCAGGACAATCACGCGCAATGCAGTTTCCGATGTGAATGCGAAAGGCAACAGAGCGAGCAATACAAGCGGCGGGATGATGTGGCTGCACCTGCTGAGCACTTTGTGGTCAATAAGCTCCTTGCCTACAGTGCTGTGGCGCATGAGCATGAATTTCCTGACACCGTAGAGGACGATGTTTCGTATGGCCCATCCGATAAACAGTGCTATGCAGACTATTATCGCCGCATAGATGACTTCTTCTATCGTCTGATTTTTTTTAAGTCCGACGGCATCGAGTAGATGATGTATATGAACAAGTAGCCATTGTGCGACTCGGTTTGAAGGAATTAGTGCGCTTAACAACATAATTGACGACTTTATGTTAGTGGTTGGACGTGAGTATATATTTCATTAACACTTAATTCAGCTGTGCTGTTTGCTCGTTTGATGAAAGCTTGCTAAATTTGTCGGTAATGGATTCGTTAGATACACTTTTCATCATGCTCGCTGTGTTTGACAGCGTTGAGTTTTATGTGATAGCCGCCGTGGTTGCTGCCGCCATAATCGCTTTTTCTGCAAAGGGTGGGGCGGGAGGCCCTGCGCGTCAATACCTCCTTCCCGGGATGCTTACGCTTGCCGATTCGCCTAAAGTCCCGGCTATTGAGCTGATTTGTTGCGACGATGGTTCGGTAGTGCTCCGTCGCCACGGTGTTGCCGGTATGAATCGGAGCGGAGCTGTCAGCCTTGCTGTTGAAGTCCGTGGCTTCGATGTCATTCTCAAGGAGCGTATGGTCTCAGGTCGTCCGGGAGACATGGAAATAGTCGATACTGCCACATTCATTCTCGATTTTATGGGGGCGGAGCGATATTTCATCAGCTACACAGCCGAAGATGCCGGACTCTTCGCCGCCACTACCCTCCATAACCGTCCCGGCATCCGTGTGTTTAAACCGATGCAGTGAGGTGTAAGGAACTTGCTGATAGGCTCATCTGTAATTCTGCCTGAAATTACTTATTCCAACCTTTAAGGAAACATAAAGCAGGAACGCCGGATTTGCGGCATTCCTGCTTTGTTGTGTAAGTCAGCGATTGAATTTATTGATTGTTATTTCAGTTCGAACGGGACTGTGGCACGGATGTCGGTTGACGATGAACCGATATAGGCACGGAATTTGCCGGGTTCGGCTATCCATGAAGCGGTCTTGTCGTCGTAGAATTTAAGAGCGTCGGGAGTGATTGTGAAATTGACTGTCTTTTCCTCACCGGGAGCGAGCTCAATTTTCTCGAAACCTTTCAGCTCTTTCAGTGGACGGAGGACAGATGCCTTGTCGTCGCCGATGTAGAGCTGGACTGTTTCTTTACCATCGCGGTCACCGGTGTTTCTGACAGGAATGGTGATGGTGAGAGATTCGTCTGAGCCGATGGTCTTGGCCGATGCGACAGGTTTGCCATAATCAAACGATGTATAGCTAAGACCGTGGCCGAATGAATAATGGGCCGGAATCTTCTTGGTGTCGTGCCAGCGATAGCCGACGAGGATGTCTTCGAGATATTCCTGATTGATTGAGTCGCCGGGGTAGGAGATAGCGCCGAAGCTGTGAGCGCCGTTGTCTTCAAGTCGGACAGGGAAAGAGAAAGGAAGTTTGCCGGAAGGATTGACCTTTCCGCTGACAACATTGGCTATCGACTTTCCGGCCATCGATCCAAGATACCACGCCTGTGCGATGGCAGGTACTTTGTCTGCCCACGGCATCTCGACGGCATTGCCGCTCAGCAGGAGGACGATGAGGTTGGGGTTGGCGGCCTGAAGGGCTTCGATGAGTTCAGGCTGACCGAAGGGGAGGGCATAGCTCTCGCGGTCGCCGGCCTCGCAGTCCTGCTGATGGTTCTTGTTGAGACCACCCACCATTATGACAACATCGGCATTCTTGGCCATTGCCACGGCTTCGGCCCGGAGAGAATCCTGAACAGAGGCCGGAATCTGCTCGACATGAGAGTACATCGGTTTGCCGGCACGGTAGCCCTGTGCATATTTCACCTTATCGCCATAGAGGGCGCGCAGTCCGGCAAGCGGAGTCACGTTGTCCTTGACCTTCAGTTCTGACGAACCTCCGCCTTTCATGAGGTCGCGTGTTGCGTTGTCACCGACAACGAGTATCGATTTTACATCAGGTGATAGCGGGAGGAGGGGATTTCCGCCTTTGGCGACAGGCGAGTTCTTGAGAAGGACGATGGCTTCGTTGCCGATTTGCTCGGCCACGGCATAATGTTCGGGTGAGGCGACAGAGCCGAGGGGCTTATTGCGTTTCATGGCTGTCAGGAAGTTGAGACGCAGCATGCGCCGGGCTTTGTCGTCGAGAGTTGACATTGGAAGTTCCCCCTTTTCAAGCATTTCAAGATAGGGGCGAGCCATGTAATAGTCGTCGGTAGTGAATTCAGATTCAGATGTCAGGCCGTTTGTATATGATCCCATTTCGAGATCCAGCCCGTAGAGCGCGGCTTCCTTAGTATCGTGCGCGCCACCCCAGTCAGTCATGACCACACCTTTATAGCCCCAGTCTTCTTTGAGGATTTTGTTGAGGAGCATCTCATTGTGGCATGCGTGCTGGCCACGGATTTTATTGTAGGCACCCATGATGGTCCAGCTGTCGCCGTCGATGACTGCGCTTTTGAATGCCGGGAGGTAGATTTCGTGGAGTGCGCGGTCGCTTAGATTGACATTGATATGTCCGCGCCAGAGTTCCTGATTGTTGAGAGCGAAATGTTTCACACTCGCGCCGACACCGTTCTGCTGCATTCCTTTGATATACGGTACAACGAGAACCGATGCAAGATAGGGGTCTTCGCCCATATATTCGAAATTACGGCCGTTGAGGGGCGTGCGGTAGATGTTGACACCCGGGCCGAGCATCACGTCCTTCTCGCGATAGAGAGCCTCTTCGCCAAGCGCGTTGCCATATTCGAAAGAAAGAGTAGGATTCCATGTGGCTGCCAGCGCCGTGAGCGCGGGGAAAGCGGTAATCGAATCGTTGGTGCGGCCTGAATAGCCCCAGTCGTTCCAGTTGATTTCTGCACGCACTCCGTGAGGGCCGTCGCTCATCCACAGGTCGGGAATGCCGAGTCGCGGAACTCCGGGAGAAGAGAATTTACCCTGTGCGTGTATCATATTGATTTTTTCCTGTGTCGTCATGCGGGATAGGGCATCTTCAACTCGCTGCTCCATCGGCAGGCTTTCGTCCATATATGCGGGCAATTCCTTTGCCGCGAAGAGGCTCAGTCCCGAAAGCATCATTGGGATTGAGAAAAGGTAGCGGATAGGTTTCATCTCGTTAATATAATTGTTGCTATGGTTGTTTATGTGGTGTTAAAAGGAGTTGATTACGGTTGTGTAGGGCAATAGTCCGGGGGATGTCGCGCGGACTGTGGCCGGACCTTGAGTGTTGTCGTTGCGTACAATCAGCATCGCTTTTCCGTAGAAAGCTTTACGCTTGTTATCCTTGAACCGTTCGAGCGATATCGGAGAACCGTTATCCACACCTTCGTTGCGTCCTGAGCCTGTGACATCGAATGTGACAAGATTATCAGCCCAAGGACACAGGTTGCCGTCTTTGTCAAGAATTTCGACGAGTACGTAGCTGAGGTCGTTGCCGTCAGCCTTGATTGAACTGCGGTCAGGAGTCAGACGTATGCGGTAAGGTTCGCCGGCAGTCCTGATTTCATCTGTCGCTACAATGCGTCCGTCCTTTCGGCTTACGGCTTTCACAGTTCCGGGTGTGAAGTCTACACGCCATGATGCGTGATATTTGCCCGGTTCAGGCTTGCGCACACCCTGAGACTCTCCATTGACAAACAGTTCTATTTCATCGGCATTGTTGTAACAATGATTCGGTAAAATTTGAGGTTGTTCAGCCTAGGCTAAGCCGCTAACTGAGCCAACCGATGATTTATTTTCTGAATTATTTTGAGATGCGGAGATTTTCCGCAAGTCGAAATAATTGTTGAGGCGAGATAAGATTCAAACATAAGCCGTTTGAACTGTGCTAACGAAAGATCCGGATAATCCTTCCTTATGACCTCCTTGCAGACATTGAGTGCAGTGAAGGAAAGATTGAATGCGAAGTCAAGCCGGTCTTTGTCGCGTGTCTGTTGCGACTGGAGTCCTGTAAACTGTTTGGCATCGCGTATGCCGAACTCAATCTGAAAGCGGGTGCGGTAGAAACCGATGATCTTTTCAGGCCTCATGTCGGTATCGGTAGAGAAGTAAAGAAGAGGCTCTGCGTTTTCAACCGGACAGACCACGATACGGATGTCGCGTCTCAATGCCCTCGAATGTACGACCGCCGTGTGACATCGGTTTTTGTTTCCTTTGGAATCCTCATATATGAATGAAGTGAACACGGACATGTCAAGGTTGGAGAAATCCACTTTCTCTCCATACTTTTTCTTTCTGCCGCGTCTTCGCGGGGCGGAGGAATCCGGTATGGCCAGATACCTCAGATATGAGTTGGCACGTAATCTCCCGACAAATCGAAATCCCATGCCAATCACTTCATTTACAAACTCATATTTGGAGAAAAAGGCATCGGCAACCAGAATATCCGTCAGTGAGAGCAGCTCTGTCGCCTTTGACCTGACAAGTGCCACATACCAGTCAAGCATTGACATTTGTTTCTCGGATTCAAGAGTCCTGAAGTTCGGTGACTGGACAGCACCGAGCATCACGCATGTATGTTTACTCAGACTTATTGCCCCGATCGCCATTATCTCCAGACCGCGTTTGACACGTTGTGCCACCCCAGACCAGAAACGGCCTATGCCATACGTCAGTCTGCCTGCTTTTGAAATGAACGACGGATCGATTGCCACTGCCATGTCATCGGCCGGCCCAAAACAATCCTGCGCCATACCTATGTTGACTTTCATCCAGTCTACGGATGTCTTGAAATTGGAGGCAAAGGTCTTGGCTGTACGACCGCCATAGCGCGACAGCCGGGTAAAATTGACTTTGCCCGGAATCAACGCTACAGTGCGTATTGTTAAAATCAGCCAGTTGAGGAACCTTTTGCTCATCTTGGTTGTAGTATTTTCAAATACCGACTTACACCGAAAGGTGAAGTCTTTGAGAATCGCCAATACGTTCATGGTATAAGTGTTTTATAATGAACGCTTTGGCGATTCATTTGTATTTGACAATTCGACATATTAACTTAAGTTTCAACTACTTCGGTAATTTTTACCGAATCATTGTAAAATCAATAGTTCGGTAAAATTTGCATATTCAATTGGATATCAATAAGATACAACAACAATTCAATATCAATGCAAACTATTGTGTATCAGTGCGATACAGCTATGCCTGCTCAAAAATTACCGAACTGTTGTGTAATATGCCCACATGTCAATTTCCTGACCCTCTTCCCAGTTCCAGTGTGGGAAAAGATGGAGCACATTTTTGTCGGGTCTCCACTGAGACTGATACATATAATATATGTCCTTAGGAATCCCGGCGAGGTCGACTATGCCGAAATAAGAGCTGCGGGCAGGCCAGCCGAAAGGTGTCGGTTCGCCAAGATAGTCGAACCCGGTCCAGATGAACTGGCCTGAAATAAAGTCTTTTTCGTTGACATGTCGCAGCGTCCCTTCGTGAGAATTTCCCCACGGGACATGGCAATTATCATAGGAGGAGCAGGAGAATGAAGGATCTTCAAAAGGAATGTCCCAGCGCTTGGGCCAGATGAAAAGACTGTCGGACGGCATGCGGTAGTAACCGCGTGTCATAAGTCCCGAAACGCTTTCCGTGATGATGAACGGTTTGTCGGGAAACCATCCGGGAACGGAGTCGAACCAGTTGTCGTGGTAATTGTAGCCGATGATGTCGAGAGCGCCGGAGCGGAAAAGGTGGTTGCCGGGATCAGGCTCATTGCATCCGGCCGTGACCGGTCTTGATGGATCAAGTTCTCTCACCATGTCGGCGAGTTTTTTGGTGAGGAGTGAATTTACGCTCATGCTGTCGCTTTCGGATGCGAGCATTTCCTTGCCGTGGCCGAAATTGAGTATCAGATTGGCCTGTTCGAGAGATAGAGTGTCGGCTTTGGCATCGCTCCATTGTTCGAGCACTTCGTTTCCGATGCTCCACATGATGACCGAAGGATGGTTTCGGTCGCGGCGCACAAGGTCGCTCAGGTCTTTTTCGTGCCATTCGGGGAAATAGCGTGAATAGTCGTGAGAAGTCTTTTTCTTACGCCACATGTCGAAAGTCTCGTCCATGACAAGTATGCCCATACGGTCGCAGAGGTCGAGGACTTCGGGAGCGGGAGGATTGTGTGACGCACGATAGGCGTTAGCACCCATTTCCTTAAGAATTTCGAGCTGGCGCTCTATGCCACGTGTATTGACTGCCGCTCCGAGCGCCCCGAGATCGTGGTGCATACAGACCCCGTTGATTTTCATCGGTTTTCCGTTGAGCGCAAAACCTGTCTTCGGATCGAAACTGAAATATCTTAGTCCTGTAGTGGTCTGATAGGTGTCAAGAAGCTGACCGGTTTTGACATCGCTGACAAATGTCATCAGAGTATAGAGATAAGGGTCTTCTGTGCTCCATAGATGAGGCGATTTGATGTTGATGACAGATTTGATTTCGGCATCGCGATGCTTCTTGTCAAGTCTGACGGTCTGAGTCGGACTTTTGCCGATCATTTTGCCAGTCTCGTCAATCAGCGAGGTATAGACGCTGACAGTCGCTGAGTTTTTTGACTTGCTTACAATTTCAGTGGAGATGTCGATTTGTGCATCATTGTCGGTTACTGTCGGGGTTGTGACATGCTGTCCCCAGAGCGGAATATGGATATCGCTCAATGTGCGCAGCCATACGTTGCGATAGATGCCGCATCCGCTATACCAACGTGAATTGGGCTGCTCGGCATTGTCGACACGCACGGCAATCACATTTTCGCCGTCCTGATTAAGCCACGGTGTGATGTCGTAGCTGAACGAGGCATAGCCGTATGGCCTTGTGCCGAGTTCATGTCCATTGATGAAAACGGTCGAGTTCATGTATGCGCCGTCAAAATCGATAAAGATGTTTTTGCCGCGTTGTTCAGGCGTGAGTGTGAATGTCTTGCGATACCATCCGATTCCGCCGGGTAGAGCGCCACCGCCTGTGCCTGACGGGTTATCTTTGCTGAAGTCGCCCTCGATAGCCCAGTCATGGGGGAGTGAAAGGCTGCGCCATGATGAATCGTCAAATTCCGGTTTTGCCATTTCAGGAGAGTCGGCGAGTGTGAAGCGCCATCCGTCATTAAAGCTGAGCGAGCGAGAATCGGCTGCGGCAGCTGAAAAAATGGCCGCCCCGCCAATCCAGACGAGGCAGGCCATTAAAATCAAATTTACCTTAGATAACATGACCTATTGTGAGTCAGTGACTAAAAAATGGTATGAGGTTAGATATTGGTTTGAAAAAAGTGCGATTAGAGTTTAACAGTTTTCGCAGTTCCGTTATAGGCCACTTCCACACCTTTGTTTTCACGTCCATAACCGACCGGATGGTCTTTTGAAACCTTGATAATGTTGAATCGACGGTTACGGAGCATACCGGGATACTGACCTGCGCGTTCCCCGATTGTCAGAGTCTGCTTTTCGTCATTCCACTTGAACGGTATGACTGCGTAATTGCCTTTTTCATAGTTGTAGTTGACGTTTTCATCTTCATAGAGGACGAATTCACCGTTTTCTCCGGCATAGACATACAGATTGATTATGTCGGCCGGTTTTTCATCGCTCCACTGCATAGCCGGGCCGAAAGGAATGATCGAGCCGGAGCGCACGTAGAGAGGGATGCGTTCGTAGGGTGCTGCTACGCTAAGGCGCTGGCCTCCGTTGATTTCCTTGCCGGTATAGAAGTCATACCAGTCAGAACCTGCCGGGAAATATACTTCGCGCGAAGTAGCACCATAGTTGTAGACCGGGGCTACGAGGAAGGCCGGACCAAACATGTATTGGTCTCCGATGGAGCGCGTAGCCTTGTCGGCTGTGAAATCCATGACCATCGGGCGCATGATAGTGTAGTCATTAAAGTGGGTCATTCCTGCGAGTGAATATAGATAGGGCATCATGTCATAACGCAGGTTGATGTAGTAGACCACAGACTTATAGGCCGGATGATTCTCAGGGGCGATGTTGAAGATCTCGCGGTAAGGCCATTGTCCGTGTGCGCGGAACATCGGTGCGAACGCTCCGAACTGATACCAGCGTGTGTTGAGTTCGCGCCATTCCTTCATGTCAGGAGTTTCTTTTCCTGTCTTGAGATATTCTTTTGCGGCTGCTACGTAACGGTCCTCGACACAGAATCCGCCGATGTCCATACTCCACCAAGGAATTCCGGATGCCGCGAAATTAAGACCGGCTGAAATCTGGGCTTTCATGTCTTCCCAGCGGGTAGCTATGTCGCCGCTCCATGTCGCTGTCGAGTAGCGCTGCTGTCCTGCAAAACCAGAGCGGGTAAGGAGGAAAACACGGTCGTCGTTAGTTTCGCGCTGTCCGTCGTAGATGGCTTCGGCGTTCATGAGACCGTAAGCGTTGAAATATTTTGTTGACGGCCCAAGTGCGGTCGGGGTTATGAGGTCTTTGCGATACTGAAGGTCGGTGCAGTCACGGATGTTTGGCTCTGAAGCGTCCATCCACCATGCGTCGATTCCTAAGGGAACATAATGGTCTTTCATCTGATTCCAGAACAGTTTGCGTGCGTCGGGGTCGTAGGCATCATAAAATGAGCTGAGATAGCCCGGGCCAACCCAGTCCTTGATGCTGTCCTGAACAGGGAGTTTATACATCCACCCGTTCTTGTCGAATTCCTTGTAGTGTTCGGTTGTCACGTAGAATTTCGGCCATACGGAAATCATCACGTGTCCGTGCATGTCGTGAATAGAATCTACCATACCTTTCGGATCTGGGAAACGGTCACGGTCAAACTCGTGGCTTCCCCATGAATCCTGCTTCCAGTGTAGCCAGTCGATGACAATATTATCAATCGGGATGTTGCGTTTGCGGAATTCAGCGAGAGTGGAGAGCACCTCTTCCTGCGTGTTGTATTTTTCACGGCTTTGCCAGTAGCCCATCACCCATTTGGCCATGATGGGAGCTTTGCCGGTGAGGGTACGGTAGCCGCTTATAACGTCGTCCATGTCCTCTCCATATATAAAGTAGTAGTCAATCTGGTCTTGCATTTCACCCCACCAGCTCATGTCGAGCTGTTTTTTGTCGTCGACAGGAGAATAGACACGCAGACCGCAATAGGCAACAGCGCCATTTGGTTTCCATTCGATTTTCAGAGGCACGCGTTTGTCTTTTTCAAGATTGACGGAAAATTTATAGGAATTGGGATTCCATGCCGTGCGCCAGCGTTCAGGCACGACTTCTTTGCCGTCGACAAAGACAGATATGTAGCCTGAATAATAGAGTATGAATTTGAATTCACCGCTTTCCGACGGCTCGATTTCACCTTCATAGGTCACGTGTGATCCATAGTAGTTGAAATCCTGAGGTAGATTTACCACATGTTTCAGTTCCTTTCGGATGAGGTGTTCGAAATAGATGGAGTCTTCACGCTGCACAATGGTCTGCTCTTCCACTTTAGCAGGCACATAAGTGCCTGTAAGCGCACCTCCCTTACCGTCTTTGTCATAGAGCTTGAACACCTGTCCGAGCTGTTTATAGGGGGCAGGATTGCCAAAACGGCAGAGCGAATAGCTGTCCCAAAGGATGCCATAGTTGTCGGTGGAGACGACAAACGGAACAGAAACTTTCGTATTGTACTGGAAAAGTTCTTCGTTCAATCCTTTATAGTTGAACTCGTCGCTCTGATGCTGTCCGAGGCCATAGATGCCTTCTTCGTCGTTGAGCGATTCAAAAACCTGACGGACGGTGTAGCCTTTTGTCCCTTCGACCTCGATTGGAGAGAATGAGCGGCCGCCTTCGGCTTCCGAAACGATCAGCTTGCCGTTTCTGTCATAAAATTTAACATCGCCGGTTGAAAGTGACACTGTGGCTGTAACCGCAGAAGTGATGACAGAGAGGGTCGAGTCAGTTTCCGAGACAGTATATTCTGTGTTCTCTTTTTGCGGTACGGTTACAAGGCTGTTGTCGGGTGCGAATTTTTTATCAGGGGTTGCCGAGACACGGATAATCTTGTCATCCATGACCTGCAGACGAACTTTTCTGACTGAATTTTCACCTGTCGGTGTGACGTTGACGGTTATTCCATGCTCCGATTTCTCATATTTTCCCGGATTACAGGCCATAGACATGACTCCGGCGAGAATCGAGGCTGATAAAACTTTTAGTTTCATAGGCTGGGAGTAGGTAGATGTTTTAAGGTGATGAGGGTGTTTTCGAATGATGCAAAGATATGAATAACTCGTCTTTAAAAGCTGAAATTATGTTGACACCGCAGGCTGTAAATGATTTGCGGATGGTCGTAATGTTAATTTATACGGAATAATTTGTTGCTTTGCTTTCCTGATTTTGGTAAACAGATGGCAAAACGCCAAATTCTTCCTTGAAATATTTGCTGAAATATTTCGGGTTGTTATATCCTAACTGGAACGCGATTTCCGATACGTTCAGCTGGCTTTCACGCAACATCTGTGCACCTCGTTTGAGTCGTATAAGCCTGATGAATTCTATCGGAGTCTTTCCGGTTGTCGCTTTTAGCTTTTTGTAGAGGTGTACGCGGCTCATTCCAAGATGGGCGCTGAGTTCTTCGACGGAAAGGTCAGTGCGTTTGATGTTAGTAACGACATATTTGACAGCTTTCTCTACCATTTTTTCATCAAGAGGTGTTATCTTGATTGTATCAGGCTCAGGATTGATGAGTGACTGCCCGTTTTTGCGTGTGAGATTGACCAGCTTTTTCATTTTAATGAGCAGCAGGTCAGTGTTGAATGGTTTTGTGATATAGTCGTCAGCTCCGATTGTCAGACCTTCGAATTTGGAATCCATGTCATGTTTGGCCGTAAGGATGATTACAGGTATGGAGTTTAAGGAACTGTCGGCTTTGATACGTCGGCAAAGTTCCATCCCATCAACTCCCGGCATCATCAGATCAGTGAGGATGATAGCCGGACGTATGGACGAAAGAAGTTTCAAGGCTGATTCACCGTCGTTTGATGTAATGACATGGAATTCGGAACTAAGGCCGTCGCGCAGAAATTCAATCATGTCGTGGCTGTCGTCGACAATCAGGGCTGTCGGCTTCTCGGTAGAGTCAATGAATGTGGTTGGAGATTCTACAGGCGTTTCTTCGATATTTGAATCAGTGTCGGTGATTTCTTCGGGTGAACTTACGGTCTCTGCTATTGCCGGAACCACATTTGATGCTGTCTGGGGTTTGATTATCGGTAGTTCGATGGTGAATATACTGCCTCCTCCGGGATTGTCGCAGACAGAGATTGAGCCTTCATGGAGTTTGACATATTCGCTTACCATGCTCAGCCCTATGCCGTTGCCGGTCATTGAACTGTCGGCCGGAGTGATGTTTGTCTGGAAGAAGCGTTCGAATATATGCTCCTTGTCGTCATCGCTGATGCCTGTTCCGGTGTCTGACACGCGTATGGCGATTGCCGACGAGTGTGTTGTCAGGCTCACTGTCACAGTCCCTCCTTCGGGAGTGAATTTGAATGCGTTTGACAGCAGGTTCATGATGGCTTTATTGAGCTTGTCTTCATCAAACATCATGTTGAGTTCCTGGCGGTCGGAATTGAATTTGAGGCTTATGTTCTTTCGTTCGGACATCCCGGCAAACGCATGGCAGACGTTTCGGACAAAACCGACAATTTCCCCTTCCGACAGGTGAAGCGTCAGACCTGCCACCTCATTTTTCCTGAAATCAAGCAGCTGGTTGACGAGATTAAGCAGTCTCATGGCGTTGTTGCGCATGAGATTGAGTCTGCGGCGCTGCACTTCGTCGGTGGTTTCCTTTATCATGTTTTCAAGAGGGGAGACAATCAGAGTCAGCGGTGTACGTAGCTCATGGCTTACGTTTGTGTAGAATTTAAATTTCAACTGGTTGATTTCCTCCTGTTTCTGCATGGCATCCTGTTTGCGTTTCTCGTTGAAACGACGGCGCTCGCGCTGACGGATGACTCGATATGTAAGGTAGATGCACAGGATACCCAATGCTATGTAGATTGCTTTTGCCCAGCCCGTAAGCCAGAACGGCGGATGGACCACTATGGCCATCTCGGCAGTCTTGGCGCTTTCGTAACCATCGCTGTTGACAGCTTTGACCAGAAGGCGGTAGTTGCCCGGCGCAAGGTTTGTAAAACCTGCATGGTTAGAGCCCGGAGGGGTTGCAAGCCACTCTTTGTCGAGACCTTCAAGCATATAATAGAAGGTTGTCTTTTCCGGATGCACATAGCTGTCGGTTGCAAAATAGACTGTAAACGATGAGTGCTCAGGCCATAAATCAAGCTGACCTTCGTGATTTGGAGAAGACTCCAGCAGGACGTGTCCTTTGATTTTCTCACCGATACGAACATCTTTAGCTCCGGCATATATGTCGGAAAACATTACATTCGGGAGATTGCGGTTATGTGGAATCTTGTCAGGGTAGTAGCCGTTTATGCCATACAGACCTCCCACAAGCATCTCGCCTGACGGAAGCATGGCAAACGATCGCTGGTTAAAGTCGCATTCCGGGAGTCCGTCGCTCGCATCGTAGCGGTGGAAAGTGTAGCTGAAGTCTCCGTTCTTATCGTCGAACTTTACGGAGAAGCTGATAAGATTGCCACCTTCGGCCACCCATACATTGCCGTTTTTATCCTCTTGGATGCCGAGAATCAGAGTTGAGTTCGAGTTTCGGCGGTCAAGTTTCACTGTGACAAGTCTGTCGCGCTGCGGGTCATAGACTTTCAGTCCGCGTGATGTGGCAATCCATACAAGTCCCCGGGAGTCAATTGACATATCGCTGATATTCACGCCGTCGAGCGGTTTTATTGACGAGAATTCACCTGAAGAAGCTTTGAATAATGTCACGCCGAGGGATGTGCCTATATAGTAGGTGTCTTTATTGTCTTTTTCGATTGAGACTACGTAGTCCGAACATAATCCTGAATTTTTAGAATTGTATCCGTTGACCTTAAGCGTCGACGGATCGAAAACGAAAATGCCTGCTCCGAGTGTGCCGACGATGATTTTGTCGCCGTCTCCCTTGGCGAGCGCCCAGCAATAAGAGTTGTCAAGGGCGGAATTTGTGACAATGGTTTCTATTTTCCCATTTCTATAGCGTTTAAGGCTACGGTTAAATGAGCCGATATAAAGAGTGCCGTCGGGAAATTCGAGCAGTGACGTGACAGCTTCCTGCAGCTGCCCGTTGCCGACTTTAATTGTGTTACGTTGGCCTGTCGCTGGATTCCATCTGATAAGTCCTGCCGCGTCTGTGCCTACCCACACATTCTGACCGTCACTTGAAGGAAGTATACAGTTTACATCATTGAATGGATAGAGATTGAACTTGCGGGTACTTTGATGATGGTAGTAAAGTCCTTTTTTGTAAGTCCCTATCCAGACGATGCCGCTGTTGTCCTCATAGATTGATGTGACGGTATTTATGTCTTCCTGCGAAGGTTCAGAAGTAATTTTTTTGAAACTTATGCCATCGTTTGATTTGACTATCTGTTCAAGTCCCTGATGGTCCCGTCCTATCCACAGATTGCCTGAACGATCCTGCTCAAGAATTTTTACAAACCGCCTGTGATCCATCGGAGGGAGCATGTCGTTGAGCCATTTTCCGTCGGTCATGTCATAAAGCCAGAGTCTTTCATTGCTGAAAATCCATCCGAGCCTGTCACGGTCATAGACAAAGGTGAATACATAGGTGTTTCCTTTGCCAAGTTCGTCTGCAATGAAAGAGTCCGAACGGACTACCTTAAGGTCTACAGGGTCGATGATTTTCAACACACCGTTGTTGTCGAGTGTAACTATTCCGTCCGGTGTACTTTCTATATCGGTAAGCTGGACAGTCTTAAGGCTGTCGTCTTTGACCATCTCGGCATTCCTGAAATCCGGGCTTACGCGATACAGTCCCTGGCCTTGGATGTGTAGCCATATTGATTTTGTCGAGTCGATATACAGTAGCGCCGGGGTTCCGGTGATGCCGCTTGTCCTGAGAATGCCGGAGATTTCAGTGGTCATAATGTCAGTCGACGGGTCGTATACTGAATATTTCGACCCTGAAAAAATCCAAAGTCTGCCTTCAGAGTCTTCCTGAATTCCCTCGATGCTGTTATCGAAGGTGTCTTTATTCTCGGCTGACTCAGGCTCGTAGTTTTTAAAGGTATAACCGTCGTATCTGTAGAGCCCTGATGAAGTCCCAATCCAAAGGAAGCCGTCAGAGTCTCTGAATATGGAATTTATTTTGTTGTTTGACAGATGATTGATTGTATTAAGATGGTTAAGATAAAGACCTTCCGCCGACATAACGAGCGAAATTATAACCATCATGATAAAGGATGAGAATCGCATGGCGTTAACATTTAAGGTGGTTTGTATAGTACAAAGTAAAGCATTGTCCGTTGATTGTGCAACAATTTATCTTTTTATCTTGTGATTAACAAATGAAATTTTGATGTATAGCTTTGATTATTAGCGTGTAAATATTTAGATTGAAAACAATTAAATCTTCTAAATGAAACAAAACCGCCCCTCGTCGGCTATTTTTACGACATATATATTACGCGAGAAGTTAGAGCTTGATTCGAAACAAATATTTACATTTGCTCACTTTTATTTCGATTGTGGTCATTCAGAACCAGATCTAAGCTGCGAACTGTTTCGGTCGTCCATCCGGCCTTCTTACCTTCCGTGAAAAAAATAACACTCACACATCAGAATCATCAGGAAATCTATCAACCAAATACTAAAACCTAAAAACTAAATCTATCTATCAATGGGAAAGAATCTAATGGAACGATGCACACGTTTGCGTCTATTCCGCACGGCGTTGTTTGCCCTTCTCCTCATCACGGGAATGGCGACAGTTTCCGCTGCCCCGCTGACTGTATCGGGTACAGTCACACAAGCCTCCGACGGAGAGCCGCTGATAGGCTAAGCGTACTAATCAAGGGCACGTCACAGGGTACGATGACCGATATAGACGGCAATTATACCCTTAAGCGAAAATGTCATGAGTATTGTCAACGAGACCGGTTCGACCTTTAATTTCTATGGTATCAGCGCCCTCGTAGCGACTATACAGTTTGAAGGTTTCGCATCGTCAACCGATATTGCTGACGTTGTAGTTAATGTCACTTCTCTTACCATTGAATAATCTGTGTTCCAAGGGCTGAAATACAGCCGGTGTGAGGCTTAGTCCTCACACCGGCGGAACGCCCGGTTCGCGGTTCAAAAAAACACAATAAAAAACAGTAATGAAGACTAAGATATTTTTAATGATGTCGCTGTTCATGGGGTTGACTTTTTCCTCATGTAACGACGATGATGAATATTTCATCAATGAAACCCCGGTTATCACAGAGGATTCCGTGGTTACAGGTTCTGCCGATCCGACAGCTACCACCCTTACGCTACACGGAACGGTCGACGGCCTTCAGAACATGTCGGCCTCGGCATATACCGTCGGCTTCAACTACGGTTATTCGGCTGATGCTCTTACAGAGTCTGTCAGCGGTTCGCTTGCCGATGGTGTCATCACTGCTGAAATAACAGGTCTCACCGATAATACGACTGTCTATTATCAGGCGTTTGTGACTCTACAGCGCAAAGTGACATTCTATGGTGAAGTGAAAAGCATGATTACCACCGACACAAAAGTGACGACAGTTGCTGCTTCCGAGCTTTCCCACTCCAAGGTTACGTTTGGCGGTAGTGTCAGCGGCGCTCCGGCAAATGCTACTTACGGTATGGTTATTTCTCCAAGTTCTGAAACCGAGGATGTACGTGCCGGTCTGATTGTTCCCGCTGAGGTCAATGGATCGGATTTTACAGTTACCTATGCAGGTCTCGTTCCTTCTACCACTTATTATTATGCAGCCTACGCCGATCTTGGCAGCGGTATAGTCTATGGTGATGTCCAGCCTTTCACCACTTCATCATATGCCGTTGACATCGACAATGACCTTGTTGATCTCGGCCTCTCGGTGAAATGGGCTAAGTTTAACGTCGGCGCTACTGCTGAAAATGAGTTCGGCGGACGTTTCGGTTATGGTGATGTCTCAGGAGTGAGCAATTCAATCAACCCTGCCGACTACGCTTCGGCTGATATCTACAAGACTGCTTCTGACGTTGCCAATCGTGCGTGGAGTGGGGCAGTGACTCTTCCGACCGCAGCTGATTTTGAAGAATTGTTTGCTCGTTGCTCAAAGGAATGGGCTGAGGTCGACGGTGTGGGCGGTTATAAGCTTACCGGCCCTAATGGAAATTCGATTTTCCTCCCGGCAGCAGGCTCACGCACCATAAATACCGTTTCGGAGGATGGCGTAACTGGTATATATGCAACACTCGATAAATCCGTCTGACAGCCGGTTTGCAGTGTCTTTCCGTTTTGATGCAGCGGGCTCAAGCCGCACTTCGCCCCCTGTTTATGAAGCTCTTTCAGTGCGTCCGGTTTCTACTGCCCGCAATGCTGTTTTCAACAAGGAGCTTCTTTGCAAAACATGGGAAATCGACTATAACGACGGTAAAAGTTCTGTGTTCAACGGTCCTGTATGGTTCTATGGCACTGACGATTCATGGCGCACGGTGTCAAACAGCGAGCCTATCGTAGGCGATTCATGGCTGTGGGATGCCGACGCGTCCAATACTTGGGCTTTCGGTGATTGCACAGGCTACATGACTTTCACTGCCGACGGAAAAGTGATTGTGAAAAATCAGAACGGTGATGAGGTGACAGGTTCTTATACTATTGATGAAGCCAATAAGACCATTACTGCAGATGTCGATCTCCTCGCTCCAGATAATTTCGTGTCTCCTATGGTTGAAAACCGCAAGACATCAATCAAGATTCTTGCGCTTGACAACGATAAGCTTCAGCTTGGTTACTTCCGCGATTCAGAACCTGCCACACTATCGGTCAATATGATTCCGCAGGTCAAGAAATATGGTTTCCCTGTCAATCTTCTCTGTGTGGGTGCTGACTGGAACGGTACTTGGGGCTCGGAAATCGGTAATTTCATGGCCTCTGACCTTGACGGTGTTCACACATCGGTTTACTCCGGATCATGTAATGGCGCTATGGTCTTCACTATTGACGTTGTCGGTCTGCGCAAGGCTTTCCCGAACGCTATTATGTCAATCAAGGACATACGTTGCGACGGCAAGTCAATCAGATTTGATGCCAACAAATTCTTCTATGGTGACATTGAGGACAACGGTAATTTCCGTATAGAACTGTTCAGCATCTGGGGTAAAGGTTCCGATAACGGAATGGTTACTTCTCCTTTCAGTCCTATCGTGGGTGATAAGGATGATAATTTCAACTTTACATCGACGCTTGAATTTGACTATGTGATTGTCACAGAGCCTAAGTTTACACCGACATGGATTACGATTAATCCCGATTGGGGTGGTGACTGGAGCTATACTCAGGGTGAAAGCTTCAACATTGTTGTCAACGAGAATTCAAAGCTTGCGATTGAGCATCCCTCGTTTGACATTACTCTTGAAAATCCTGCGGTTGACTATTCGGCAGGTTCGATAATGACTTTCGCTCAGGTTGATAATCTCTATAAATATTTCCCGCAGACCCATGCTACTCTCGATGCTCTTTATCTTGACGGAAATCTTGTGACGGGCTATGATGCTTCCAAGATAATAGATGCACAGGATGGCGACAGTTACCGTCTTGAACTCTGGAATACTTATGGTGCTACGGCTAATGACTGTGCTTTTGGTAATCCGGTTGTAATAAGTGGCATGAATGCCATCACCGAACTTGGATTCTCGAAATCGATGCGTGCTCAGTTCACTTTCCACAGTCTGTTCTCGACAATTGAATGGTAAAATTTATCGGATTGAAAATGAAAATACTTAAATCTATTTTTGCATCAATGTTGCTGGTGTCGGTGTGCGGTTTCGCCACCACATCATGCAATGATGATGACGGCTATCCTAATAAGGTTGAATTTTTGTCAGGTGAGTTTGTAGTCAGCAAATCCGCTATGGCTCTTGCCGGCACTCAGCCACAGACGCTGACAATCAAATCGCCTGTCCGCCCTTCGGTCAGTTCAGATGCCGCTTGGATTCATGTCGGAGAGGTCGAACGCTCGGTGTCATCGTCAATCTACACTTGTGTGATATCATGTGACGAGAATTCTGCCTACGATGTCCGTACCGGCTCTCTGACCGTGACAGCCGGAAGCGAAAGCAAGACCGTGACTGTCACGCAATATGGTGCCGAGACCGTTGAAATTGTTTCTATAAGTTCCGAAGGTGGTGTGCTTGCGCCTAACGGCGGTACTTTTACCGTCAATTATGCAGCTACCGGCGAGGTGAATATCGAAGCTCCCCAATGGTTGACAATAGTCGGTTCGCGTTCGCTGAACGAATGCTCGGTTGAATTCAGATATTCGGCCAACAACGGCGAGGCTGGACGTTCTGGCGACATCGTTATTTCGCTTGTGTCAGACCCCGCGATTTCTCAGATTGTCACTGTTTCGCAGGAAAAGGCTGAAATTTCCACCGATATGAGCAGTTCTGCCATTGAGCTTGCCGCAAAGATGTATGCAGGCGTAAATATCGGCAACACTATGGAGCCACCGTCCGGCGAAGGTACATGGGGCACTCCCGTTGTCAATCAGGAATACATCCGCGGGTTGAAGTCTCTTGGCTTCAATGCTGTACGTGTTCCCTGTGCATGGGACAGCCATGTAAGCGATGCCGCAACAAACACGATTGACCCTGCATGGCTTGATCGTGTGAGCGAAGTTGTGGGCTACATCGTCGCTGAAGATATGTATGCCATCGTAAATATCCATTGGGACGGTGGTTGGCTTGAAACCTCCTGCGTCAATGGCTACGATGAGGCTGTCGATAAAAAGCAGCGTGACTATTGGACTCAGATAGCCAACAAGCTCAATGTCTATGACGAGCACCTTCTGTTTGCCGGAATGAACGAACCGGGTCAGCAGGATCAGGGCGCGGTAAACTCTTCTTCGATTAATGCGATAAAGGCTTATCAGCAGACGTTTGTCGACGCTGTGCGCGCGACTGGAGGAAACAACGCCAAGCGTTGCCTGATTCATCAGACACCTTATACAAATATAGATAAAGGTGTGTCATCCGAATATTCGCTTCCGTCAGATGCTGTCGAAGGCCGTTCGCTCGTTGAGGTGCATTTCTATGATCCGTCTGACTTTACCCTGATGGGTAAGGACGGTGAATGGGGTGCCGGTTCTAAGGTAAAGTTCTACTGGGGAGCTGCAAATCATATTGCAGGCTCTGACAGAAACTGCACATGGGGCGAGGAATCCTATGTTGATTCACAGTTCAAGAAAATGCAGGATGCCTACGTGTCAAAAGGTATTCCGGTGATTGTCGGTGAATATGCGGTTGAAATCCGTTCGACTACCGATTTCCCTGAACTTGATTCCGACAAATGGAAAGCCAGCCGTGCGTCATGGACAAAATATATCACGGAGTCGGCCAAGAACCACGGATGCGTTCCTTTCTATTGGGAGATAGGTGGCGATATTAACCGTAACAACGGTGCGGCCAAGAACTCATATCTCATTGATGCTTTGATGGAAGGCGCTAATGCCGGAAAATATCCCTTCTGAAAAGACTGATTCTTTCATATAAAATAACTCCGCCGGATGTGTTGTCACAACGGCGGAGTTATTTTATCATGGTAATGGATATCTTGCTAAACAAATGGATTGCGACATCCGTTTTAATTATATTACGCATCAACTATTTGTGATATGAGACATTGTATTTTTCTGCTTGCATTAGCTCCGGGCTTCTTGGGACTGGTTGGCTGTGGGAGTTCCGGGAAGGACAGCGCACAGTCACCGCTTGTTGAGGACAGTGTTGAAGAAGTCTTGACTTTGGTGCTGCCATCCATTCCGTCTACCATCTCGGAACCTGAGGACAAGGCAGGATTCATTGCCATTCATTTTTGGGATAATCTTGATTTCAGCGATGAAGAGAAGGTATCGGATGTCCGGTTTATGGAACAGAATTTCGTGGACTATCTATCCATTTTCCCTGCCGTCATGGCAGCTGACCGTCAGGCGGCCTTTGACGTGTTGATGAGTCGTTCGGCGGTCAATCCGTCTGCGAGAGCTATGATTGTTTCCTTTGGCGAGAAATATCTCAACCATCAGGATTCGCCTATGAAAAACAGCGAGTATTACACTGATTTCAGAAATTCCGTAAGGCGTCAGGCCAGATAACGGATGGTTTGCTTTCAGCCGCCTGTGTCGGCAACAGCATTACTCGAATTCCTCTTTCAGATTTAAGAATCTTTCAAAGCTGCCATGTGAAATGCGTTTCATTGAGGCGAGCACTTTTTCCATGGGCTTACGTTTCATATCGCCACTTTTCGAATAAAATTTATCTGCATAGCAGATGAGTCGTTCGAGCTGTGTGGCCGGCATAAAGTCGCCGTCGGGTGGAAGCGGAAGCCCCTGTGCGATGATCTCGTTTTTATCTATTCCTGCACCTGTGTGTCGTTCGGCCACGCGCGCGTCTCTTTCAGGCATTCCGTTTTCGCGCAGCAGGCGCGCACCGATGACTCCGTGGAGGATATATGGCTCTGACCCGTGACATTCTATCCCGGGTGCGTCGGTAAGGAAAATTCCTAAGTCGTGAAGCATTGCCGCCTCTTCTATTTCGTTTCTGTCGGTTTCCAAAGCCTTGCGGTCGGCAATCTCGATGGCGAGATTGGCCACTGACCGGCAATGGCGCATATAAATATCCCGCAGGGGTGAGCCTGCGGGATAGTATTTGTCAATGATGTCTTGGTAATTCATGCTTTGAGGCAGTGATTATTCAACGATGGTGTTCCATCCGTGGGTGTCCTCGATTTCTCCGAGGCGGATTCCATTGAGCGTTTCATAGAGCTTCGTGGTGATAGGCCCCGGCTCTCCGTTCTTGGAAATGATGTATTTTTCACCGGTGTCGAGGTCATGGATTTCACCGACTGGAGATGCGACGGCGGCAGTTCCGACAGCGGCAGCTTCATCGATTTCGCTGAGTTCGTCGACAGTGATGTGACGGCGCTCGACCTTTATTCCCATATCTTCTGCGAGTTGCATGAGACTCTTGTTGGTTATCGACGGCAGGATTGAGTTGGACGCCGGAGTGATGTAGACACCATCCTTGATAGCCATAAAGTTTGCCGGACCGCATTCGTCGAGATATTTTTTCTCTTTCGGATCGAGATAGAGCACAGCGGAGTAGCCAAGCTCATGGGCGTGTTCACCGGCGGTCAGCGAAGCTGCGTAGTTGCCTCCGACCTTCCACAAGCCTGTGCCGTTGGGGGCTACGCGGTCATACTGGCGCATGATGCAGATGTTGGTTGGCTTGAACCCGGTCTTGAAATACGGACCTACGGGTGTGACAAGTATCATGAACACATATTCGTTAGCGGGTTTCACACCGACCTGTGCTGAAATGCCGAGTTCGAGTGGGCGGATGTAGAGTGATGCGCCTGAACCGTAAGGAGGTACGAAACGTTCGTTGAGCTTGACAACCTTCAACACCATTTCCTTGAATTTTTCTTCAGGCAGCGGCTCCATGAGGATGCCTTTGGCCGATTCTTGGAGTCGGCGGGCGTTCTCTTCGAGACGGAATACACGGATCTTCCCGTCTTTGCCACGGAAAGCCTTCAGACCTTCGAAAATTTCCTGTCCATAGTGCAGACATGTGGCGGCGATGTGGAGATTGATTTCTTCGCTTTGCGACACTTCTATTTCACCCCACTTCCCGTCGCGGAAGTAGCAGCGCACGTTGTAATCTGTTGGGATGTAACCGAATGAAAGGTTCCCCCAGTCCAAATCGTTGTTCATCTTGTGGTGTATTTTGTATGTTTACTGCAAAATTACTACAAAATGTGAAATATTCTAAGTAAAACCATCGGAAATTTTTACAATTCGTAATGATGATATAATTGTTTAATAACTGATTTAAAAATTTGGCAAATAAAAAAATATGTTCTATTTTTGTTGATGAATCCACGCCGAAATGTTCTTTCATGAACTGAAGGGTGGTGGGTTTTACATAATTAGAAGGCGTTTACTATGACGCTTTGTTCTTGACTTTCAGAAATCTGGCAGTTTCTAATTTCGTCAAAAGACAAAGCAACGGTAGATGTCTACGGGTATGATTATATCTGCTTGTGTAGTATGAGAATACTATGTGAGCATTGATTTTCATATCGGCGTGGGCCTCTGACGTTGCTCGTCCTTGACGAAATGGGCAATGCCAGAGCCTCTGAAAGTGGGACGAGTGACAGGTACAGACTCCCACGTCTTTCATTTTATAACCAGTGCAGAATCTTGTGAGGGGAGGAGACAAGATTTATTTAAATTGGGAATATGTATATAAAATGGAAGAAAACACGTAGTTTATTACAGTTATGTGGGGTAATAATGATAGCTGCAATACTTTTTAGTGGGTGTAATAACAATGTAGAAATACTGGCTATTATGAAGCCGAATGGATGTTGACAGATTCATTTCCGTTAAACGATAGTCTGATGACTGTGCTGAAGGCTCCGGAGTCAGTAATGTGTTATATTTTAAAGCCTTCTGACGGTACGGATGTATTTATTAGGGATTCAGTTACTTCGATAAAGCTAAATCCCGGACAATTGACAGTATTACAATATTTACTATTGTTTGATAATCGTAATTATACATGTGATAGCATAATTGTCCAATCTCCTAATATCCCAGCTGTTGAATTTGAAATGTATAAGATTGGGTATGGATCATTGAGCGTTATAGTTTCTTTGTCTGATTTTTCTTGGAAAATAGAACGTGAAAGTGAAGAAATATGCTCCTATAACTACGTGGAGCATAAAGAAATGAGTCGGTTTTGTAACTATTTTATTGATAACGCTATAAAAAAATGAGTATGTATAGAATGTTTTATGTCAGCCTTCTTTGCCTGTTGTCATATATCAATCTTAATGGACAGACCGTACACTTTGTATCAATGTTTGATACGAAGGATACAAAGCTCGGCTCAGGAATGGCGTATGAATGTGCCATGATAAACAATGAGTTTCAGACGATTGCTGGATATCTGGAAGATTTCGGTTTCGATAGTGAGATATCGGAGTATACAGGAGATAATTGCGGGAAAACACAATTGCTCACTGCGATAAATGGATTAGAGATTGCACCTGAAGATGTCGTATTGTTTTATTATGGCGGGCATGGTGGCCGTCCGGTAAATAGTACGGACAGTTTTCCTCAGATGTGTCTCGGACATCAAAATCAAGAAAATTTTGTTCCGGCTACTTTGATTAGAAATATTATAGAAAGTAAAAATCCTCAACTGACAATTGTAATAACTGGATGTTGTAACAGTGAGAGTCGAGGGATAAGTATTAAAAGTGTAGTAGCCCAATCACAGGGATATACAAGTGAGGGGAGTATCGATAAATCAAGGTACAAAAATCTGTTTACGGATTTTAAGGGTGTGATACAGTTTACGAGTAGCCGGCCAGGAGAATATTCATTTGCTGGAAATACTGGGAGCTGGTTTGCAGCGAACCTGCTTAATGTAATAGACGATATTGGTCGTGGAAAGGTTGGTGCGGATTGGAAATCGTTATGTGAGGAAGTTGGAAGGCGTGTTAGTGAAGAGGAGATTATTTTCGAAGGACAGAAATATCGAATGCACCCATACGCAGAAATAAAAACAACTTCTATTTCCGGAGATGGAAATAATGATAAGAAGTCGCATGACGGTAGTGTAAGGAAACGAGTAAACGATGATGACTATAACCTGATTGCTGAGATTAACGCTCTTCTTGACAAATCAAAAAGTAGGGAGCAACGTTTATGTCTTATTCCTTCTATTTTAGAAAAGCATTTTAATTATGGTGCTAAAGTCATTACTTTAGGTCGTGACATGGCAACTGTTGTAGACTACGAAGATGCGGATGTTTTTTTGAAAAGAATAACGATGTCGCCATATATCTCACAGATTAATATAGTAACAACAGTTCGGTAATTTTTGAGCAGGCATAGCTGTATCGCACTGATACACAATAGTTTGCATCGATATTGAATTGTTGTTGTATCTTATTGATATTCAATTGAATATGCAAATTTTACCGAACTATTGTAGTAAAGCAGGAACAAGGAAAGAATTCTTTGATTACCGTCCATGAAGTTCGGACAAGATAATAACATTCAATTTGATAGACAATGGATAAAAGATTGGTAATTTTATGGTGGATAGTTGTATCTTTTATACTCTTTACACCTAATTTATCAGATATTGACAGAATCTGAAAAAGAGGCATTGCAGAGACGCGTTAAAGACAAAGTGGATGAATACCAGTTTTATTTAGGACAGCTTGCTGACAAACAATCAACAAGCTTGGAAGTTAAGAATAATGCGTTTAATCTGGCTATTAAACTGTTTATTGGAGAATGTAATGATTATCAGATTTTTAATACTGAAACTAATACTCCTCAGTTTAAAGCTGCTGTGAGAATGGAGACTTCAAGTAAGAACACGGTTCAAAAGAGGCGTAAGAGAATGAAACTTTATCTTGATAACTTGCGCCATAACAAAAGTTATACGCAGATTGAAATTACAGATGTGGATGTCGTAAGAGTTGATAATATCTATAAAGTGGGAAATCATTATGAATGTATGGCATATTTCTGTCAGAAATTTGTAGGCTATCGTGATGGCCGGGTTATATATTCAGATGTAACTACAAAAAAAGTATCAGTATACATAGAAGCTATTGAAATACCTATGCCTGACGGGTCTACACAAAAAATCTGGAATGCATTGTTAGGTGACATTTATGTAGTTTCAACAGAATAATACTACCTAAATATGTAATTATGCTACGTCTTATAACCTTCATAAGTCTGTTTCTTGTAGAATCAGTTGGTATTTATGCTGATGATTCATATATGACACGCGATTTTATCGCCCAAATAAAAAGTGTTGACGAATTTGTTCAGCGTTTTAATGGTAAAGAGTTACATCCTGATATTGTGACTGATTCAACAGATAATAATGAGTCAAACTTATGGTCGTTGTTTGATTATGGTATGCTTGGAAGTGATGGTGCGGAAAAAATGGATTTTGAGATGATAAAGGGGTTTATATCCACCGTGCTGTCAGATGGCATACAGATGAGGCTTAATTCGGAAAAAGTTGTTGCTATGGCTGAACTGTCAGCTACAGTTTTGGACTTTTCAGTTGATTTATCAATGTGTTTACAGCAACAGATGATTGATACCCAACGCATTCGCTGGGCTATCGTTGGTGTGGAGGGGCTATTTTCATCTGGTATATTTAATCTTGATGAATACAACGTGATAAGTCCTATTCAACACGAAATCAACTTTATGGCGTTAGAGGATATTTTTTCTCTTAATTCTCAAGATATTTTCGGCTATAGAGGTAATCAGAATAAATTGGATGAGTTGTCCGTGTTTTTAACATTGGCAAGAGTTGGAATGGTAAAGATAAAAGATATTGCTAAAGTTGTCATACATCGTAATGAAGTGCCAGGCTATTCATTTCGCATAGAAGAATGTGTTCGTAGAGGAAATAATAGTGGATGGTTGATAACAGGTTTAGAAAAACTCAACTAAATTCAAATGTTTAAATTAAAATAATAAGTAAAAATGAAAAAGATCTTATCTGAAATCACAATTGTCGTTGTGCTTATTGTAGTCGGTACTGTTCAAGGTTTTGCGCATCGTAATTTTTATAACCGAATAGAATTTGGAGCAGGAAATGCTTGGACATTTGTGCTAATGGAAGGCTTGTCAATGACACTGAACCAAATTACGGATAAACCGCTTTCAGAGGCTACTTTGCGTTTTGGCGTTCCAAGTTCTGAATTTGGTAATCTTAATTCTTACCAAGGTTTTGACGATTGGAATCGTGACCGATTTGTCGATATTTCAGAGGATGAGGAATACGGTGATGACGGGGCAATCAGTCTGCATGGTCGAAATTTATTTTCGAATATTATTGTTGGTGATAAAGCAGGTTATATAAGTGATAATCTCGGTTTTTGGAATTATTGTGTTTATGGAGCGGCTTATTACAACCTTACCCAATATAAAGTGATGGAAAATGAAGTGGATTATATTCCGGTTAATACTCAACGTGTTCAGCTTGGAGGCGGAGCGATGTTGATATTGGGGAGTATAGAGAGTAGTGGACGATTCATTATAGACGGTGGTCTGAGATATAATATTCCTGTTTATTTTGGAGGAAAGGATATGGAAGAGTCTGCCAGCGACATGTTAGGTAAGGGAATATCGAGTCATTATATGTTTAAATATAGTTATCAGAACTCTATTGCCGTTGGTTTTACTTTTGATGTAATGCACTATAATATATTTAAGGATAGTAGTTTGGTTGGTGATACGTCGAAGATGTTTGAATTTGGCATTACACTTTCATTATTATTCAGATAAGAGGGTATGAGACAAATATTAATTATCATGTGTTTGTGGATTGTCCCTTCGCTTTTGTGGGCAATTGGCACTCCGGAGTCTGTACGTAAATTTTATGGTGGTATGGTAGATTTGGAGAAAGCTTCTGATGTTAATATGGCGAATAGAATTCAACAATGATTCGGTAAAAATTACAGAAGTAGTTGAAACTTAAGTTAATATAACGAATTGTCAAATACAAATGAATCGCCAAAGCGTTCATTATAAAAAACTTAGCGTATGAACGTATTGGCGATTCTCAAAGACTTCACCTTTCGGTGTAAGTCGGTATTTGAAAATACTACAACCAAGATGAGCAAAAGGTTCCTCAACTGGCTGATTTTAACAATACGCACTGTAGCGTTGATTCCGGGCAAAGTCAATTTTACCCGGCTGTCGCGCTATGGCGGTCGTACAGCCAAGACCTTTGCCTCCAATTTCAAGACATCCGTAGACTGGATGAAAGTCAACATAGGTATGGCGCAGGATTGTTTTGGGCCGGCCGATGACATGGCAGTGGCAATCGATCCGTCGTTCATTTCAAAAGCAGGCAGACTGACGTATGGCATAGGCCGTTTCTGGTCAGGGGTGGCACAACGTGTCAAACGCGGTCTGGAGATAATGGCGATCGGGGCAATAAGTCTGAGTAAACATACATGCGTGATGCTCGGTGCTGTCCAGTCACCGAACTTCAGGACTCTTGAATCCGAGAAACAAATGTCAATGCTTGACTGGTATGTGGCACTTGTCAGGTCAAAGGCGACAGAGATGCTCTCACTGACGGATATTCTGGTTGCCGATGCCTTTTTCTCCAAATATGAGTTTGTAAATGAAGTGATTGGCATGGGATTTCGATTTGTCGGGAGATTACGTGCCAACTCATATCTGAGGTATCTGGCCATACCGGATTCCTCCGCCCCGCGAAGACGCGGCAGAAAGAAAAAGTATGGAGAGAAAGTGGATTTCTCCAACCTTGATATGTCCGTGTTCACTTCATTCATATATGAGGATTCCAAAGGAAACAAAAAACGATGTCACACGGCGGTCATACATTCGAGGGCATTGAAACGCGACATCCGTATCGTGGTATGTCCGGTTGAAAACGCAGAGCCTCTTCTTTACTTCTCTACCGACACCAACATGAGGCCTGAAAAGATCATCGGTTTCTACCGCACCCGCTTTCAGATTGAGTTCGGTATACGCGATGCCAAGCAGTTTACCGGACTTCAGTCACAGCAGACCCGGGACAGGGAGTGGCTTGACTTTGCGTTCAATCTTTCCTTCACTGCCCTCAATGTCTGCAAAGAGGTGATTATCCGGATCTTTCGGTAGCGCAGTTCAAACGGCTTATGTTTGAATCTTATCTCGCCTCAACAATTATTTCGACTTGCGGAAAATCTCCGCATCTCAAAATAATTCAGAAAATAAATCATCGGTTGGCTCAGTTAGCGGCTTAGCCAAGGCTGAACAACCTCAAATTTTACCGAATCATTGAATGACAAATGTAGTAAATAACAATGGCATAGGCAACCTCACGGATTGTATCGGCAAAAAAATGATAAAATAGTACCTGAAATATTTACAATACTGTGACATTTTACGTTTCAGTAAACAATTGCCGGACTAATTACGGAAATATTTGTAAATTTGCACTTCGAAAGTTAACCCCAATCAACCAATCACACAATTTCGAAAACTTGCAAAAATTTTTCACATGAGAAAGCTTGCTTTAACCTTTTCTCTTCTGGTGGCGCTTTTGTGCAACATGGCGCTGGGACAGATAATGACCCCTGTCAAATGGGATGCTAAAATAGACATGACCGGCAACGACGAGGGTCAGGTTGTGCTTACGGCTACTATCAGCAGCGGTTGGCACATGTATTCGCTTGACTGCGATCCGGATGCCGGACCTCAGATTCTTGAGATTACCTATCCTAAATTAAACGGAGTCACTCTTGAGGGAAAGCCTATCCCTAACAAGCCTTCGCATAAGCAATATGACGATATGTTCGGGGCAGAACTTTCATGGTGGACACAGGGTGTGACAATCACGCAGAAGTTCAAGGCCACACAGCCGGAATTCAATATTGATGTGATGGTTGTATGTTCGGCATGTAACGATGAAAACTGTATTCCTCCTTCACGTTCGAATTTCAATCTTTCAGGCAAGGCTACCATAAAAGCCGTGCCCAAGAAAGACGAACCGAAGGCCGTAGCCGAACTTCCTGCAGAAAAAGAGGAAGTTGCTGCTGTGCTCGATGCCGTAGCCGAATCCGTGGAGGCAGCTTCCGATTCACTCGCTGCTGTTTCTGACACACTTGTTTCTTCAGCTCCTGACAGCAAGGGCGCCGACCTTTGGGCTCCCGTATCGTTTAAGGATGCCGAGAATGCCGAGGATTTTTCGACAACCTCGCTGTGGTACATATTTTTCACCTGTTTCCTTGGCGGTCTCGTTGCGTTGTTCACTCCGTGTGTATGGCCGATGATTCCGATGACCGTCAGCTTCTTCCTGAAGAAAGGCAAGGACCGCAGCAAGAGCATTATGGATGCCTGCACATACGGTCTTTCAATCATTGTCATCTATGTGGCTCTCGGTCTGCTCATCACCGGTATTTTCGGAGCAAGCTCGCTTAATGCTCTCTCGACATCGGCAGTTTGTAATATAATCTTCTTCCTGCTGCTTGTGGTGTTTGCCATCAGCTTCTTCGGAGCTTTTGAAATCAAGCTTCCGTCATCGTGGTCCAACAAGATGGATGCGACAGCTGAAAAGACGACCGGTCTGCTCTCCATATTCTTCATGGCATTTACGCTGACCCTCGTGTCGTTCTCCTGCACAGGCCCTATCATCGGAACGCTTCTCGTCGAGGCGGCATCTCAGGGCGATCTCTGGGGGCCGGCCATAGGTATGCTCGGTTTCTCGACAGCCCTCGCGCTTCCGTTCATGCTTTTCGCCATGTTCCCTACCATGCTTCAGGCTGCCCCCAGTTCAGGTGGCTGGATGAATACTCTCAAAGTGGTGCTCGGTTTCGTCGAACTTGCCCTCTCGCTCAAGTTCCTCTCTGTCGCTGACCTCGCATACGGCTGGCACATTCTTGACCGCGAGGCATTCCTTGCTCTCTGGATTGTTATGTTCGCACTTCTCGGTCTCTATCTTCTCGGTCAGTTCAATTTCGCTCATTACGGCAAGGCCGACAGCTCTATCGGTGTTTTCCGTTTCTTCCTTGCTCTCTGCTCATTCTCATTCACCATCTACCTTATCCCCGGACTCTGGGGTGCACCTCTCAAGGGTGTGAGCGCGTTTGTTCCACCGCTGTTCACTCAGGATTTCAACCTTTACGGTGACGGATTCAAGGAGTATGACGACTTCGAGGAGGGTATGAAGGTGGCACGTGAGGCAGGCAAGCCGGTGCTTGTCGACTTCTCAGGTTTCGGATGTGTCAACTGCCGTAAGATGGAAGGCGCTGTCCTCGACGAGCCTAATGTCAAGGCTATGATTGAAGACAACTTTACTGTCATCAAGCTTATGGTCGACGAGAAAAAGAACCTTCCCGAACCGATTACCGTTAAAGAATATGGAAAGGATATGACTCTCTACACCTACGGTGACCGTTGGAGCTATCTGCAGCGCTACAAATTCAATGCAAATGCCCAGCCTTATTATGTGATACTCAATGACGACGGTGAGTTGCTTTCAGGCCCTTACACATACGATGAGAATGTGGCCCGCTTCTCGGCGTTCCTCGAAAAGGGTATAAAGAGTTATAAAAAATAATTGCATATCAATGTCTAAGACGACTCTCCGCAAGGCTATAAAAGATTTTGAAGCTCCTGAACTCCGGGAGCTTCTTATTGATGTATATACCAAAAGCAAGGAGGCCCGCGAGTTACTTGACTTCTTTGCTGAGCCGGATATCGAAAGGAAGGCAGAGGCCTACCGCGCACAACTGACCAAGGAAGCTACCCGCTACACAAGGCGTGCCTACAATCCGCGTATAGCTAAATTGCGTGCCACGATAAAGAAATTCAAGGTCTTTGAACCGGGCAGCGAGGCTGTGGCCGATCTTATGGTGCACACGATGACCGCTTTGCTGTCGATTGGCAAGGATAGCTGGCTGAGGGAACGGCTCTATGTGCAGATTCATAAATTTGTCGGTGAGACGTTTGATTTTCTTGTCGAGAATGAGCTGGTCGACGATTTTATGCCCCGCATACGTAAGTCAGTCGGAACTCTTGAGAACTTCGGGATGTCTGCTAATCCGTTGAAACGCATTATGGAGGCTGAAACCAAACGTATTGAAAACGTGGCCCATTGAATAGAGCATGAGATGACACAATACGCGAATGGCCTGAATGGCATATAGGCAGTCATTCAGGCCATTCGCGTATTGTGACGCTTGGATAAAGATTAGTCAAGTTTGATTTCTGCTTCCGACATTTCGTCATATTCGCTCCATTCAGGATCATTTTCAGTATAGATGCTGATTGGTAGAAGCGGGAATGATTCGAGAGCTTCGTTGAGTTTGCGCCCGAAGATATGTGTGCTGAGCGTATAGAAAATCCAGTCGCGCTGATTGTCGCCCGTAAAAATGCCGGTGAGCACAGCTACAGGATCTTTTCTAAAAGCCGTCGTCAATGCCTCCTGCACCTCTTCCATCAGTGTCGATGTTTCCTTGTCGGGCATACCTTTGGCATCGCCTTCATATTTCCATGTAACTTCCACACGGATATTGAATCTGGGATTCGAACGGAATTTCTCGACATCCTTTCGCCCTGTCACGAGAATCAGTCTCCCTGATTCGCTTTCGGTGGGGGCGGTCCACCATGTTTCGGTTTCCATAAGTCGTCAGTTATGTTTGGTTTCCGGGACAAAGGTACAAAAAGAAATGACTTGTTTCAGATATTGCAGAGATTTTTAAGAGTCGGTTCGTAACAAATGTCGACAAACTATAATTGGATTGACCGTCGTTCATCAAAGGTTGGTTAACATTGTTTAGTCAGCACAGCCACTAAAAACTAAAGATAGGAAAAATGTGTTATAATGATTAAATATTGTAAAGCAAACGTAACACATTATGTTGACCGGTCATAGTCTTTTGATAAAAATTTTGGACTGGCGTGAGAAACATCTGTCTGAAAAGACTTTTGTTTTTCTTCTTGCAACGGCGGTAGGATTACTGTCGGGCTGCGGTGCGTTTGTGTTGAAGCGACTTATTTCTTGGGTCTCGCATATCCTGACTTCGCATTTTCGGATTGGGTCAGGCAATTATGTCCTATTGCTGATACCTGTCGCTGGTATTGTCTTGACCGGAATATTCTGTCGGTATGTAGTAAAGGCTGATTTGTCAGACGGTACGTCTCGACTGATACATGACCTTAAAAATAAAATGTATGCTCTTAAGAGTTATATAGTTTATTCTCCGATTCTGGCCAGTACGATTACTCTTGGTTTTGGTGGTTCGGCCGGATCTGAGGGGCCGATAGCCTACACCGGTGCAGCTGTCGGTAGCAATGTCGCACGCCTCTTCCGGCTTAGTCCGCAGATGATGATGATTATGCTGGGATGCGGGGCAGGAGCAGGTATCGCCGGTATATTCAAATCGCCACTTGGCGGTGCGCTGTTTACACTTGAGGTTCTGAGAATGCCGATGTCGACTTTCTCTGTCTTGGTGTTGCTGGTGACCTCTATCACAGCAGCCATGACCGCATATCTTCTGTCGGGATGCACAGTCGACATACCATTCAGCCATCACGCCGGATTTGACATAGATACGCTTCCATACGTCATTCTGCTTGGCATATTTTGCGGTTTTTATTCACTTTATTATAGTTATATGATAAAGAAAGTTGCCAAGCTTCTTCGTTGTGTCGGCAATTCATGGATAAAAAATCTCATTGGCGGTGTGATGATTTCAGCTCTTGTCTTTCTCTTCCCGCCGCTCTATGGAGAAGGATATGGGACTGTCGGAAAAATCATAAACGACAATTTCTCGACAATTCTGAACGACAGCATTTTCTTCGGACATTCCGGCGGCATGTGGTTGCTGATATTTGTGGCGGGTGGCATAGCCTTGGCCAAGTGTGTCGCAACCTCTGCAACAAACAATGGCGGAGGTGTGAGCGGAAATTTTGCTCCGTCATTGTTTGCAGGATGTATTGTCGGTTTCTTCTTTGCAGCACTTTTAAATGAGGTCTTCGGTCTTCATCTGCCGGTCGGTGAATTTGCATTTTATGCAATGGCCGGTGTCATGGCGGGAGCTATACGCGCTCCGTTGATGGCCATATTTCTTACGTGCGAGATGGGGGCTGCATATTCCTATTTTTTTCCGCTTGTCGTTACGGCTTCGGTTTCATTCGGGATTGTCAGGCTGTTTACCGCCGACAGCTTCTTTTCGCGTCATGCCGACCGCCACAACGGCCTTATCTCTATTATAAAAAGACATAAAATGGAATCAGCCGGTGGAATACAGCAACAAAAAGGTTCGGACTGACGGAGTTAATTTATGTGAAAACTCCCTGTCGGGTTGGTTTGCAGGGTGAATCTGCGTAATTTTGCAAGAATTTTAAATACGTTATAAACGCAAATTACGTAAAATGTTAGATTTTATTACGTGGAACGCAGATCCGTTTCTCTTTCATATCGGCAATTTCGGTCTCCGATGGTATAGTCTTGCTTTCATGGTCGGATTTCTTGTCGGCTATGAGATAGAATCACGTATCTACAGGCACGAGGGTGTACCTGAGCGTTGGCTCAGCATGTTGTTGCTGTGGACCATTGCCGGCACTATCATCGGCGCTCGTCTCGGGCATGTGTTTTTCTACCAGTGGGATCTCTATAAGCAGGATCCGATTACGATTCTTTATGTCTGGGAAGGCGGTCTTGCAAGTCATGGTGGAACGATAGGAATCATCCTGTGTGTAATTCTTTATTCGATTTTTACTACCAAACGCAACCCTCTCTGGGCTTTCGACAGGCTCGTTATTCCTATCGCGCTTGTCGGCGGTCTGATACGTCTCGGCAACCTTATGAATTCAGAGATATTCGGCCATGCTACCGACCTTCCGTGGGGATTCATGTTTATCCGTTCCGCCGAGTGGCGTCATATCTATATGGGGCAGGCGTGTCACCCGACGCAGATTTATGAAGCGTTGTGCTATTTTGCACTTTTCGGATTGCTTATGTGGATGTATTGGAAGAAAAATGCAGAAGAGCGCCCCGGGTTGATATTCGGTGTGTTCCTCATTGGTATATTCCTGCCACGCTTCCTTATAGAGTTCATAAAGAATCCTCAGGTTGAATTTGAGCAGACAATGACGCTCAACATGGGGCAGTTGCTGAGTGTGCCGTTTATTCTTCTTGGCATAGGGCTTGTGATATACGCAATGACTCGTCCGCGACAGCATCTGACTTTTCCTAACCGTTTTGCCGAGGAGCTTCAATCATCCAGAAAGTGATGTCATGAACTGTGGCGACATGTTTTTTCGACAGGTTGCCGGGAGTAGTTTTCAATGAAAATCACTAATTTTGCAGAATATAACAGACCAATCGTTTACAGAATAAAACTAATCAGAAATGATAGACAAGATAAATCAGCTTAAAGCTGAAATAGAGGCTCTTGTAGCAAAGACGCCACAGGATGTAGAAACGCTCCGCATCAAGTATCTGAGCAAGAAAGGCGCGATTTCCGAACTTATGACTGATTTCCGTTCGGTTGCTCCCGAACAGAAGCGTGAGCTTGGACAGAAATTAAATGAACTGAAGGCACTTGCCACTGAAAAGCTCGCTGCTCTCCGCGAATCGCTTGAGAGTGTCGATGCAGGTGCTTCGGATCTGGATCTTTCACGCACGGCCGCTCCGATGCCGCTTGGCACACGCCATCCGCTTTCGCTTGTAAAGAATGAAATAATCTCGATATTCTCGCGACTCGGTTTCACCATAGCCGAAGGTCCTGAGATTGAAGATGACTGGCACGTGTTCTCCTCGCTCAATTTTGCAGAGGATCATCCCGCACGTGACATGCAGGACACTTTCTTTATCCAGCGCAATCCCGATGTGTTGCTGCGCACCCACACTTCGTCGGTGCAGAGCCGCGTAATGGAGAAGACTCAGCCACCGATTCGCATCATCTGTCCGGGACGTGTCTACCGTAATGAAGCTATCTCTGCGCGTGCCCACTGCTTCTTCCATCAGGTCGAGGCTCTTTATGTCGACAAGAATGTATCGTTTGCCGACCTGCGTCAGACACTTCTCTATTTCGCACAGGAAATGTTTGGCCCAGAGACTAAAATCCGTCTTCGCCCGAGCTATTTCCCCTTTACCGAGCCTTCGGCCGAGATGGATATCTCATGTAATCTCTGCGGAGGCAAGGGATGTTCTTTCTGCAAGCACACCGGCTGGGTCGAGATCCTCGGTTGCGGAATGGTCGATCCAAATGTGCTTGAAGCATGTGGCATAGATTCAAAGGAATACACCGGATTCGCTCTCGGTATGGGCGTGGAGCGTATAACCAACCTGAAGTATCAGGTCAAGGATCTTCGCATGTTCTCCGAAAACGATGTCCGTTTCCTACGTCAGTTTGAGGCAGCACATTGATTTGATACGGCTTGTCTCTCCTCTGATTTATCTCTCCGTTAAACTCTTTAAGAAAGGGAAATAACCGTGACCGTTAAGGAACGCTACGCTCGCGTGATTGAATGGTTTTCTGCGTCTATGCCTGTCGCTGAAACCGAACTGCATTATGAGAACCCCTATCAGTTGCTTGTCGCCGTGATTTTATCGGCGCAATGCACTGATAAGAGGGTAAATCTCATAACCCCACCGCTTTTTGAGGCATATCCGACTCCGCAGGCTCTTGCTGCAGCCTCGGTCGAAGAGATATTCGGGTATATCAAGAGTTGCTCTTATCCTAACAACAAGAGCCGTTCACTGAGTGGAATGGCAAAGAAGCTCGTCGAGGACTTCGGAGGAGAGGTTCCTTCCGACCTTGATTCTTTGACGAGTCTGCCGGGTGTAGGGCGCAAGACGGCAAATGTAATCATGTCGGTTGTCTATAATAAGGCTACAATGGCGGTGGATACGCACGTGTTCCGTGTGAGCGAGCGCATAGGTCTGACCACAAACAGCAAGACTCCCCTTGCGACTGAAAAGGCTCTTGTGAAGCATATCCCTGAAGGTCTTATTCCTAAGGCCCATCACTGGCTGATACTTCATGGACGGTATGTCTGCAAGGCTCGCCGTCCTGATTGCCTTAACTGCGGTCTGACCTCCGTGTGTCGTTACTATCAGAAGAATGGTTGAATCGACTTTTATTTTTATAATTGAAATTTTAGGGACACTGGCTTTCGGTGTCAGTGGCGTGCGTCTCGCAGCCAAAAAGCATTTCGACTGGTTCGGTGCTTATACAATCGGAGTGATAACAGCAATCGGGGGCGGTACGCTGCGCGACATACTGCTTGATATTCCTGTGTTCTGGATGCAGACATGGCTCTATCTTGCCGTGACCGGCGTGTCATTTCTGATTGTGGCAGCTTTCACGAGGATTCTCACATCGGATTCGAAGTCTCTTTTCATGTTTGATGCCGTCGGTCTGACGCTGTTCGTCATAACAGGTATTGAAAAGACCCTTGCCGAAGGCTACCCGATGTGGGTCGCTATGATTATGGGCATGATAACAGGTTCTTTCGGAGGTATCCTGCGCGATGTGCTCATTAATGAAGAGCCATTGTTTTTCCGTAAGGATATCTATGCCACGGCATGTCTTGCAGGAGGTGGTGTCTATTGGATCTTCGCCGAGGCAGGTTCTCCAGTATGGGTTCAGGAAGCTTTGTGCGTGATTACGATCCTTGTCCTCCGTTGGGGCGCATTGCGCTATGGATGGCATCTCCCGGAGATGAAAGAAGGCTCTGTCAAGGAGCTTCGCAAGCGTAGGTAGAATTGTCCAGTCTACTATATTTATTTTGCCGGACAGCAATAATATAAAAAACATCAGGAGACCATGTCGTTTTCCATGGTCTCCTGATTAGTAATAGCGCGTTGGCTTGGCGGATTCTATTTAACAATTATCTTACGGGTTTTTGCTCCTTGACGGACTATATATACACCTGCGTCAAGATTGTTTGTTGAAACACCGATTTTTATACCCTTAAGGTTATATATCTCGATGGGCTGTGCATAGTCAATATCCGTAATTATGCTGTCAAGACCAGAAGTCTCCATCTGCTTGAACGAAGACCAGTATTGGGCCGCTTTATAGTCATAGTATGCTTCTTCCGAAACAAACAATGAAGCGTTTCGATATGTAGAATATTCAAAAGTGTTTGATGAGATGATTGGGGGGATTGGGTTTAGTGATGTAATCTTCGATAGCTCCCAGCATGAAGAAAATGCGTTCTCACCAATTAGTTTTAATCCATTGCCAAGTATGACTTCACGCAGTTTGGAACAATTACTAAAAGCCTTATCCTGAATAGAAGAGACGGACGATGGAATCGTAATCTTCTCAAGATTGGAAGATACAAAAGCATCTTCTCCTATCATTTTCAACCCTTCATTCAGCTTGATTTCTTCAAGGTAGCAACAGGCGAAAGCGTTCTCTTCAATTTCGATAATAGAAGAGGGGAGAACTATGGATTTAATGTGTGAATTGTTAGAGCGGTTTGGAGAATATGAGGGATAAAATTGATCATCAGAAAGTCACTATGTTTGCATCAGATTAGCTGACGGGGCGCTCAACGGGGGCTGTCTGCCCCCTTGCCGCTAAGGCTTCCCCCGAGAGGAGTGAGGAGAAAAGATAGACGTAAGGGCAATTGCATGTAAATTTGTAAAAGCAAAATACATTAACAGCAAAACCGATACGTCTATGGTACAAAGTAACAAAAAAGATTTCAGCGGACAAAATATCTCTATTGGTATCGACGTCCATCTGAGAACATGGAGTGTCACGGTGCTCACCCCCTCTGGTTTTATGCGCACTCATACTCAAAAGGCTTCGGCCAAAGAGCTCTTTGAACATTTGAACAAGCATTATCCTAACGGTAGCTACCATGCAGCCTACGAGACGGGGTTTTCGGGCTTCTCGACCTATTATGCCCTGACTGAGCTTGGTATAAAATGCACCGTGGTACATGCGGCTGACGTTCCGACCACCCAGAAGGAAAAGGTCTCGAAGTCAGACCCGGTGGATTCAAAAAAGCTGGCCAAAGCCCTTATGCGCGGTGAGCTCGGCAGTGTGTACATTCACTCGAAGGACAGCCTCGATGACCGTGCGCTGGTACGCCACCGCGCCACTATTGTGAAGCTTTCCGGCGGCATAAAATCCAGAATCAAGCATCTGCTGTACAACAACGGCGTGGAGTACCCCGAAGAATATTTCCGAAGCAACCGCCACTGGACAAGAAGTTTCATAACGTGGTTGCAGAATGACGTGCGGTTGCTCTCCGACACACGGGTCTCGCTTGACCTGCTCATTGCCGAGGTACTCCATTACAGGGAACGCCTCCTTGATGTGAACCGCAGATTGCGCTCGCTGGCGCGCAGCGACAGGTATGCCGAGAAATACGGCATCCTGATGTCGGTTCCAGGCATTGGTTCGACAATTGCCATGAGCCTGCTTACCGAGATTGACGACATCGGTCGCTTCAGTAACCAGCGCCAGTTCGCATCGTTCCTCGGACTCGTGCCGATGATGTCGTCAAGCGGCGACAAGGAATACGTCGGTGAGAAGACTTTCCGGGGAAACAAATTCCTCGGTCCAAAAATAGTCGAGGCCTCATGGATAGCCATACGGCACGACGCGGAACTCTCCGCAAAGTTCGGCGCATTGTGCACCCGCGGAATGAAGTCGCAGGAAGCCATAATCCGGATAGCCCGCAAGCTCTCCAACATAATATTTTCCGTACTGAAATCAAACCGCAGATATGAATGCCGTTAGATAATGCGACACTCAAAAGTCTTATAGGCAAATACAGTAAGACGGCTACTCTCGCCTCCTTGATGAGCCTTGGCTGCATCTAAAAGAAAGGTTGTGGCGTCTTTCCTATTATGCTGAATAAGTAAACTGTCAGCCCGATGGGGCGTGACTGATAGAAGTTTGCCTGATAGGACTTTTTTAACTACAAGGCATTTCGGGCTCTAACCGATTGCCGGTTATTTGATTGGGGCAGAGGCCTCGATCATGACTCTTTTGTGCCTACACAATTGGCACAGAAACATAAGCAATTGATTTTTAACGTTAATCTTTTCTAAATCTCAACGAGAATTTTGGAATACAACATAGAAGGGAGGAAATTGGATAGGATTCATTGGAAAAAGCATCTTTGCCGATTTTTGTGACGGTATATGTAACATTGTCATGGGTGATTGATTCGGCAATCTCGACTGAACTTAATCCTTCATAATTTTCATCACCTCCGGCGCACATATATGTAACCTTGGCTGTTGCCTTGTCCTTGTCTAACTCATAGTATATATCGTTATCCCTTTCAATAATCCAGAAATCTTTCCAGCTTTCAGATTCTTTATATGCGTTTTCTTCAGGAATATTCAAGCGAGCATCTACGCATGTATTTCTTGAGAATGCGTTGGTTGCTGAGGGGGGAGTTGTGGCAGTTAATGTTATCTGTTTGATATTGGGACAACCATAAAAGCATTGCGATCCGATTTTTTCAATTGAAGAACCAAATGAAATGTTTTGCAGAGCTTCACAATTTGAAAATGCATTGCTGCCGATTGTTTTAAGACTATCCGGGAACTTTATGTCTGTGATAGATGAGCATCGATAAAAGGCGTTTGATCCGATTGAGTTAAGATTATCTGACCATGTTATATCTTTTAACGAAGGACAATTGGAGAAAGCTCTATTCCCTATTTTTGTTACGGAAGATGGTATTGATAACTCAGTAAGGTTTGGCATATCTCCTGATAAGAAATTTATCTCAGTGACACTATAATCCACACTGTCATGAGTGATTGTTGATGGGAAAGAAAGAACATTTATTTCTTCTTTGTTACCAAGGTAACCAATGGCAGACGCTGTATTTTTTTCAAAATCGATAATATATTTGATATCATCAATCTTAGGATATTTAAAGAAATTACTCCAATATGTGTTTTCTTTATAGTTTTTAATTGCCTCGGTGGGTATTGTGAGTTCACATATTGGAAAAATATAATTTGAAAAGGGTGGCCACGAATTTATCTTTGGTGGAATAATGGCATCAATATTTAAATCGATTATAGGGCAATTAGCGAATGCATAGTCTCCAATTGAAGATATACCGAAGCCAATTTTCACACTGGTTAGTATTCGACAGCCTTCAAAACAAAGAGGGCCTATTGTTGTTATTGTGTTAGGTATGGTTAGTGATTGCAAATTGGGCATTACTCCTCCAAACCGGCCCTCAATTATGGTTACTGTATATGATTTAACCATTGTAGGGTTAACAGAATCAACAGCAGTTTCAGGAATCACAAGTGAATCAATGGGCGAGGTGTTGTTGTTGGGATAGTATCCGTATAAACTTACTTCAGTTTCTGAGATAGGATAATACTCAAATTGGCCATCTCTAAAGGCCAATGCTGTCTGGCTGATTGTAGCAATACATAGCAATGATAAAATAGCCCTAATTTTAAATTTCATAAGCATTTTGTTTTGATGCCGCGGGACTCCCGTCGTTGGCTTTAAGGTAAGATATGACGAAAGCGTGAGAGTCTGTATCTATTGCCGTCCTACCGATTGAGGCTTCTCGCATTGCCCTTTAGAAGTCGGACGGCAACGCAGAAGCCCACGCTTGTATATGTAATGACAATTATGGCTATTTTCCCTTCTCGGGTTAATAGTCATAATCAAGATATTACATATCCACGGGCATCTATCGTTGCCATATCCTTGACTCCTAAATAGAAATTTTGCGAGAATTTCAATCGATCAAGATATAGCGCCTGATAAACGCTTTCAATTATGTCTGTATCCCTCCGCTCAAATCCCGACCGGGCTTCTGCATGGCGGTCTACAATGCAAAAATAGATATTTTCTCTTTAAAATCAGCTGTACTATCTGTTAAATTTTTAAGAAATCAGCGTTGTTGTCTCATGAAATATTTGTTTTTATTTATTCAAAACAAATATTGGGTCTAAATCATCAAGTGTAAAACACAAAGGCATATACGGTTTTGGACCGGATATGCCTTTGGCGTTTAGCGTATTTTGGGGTAATCAGGACTGTTTTTCTTCTGTCTGGGCTGACTGTGGTTTCAGCCATTTGTCGAACCAGCGGAAGAATAAGCGCTGCCACATCACTGCGTTCTGCGGTTTGAGAATCCAGTGGTTTTCGTCGGGGAAGATAACCATTTCAGCAGGTATGCCACGGAGTTTGGCTGCATTGAATGCCATTTCTCCCTGTGACGACAGGATGCGGTAGTCGAATTCACCATGTGAAATCATGATGGGAGTATCCCATTTGTCAACAAATTTATGGGGCGACATTGCGAACGTGCGCTGGGCTGTCGCATTGTCTTTTTTCCAGAATGCACCGTAGTCGGGAGCTGTGGTCACGTCGGCAGGAGCTTTGTCTGCACCGCCGCCCATGTCCCAGTTGGCAAACCACATTTCTTCTGTTTCAAGATACTGAGCCTCGATGTTGAAGATGCCCGCATGAGCGAGGAATGCGGCAAAACGCTTCTCGTGGTTTCCGGCAAGCCAGTAGGTCGAGAATCCGCCATAGCTTGCACCTGTGCAGCCGATGCGCGAGTTGTCGACGTAGGGGCGTTCTTTCATGAAGTCGACTGCCGCCAGATAGTCACGCATGTTCTGTCCGGGATAGTCGCCTGAAATCTGGGCGTTCCATTCAGTTCCGAAACCGGGGAGACCGCGACGGTTGGGAGCGATGACTATATAGCCGTTTGAGGCCATGAGCGCAAGATTCCAGCGATAGCTCCAGAATTGGCTGACGGCGCTCTGCGGACCGCCCTGACAATAGAGAAGAGCCGGATATGTTTTGGTCGAGTCGAAATCCTGAGGATATACAGCCCAGACAAGCATTTGTTTGCCGTCGGTGGTCTTGACCATGTTGCGCTCGACACGGGGCATCTTGAGCGAGGCAAGAAGCTCGGTGTTGACGTTTGAAATCTGTTTAACTTCTCCGGCCTTTGCTATGCAGACCTCGTTGGGTGCGAGCATTGAGTGGCGGAGGGTCACGATGCTTTCTGCGTCGAGAGGCGCGAGACCTGCGTAGTCACATTCGCCGTCGGCTACTACCTTGACTTCCTTGCTTGCGATATCAATTGAGAACACAGGGACATTTCCGTCTTTTGCGGCGAGGAAATAGAGTGACTTCCCATCGGGATTCCATGCGATTGCGTCGGCTGTGTAATCCCAGTCAGTCGTAAGGTCTGATTTTTCACCGGTGGCGGTGTCGAGGATGAAGATGCGGTTCTTGTCAGCCTCATAGCCGTCACGTTCCATCGAAAGCCAAGCCACATATTTGCCGTCGGGTGAATAGGCGGGAGCTGTGTCGTAGCCCATCATGCCTTCGGTGAGATTGCGGGTGCTCTTGTCTGCGATAGAATATAGATAGAGATCTGAGTTGGTCGATACGGCATAGTCGCGTCCTGTTTTCTTGCGTGATACATAGATAAGCGACTTGCTGTCGGGTGACCATGCGAACGATTCCGAACCTCCGAACGGACGCATGGGTGCTTCATACATAGGTTCGTCCGACATGATGTCTTCTACATTGCTGACGCTGCTGCCGTCGAAGTCACAGATGAAAGGATGGGGGATTTCAGTCACCCATTGATCCCAGTGCTTATACATCATGTCGTCAATGACACGGCCGGTTGCTTCAGGAAGGTCGGGATAAAGATCCTTGGCTTCGCGGGCGAACTTGATAGTGGAGATGAGGACGATTTTCTTTTCGTCGGGAGAGAAGAGGAAGCCTTCGATACCTTTTTCAAGAGATGTCACCTGTTTGCGGTCGCTTCCGTCGGCGTTCATGACCCAAAGCTGGCTTTTGCCGTCGGCATCGGCATAGGTGAAAGCGATCTGCTTGCCCTGATTGATCCACACGAAATTGCCCTCTGATTTGGGTGTACGTGTGATGCGTTCAAGGTTCGAGCCGTCGGGATCCATGACATAGAGGTCATTGTTTGAACGGTTCTGCTCAAGGCTTTCATAGGAAATGCCGAAAAGCACCTTGCGGGTGTCGGGCGAAACGCTTACGGCCGAGACACGGCCGAGGGCTTCGAGAGCGTCGATGTCGAAAATGCCGGTTGTCGATTTGAAATCGGGCTTGTCGATGATCTGCGCCTCTTTTTCGCCCCCTGTCGAGCAGGCTGCAAGTGAGCCTGCCGTAAGGATTGTTGCCATGATGTGGTTTAGATTCATGTCGGTTGTTTATGGGGTGGAATGTGTGATGATTGGAGAAAGAGACCTCCTTATTTGATGAGATATTGCGACGAGATAGACTCGTGGGTGTGTACGCGACGTATGGTGTCAGCGAAAAGACGTGCGACTGAAAGGATGGTGGCTTTCTTGCAGTTCTTGTTGAACGGAATGGAGTTGGTGAACATCATTTCAGTCAGCGAGCAGTTGTCGACGCGTTCAGATGCGGGGTCTGACATGATTGCGTGTGAGCAGAGTGCGCGCACAGAGCGGGCGCCACTCGACATCATGAGGTCGGCTGCCTTGGTGATGGTTCCCGCTGTGTCGACCATGTCGTCGACGAGCACCACGTCCTTGTCCTTTACGTCGCCGATGACAGTCATCTGGGCCACGACGTTGGCCTTGGCACGCTGCTTGTGGCAGAGCACGAGAGGCACATTCAGGTATTTGGCATAGCTGTTGGCACGTTTTGCTCCTCCGACATCAGGCGATGCGATTACAAGGTTCTCAAGCTTCAGCGACTGGATGTAGGGGATGAAGACCGACGAGGCGTAGAGGTGGTCGACGGGAATGTCAAAGAAGCCTTGGATCTGGTCGGCATGAAGGTCCATGGTGATCACGCGGTCAACTCCGGCTGTTGTGAGCAGGTCGGCTACAAGCTTGGCGGCAATCGATACGCGTGGCTTGTCTTTGCGGTCCTGACGGGCCCAGCCGAAGTAGGGCATGACAGCGATAATTGAGGCTGCCGACGCACGCTTTGCCGCATCAATCATCAGAAGAAGCTCCATGAGGTTGTCGGTGTTGGGGAATGTCGACTGTACGAGGTAGACCTCGCATCCGCGGATGGATTCCTCGAACGATACTTCAAACTCGCCGTCAGCAAAATACTGGATGTTCATTTTGCCGAGTTCGCAGCCTAAATCGCGGCAGATTTCTTCTGCCATGTAGTGAGATTTTGTCCCGGAGAAAACTTTGATTGGTGGAAGGGAATCAATCATGATTATTTGTGATAATGATGAGTTTGGGTGCAAAATTACAAAAATTCCCTCGGCTATTATGTTAAAAGCGAGGGAATTTTTTTATGTCGGTGTTAGAAGAAGCAGAGTATGAGTGCCTGAGCGGCTACCACACGGAGGAACATGGTGAGAGGATAGACTGTCGAATAGGCAACGGCCGGTGCGTCAGAACCTGTCGAGTTGTTGGCGTAGGCAAGTGCCGGAGGATCGGTGCAGCCACCCGAAACAAGACCCATGATGGTGAGGAAATTGATTTTGTAGACTCCTCGTGCGATACATCCGACCACGAGAAGGGGTACGAAAGTGATTATGAATCCCCAGATGACCCACCACATACCGGTGGTGTTGAACACGGTGTCGGCGAATCCACGGCCTGAAGAGATGCCGACGGATGCAAGGAAGAGGCATATACCAAGCTCGCGCATCAACAGTGATGCTGACGAAGATGTATAGGTGACAAGCTTGAACTTGTAGCCGAAGCGGCTGAGAAGGATTGCCACGACGAGCGGGCCGCCGGCAAGTCCGAGCTTCATGCCGAAGCCGACGTTGATCGAGCCTACGATGATACCGAAGAGGATGCCGACAAAGATGGTGATGAGGTTGGGCTGGTTGAGACGCTTCATCGAGTTGCCGAGGCGCACTGAAAGACGCTCGATGTCGTTGAGGTCGCCTACGACCACGAGGCGGTCGCCCATCTGCAGACGGAGACCGGGCGAGGCGAGAAGGTCGACACCTGCACGGTTGACACGTGTGCAGTTAAGAGAGTATGCCGTATGCAGGCGGAGGTCGCCGAGGGGAACGCCGTTGTATTTGCTCTGTGTGACGACGATGCGGCGCGAGTAGACCTGACTCTGGACTTCTTCCCAGTCCATTTCGATTTCATGGCCGATCACGCCCTTGAACTTCATTTCGTCGTTCGGGCCTAGGACTACAAAAATCTTGTCGCCTACATGCAGCTCGGTTTTTGATGTCGGGATTATGACCTTACCGTCAGCTCCCATGAGACGCGACACGACGAAGTCGCAGTGAAGTATCTGATGGAGATCATAGAGTGTCTTGCCGTCAATGAGTTTGTTGGTGACCTCAAAGGAGACAATCCGCGGTTTCTGCTGTGAGCTTTCAATCTCGTCTTCGATTGCTTTGATTTCATCTTCAGTACGGATTTTAAAGACTGCCTTGACAATGAGCATTGAAAGGATGATGCCGATTACGCCGAGGGGATAGGCGGCTGCATAACCCATAGCCATGATGTTGATGGCTTCGGTTGTGCCTGCTGTCTGCTGGGCTGCTGCAAGACCGGGGGTGTTGGTCACCGCACCTGACATGACACCGACGAGCGCTGAAATCTCTGTGTTGCCGTCGATGTAGAAAATTGCAAGCACGATGGACACGTTGAGCACGATAATCAGCACTGCGAGTCCGTTGAGCAAGACGCCACCTTTCTTAAATGACGAGAAGAAACCCGGACCGACCTGAATACCGATAGCGAAGATGAACAGGATCAAACCGAACTCGCGGACGAATTTCAGTACTTCGGGATTGACTATGTAGCCGAAGTGGCCCATGATGATTCCGACGAAAAGCACGAAAGTCACCCCGAGCGAGATGCCTCCAATCTTTAGCTTCCCGAGGAAGATGCCGGCTGCGATGACAAAGGAGTAGAGCACAAGCGTACTTGCGAGCTCCGTATGTCCCGGCCCGATAAGGTCAAATAACCATTCCATTGTTTAAAAAAAATATTGACTATATGAATTGTAACAATCTTTTTTATTGGCCCCTCTGCATATTCATGAGGTTTTCGCTTTGAGAGTGCAAAGGTAGGAATTTTCAGCCGTTTTTCTACAATGCCACCGCCCAAAAATTATATCTGTTAAATTTTGATTTAAATTATAAACTTCTTTGTTTTGCGCGGAGGACACGGAATCAATCTGCTTCGTAGTCCTTTTTTGTGGGCTTATGCTTAAATATTCGTTTAAACTCCTCGCCGTTATCAAATCTGTAATAAATCAGACCATATTTCTTTGAAATTACAAACTTATCAATCCTAATTTTAACTGTATCTACCAAATGAGGTATATAAATGGCGTTGGTAGAATCAGCAATAACACAGTTGTGATATATGACTGAGTCCATTTCAAAATCACATTTTTTTAATGGAATATAGCCATAATTCCTTATTTCATCTGAACAAAAACGATTTAGTTCAAATGATGTCCAAAGAGAATCGTCATCTACATATTTTTTTATGCCAAACCAACCGGAAAAAGTCGTATTAGCCTGATGTACATTCAATTCATAACTTGCACATGCCTCGTATTTGTAAGAGCCGTTTGCGCTGAAATAAAATCTATTTGTAGAATTGGCAATATTAACTCTGTCATAAGAAAGGCTTGATGTCTGTCCCCTATTGGAAACAAACTTTGGTGAAGGATTGCGGCTATAACATTGAACCCAGCCTAAATCATCTTTTGACAGATGCGTCATCCGAAAATAGACACAGTTTGAAAGACACAAAAGTGATAACAGAAAAAAGAATACAACTTGCTTCATAGATTTAATTTTTTGGTTTTAAGGCATCAACGACATCAGCAATACTGTGCGTTGGAAGATACCCCGTGCAAATAGGAATTATCATACCGGGAGGTCTCATGCCACATAAATTCTGAATAGTACTGATTGGGTCAAGGCATATATTGAATCCTAATATAGGATTGCTTGTAGAGATATAATTTACGACTTTAACAGAATCCTAATGGCATGGCGCTACACCTTGCGATAAGGCGCAAGTTAATGATTATTTGGCTGTCAGCCAAATAATTTCGGATAAAATGTATTGAGGTAAGGACAAAAAACGAAAAATATTGGTGGCCTATCTGTATTGAGGGTCACGGTCGGGTGAATTCTGTCTCTTTTCTGGCGACAGCTTTTGTAAAAGATGTGCGCAGCAGTATTCGCTTTGAGAGTGCAAAGGTAGGAATTTTCAGCCGTTTTTCTACAATGCCACCGCCCCCAATTTATATCTGTTAAATTTTGATTTAAATTATAAACTTCTTTGTTTTGCGCGGAGGATGATTTTATCATCCCAAGGAATCCTTTCTCCCAGCAATACATATAATGCTTATCAATTCCGTATGTATTATAAAGATATTTGAATGTCTTGGGGTCCGCACCTACCACCAGATATTGTTTGATATAGTCAATATCTGCGCACCCCTCGCTATCAGCTTCCCACCAGTCTTCGCAAATGGCTGATATAGGGAAATATACATGGTTTTTGTCCTTGGCATATTTGCAATCCTTTGAGACGACAAAAGACCTCGCATCTATTTTTTTCAAAGGTTTAGTATATTTTATACAGCAATTTATGTCTTCGACTGTCGTGCCGTATATTGAATCACCAACCCTGAGAAACCAGCCTTCGCGATCCATGTCATTAAGCGGACGCCACTGAGCTGTATCGTTCACCTCGTCATATCCTTTATGGGTATGTAACACCCATGCAGATGTTCCCAGAAATAGGATTATCATTAATAAGTCTATTTTTTTCATGATTTTATAAATTTAGTACGTTATATAGTTCTATAAATGGTGCTTTTGAAGTAAATCGTAATCTTCTGACAGTTGAGCTATTTTTATTTAACTCCCCATCATTATATTGTTGTATAATCCAATTAAGTTGGTTTACGTTAAATTCTCTTCCATTGCCATGACGGGTTTGAGTCATAATATTATTATTCCGATTAGGAATATAGAGTGGATTCTTTATATCATTGGGATGTATTAATCCGCCGGTATGTCCTAGCTCATGTGCAATACTACGATTATTTTTTCCATTTAAGGTCATATTTACTACATTTACACCAAGAGCAATTGTTAAACCATTAGGAATAGAATTAGCAAGTGTAGTGCTTTTTTCAAAATATGATTGATCAACAATTGCAAAGACGTGGTCTTTGTGCTCTATTTCCTCTATAGAGGTTGCGACCCTGATATCAGTTGTTATAGAAACCATATATCCGTCTCCATTCATTTTAAAGACATCCTCAATTTGAGCTGATATTGCTTGTCTTACAGCTGTCATATCGAATTTCTCACTGCTTGCATTATAAACCACGCCTGAAATTTTTATATCTATATGGAGCATGTTATCTTTGTCACGGTAGGATGATATATTCCATTCATTACCACTTGGGTCCGTCATATTCACGGGATTTCCTGCGCAAAAAGCGTAAGGTGATAGCCAAGGGTATTTCTCGTTGCAAGCGTCCCATGATGTAAAGGCCGGGATGGCAGCATTATAGCGTCGGGCATGGAAGTCATACTCGTTCAAACCGTCAACGAGCAGGCGCTCGTTTCCGCTGAACATGAATGGAATCTCTTTTAGCTCCCTCCACGGCTCGCCGTAGGGATAATAGTTATTTTCTGATGTAATTTCCGGTATAGAATTGATTATCCCGGTATTATTACCTTGATAGTCCGTGATGTAATAGTGCGGAGTGCCGTCCTGATCGAAATATCCTCCGGGAAAAGAAGTATAGGTCAGCACCTTATTAGGAATTCCGATTTCCGGGCCAAGCTGACATTCTATCTGGCCGTCACCTCCATATCTTTTAGTTACAAAGGGCTGTTTTCCTTCCATAGAGTGTGGCGTATAGTATTCAGTCGCAAGATGATTGCCAAGACCGTCCCATATATCGCGTTGTTCGTTCCCGCTTTCGAATATTATTCTTACAGGATGACCGTCGTTGTCATATTCTATGGAGGAAATGCCTCGCGTCTCGTCGGCACATACGCGTCCGGATGCGTCATAACTCAACGACATATCAGATTTATTTTGTCCGACACCTGTAATCCCGTCAAATGGAAAAGATTCAGTTGCAGCACTCACAGATTTTATCTGATTGCCGGAGTAGTCAAGCGCCAGATTGTCGAGAATACCAAATGTCTCAATTCCTGCAGCCTTATCGATAACTCCCATGCGTGTAAGTGATGTGATGTTGCCACGGTCATCGTAATCGTAGGTGGTTGTGAAGTCGGCCTCATTCAAGCCTCCTGAGAATCGCGCGGCAGTCAGACGGTTGTTACCGTCGTAGGTATAATCGTATCGACCCTCCGAGAGTAGTTTGGCGGAAATATTACCGTTATAGCGTGGGACTGTGCCGTCGGCATAAAATAACTTCTCAGATCGTTGTGTGCTTCCGGCTATCGTGACTGACGATTTGAGCCAGCCGTTGATATCGTATGTAAAGCTGCGGGTGGCAGTTCCGAGCTTAAGCTCAGATAACTGTCCGAGTGAATTGTAGGCATAAGTCATGGAGGCAGTAGATTCAGCGGACGTATTGCCCTGAGTGGTATTTTTTGATGTCATGCGACCTATATTGTCGTATGTAATAGTTGTCGTTAGTGTTGGCCATCCTTTTGGTGGGTAGACCGATTCAGTCTTAATCGGTTGACCGTCGTAGCCATAAAAAATATTCTGACGACCACGGTTGAACCCTGTTGCATAACGCTGCATAAGATTACCGTCGGAATTATAGTGATACGCCTCGAATCCATTTCCGGTATACACACCGGTGAGGAGGCCAAGGGAACCTCCACGAGAATTATAGGCAGGAAGCTGAGAGGGGGCAGTCCATTTAAATTCATCGTCAAGAGAATTTATCGTGATGAACTGATAGTTGTCATAGTACTTTGCCCATACTATTTGCGCAGATGTAGGGATTCCGGTTATCATATAGCCTGACAACGTACCCGAAAAATCAAGTGATGCTGTCCGGCAGACAGACGCAAAAGTAATGGCCTGTTCGTCAGTTACTGGGCAGTCGACTGCCAGCACGAGACGGTCGGCACGGTCATAGCCATAGAAACGCCATATTCCGGATGCATGGTGAGAGCTATGCTCTGCCACAAGACGGTCAGCCGGATCATAAAGGTAGTGTGCGGCCTTGACTCCGGGGAGTTTCCGGGTGATCATTCGGCCACGAGAGTCGTAGTCATACCAATAGGCGAGCTGCTGCATTTCAGGATCAGTGCGCTTATGAGTCCCCGAGAGTCCTGGGGGAAGGATATAGCGTAAATCGCCATAGTCATCATAGACAAAATTTGTCACAAGTCCGTTTTCTTTTCGAGCCACTATCTGTCCGCGCAGGTCTTTGTAGATCTCAACAGAGAGTCCGTCCTCGTCAATGGTCTCTTCTATTGTCAGTCGTCCTTGTGGATAGTTCCCTTTGGATTCAATCCCGTTGTCAGTAGCTTTGTATCTCATACAAGGATGGGAGATGCGAAGCTGATTTATGTGATATTTTACTTGTGCAGATTTGTTCTCATTGTGCCATGGGCTGCCGGAGCGGATTGAGGAAGCAGGAAGTGCTCGCTGTGATGGCTCGTAGGAGTAGGATGTGTATGAATAGTCATCTCTGTAATAACTGACTGCTGTGTTTTTTATGTCTTCTGCCAAAGGATTGGTGGATGACATTGCTACGGAAACCCACTTTCGGAGTGGACGATCCATTATGTCAAATTCGGAAAGAGATGTCAGGTAAGTGCCGTCAGGCTGTTGATCCTGAGTAAGCCATGGCCTTCCGAGACCGTCAAAAAATTCTGTCTTGCTGAAACATTTTTCTTCGGAAGAGTAGAATGAGGATGCGATATTGCTTGTCCCATCCTGATTTATATGGTAGGAATGACGTGATTGGATTTTATTGTTAAGAAACGATTCGGTCAGACGGCCACTTTCATCGTATGTGAAGCGGTATGTGGTGCCTGACGGGATTGAAAGCGATGTTACTCCAACGAGATGTTCCCAAGCAGCCTTACTCATCATGAGTCCGGAACCTGTAATCATCTTCAGTGGGTTACCGTAGATGTCTCGTGTCCATTGCGTGAGATTTCCGGATATTGAGGTATACTTGATTAACCAGCCTTTGGTGTTGTACTCATAAATACCATTATTCCATCGCGTGTTTCCACGCTCTCTCCATATCCTCGTAGGCCTGAACGTGGAGCCGAATTGAGCCATCTCCATGCTGTAGCCAATGGTGCTTGTTCCGAACGTTTCCCTTATCCCTGTTACTATACCACAGATATTTCTGGCTTTCATTTTCATGTCGATATCAGTGTTGAAACAGTCGTTGTAGGAAAATTCGGTCTTTATGCTGTCTGTGCCGTCGGATATTACTTTGGTGGTAATCAGATTTGTTCCGGGTAGATATTCGTAGCGTTCGTTAACGACTCTTTGAAGATTGTCAAAATAGTACGTGACCTTTTTACCAACTAATTGTTCACTACAAGGCTCAATTGAATAGTCAATGCCTTCGAACCACTCCATCTCGTCTCGGTCTACTATGCGAGCATCATTAAATTCCGACGAAGGATATTCTCCTTTTTCATACTGCCACCCCATTAGCCGTAGCACTTTATATTTTTCGGGACCGAAATCCGGAGCGTAATCTGACGGATAAAGATATAGGCATTTTCTCTTTACGGTAAAATTGTCAATCGGGCCATGATCATAATCATTTTTTAAGGTGTAGAAATTTTCTGTTTTTTCAACTGCTGTATAGCCTGATGGTGACGACTTGTAGACTGTGCGGGAGGTTTCAACAGGCCCTTTTGAGAATGCATCATAAATTACACATGGGTAAACCTCTCCCCATAGCCTTGAAACTACATTTTTTTGAGTGAGTTTTTCAAATGTGTACTCGGTTTTCCCTTCACTGTCAATTTCAGTCACGTGGTCATACCAGATGCTATAACTTCCGTTTTCACCTGTAAGATAATCTGAATGAAGATTTATGGCAAGACATTTGTCGATTGTGAGAAAAATAGAGTTTGAGCTATACCTTACACATAGATGTGGTGATTCAGTAATAAACGTATGCAACCCTGGGACAGCCGTAACTATTGCCATTCCGTCGCCATCCTTGCCATAGATATATTTCTTCACTCGACTTTTGGCGTCGGATGATTCCTTCATGGTGATGCTTGTAACCCGTAGGCCTCCACCCTCAGAGAGAGGCTCTTCGTTGACAATATACCGGTTCACCCAGTATGGTATCTTCTGTGGTTTAAACTTATGTGTTTCGTATTCCCATTCCACACTCCCTCCAGTCGGATAGGTGGCTTTAGTGAGAATGTATGCTTTCAACTTTTCTCTGTTGATGGATCTGTCTGCACCAATGATGACTTCCCCTTTATTGATGCCGTCTATAGTCTTGATGGTTGGGCTTAGAATGGATCTGTTATCTTTGCCGTTGTAAAATCCCCACCAGTCAATCATAGTTCCATGTATGAATGTAGTCGGGTCATATTCAAATGAGTATCTTTCTGAGTTCTGAATGAGAACACTTGAGAGAAGTGCGTCATTTTTCTCATGAGCAAACACAGCGGTATAGACGATGGTTTTTCTATTGTTGGTTATGGTCATTGTTTCCATCATGCCGTCATTGTAAATGCATTCCAGTTTGCCACCAGGGAATGTTATTTCATTCAGATCATGTGTGTTATTTATCTTATTCAATATACTTTCACGTGTACTTTGTGATGTATTGATGTGTGCAAACGGATGATTGGTTACATTATAATACATTGTCGTGGAGCCATGCGCTAAAACACGGTTACGGTAATGGACCACAGGTTGCCAGTCAATGGAAATCTCACTCCCAGATTGGAGGGTTATTGAGGTCAGTAGCCATTCGGTACGCATGTTGCCATATCCAATCCGTTCTCCGGATAATCCGAAATTGTAAGTGATTCCTTTGGGGTCGGTAACTTTTATGTATGACAGAAGCTTTCCACATTCAAACCTGTACTCATCACAGTCCACACCATATAAAGTTCCATTCTGATAAATCATTACAAGGGTCTTGTCTACGAGATATATTGTGAATATATCCCTCTCTGTATCATATCTTTTGTCATAAAAAGTATTTCCAGTAGCCCCATCCATTGTAACGCAGGCATATCCTTTCTCATAGTTCTCTATCACAAAATTCTCGCCTTGGTCACCAACGAATGTAAAATATTCATCTGGACGCCCTTTGATTTGTCTTGATATGCGCATCGGAGGAGTCAGAACCCACCCGTAGCCGAACGGCTGCGGGTCATCCGTAGGTTTTATGCCGTTTGATCTATATTGGAGCGAGAGAGGGAGCTTGAAATCCTCAACCTCTATAGTGTAAGGTGGTATCGAAAACACACAAGCCCCAGTGACAATAGATGAGGATGGCATCATCACCTGTCTTATAGCCATTGTACGTGGGGATTCAGGCCATACACTCTGTTCGGGTAAAGGCACCTCTACATCGTTAGAGGCATACGTCATTGGAACTGATTCATCTGTCAGTGAGTCAGGTGGCATATATTGTTTCGACGTAGTGTCATTTATATCTGCAAGAGAAAAGAAGGATGAAAAAGATATGAGAAATAAAAAGAATATAAGACGATTCATGGTAAGATTAATTAAGATTGTGTTCAGATATTAACAATAATCTTTCGGTCCGTTGGGGTGTCAGCAGATATAGTTACTATATATTGTCCTGATGATAAGGAAGGAAGCCGTATTTCTGTGTTCTTCCCCTCTGCCATAACTTCTATCGGTTCAAGGTGAAAAAGACTTCCCTGAAAGTTGGATATATATAGTTTTAGTCTGGTGTCAGATGGGAAAAAACCGTTGATTCTTATAACGTTGTTCTCATAAGTTATATCTGCATTATCAAGCGCTTGTTGGATTTGAATGCCTCTGACCGTTTCTTCATTGATAGGCAGTTCCGTATGGTCAAGCAAATAGGTATATGTTTTTGATGATATTTCTTTCCCACGTATAGACTCCTTTTTTGTAGTCTGCATTGCCACAGGGAGTATGTCACCTTCGACAAACCATCTTGTCCGTGTTATATCCTTGGAAACCGATGATTCGGCCGACAACGAATCTCGTCCTATGTGAGATTTGAACTCTCTTGTCTCGGTAATTGCTACTGCTGGAATAATACAGTTGTCTTCAAGAATCATTACTCCTCTTACAGGCAGAGAACACTTGTAACTTCCTTCCTGTCCCAGTTCGAGTGTATGGTAATAATGTCCTTTCTCAACGCTTAGTTCCTCACCTGCAAGCCATATATTGCCAAAGGCTGAAGTTGGCAACAGATTCTTGGAAAAAGCCTTATGAAAACGAGACTCTTCTCCAAGATATAGGTTTGAATCTCCCCTTATGGCGTACCATTGACGAACATTGTCCCAAATTTCAGCGATGAGGCTGTCGCCATATAGACGATAGAATGGAGAAGATTCAGATTGTGATATTGAGGTAAAATACCATTTGTTACTCTCAGTATCGACCGTATTGGCCTCCATTGAGAGCCAACGATCAGTATTTCCGTATGCGTTGACAACGGAAATCACACACAAAAACACTATTATTTGCACTGCCCTTTTCATGGAGGGCAATTTAATGAATATTTGGCTATTAGCCAAATATTTCAGCTTAAAAACTGATGATAGTTATGAAAATTATAATATTGGTATTATAGTTCGTTTTTGGAGATGGTGAATTCTGTCTCTTTTCTGGCGACAGCTTTTGTAAAAGATGTGCGCAGCAGTATTGATGCGACAAGCAGAGCACCTGTAAAGCTGTAGTACACTCCCAGATTGTGCATGTCAAGATACTTTGCCAATAGCAACAACAACGGTATGCCGACTATCAGATAGCTGACTATCGAAATCCATAATAGGGGTTTGACTTCCGATGTCCCGCGAAGGGCGTTGGCGTATGTAAGCTGTATGGCATCGCCATACTGATAAAGAATCAGCGGGGGAATCAGCGTCAGAGCGACGGCTATCACTTCCGGGTCGGGAGAGAATGTGTGTATGAGGTGACGGCCTCCAATGAGGAATATTAGCGAGGCAATCGTGGCAAGGAGTATGTTGAGGTGCATTCCGGCTGACGTGATGCGCTTCATACCGGCGATGTCGCGCAAACCGGTGTAATTAGCGACACGGATTGAGGTCGCCACTCCGAAACTCATATAGGTCATGAAACCGAGCTGAGATATGGTGTTGACCACCTGATATGACGCAAGCTGTATTTTTCCGAACCAGCCGGATACGATTGCGCCAAAGCTCCAGAGGAAGCATTCGACTCCGCTCTGAATCATGACCGGATAGGATGTGGCCCATACTTTACGTCGTATCTTTCCTGAATCGGCAGAGCCTTCGCGCAGGCCGGTAGTATACGGGCGGTAGCGGCGCGAGAATATTATGAACAATACGATGCCGGTCATTGCCACGTAGCGTGCCGTCATTGTGCTTAATCCTGCTCCGACAAGTCCCAGTTCGGGAAATCCGAAATTACCGTATATAAGTGAATAGTTGCCTATGATGTTGATTGCATTGGCTCCTAATATCATCCACATGGGAGTGGCCGTGTCGGTTGTTCCGTTGGCGGTCTGCTGGCAGCAGTTGAACACGGCCATCGGCAGAAGTGTCGACAGGACTATGAGATAGTATTGTCGTATAAGCGGCAACAGTTCCTCTGGCTGCCCGAAACGGTCAAGGAAAAAGTAGAGGCCACCCATGACAGCTGTAAAACCGGCAGAGACAAGTATGTTGATCTGCAGTCCGCTTCGCAGAGTCACTCCTACAGTGTGATTCTCTCCTTTGGAGTAGAGCGCTCCGATTATCGGTGTCATTCCGGCTGCGAAGCCAAGCTGCATGACCGTGACAATCATAAACAGAGAATTGACAAAAGCGGCTGCTGCAAGTTCTTCCGTTCCGTAAGCTCCTACCATCATAGTGTCAGCAAAACTGACCACAATAATACCAACTTGTGTCACGAGGACCGGGAGTCCAAGACGCCATAGGTTCTTATATTCAACCTTATAGGATTTCCAGAAGCCTGCTTTATGTTTTAGTGCCGATGGATTCATAGATAAAATATGACAGTTAATCTTGATTATGGGGTGCAAAGATACAAAAAATTAACCGTCAAAGCCTTATATAAGCTTAAGAAGCTTGCCCGGTTTCAGAAAATCGCCAATGGCTGGGTGTCGTTTTCATGAGGATAGCTGTAAGAATTCGCCACTATATATTAAATGTGTAAATGTGTAGACAATAAACACTCCCCATAGTCTTGAAACAGGCTATGGGGAGTGTTTATGTCGCTATGATTACCGGCAGTTTATTGTCAGCTCATAGAATTTTTATATGTCTTAGGCTTCCTGAGCGATTTTCTTGAAGTCATCGAGGCTGACGGTCTGCTTGTCGAGGCTAACGGCGTTTTCGATGGCATCATAGAGCTTGGAAGTGAGAACCTGCTGGGTGAGCTGGTTGCGGATCTCCGCCTTTTCGAGCTGTTCCTTGGCGTAGCGGGTGATGATTTCCTCGTCGATACCGGCCATGCCGTACTGAGCAAACTGACGGGCGGTGAGGAACTTGGCCATTTCAAGGACTTCATCGGCTTCAACCTTGATTTCAAGAGCCTTGAGAAGGTTGGTTTCGATGATTTCATGCTTGATGCCGTTTTCCTGAGCAGCATAGGCTTCATCGGGATTCTCAGCTTCTGCGAAGAAGAGTTTCTTGATGGTCTCTGCGGGGAGGGTCATAGAACCATACTTCTCCATCATAGCCTTGTCGAACTGGTTGCGGAAAAGGATGTGGCTGTTCTGCGAAAGCTCATTGGCAATCATTTCCTTGACGGCAGCGCGATATTCCTCTTCATTGTGAACCTTGTCTTCGCCGAAGACCATCTTGTAGTATTCCTCGCCGAGTTCTGCGGGCACGCTGACGATGATTTCAGAAATTGTCATTTCGAAGTCGCCCTTGATGTCGCCTGCGATAGCCTTGTCAACGTGGAGCATGGAAGCGAGTTCGCCTGCATCGCCGCCTGCTGCTTTCCAAGGATTGAAAACAACTTTGTCGCCGGGCTTCTTGCCAGCGAACTTGGCTGTTTCTTCCTTGTCCTTGAAGTAGAGGGGGAATACAATGCCGTCGGTCACCTGAATTGCACCTTCTGCTTGGCTGACATTGCCGTTTTCGTCAAGCTGCATGATAGCACCCTTGACTACACCGTCTTCTGTCATTTCCTGACCGGGCTCCTGCTTACCGAAACGCTTGCGCATGTTCTTGTCCTGCTCGTCGATCATTTCGTCGGTCACTTCGATTTCATAGAAAGGATAGTGGTCGTCCTTAGAGGGCTTGATGTCGAGCTGTGGAACGAGGGCAAGATCATATTTGAATTCCTGATCGCCTTCTTCGAATGCCTCCTTGATTTCAACGGGCACCGGGTGACCCATCACGGGAAGATTGTTTTCAGTGATGAAATCAACCACTGCACGATAGACGGTGTCATTGATGACATCGCTTGTCATCTGTTTGCCGAAACGGCGTTTGAGTTCGCCGAAGGGCACGTGACCCTTGCGGAATCCGGGGATGGAGTGGGTGCGGCCAAGCTCTTTGAGTTTCTTGTCACATCGTCCTTATAGTCGTTTTCTTCAATCGCCACGGTAAGACGGACGTCTACGGGTGAAATCTCTTCCTTGGTAATTTTCATTTGGTAATGTATCAGTTTTTTATTAATATTTACTCTTTTCAGCGCTGTCCCTACGGACTGCGTTCAATCAAGGTGCAAAATTAACAAAAAATTCCCGAAAAGCAAAGATGGTCGCTAAAAGGGGTGTGAAAATTCATTAAACACACGTTTTTTACATAACTGCCACTTTGACAGCGTTTGAGTCGACAACGACAATGTAGATGCCCGGTTCAAGGTGAGATTCGGTTGGAAGGCTCATGCCGCTGAGCGTATATATTGAGAACGAAGTGTAGGGGCTGAGCACTCGGATGTGGCCTCCGTCGGTAACGACAACAGGACGTGATGCGGCTTCGCCATTGGTGATGATGTCGGTTATTCCCGATTTCGGACCTGAGACGTAGACAGCAAAAGCCCCGGCAGGGAGTGTAATGCCGTTGGCTGTCATTGATGGTGTGACATCGGCGCTCGCGGCGACAAGGCTATATTTGTTGTCGGAGAGGAATGCGGTCGTGCCAGTGGCGGGATTGGTCGGGAAAGGTATTGTCGCGCTTTCAGTCACTTTGGCAGAGGCCGGGTTGACCACAAGGTAAAGTTCAGAAGTCCCGTCGGTCAGGGATATGTAGCGGGCTGTGGTAGAGCTAAGCTCGACACCGGCTGTCGCATTTTCACGGAAAAGTGCAGGATAGTCGGCGCGGATGCCACAAAGGGCCTTGAATGTGGCGAGCAGACCCTGACGTGCAGGCGACGAACTGATGTCCCAAGTAACTTTCTTAGGGCTTGTATCGTTGCCGGAATTGTTTTTGGTGGTCTGGTTGTTGGCTATTTCTTCAAATTGCCATATCATGTGTGCGCCGGGCGACAGGAGCATCTGGGCGGCCATAGAGCCGATGCGCTGGCAGAGTGCGGTAAAATCGCCTTTGACCACTGATGTGCCGCTTGTTGTCCCGTAGGCCACGCGCTCTTCATCGTGACTCTCGGCATAGCTGACGGTCGAACCCCATAGACGGTTGCCGTCTTGCGGTGCATAGAATCGGCTCAGAGATGTGTCGCCTGTGCCCATGACATAGTTGCGGGCACTCCAGTTGACGTTTGCCCAGTTGATTTCGCCGTCGCGTGCCATGTCGTTTTCCTCTTCGCTTCCGGCAAGATTCTCGTTGATGAAGTAAGCATCAGGATTAGTGAGCATCATACTTTTATGGAGGGCTTTCATGCGGGCTACACGTGTGGCGTTGAAACGGTTTGTATTGTTGTCGTTCGGAGTGCCCCAAGTGTTGGTGGCAGCGTCGAAGGTGTTGCCGTATGAATCGTTGTTGCCGAGTCCTTTCACAAGGTCAAAACGGAAACCATCGACCTTATAGGCCGTCATCCAGTAGTCGAGAGCGTCGCGCCACTGTTGCTGCACCAGCTCGCAGTCCTGATTCCAGTCGTTGAGCACACTGTAGGCATGAGGTGCAGAGCCGTTGTAGAACGGTGAGATGTTGCGGCGCACCATGTCAAACCACGGGTGTGCCCCGTCGCTCTGGTTGAACACGATGTCGAGAATCACGGCCATGCCTCTTTCGTGAGCGCCGTCGATGAGTGCACGGTAGTCGTCGGGAGTGCCGTAGGCTTTGTCGGGAGCCATGTAGAAGTTTGTGTTATAGCCCCATGAGTTGTTTCCTGCGAATTCCATTATCGGCAGCAGCTCGATTGCGTTCACTCCGAGTTCTTTCAGATAGTCGAGTTTTGAAATCACACCTTTAACAGTGCCCTCGCCGAGCGCTTTGCCTTCAGTGCCTGTAAAGTCTCTGATGAGAAGCTCATAGATGATAAGGTCGCTTTGCGGGACTCCTTTGAAGTCGGTCACTTTCCAGTCGTAGACATCGCGCTCGCTGTTGAATATAGCCAGAGGCACGCCGGTGATTTTTTTAGACGGATATGCCGGAAGGCCGGGAAAGACTGAGCTTGAAATATATTGGTCGTTGTTTGGATCGAGCACAAGACGCGCGTATGGGTCTCCGACATTGATGCTGCCGTCTATATTATAATAATATATGTAGTCCTTTCCTTTTTCAAGATTGTCGAGCGTCAGCCAGAAGTAGCGGTTGCCGTTGTAGTCCTGATAGTTCATCACATATTCCGGAGCTGCGGTATAGTCGTTCCACGAACCCATCATGACTGCATTGGTCTTTCCGGGAGCGGCGATGCAGAATGTCACAGAACCATCGGCATTGATTTCCGTTCCCATCTTGGGTGTGCCGCCGGATAGACAGCTTCTTTTGATGCGGGAAAATTCTTGGGGAATACTTGTACGAATATGTCGCCTCCGCAACCGGTCTTGCACTCTGAACTGCCGTCGGAGTTACGGAATACGAAAGCAAGTTTCTCGATGTTCTCATTGGAAGCCGTGATGTTATAATATTCGCGCAGGTCGGGAATGCGCATTTCCCATGTGAACGGACCGGTGTATGTGAGCTTGTATTTCTCGGTGTTTGTACCCCAAGTGGGTGCATTTTTCCACTGTCCGTCGCTGAGGTTGGTAATGACACCCGTATGGGCGTAGATGCCTGTAGAAGCCGAAGCGCCGACAAGACCTCTGTTTCCGCCGTCAGAGTGAAAGGTGATTACAATGTCTTTGGAGTCTTCAGTGATGATTGCCGGAGAGGTCGTGATGCTCTGCGCGGATACGGCGACGCTTGCACTTATGGCAGACATCGCCCAAAGGTGGCGTAGATTTAATCTCATGTCTGGAAAGATTGTTAAGAAATGTTTAATTGAAAAGAATGTCTTGTAGGTATGATGTATGGAAATGTGTGTCGTGGAGGAGAGATGGAGTTTCGTTGCAAATAATTTAAGTAAAAGGAGAGTGGGAGAGACTGTTTTTCAGAATGGAGCAGGTCAGATGATCATCGGGTCAAAATCGTCGGCTGCTATGTTGTCGGCCGATTTCAGAGCGTGGATGATGTTTTTGAGATTTTCCATATATCCGATCACCATCGAGCCGGTTGCGGCCGGTGTTAGTCGGAACATGGCGCTGAGTTCGGTATTGCTGTGCTTACGTCGGTAGGCACGGATGGATTTCAGTATATCCTGTGCTTCGTCAAGTGCTTCTTCCCGTCGGCCGAGGCGCACGAGACTCATCAGGAACGGGAATGATATGGCAGGGAGGAAAGGCCACTGGCCTAAGCGGTATTTCGCATGGTAGAGCCTGACGACATCTTCAAACCGAAGGGCGAAATAGCACACTTCGAGCATGAACGCGATGTCGTTTTCAAATCCTTTTATTTCATCATAAGTCAGGCAGACAAGGGCTGCCGATCCAAACTGCCCGTGGACAACATGCCCGCGCGCCCATTCGACAGCATCTTTTTCGGTTATGAATCCGGCCGATATGATGCTGCGCACGTATGGTTCGGCTATATTGCGGTCAAGGACAAGAAGCACGTCTATGGCCAGACGGGAGTGTAAATGCTCTTTGAGATATGATGTCAGCATTGCTACGGCCTCAGTCTGACGGCCACACTCGATAAGTGCGGCTGCATAGGTCGAGATGTCCGTCTCCTCGGCTTCTGACGATTCGATTACTTTGCCATAGATTGAGGCGACGACTTCCGGTCCGCGTTCGAGTCGGTAGAGGGCTGCGCCTTTTATGCGTAGCGCCATTATCGAGCTCGCGTCTATTGCGAGTGCATATTCTGCTGACGAGAGCGCTCCTTCGTAGTCCTCGCGGTTTATCTGGACGGTCGCAAGACGCAGCCAGAAGTCGAGGGTAAAAGGTTCGAGCATGGTAAGTTCCTCGAAGAGCTGTGCGGCAGTTTCAAGGTCATCGTTTTCTTCGGAACGGTCGGCGAATTCGTAAAGGAATGTCTGTGGATAGGAGCACTTTGACTGAATGCGTTCGCGGTTTGACTTCAGCCAGTCCTCAAGGTGCATCTCCATCGCATAGTCAGTGAACTGTATTATCTCCTCATCTTCAAAGTCGGTTGTGGTGTCAAGAATAGCTTCGAGTTCGGCAATTATTTCCTTAGAAGTCATGCTGAGGTCTGAATTGCGGGCACGCAGACTTAACAGTTTGTTAAGGATACCTTCCTGACTGACGCGGTTGTTGAGTTCGGTCGTCACTTCGACATCACCGAATGAATAGTATAGCCATGCACGGCGTGTGGCCAGAGCTTCGCTCTTGGGATAGTGGACAGCTCCGTAGAGCAGCACCTCCATCTTTACGATATAATTGTCATAGTCAGATGCGTAGTCAAAGATTTCCACAAGGTCTGTTTCGTCGAAAAAAGCCTCTGTGTTGCCTCGTTTGACCACTTCTGATTCAAATTCTTCGTATAAGTCGCGTCGGTCGTTGCGTTCGTCCATGTAGATGGTTAGAAATGTTAAGTATAAAGTATAAAGGGGAAAAGGATTGAGTGTTATAGGAGGGCACAAGGCCGGATGCTCCTTGTGGCTTTAGAGGATAAAGTATCGGACTACCGTTGTTTAGTCCGATACTTTATTATCAGTTTTCAATCCTAATGCTTTATCCAGTGGATTTTTATGCTTTCCAGCTGTCTTTAAGGGCGATTGTCCGGTTGAAAATCAGTTCTCCGGGTTTCGAATCCTGATCGAGAGTGAAATAACCGATACGCTGGAATTGCAAAGGAAATCCCGGTTTGGCGATTTCCGCAAGGTAGGGTTCAACCTTTATGTGTTCTACGACTTTCAATGAGTCCGGATTGAGCATTTCGCGGAAATCACGTTCTGTTTCAGCGGCCGGATTCTCGACGTTGAACAGACGGTCATATATGCGGGCGGTAGCGTCGATTGCATGTTCGGCGGAAACCCAGTGGAGGGTACCTTTGACCTTACGTGCGCTTCCGGGCAGTCCGCTGCGGGTATCGGGATCGTATGTGCAGTAAATTTCCTCGATGTTTCCGTCAGAGTCTTTCTTTACGCCGGTACATTTGATGATGTATGCGCCTTTCAGACGGACTTCGCCGTCAGGTGCGAGACGGAAGAATTTCTTGGGCGGATTTTCCATGAAATCATCACGTTCGATATAGATTTCACGGCTGAATGGCATCTGGTGTGTGCCTGAACCTTCTTCTTCAGGATTGTTTTCCATCTCGACTGTCTCAACCTGCCCTTCAGGATAGTTTGTGATGATTACCTTGACGGGATTGATGACAGCCATGCCTCTGGTAGCAACCTTGTTCAAGTCGTCACGGACGGCATGTTCGAGCAACGAAATGCTGTTGAGGGCTTCGTATTTTGTATATCCGATAGCGTCGATGAAGTTTCTTACGGCACGTGGCGTGAAACCGCGACGGCGCAGACCCGAGATCGTCGGCATGCGGGGATCGTCCCATCCTGCCACGAGCCCTTCTTTCACAAGCTGGAGCAGCTTGCGCTTCGACATGACCGTATATGTAAGGTTGAGGCGGTTAAATTCAATCTGACGGGGGCAGTAGCTTTCGTCGGCAAGTTCTTTTACGAAATATTCATACAGCGGACGGTGAGGAACAAACTCAAGTGTGCAGATAGAATGTGTGACCCCTTCGAAATAGTCGCTCTGTCCGTGTGCGAAGTCATACATCGGATAGACCTTCCACGTAGTGCCTGTGCGGTGGTGCGGAGTCTTGATTATGCGATACATGATGGGGTCGCGGAAGTGCATGTTGGAGCTTGCCATGTCGATCTTGGCACGGAGCACACGTGCGCCTTCCTCAAACTCTCCTGCGTTCATGCGCTGGAAAAGGTCAAGATTTTCTTCTACCGAACGGTTGCGGTAAGGGCTTTCCGTTCCGGGTTGTGTCGGTGTTCCCTTCTGGGCTGCGATCTGCTCAGATGTCTGGTCATCGACGTATGCCTTTCCCTCCTTGATCATGCGTATGGCGAGATCGTAGAGCTGGGGGAAATAATCGGATGCGTAATATTCACGGTCGCCCCAGTCAAATCCGAGCCAGTGGATGTCTTCGCGGATTGAATCTACATATTCAACGTCCTCCTTTACAGGATTGGTGTCGTCGAAGCGTAGGTTGCATGTACCGCCAAACTTTTCAGCGATACCGAAGTCCATGCAGATGGCTTTTGCGTGGCCTATATGGAGATAGCCGTTGGGCTCGGGCGGGAAGCGGGTGTTGAGGCGTCCGCCGTTTTTTCCTGCCTGAAGATCCTCAAGGACGAGCTGTTCGACAAAATTAAGGCCTTTCGGCTCTTGTGGGTTGGTGACTTGACTATTATTTTCCATTTACGGGAGAATGTTAAAAATATGGTTCTGTCTGTATTTAATATGCAAAGATAGTCACAATTTTTTGAAAACACCCAACTTGGGGCATAAAACCTGTTTAAAGCTATTGATGAAGTTATATTAGGAGGTTTTCAGGTAGGGATTATAACTATGGGCAGTGATATTTCCCCGGTGGATAAAACAAATCAGTGTTTCAGCGTGTTAAATTTATGATAATTTCATGAATTTTAAGGCGGGACATGCGTCCGGCCTGTGGTAAACCTGAATAAAAACCAATGAATAGATTCAGTTCATCTTTTTGCAAGGCTCAGGCCGTTGTGCTCGCCGTTGCAGCAATCTTCACGGGATGTGTACAATCAGAAAAAGCTGACGTCGCACCTCCGGTCAAGGTAACAGTGCAATCTGTGAGTTTAAGCAGCTATGATAACCCCGTATCTTTCTCAGGGACTGTTGAAACAGCTGAGACATCCACTCTCAGCTTCTCAGTGCCCGGGACTATAACCGGGATATATGTCGAGGAGGGCCAGCATGTGACGAAAGGGCAGGTGCTCGCCCGGGTCAAGAGTGATAATTATGTCAATGCAGGAAATATCGCGGATGCCGAACTCGCCGAGGCTCGTGATGCCTATGCCCGTCTGAAAAAGCTTCACGATGCCAATGCTCTGCCGGATATCAAATGGGTAGAGGTCCAGAATAAACTCAAGCAGGCCGAGAATGCCGCCGAGATGTCGAAACGGGCTGTGGCCGATGCAACACTCTGTTCGCCTGTCAGTGGAGTTGTCAGCCGCAAGTTTGCCAACGTGGGCCAGACTGTCATAGCGGCAGCTCCAGTAATCGAGCTTGTAGCTGTGGGCGATCTCCGTATAAATGTTTCTGTCCCGGAGGGGAGGATAGGAGAAATTTCAGAAGGGCAGAAAGCTATGGTTAGTTTCAAGAGTCTTGGCATAGATTCGGTTGTCGGACAGGTGGCCCGTAAATCGGTGGTGGCTGATCCACTTACACGGGCTTATGCCGTTAAGATTGCAATTCCTGCCGGTGGCGGACGTATTCTTCCCGGAATGGTAGGTGATGTCTCCATCGATTTATCAGCCAAGTCAGACACTGTTGCTACGGCAGATGTGCTGCTTCCTTCCCAGTCGGTACTTCTCGGTTCGGACAATCGCACGTTTGTCTGGGTTGTGGAACACGGAAAGGCTGTCCGTCGAATTGTCAAGGCTGATGAACTGGCCTCCGGAGGAATACTCGTGACCGATGGACTTTCGGCCGGTGACAGCGTGATTGTGGCAGGCATGCAGAAGGTCGGGACTGGAACTCCTGTCGTTGCAGAACTACAAAGGACTGAAAACTAACACCTAAATGCCCGTCTGAATATGGCACAGCAATCAACTCCACAAAATTCCGTACCGAAACCATTGGCAAAACCTTCGCCTATCGTTTTGGCAGGAATGAAATACAGCAAAGAAATTATACTTATAACCTGTATTTTCATCGCTTTCGGAATCTATGCTCTGAAAGTGATGGATAAAAACGAGTTTCCGTCATTTACTATCAGAGAGGGAGTAGTCGGAGCAGTTTATCCCGGCGCTTCTGTCGAACAGATTGAACAGGAAGTGTTGAAACCTCTCGAGGATTATGTGTTTTCCTACAAAGAGGTCAACAAGAAGAAAACCCATTCGCAGGTTTCCGGCAGCACTGCAATAATTTTTGTAGAGTTAGACGATGATGTTGACGATGCTGACAGCTTCTGGAATGAGTTTAAAATCGGAATGGAAGCTGAAAAGCTCAAACTTCCGCCGGGAGTGCTCGGGGTCGAGACTCTAAGTGACTTTGGCGAGACATCGGCGTTGCTTATAACCATGCAGAGCAAGGATAAGACATATCGTGAACTCGGTGAGTACATGGATGCTCTAAAGGACCGTCTGCGGACAATCGAGAGCGTGGGGACAATGTCGGTCACAGGTAAGCAGACCGAACAGATAGCCGTGTATTTCAATCCTGAAAAGCTCCAGCACTATGCTCTGTCGGAGAAAACCGTCGGTGCTACTCTTCTCGCGCAAGGATTCCAGACAACAGGCGGTGCACTTCGAAACGGCAGCTATACACAGCCGATAATTGTCGCGCGTCCTGTAAATTCAGTTGCAGACGTGGCCAATATGGTTGTGTTCAGCTCTCCTGACGGTAGTGTTGTCCGCCTCGGAGACGTGGCCGAAGTCAAAAAGGAATATCCAGAGCCTGACAGTTATATTACGAATAACTTTGACAAATGTATATTGCTGAGTGTTGGGATGAAGGATGGCTACAATATCGTCGAGATGGGCAAGGAGGTTGACGCGCAGCTTGAAAAAGCCCGCGCTGAGATGCCGGAATCTGTCACGCTGTTCAAGATAACGGATCAGCCTGTGGTCGTCAACAGCTCGGTAAACTATTTTCTTGTGGAACTGCTGATAGCCATAATCGCAGTGGTGGTCGTAATCATGATTCTTCTTCCTCTGAAAGTTGCGCTCATTGCCGCTGCCACTATCCCTGTGTCGATATTCATTTCACTTGGATTGTTCTATGCGTTTGACATCGAGCTTAATACTGTGACTCTCGCCTGTCTGATTGTCTCGCTTGGAATGATTGTGGATAATTCAGTTGTGATTATCGATGATTATGTCGAATTAATCTCTGAGGGAATGGACCACATGTCGGCGACGCTTCGTTCAGGGACGGAGTTCTTCAAAGCTATCTTTTCGGCTACACTTGCTATTTCGGTTACATTCTTTCCATTTCTTTTGACTGTCACCGGCATGTTCAGGGACTTCCTGACTGATTTCCCTTGGGGTATGACTATAATTCTCTTTGTCTCTCTCATGATAGCGGAGCTCCTCGTCCCATTCATCCAGTACAAGCTGATAAAAGAACCCATATATAAGGAACAGCAGGAAGCGCTTGCGTCGGGAAAGAAAAAATTCAGTTTTTTCAATTCCATGCAGAAAGGCTATGACATTCTGATCGGATGGTGTTTCAAATGGCCTAAGACCACTATACTTCTTGGTGTATTATGTGTAATCATAAGCGCATGGATGTTCATTTCCACTCCACTCCAGCTTATGCCCATCGCCGAGCGCAACCAGTTTGCCGTCGAAATATTCTTGCCTCAGGGAACTTCTGTCGAACGCACGACTCTGGTTGCGGATTCGCTTGAACGCATCCTTGCCGCAGATGAGAGGGTTGTGTCGATCGCTTCGTTTCACGGCTGCTCCTCGCCACGTTTCCAAGCGACATACGCCCCGCAGGTCGGTGGATCGAATTTTGCCCAGTTCATTGTCAATACCAAGAGCAATCAAGCTACGATTGATGTGCTTAACGAATATACCGGGAAGTATGAGAGCTGGTTTCCGGACGCATTTGTACGATTCAAGCAACTCAGTTACTCTACGGCCGACTATCCTATTGAAATTCGTTTCACCGGGGCTGACGAGGCTACTCTCCGCAGTGTCTGTGACTCGATGCTTCAGGTCGCCCGGCGTGTCCCGGGACTGAGAAATGTGAGGTCGTCACTTGACAATCCTATGGCTGCAGCTGTGATTAATCCGGACGTGACACGCGCATCCCGTCTGGGGCTAAACAGTGTGCTGCTCGAAACCACTCTTGCCATGCGTTACAGTTCCGGTCTGCCTGTCGCTACAGTATGGGAAGGTGATTATGGTATCCCTGTCACGTTAAAGACTAAAACATCTGACCGTGCGACGGTTGAAGATCTTGTCAATGAACCTATGCCGGTGATTGGTTTCGGCGATGTCCCACTGAGTCAGATTGCAGATGTCAGACCCGAATGGCATCCCGGCATGCTCACCCGTTACAGTGGTGTGCCTTCGGTATCGCTGATAGCCGAGGTGCAGCGCAATGTCAATGTGATTGACCGCACAGAGGCATTGATGGACAGTATCAGCCATTATGATATTCCAGCTGATGTCGAACTTACCCGTGGTGGAGAATGGGATAACACTATGAGCACTCTTCCCCAGATTCTCGGCGGATTGGCTATAGCGGTGGTGATAATATTCTTTATCCTGCTTCTGCATTATGCAGCGGCTGATACGGCACTCCTGTTGCTGGGCTGTCTATTGCTTTGTATTCCCGGTGCGGCTGCGGGTTTGCGTATTCAATCTACTGATTTGTCTCTGACCTGTGTGCTTGGATTGGTTTCCCTGATGGGTATACTTGTCAGAAATGCGATTGTCCTTCTTGACTATGCCGAGGAGCTACGCAACGATGGCGAAAGTGTGTTTGATGCGGTGTTTAACGCTTCAAAACGACGTATGCGCCCGATTTTTCTGACTTCAGCCGCGGCTACTATGGGTGTCCTCCCGATGGTAATGGGCGACAGCGCTTTATGGAAACCTATGGGTGTCGTGATTTTCTGGGGTACACCGATTACAATGATATTCATTCTCACAGTAATCCCCGTGGCCTACTGCCTGATGAAGAACCGTAAGAAGAATGCGGGCAAGCCACTTGACGAACCGCTCGAAACCCATTTGCTTTAGTTTCACCAACAATAAATTTCAATCACAGATGAATAATCTTAAACTTGCAGTATTAGTGATATCCTTGTCGGTTATGGTTGGTGTCAGGGCTGCTGAGACAGATTCGATACTGACTCTGGAGCATTGTATAGAGGAGACTCTTGCCAATAATGCGGCAGTGCGTAATGCGGCCAACAATACAAAAGCGGCTGTAGAGTTGCATCGGGAAGCTTTTACGAAATATTTTCCTGAGGTTTCGGCTACTGGAGTGGCGTTTTGGACTCATAATGACGTTTTTCAGTATAACCTCCTTGATATTATTGAAATAGGATTTATCAATAAGGGCAAGATGGCCGGAGTGCAGGCGATGCAGCCCGTATTTATGGGTGGTCAGATTATCAGTGGGAACAAGCTTGCTGCTGTCGGAGAAGATGTGGCCCGTCTGCGTCAGCAGCAGAGCAATGATGAACTCCGGCTTACCACTGAGTCTCTTTATTGGAAACTGGTTACTCTGAAAGCTACACGTTGTGCACTTGAGGCGGCTATAGCTACTCTTGATACACTCGACAATCAGGTGAAAGTGGCTGTGGACGCAGGCGTGGCTATGAACAATGACCTGTTGAAAGTGCAGCTTAAACGCAACACGTATCGTACGGAGATGGTCGACCTCGACAACGGGATCAAGCTTGTCAAAATGTTGATAGGCCAATATATGGGCAAAGGTACAGACTGGAATTTCGATGTCGCATCCACAGTGCCCGAAATGATTCCTGACTTTCCGTCAAAGCTTTATATCCCGGGGGCTAATGCGTTGCCGATGACGGTCGATTATAAGCTCCTGCAGAAGAATGTCGAGGCAAAGAAGCTTGAAAAGCGCATCGAGATCGGAAAGAATCTACCTCAGGTCGCACTTGGGGCAGGATGGTTCTATCACGATCTGCTTAAGCAGAACCACAATTTCGGCGCATTGATGATTGGTGTGAATATACCTATTTCCGGTTGGTGGGGTGGCTCACATGCAATAAAAAGAAAGTCTCTTGCACTTGAAAATGCCAGAAATGAGCTTGAGGATCTTGGCGAAAAGCTTGAGATCAGCATGCAGGACAAGTGGAACAATGTGACAGCGGCACATCGTAAGATGGAGATTGCCAAAGAAGGAGTAGGGGAAAGCACCGAAAATCTCCGGCTCAACCGATTGTATTATGAGGCCGGTATGTCAACGATTACCGATGTGCTTGAAGCGGAAGCGAGCCATAAGGAATCGATTGACCGCTATATCTCTGCCTACGGGGAATTTCGTGTTGCCTGCTCTGCCTATATCATAAGCACCGGACAAACGGATGAAGATTGTAAAAAAATGAGTAACAAGTAAGACTAATAAAGCGACTTGGCCACAGCTAAGTCGCTTTATTAGCCTGTTTATAGGAACAATGATTCGGTAAAAATCGCGGAAGTAAGTGAAAATTAAGCGTATGGGATAATGTCATAGATACAAATGAATCGCCAAAACGTTCAATATAAAAACATTAGACAATATGAACGGATTGAAGATTCTCAAAGACTTCACCTATCGGTGTGAGTCTATATTTGAAAATACTATTTGAGTTACCTTTGTAATCGTATTCGGGTTGAACCGCGTGGGCGTTGCCTGCAAAGTTGCCTGTAATAGTAATTTTAACTCTAATAATCTCTCCAATGGCGACATTCAGATTTGAACTCAACGGACGACCGACCAGGAACAAGACGTACGTGGTGTATCTTCGTGTGACGGTAGGCGGCAAAAGAAAACTTATCAAGACGATGGTCGAGATTGCCCGTCCATGCGATTTTAATGCAAAATGCAAAGGTGAGAATTGGATACGTGGCGGTGTCCGCGACGCAAAGGTGCTCAATGCACAGCTGGCTGATATTCTCGCCAAGGCGAAGGAAACGTATAAGGAACTCGACAAGGAGGGTGAGGTCACGACCGTCGCGCTTGCCAAGGAGATGAACACAGAGGTTGTTTCTCCTTCATTCATGGCTTTTGCGCGCGAGCGGGCTCAGATGATATACGATAATGGAGGCTGGCGCAACTGGCGTAAGTATTGCGGGCTTATCAATAAGCTGGATGCATTCCGAAAGAAGCGCCGTATGGCTGACATTACTGTTGCCGACATGACGGTTGAGCTACTGACTCGCTTTGACAACTTCCTCCATAAATGGGAAAATGAGCGCGAGCCGGGAAAACTATTGCATCCAAACACTATCGAAGTGCAGTTCAATATCCTTCGCACGCTCGTTCATCGCGCTATTGAGGTCGGTATAATGGAGGCTTCAAAAGATCCGTTCCTCGTATTCAAATACAAGGGTATAAAGACCATCAAGGAAAAACTTGATGACTCGGAAATGGAGCGTATCATCAATCTGGAATTGGAGAACGGTTCGCTGATATGGCACTGCAAGAATTATTTCCTATTCAGCTATTACTGTGCCGGAATCCGAGCTGCAGACCTGATTCAGTTGCGATGGGGCAACGTCACCGCCTCCGGAAGATTGCATTACCAGATGGGCAAGAACCATAAGGAGCGTGACCTTCTTCTCGTTGAGCAGGCTATTGAAATCCTGCGTCATTATCAGCGGGAAGATGAAAAGGCAACGGACTATATTTTTCCACTGCTCTCAAATGATGCCGAATACGCCGGATATGTGACGCAAGCCGACAAAGACAGAATGCGCCCGGAACTGCGCCACAAGATGTATCAGGATATTTCATCAAAGAATGCCCTTATCAACAAATATCTCAAAAAGATTGCGGAGAAAGCTGAGATAGAGAAACCACTGTCAATGCACATCAGCCGTCACTCGTTCGCTCATATAGCGCAGGAGTCAGGAGCCGAGTCATCAGCCATCAAGAATATCCTCGGTCATAGCAACCTCGCCACAACCGAACGATATATGGGTAGCTTCGACACCTCCAAGACCGATGAAACTCTACGCAACGTCTTCGCCAAGAAACAATCCTCGGCAACAGCGACGGAGGAATCAGGGGCGACAAAAGAAGAGCAAGCCATCGAATTGCTAAAGAGTATGACCCCGGAACAAATCATGGCCGTGATTTCAGCAATCAACAAATAATCAGTAAATTTGCAGTATTATGGCAAAGGAAGCAATTATACGACAAGATACAGCAGATTATAACGCGGCTGTTCAGACAATAAAAGAAGCGATTCTTCGCAGTCAGTATCAGGCTGCGAAGTTGGTCAACCGGGAAATGCTGTCTCTATACTATGGTATAGGCCGGTATATCTCAGCGAACTCTCGTGAGGGCTTCTGGGGAACTGGAGCCATAAAAACTATCTCAGAGCGACTTCGCAAGGAGCTGCCGGGACTAAAGGGCTTTTCTCAGACCAATCTCAAATACATGAGAATTTTTTATGAGGAATGGTCGCCAATTATTGAAGCCAAGAACCATAAATCGTCAGCCGTGGCTGACAAAATTAACACAGACTCTCTTTTGCCTGTTAAATCGTCAACCACGGCTGACGATTTGGAAAGATTTCTCAATTTAAGTTTCAGCCACCATATTATAATCTTGGCAGAAGAAAAGAATATTGAAAAGCGTTGGAAATATATCAGTCTGGCAATTGAAAATAAATGGGATAAGCGTTTCCTTAAAACACAAATAAAGGAAAATGTTGCCGATAAGTATGGGGCTATGCCATCAAACTTTGGCGTAACAATCAAGGACAGCCGCGATGCAATCAAAGCACTCAACATGTTTAAGGATGAATACCTTCTTGACTTTATCAATACTGAGGAAATCGGCATAAGAGATCTTGCAGATATCGATGAGCGAGTTGTGGAACAAGAGATAATCCACAATATCAAGAAATTCATAATGACCTTCGGTCGTGATTTTGCGTTCGTCGGAAACCAATATCATCTTAAGGCATTTTCAGAAGACTTCTTTCCCGACCTATTGTTTTTCAATCGAGAACTGAACTGTCTGGTCGTTGTGGAGCTTAAGACCGGAGATTTCAAACCCGGTTATCTTGCCCAGCTTATGACATATCTTCGCATTTTGGATGATAAGGTGAAAAAGCCGCACGAGAATCCCTCGATCGGCATAGTGTTATGCAAGAACGCTAATAAAGACTTCGTAGAGTACGTTATTCAGGATTATGCCAAGCCTATGGGCGTAGCAACATATCGTCTCAGTGAGGAAATGCCGGAAAAATTGCGCGAGGCACTGCCGGATGTTGAAGAGTTAAAGAAATTACTCTGATTAGGAATTGTCGTCTCTTTTCAATTGCAATCGTCTCAAGTCAGATTTAGCGCCATATAGAATGACACCAATAAATTCATTATTGTCATCAATAGTGGCACCGATGGCACCAATCGTGTCACCAATAAATTTGAGATTGGCACCAATAATGGCACCGATAGTGTCACCAATCCGGCACCAATGGAACAATGCGGAACAAAGACCGGAACAATCCGGAACGATAAATGGAACGATGAGTAGAGAGAATTAACGTCGGCAAGGAGATTGCTCCCTGCCGACGTTTTCTTTCGCTGTTCTTATTTGTTCTGTATGGTTTGTTGCCAGCGATGGTCGAACTGTTTGGCCAGTTCCTGAATGTCGAGGCATACAGACACCAGCCTCATCGTTGCTTCTCGCGGTCTCTCGATGGCGGCATTGCATTTCTTTTTGCTGAAATTCTCGCGAAGCGTCTTTACCAATGTGTCGTAACTGACACCGTAAGTCCGATAGAGTGCGTTCAGCGAGGACAACTGATTGATGAAAATCCGTGTGTTTTCATCGACAACAAAGACCTTGAAAGGCTTCTGGAAAAGAAAGTTTTTGATGAAGGCAGCCTTGTTGATGGCTCTTGACAGCTCGAACATTGAGAGGAATCGAGCATTTTCCTCTGCGTTGAACCGCACGACGTAGCGGTTCACGGAAGGGTCGGCCTTGGGTCTGCGACCTCCGTTGTTTGAGTATTTACCCATAAAAATAAGAGATGGTATCGCAGATTTCGTCGCTGAGAAATGCCGCAGGCGTTGAAAGGGGTTCCCGACTTTGGAGGAAACCATTCCCTCGGAGAGCAAGGGTTGCGAGGCACCGGTTTTATTTCGAGTGCCTTGCAACATACCTTGCTCATCCATGTGGATGCCGATTTTCAATGAGAAAGCACATCCGGCCTTGGGTGTTTCCACGAATGCCATACTAAAGATACGAAAAATTTCCGAAACTGCCAAATTCCGCTTTCTCCCGTCTGAATGTGGCAAAAATTCGATTGAACAGGGAGTGAAATTCGACGGTCAATGGAAGTGAGTCGTTTGAAATTTGCACCTACTTTCTTGACCGCGCAAGGGGTGTCATACACGAATTTCGGCGTAACAGACGGCATTTGACGGCAGATTTAGGCCCCCGATATATTCAGATATTTGGACTTGCGTATCTATTGATGTTAACTTTGTTGTATTCTTATGTAGAGACAAGGCTGTCTGTTTATGCACTCTTTTGAGCATACTTCCTATAATAAGAATGTATATACGACTTGATAAATACCTATGAATCAGTTCGCTTTTATGTGTTTTAATATATCCTTATAGGCATAAATCATGATTGACTTATCTATAAATGGAAGTTTGATAGTGCTGATGTGAAAATATAGGAATATCCATTTGCAAGAACGCAAAAGCATATATCTGTTTGTTTATTCATTCAAACATTTATACGTATAAATGCGGATTTGCAGTCACGCCGCTTCATAGCCACAAATCGCGACACTTTCAGGCAATGCGAGGCGACATAATCCCGATGGGTCTGAAAATTTGGACAGACAGACGGCGTCATGCTATCTTTGTCGTAGAATTTCAGCCTCCTCAGATTCCGCCAATGGAACTTTTGAGAAAAGGCCACAGAACTTGTGCTTGCTGAAATTTGCTTCCTGCTACATACCAGATTCTTTTGAATCAGCATATTTACCCCAAACACATACGCCGTCACATTCAGTTGATGAATTTTGGAATGATTGACCGCCCTATGTCTAAAGGAATATGCTGTTCAGAACGAAACGCGAACCTATTATCTAGGCTTCAACTGTAAGCTCGGACAGCCAGAGGTGTGTAGTAGTGAAAGCGTCCAATAGAATAGTCAAGATGTATGTTAACCCCAGAAATAGTGAATTATGGCAAAAAGATATGACAACGACTTTGATGCAGATGCCTTTGTGGAGAATTTCCGCGCTAAGGAAGCTCCGCCTTCCGCTCCTTTAAGCAACACTGATAATTCAAATTCCACGACACATGAACCTCTCTCCTCGGTACAATCCAACCATAAGGGACGTTCTGCATCAAAATTCCGCAATTCGGCCCTAACGACACAAACGGAAGAATACAGACGAAGATTTATTGATGATCTGACGTATCTATGTCCACCCTCCGGATGCTCTAATGTAAGAATCTGCCTTGAATTTGTGAAGCAGATCAGACAGTTGCAACTCATATGTGGAAACCGCAAGGCCAATCTTACAACCTTCATCAACAACCTGCTCAGACAGCACTTCGACGAATGCAAGGAAGCAATCGTAAAGCTCTCTAAAGTATATGACACCCCCCCTTGAGTAAATCTCAGTTAAACTCCGCCCCGACATCGCTCATGCTTATGATTCCGCAGGAGGAGTGGCAATCACTGCATGAGAAACTCGACCGTCTCATTGAGATAGTCGAGAAAACCCAGATTGGAAGCCCCGGCAAAGACTGGTTTGAATCCGACGAAGTCCGCGAAATCCTCGGCATATCCCCCAAGACGTGGCAAAACTACCGCGACCAACGCCTCATCCCCTTCTCCCAGATAGGTCGCAAAATCTACGTCAGCCGCGCCGACCTCGACGCCTTCCTCCGCTCGCATCGGATAGGCACTCGGAAGTGATACTGTAACTGAAATCCGCCTAAAATGAGACGGCAAATGACTATGTTTTACAGCATATACGTTTGCCGTCTCATTTATCTTTAGTAACTTTGCGTTCAAATTTAATAAATCAATCAATGGAGACAAAAGTTGAACGACAGAAACTAAACAGAATAAAAGCAGTATTAGCCGAAACCGGCCACACCGGCAAATGGCTCGCCGAACAATTAGGCAAAGACCCCGTCACAGTCTCCAAGTGGTGCACCAACACCTCCCAACCAGACTTATATACTTTAAAAAATATTTCTGAGTTGATTAACACCAAAATGTCTGAACTTCTAATAGATAAATAACTATTGCCGTGGCTAAAAAAAACACTATAATTGGATTAGTTGATGCAGATTTATTAAACGGAGGCACCCGACATCCGAATTTATTGCTAATGAAACTATCCGGTTTCCTCAAAGATAATAATCTTATTGTCGAATTGATTACTACGAACACGATAGATATTTCAAAATATAAATTAATCTATATATCTAAAGTTTTCTCATTCTCTCCAGATCCTCAATTTTATACTACTGCCACCAAATACCAGAAAAGAAAGTTTCGGATTGGTGGCACAGGTATGTATGCAACCAAAACAAAGATACCCGAGTTCAAGCAATTTCGCGAACGTGATATGTATCAAATAGAAAGGGATTCATTTTTAAGAACACTACCCAATAAATATGGTATTGAAGAAAGACCATTTGGTATAGATTTAAGTCGTCAAATGCCGGATTATAATCTATATGATGATTATATTGAACAAAAGATTAAAGAAGGGCGAAATCCAAATTATTATAACGACTATAAACATTACTCTATTGGCTTTCTCACTAGGGGCTGTATCCGTCATTGCCCTTTTTGTGTGAATAAACTTGAAAATGAGGTTACCGCATACTCGAAATTAGAATGGTTTGTCAGTAACGAAAAGGATAATCGTGGTAAATTGATTAGACCGTACATCTATTTATGGGATGATAATTTTCTTGCAGCACCTAAGGAAATATGGAAACCTCAATTAGAGGAATTGATGAAACTAGGTCGTCCTTTCCAGTTTAGGCAGGGATTAGATGAAAGGATTATTGCGGAAAGTCCTGACGGGGAGGAAATTGCCAAAATGCTTTCTCAGTGTAAATATCATGGAGATTTTATATTTGCCTTTGATAACTGGCATGACAGAGAGAAAATAATTAAAGCATTGAAAATATGGAGGAAATATAATCCCAAGAAAGGCACTAAATTCTATTTGTTCTGTGGGTATCGCATGGCACCAGACAATATAAACCGTTTTTATGAGGATATTTGCTTAATCTTCAAACGTATCGAAATTCTCATGAAATTCGGATGTGTTGGATATGTCATGAGACATGAGGATTATCATAGTTCTCCAATACCCAACTTGTATGTACAAATTGCGAGATGGTGTAATCAGCAAGCATTTTACAAAAAAATGTCATTTTGGGAGTTTGTATATCGTAATCAATCTTTTTGGGAAGAGACAACTAAAAAAATTGTCGGGCGGCCGAAACAAAAAGGCTATGATGATTTCATGAAAGATGTAAAAGCCGGATATTACGATAACGTCAAAATGTGTCTTCCTTTAAGAACTATTGTTGAGTTGTTTGAGATGTTTCCAGAACATGTTGATGAGCTACTATATTTGTTCTCCCTTAAATTCGAAATACTCAAAAATTCAAAATAATAAGGAGTTGTGCCATGGCTATTATATCTCACGATTATAAGGATCTAGACATGTTAGAGTCTATCATAGTAAAAAATGATGGGACACCTCTGCATGGTGAAATTGATATGTATCGGAGAATATACAATGATTGCCAAAAAAGTAATTTGTTATGGCACTTTTGGCACGACTTGAGATTGCCCTTATCCATTAACTCACAATCAGAAATCCAGATAGATTTTTTGTTGGCTTGTGCATATGGTATACTAATAGTAGAGGTCAAGGGAGGTCAGGTCGGCATAGAAGATGGCAAATTTTACTTTATCATGGATGGGGAGCATTATATGAACAGGTCCCCATTTACCCAAGCAGATGATTACAAGTTCGCTATTATAAACAATAACATTCTCCCGAGTGGTGTATTCGTGGCTACAGCCTGTGCATTCCCACATACCAACATGCCGTCAACAAATAGTGCATCCATTCTTGATTTAAAATATAAACTTTGGACTGAGGCAGAACAACTATCCTCAAAATGCTCTTTCGCAGAATTTGCATTAGATGTTATATACAAGGAACGGCAAATGAAGAACTGGGGAGACATTTTTATGTCTGACAAAGAATTGTCTATTGCAGTATTTCCCTTTTCTCAAAACAGACCAACATCCTGGAATTATTCTGAAGAGAACTATGCTACTATAGTTAATTGGCTTGAGGTTCAAAACCTTGAGGTTTTCCGCGCCATTCAACAAAACAAAAGAATTATTATGGAGGGAGGCCCTGGAACGGGTAAAACTACGATTGCAAAAGCATTCATTCGAAAATATAAAAACTTAAAAGGAGTCTACCTATGTTGGAATAACCTCCTTGCATCTAAAATTAAACACGACATAGATATCGCAAACATAAAGAACTGTCAAGTAGATCAATATATCTCTTTCATCTCAAAACTATCTACGGGGAAGGATACCATAAATTTTGAGGATTTTCAAGGATCACCCAATAGTGTCCGGACTAAAATTAATGAAGTTGTAAAAGCCTACCGGAAACGAGAAGGTTTCTACCCCTTTGATTTTATCATCGTAGATGAGGCACAAGATATATTTGATAAGGGAATCAAGGAAGTAATCAATACACTAACATCAGTTGATTCGCGAGGATTATCCAATGGTCGATATCTGGTCTTTTATGACACAGAGCAAGGTTATAGAAATGATGATCGTCAATTGAAAGTATTTGCAAATGAAATCTCTGATTTTGGCGCACATTACATATTAAACGAAAACAAAAGAGTCCCATCCAATAAATGTCTGGTTCATTGTGCTAATAAAATCCTACATGCTGAATCATACGAGGTTCGCAGCATCATTGATGATTTCTCATTGTCAGATCCTTCGTGCATTAAGGTTATTAGATGTGCTACCTACCGTGAGGGAATTCGTCTTCTTAAAAATATTTACTCAAGAGCCAAATCTAATAAATCCATTGATGACTATGTGTTGTTATCTTCGTCAACTTTACGATACGGGATTGATTCGTTCTATGATAGGTTAGCTGACATTGAGTGGATAAAAGAACTGACACCGAGAAACCTACCATTGCAAAGTGAGAATATATCATTAACAACCATATTGTCATATAAAGGCCTGGAAAATAAGCATATCATTCTTCTCCTAGACAATGATAAAGTGAGCGATAAATATGAACTATATATTGGAATGTCAAGAGCCATTCTTGATGTTGAAATCATTTATTTAAAGAAATGAACGATAATTTCAAAAACATAGTAAATAAAGGCTCAGAGCTGGTTGATGCCATTATCAGCCTTATGGTTCACAGTCAGAAGTCTAACGCAAGACGGCTACTTTTGCTTTTGAATGAGATTATTGATTTTTATTTATCTAGGAAAGATGAAGATATTCATTTCCCAATTGTGCACATACCCAATTGTCCGGATTGGGCGGAGTATGTTTTTGTAGAATATCTCGTCTTGAAATTGGCGCTTTCATATAACGATGAAAACATAAATAAATTGAAAGCATTGAAGAAAGCTCCAATAATGCTTGCAACCAATGATAACCGGTTTAATAATAGACTAATAAAATATCGTCAATATGTTTCTCAAATATGTAGAACAGAGATACCAACGTATTCCTACACCGGGAAAAATTTATTGTTTACCCCAATCCAAGTGCTTAATGCATCACGTGGCAATAAAAATGAATATCTAAGTAATCTTACAGGTGGATATAACAATCTTGACAATGATTCAAATTTGACAATATGCACCGAAATTGGACAAAAAGAGATCGATGACATTACTTACGACAACGAACTCCTTGGTGAGTCAATTTCCAATCTATTTGTTATATATCGTAACACTGAGCAGTGTAATTCTCTAACAAAAAGTGGAATTGAACGAGCTGGTTTGAATAATGTCAAAAACTGCTTTGTTTTCGAATTTTCACCAAAACCACAGCGCCTTTATAAAACTAGGGCGCGAATGATAAAATTTGGGCACTCAAAATTTGAATGTCTTGCTACAGAAAAAGAAGCATTGTATAATGATGACTTCATTACATTTACAGAGGAAGAATCTTTGTATTTGTTTGAGATACCTCTTTTTAAACAACATGTATTCATTGAGGATGACCAATTTTACTATAATGGTATGATTGGCGAATTTGTTGGAACTTGTGATTATCCTATACTTGAACGAAATCACCTATCACTGTGCCTTAATGGAGAATTATGTAATCGATATCTAAAAAGAGCTCAGTCGGCTATTGATGGAATGGATGATGAGTTAGCTTTATCTATAGGATACCAGCAAGAAATAGCCAATAATAGAATAATTCCTGACATTTTGAAATTCATTGGAGATGATACAAGGGTCGCTTTTATATTACCTCATGATGTTACCAAGCAAGAAAAAGAGGGATTGAAAGTCGTTTTTGGCATTGGTAGAAAATTAAAATTTTATTGCGTATCCGAGTTAAAGCCAAAGAATGGTAAAACCGCTATAAAAGAAAAGTGTATTGTAAATCTCACTTATAGAGGGCACTTTACAAATAGCATCTATCACAAGTATCCTAATTCTTTTGATCCATACATCTTGAATGAAGGACAAAGGATATTAGATATTGCTCATGGATTCTCTTTTAACAGTATACATGAGTGGGATTTATATGAATATAATAAATTACTGTGTCAATATACAGACAGTCTGTTTAGAAAACAATATGCTTTTACCCTTCCCCAACCGCAGCATCCTGTGAGCATTAAGGAGAATTATGATGCGGAACCTGATGAAACACAGACTAGGAGCAACAGTACACAAACCAATTTTATCACTTTTTCTGATGGAGAAAAAATATCTGTTCTTGATACAGAGCTCATAATATATGAGAAAGACTCTGTTATTGCGATTGAGAAGTTCTCAGAGTTAAAAGAGCATCTGGAGAATCTTAAGGACGTTAAATTACAGAAACTTTCCGCTTTGGATGAAGTAATTGAAGAATTCATGGAACATAAAAACCAAAGAGCAAACGAGATAGTTCAGGTATTGCGTGCCTACTACTTGAGTAGAGGACGTTTATCAAAAGTTGATGAACAATCAGACAATACAATTTGGAACATTCTTTTAAGAAAAAAAGTAGAGTCAATGGGTGCTGAAGCAGTTTATAATGAACTTATGGAACCATTAAATGACCGGGAGAGAATAAGTTTATATGCTTTCCGTGCTTGGTATTCACCTGAAAGTAAAATGCTTCTACCATTAGTGCGAAAGACACAGAAACGTCTAATTGAATACCTGGACCTTTCTATGAAGTATCTTGACGCAATGAGAGCTATAAAGCGTGCTACAAAGGCAAACTCGAAAGCAAAGAATCAGATGATAGACCATTTTATGATGGATTATCTTTTTAGTGAAATTTCGGATGAAGTGTTTGAGGAATTTGAAGAAAGCCCAATCAATGAATCTCTCCAAATTCACAATATCAAGGATTTGGAAACACTAGTAGAGCTAATTAAAGAAAAGATAGACCTCAAAACAATCGCGATGTGTATTTAGGTTGCCATTCGGAATATCTTTAAGGCATCTCATATTTGCAGAATTGCCCAAGATGTAGTAAATTTGTAAATATTAAACCAAGCAATATCAGGAAATTAAGAATGTCAAACATTATAGATATCAAAAGAGACTCTTTAGAGGCTTTTATTAGGGAACAAATGATGGGTCCCAATGGATGCCGAGGGAAGTTTTCATATCATACGGACGCTGAGGATACTGTATGTCAAGAGGAAGTGGTAAATACCACTCCCGGTTCAATCTATAGCACTGCGATTCTTTTCCCTAAACAAATTCCTGTAGAAGATTGCCAAGATTCAGGCGAGGATAGAGCTAAATCTGATGAATCATTTGACACAGATGAGGTTGCTACAAGCGAGATGGCTCCAGTAGAGGCACCGCAACAAGAGACTAACTTCGAACTCTACAGACAAGAAGAAATTGACGATGAAGATATTTATTCTTTAAGCCGAAGATTCCCTCATGCTATTGGTATGTCATGTTGCTTGGCCAAAGAAGCTTTGATAAATGGGAACCTTCGGATTTCTATCTCGGGTAGATATTATAAAAAAATTACTGGGATAGACCGCCGTAACATTAGGGTCAATCTTACAGACAATGACAAGCTCTTTAATGATTTCTGGGACTCGACTCAGACTGTTCATCAATACTTTTTATTTGATGGGAAATCCCTCTCGATCAAAGATATTAATTCTAAGAATATATCTAATGTCAAACAGCTTTTAAGAGATTTAAATCAAGAGTTAGCATTACGAATCGCTAATAGACTTGACATTGTAGAGAAGGTTAAAGCTCCATATAGATTTTTGCTTTCGTATCGCGAATATCTATTCAACCAATTACGTCAAGTTAAAGACGGGCAGTACCTTTCTGACGAAATTATTAATAAATATCGAGAATGCATACTTGAAATTGAGAATTACGAGACAATCATCTCATATTTTGACGACTTGCTCTCCATGTATGACAAAAAGAGTTTCGGATTCTGGAGATCTATATCTTTTACAAAGGAGATTGACTTATCTAGTATTCCGTTAGACAAGCTGCAAGGTCATAAGACAATCTTTAAACCGGAAGATTATCCGGCTCTAAAAAATATCATTTTAGATACTGTCTCTAACCGCAATGTAGAGGGCAGCAATTCATCTGATAGATATATATCATTATCCGCTTGGTTACAAATAACTAAAGATAGCCGAAGTGATAATGACGATATAGTTTATTTGAAACTACTGATTCAGAATGATTCAACGCCCTTCCAAGAAGACAAACATAATTATTTCTCGATAGTAAATGAGCAGGTTAACCTTTTCTGTTTCTTTGGCATAAAAGGGTCTGTAATCAGCGATTATCTTTTGCCATATCGAAAGAATGAAAATTATGAAGACATCTCAAAAGCAGAAGATAAACTCAACTACCTATATCGAGAAATAGAGGACTATGGTGTAGGCCACATGTGTTCAGTTGATTGGAATAAAGATTCAAAAGGCAAAGTAAATGAAGTTTTCATTGAATTTATACCGTCTTTTGAAACACCTGATGTTGAACCAGTGCCTAGAAAAAAGTTTTCTGAGTATGTTGCGACAGACGGTGTAATGGTTCCTGCCCCATTTTTAGAAGACACCAATGTGCTTCAGTTTAAGCGATTATCATCGTTTTCAGAGGTTTCTGACAATGAAGTCATAAACGAACTGAAAAAATTCGTCAACTCTTATGGTTTGTGGATTCAAGAAATGAGAGAACGATTGGATGCTGGAGATCTCGAATTTGGGAATGCCAACTTGGATGAGTGCGAATCGGATTATATGCGAATGTTCTCTAATATTAATGATATTTTGTCATCAAATCCAACTGCGCTTAAGGCTTTTAGAGTAATGAATTCAGCCATGTATATGCAATTATGGCATAACATGACCAAAAATCAAGAAATAGTAAGAGAGCTCGGCCGCCGAAAACTTAATGCTGATTTCTACAAATCATCAAGTGATGAAATATTTAAAGAAGGTGAACACGCTGCTTGGCGACCATTTCAGTTGGCTTTCATTTTGCTTAACCTAGATGGCATTTTCAATAATCCGAAAGATCCTCAGTGGAATAAAAGGAATGAACTAGTAGATTTAGTCTGGTTTCCAACTGGTGGTGGTAAAACGGAAGCATATCTTGGACTGATTGCCTTGTGCATATTAAACAGAAGAATCTCTCATGGGGATAAAGGTGGAGGAGTATCTGCGATAATGCGTTACACACTTCGTCTTCTTACCACACAACAATTTCAACGAGCCTTAAGGCTTATAATGGCCTTAGAGCAAATCCGACGTTGGGAACCCAATTATTATGGAGGTAATGCTATCTCAATAGGCCTTTATGTAGGAGATGCTTCCCTTCCAAATACAAAGAGAGATCTAAGAGAAGAAGCAATCAAATGGTCAGGAAGGGGAACTACAAACAATACCAAAATCCCAATGGATTTATGTCCTTGGTGTGGAAAACGTTTAAAATATGATCCCGGTGTACAGCAATTCTTTTGCGAGAATAGGAATTGTACATTCGGTAGAAAAGCGGTGCCAGTAGAACTCTGTGATGAATCAATCTACGAAAATCCCCCGTCACTATTATTTGGAACCGTTGATAAATTTGCTGCTATTGCACGCAGAGTCTCCACTTCAAATAGAGAAAAGACAAAGGATTCCCGCAGAATTTTTGGAACTGCGGCAGGTTTCTTGACTCCAGATTTGATTATTCAAGATGAACTGCATTTGCTGTTGGGGCCTCTAGGAAGTGCCGTTAGTTTCTTCGAAGGAGCTATAGACCAACTATGCAGCAGAGAAGAAACTCTCGAAAACGGGAATAAAATAACCTTACGTCCCAAAATAATATCATCTACCGCTACCACAAGAAATACGGAATTACAGATTCGTGCTCTCTACGATCGTAGTGTAAATATTTTCCCAAAAAATGGATTAACGCACGATGATTCGTTTTTCTCTTTTTATAAGAGAGAGAAAGTTGATAATAAAGAACAATATTGTTCCAAGAGAAAATATATTGGCATTATGCCTACGGGAAGAACGCAGATGACAACGCAGATGCGTTTAGCTGCCATTATATTCGTCCACCGGGCAATATTTGAACTGGAATATGGGAATGAAGTGGACTTTGATAAAGCAGCAGACAATTATTATTCAGTATTATCTTACTTCAATAGCCTTCGCGAAGTAGGTAAAACTGATGCTTTATTCTATACGGAATACGCTAAATACACAAAACGTTTGTTTAAACGAGTTCTTAGATATGGCAATCTTATTGATTGTTTCTATTCGGGAGACAATTTAGGTAAAGCAGAGCTTACTAGTCGACTGTCTGGAGAAGAAATAAACGGAAAATTTGCTGAAGTAGGACAGCGTTGGGAAATGGCTCATCGTCTTCCATTTAAGGATGAGGATGGCAATTGGAATAAAGCGGCTGTTCCTCCGGATTATATTTTAGCGACAAACATGATTTCAGTTGGACTTGATGTGAGCAGGTTCAACACTATAATCATGAATTCGATGCCTCGTAATATTGCAGAATATATCCAAGCAAGTTCTCGTGTTGCCCGAAGCGTAAAGGGATTAGTTTTGACCCTACATAATCCTTTCCGTTCAAGAGACGTTTCTCATTTTGAACGTTTCAGGGAATTCCATGAGAAGCTCTACTATTATGTAGAGCCAATTTCGATTACCCCGTTCTCGAAGAAATCTGTGGAGAAATATCTCCCTTTGTATATGGCTTCAATTATTCGACATTTGATGCCCGAATTAGCGAATAATAATGATGCTTCTCAGATTAATAAGAACAAGCTTAAAGATAAGGCAATGGATATCGTGTCAACATATTTTATAGAACGATATGAGAGAAGTCAACGCCTTCCAAATAAGCTTGAAAAACAATTGCTTACTACGATTCAGTTAAAAGATATTGAACAACTTATATCTTCCGCATTGGATCAATGGTGCATTATGGCAACCGATCATCCGTCAAATCTTGTGTATGAAAACAAAGGAGTTATGCGGAATGACAGGACCTCATTATTTACATCTCCCAATGATTATGAGGAAACTAAAAATGTAAGTAATTGGACTGTTTCTTCGTCCTTAAGAATGATTGAACCTGAAGCAGTACTCAATGTACGTGTTTTATACCAAAGAGATTAAAATATGGAGATACGAACATTAACTCAATATAATCAAGGAATAGGGAAGTATAAATTACTTTCTTCAAACGCTGGTGTTGGTGCTATTTTACCCACCAAGTCAGGTGGATTTGTAATGCCGATGTCATCTTCATACTGGGAATTTATTAGAGTCGTATCAGACAAATTAAAAAATAATCCTGAGACTACAATTGATCAAACCCTTGCTGATAATCTGGGAGTGGAATTTATAGATGATCCAAGGTTTATTATATTCCTACGAAATTCTGAATCCTTGACTAAACTTCGATGTTTAGTTGGCATACCACATATAGAACTTGATGGCTGGAATAAATGCAATGTAACAGCTCATCCTTTAAATCAACGTTATATAGAAAGGAATCCACAAGGAACAGGGCTAAAAGAAGGGATGTTTACTGTACCGGCTATTACATTCCCTCGTTGGTTCTTTTCAAAGCGACCAAGTCATGACCTAATGACTGTTGACGATTGGTTTAAAATGTGGAAAGAGCGAAGATGCAATGATGGTTTACCAGAGTACTTTGCCCCTCCAAGAGATCCTAAATCGCCTACCACTAAATTACATAAATCAAGATTGCCTGAGGGAAAGAATCAGGTCTATAATTTGCTGGAACAAGTATCCATGGTGCTAATTTGCAGGAACGGCCATATGTCAGATATCCCTTGGGATAAATACTTTTGCGCTGTGAAAAAGCTAGGCAAAGACATAGTTCACAAAGAAGGCTTTGATCTTTTCGGCTTTGACACAGATGAATACCCATGCCCTGAATCAACTAACGGTAAGCATCAATTACAATGGCATGAGAATAGAGCTCATTCAGAAAGCTTTGGTATGCTAAAATGTGGCTGTTGCGGACAGTCTACAAGCCTCGAAGGTATTATGAACCTTCAGCCTTCGTGTCCTGGGCATCGTCCTTGGGAAGGAATCGGAGCTAGGGATAATGTGAAATGCACCCATCGTGGTCAGACTGTTAATATGAAGTGGGCACTTGTAACCAGTAATAGCGTCTACTATGCTGAGAATTTCAGTAGCCTTTATCTACCAAGTTGTTATTTAGACTCTGCTACCAGTCTCAGTGATTCGGAGCAAAGATTTCTTAATCTGCTTACAACCAGGTGGTACACTAGATACAGCCAGCGTAATCCTGATAAAACGCGGAATGACTATATAAACTCAATAACTACTGAGGATTTGATAGATAAAGCATCCGATAGTGGATATGATGTGACAGCGCAAGATATGAATCGCATCGTAGCTGCTTTCTTATCGGCTGATGCCGAGCCATCATCTTCAGATTCAAGAGAGGAATATCGTTTTTCAGAATTCTCTGTATTTCAGAACAACAGCAAATCCAAAGAATCTTCCGATAAGCTGGAGTTCAAGGATATTGATTTACCGGAATCCCTAAAGCCATACTTCTCCAAAATTCAACAGGTAGAGACCCTTGGAGTTAGTGCTACTCAAATAAACTTTTCAAGAGTACAAATGCCCCAACCGGAAGTGGTCGATGGAGTGACTCGATATCCTAGTAGTATGAAAATCTTCAAAGAACCGAATGAGGAGGTTCTTGTTATGCCTGCCAATCAGACATTCGGAGAGGGGCTGTTTTTTAGTCTTAACGAAGACCTAATATCTCAATGGGTTGAAAGAAACTCTGCCGTATTCCAAAAACGATATCCGCAGAATCGCCACATGGAGAATATTTATGAAAATGTGGCAGCTATGATGCAAAAAGGTGGAGTCGAAAAATTTTATCTTTTGCATACGCTCTCCCATATAATCATGAAAGAACTCGAATTCTCTTGTGGATATCCTACTGCGAGTCTTAAGGAGCGCCTTTACTTCTCCGAAAGGATGTGCGGCGTTCTTATATACACAGCGGATGGCTCGGAAGGCAGTATGGGTGGACTCGTATGGCAAGGACAACCAGATCTCATAGAGAATATAATCAAGACCGCATTAAATAGAGCAATCGATTGTTCTTCAGACCCTATATGTTGGGAGAATGACAGTGATCCGCTAAACTATGCAGCTTGTTTCTCATGTGCCATGGTATCAGAAACTTCTTGTGAACAACGCAATCTGGGGCTTGATCGACGCATTCTCGTTGATGATGAATTTGGATTTTTCAAAGACCTTTGTTTAAGATAAATCAAACATCTCTATCTGATACTATAATGGGATAAAGAACCATATTTATGAGCAAGAAGTCGATACGGTTTTTCAATGACCGTGAGGTGAGGGCGGTCTGGGATGACGAGAACAACTGCTGGTGGTTTTCGGCTATTGACGTGGTGCGTGCTATCAATGACGAGCCGAACTATACGAAGGCGGACAACTATTATCAGCATTGTTAAGAAAGATATATGGATAACGGACAGATTATATTATTTCAGACGCAGGGTGGCGAGACGAAGATTGAGGTTCGGCTTGCCAATGAATCTGTATGGCTTACTGCCGACCAGATGGCGGAGCTGTTTCAACGCAACAAGTCGACCATTTCAAGACATATTAAGAATATCTATGAAAGTACTGAATTAGAGCAAAATCGAACTGTTGCATTTTTTGCAACAGTTCAAAACGAGGGCGATAGAAAGGTTGAGCGCAATATTGCGTACTATAATCTCGATATGATTATCAGTGTGGGGTATCGCGTAAATTCACATCGGGGCGTGCAGTTCCGGCAGTGGGCTACTCAGGTGTTGAAGGAGTATATGATTAAGGGTTTTGCGCTGAATGATGACCTGCTGAAAAATGCCGGACAAGGAAACTACTTTGATGAGTTGCTCGCGAGAATCCGAGATATACGCAGCTCTGAAAAGGTGTTTTACCGTAAGGTGCTTGAAATATATGCCCTCAGTATAGACTATGACCCTCGTACTTCCATCACGCAACAGTTTTTCAAGACAATTCAGAACAAGATGCACTTCGCCGCTCATGGCCACACTGCTGCCGAAGTAATTTATGACAGGGCGAATGCCGAAAAAGATTTCATGGGTCTGACAACGTGGCGTGGGGCAATGCCAACCAGGCATGAGGCAGAGATTGCGAAAAATTATCTTTCAGAAGAGGAGGTCGATATGCTAAACCGCATTGTCAATCTTTATCTTGACTTTGCCGAGCTGCAAGCCAAGAGCCATGTGCCGATGTACATGAAAGATTGGATTCAGAAGCTCGATGACTTCCTGAAGCTGTCGGGTAAAGAATTGCTCACTCATGCCGGAAGCGTGTCAGCCGAAGTTGCCAAACTCAAAGCCAACGAGGAATACGACAAATTCCGCGAGCGTGCCCAGTATAAGCTCTCCCCGGTCGAGATTCATTTCCTCGAAGCCTTTGAAGCCGAACAAAAGCGACTCCGTGCAAAGAAATAAACACAAGAATAATGAATGCATCTAAAGAAATATCACAACTGATAGCCAACGCAAACGAAGATGATTTGCGCGACATTGTTTCAGGATGGGTCGACAAATATTCTGATTTTAGGGATTATGTTCGGAATTGCCTGTGTCCTCCGGTAGAGGACGTGGATTTTGGGCGTAAGCTCAGTCAGGCGATTGACCGCGAGACCAAAGAGTTTTTCTCGCGCCATGATGTCAGAGAGGCAACAGACTGGGGGAATGTCTATAATGACTTGATAAAGCCATGGAGCAAGAATGCAGACTCACTGTCCAGTGAGAAACTGTATGACCTATGTGATGTCATCGTCAAAGAGGTCGGAATGCAGGTAAGAGACGAGGATTTTTATGGCGATGATTGGTATGGCGATGATTTTTCAGGCTATATTCAGGATATAATGGATGTGCTGGGAAATGTTGCTGGACTTCTGATTATTCGCGAAGATGTCAACCATGAAATTCTTGATTCTTTAAAAAAACTCATTAAAGCGGCTAAAAAGAAGGATGTGATAGACAGCTATATTGATTCGCCATACGATTTTATTCTTGAGCTTATTTCGCTACGACAAAAGGCAGATGAAGTCACATGTGGTATATACGATGCGTTGATTGACGAAAATCTGGGTGATGAGGCCGGAGCTTGGGTATGCCGTAAAATTGATTTCATCCGTTCAATGGGTCTTGAAGATGAAGCCCATAAATATATGGAGGATGAAATCGAATATCCTGATGTATGTCTGAAATATTATAATGAGTTGCTTACCGCCGGCAACTGGCAGGAAGCAATCGTTCTGCTTGACAAGGCTCAGACAATTAAAGACAACGGCTCTTACTTTTATTCTCCCAGGACTCCGAACTGGCTTGAACTGAAACAGCAGCTTCTTGTTGAACATGGCACCCTGGAAGAACGCATAGAGAATCTGAAACGACTCTTCCATAACAGCTACAACGATAAAGAGAAGTATTATCGCCAACTAAAAGAACTCGTTGACGCAGACCGATGGAACGAATTCTATCATAATCTTCTCTCTAATGTAACCGGTTATAAGGTTCTTGATGAAATCGCCCCATTCCTCATTGAAGAAGGTGAGTTTGACTGGTTGTTCCGCCTTGTGTCGGAATCAACGGCAAAGGATTCGACTGATTATCGGACTCCGTTAAAGTACGCCGGAGCATTGCGTCAGACTCATTTTGAAGAAATGCAGGCGATCCTAATCCGTACAGTCCGTGCATACGCTGCCGACCGTTTTCCTCCAAAGAAAAAGGTCAATTCATCGAAGTACTCATATTTTAGGGCAGATTTGGAATCGTTGTCAGAACTTGGGTATGCAAAAACGCAAAAGGAGATTGTCGAATTTTTACTGCAGGAATATCGATTCCGTCCATCTCTTGCTAAAGAATTGAGGTCTATAAAACTAGTTACGGACAATGAGTAAGAAGTCGATACGGTTTTTCAATGACCGCGAGGTGAGGGCGGTCTGGGATGACGAGAACAACTGCTGGTGGTTTTCGGCTTCTGACGTTGTACGTGCTATCAATGATGAGCCGGACTATACGAAGGCCGGTAACTATTGGCGTTGGCTCAAGCGTAAGCTCAAACAAGATGGTGTTCAGTTCGTGAGTGGTACTCACAAACTGAAAATTGTCGCTGCTGACGGTAAGCAATATAACAGTGATGCGCTGTCGGCTGAGGATATTATTCTTCTCGCCAAGCATTATCCCAACAATCGTGCGAGCAAGTTTCTTGATTGGTTTACGTATAGTGACAACACCATTGACGGGCAGAGCCGAAAGAAGGCATACACTTTATTTGAAAGCGGGCTGTTAAACTCTCTTGAACCGGGTAGCATTAAATGTCTGCAACAGATACATGCCTACCTCTTTGGTGGTCTTTATGAGTTTGCCGGACAGATAAGAACCAAGAACATATCAAAGGGTGGATTCACGTTTGCCAACTGCCTCCATTTCCCGACTATCATTCCGACCATTGAACGTATGCCGGAAACGACGCTTGACGAAATCGCCGACAAGTATGTCGAGATGAACGTAGTGCATCCATTTATGGAAGGGAACGGACGCAGCACCCGCATCTGGCTCGACCTGATGCTCCGTCGCTCGCTGAAACTGTGCGTAGACTGGAGCCGGATTGACAAGAACGAATATCTGACCGCGATGAGAGAAAGCGTTATTGACTCAACCCATATCAAAGCCTTGCTGAAAGGTGCGCTGACCGACAAAATCAACGACCGCGAAATGTTTATGAAAGGCATCGACTACTCATATTACTACGAGGAAGAGTAGATTACCGAGCGTTACTTTTTATATTTCAATTCTAAATCCTTCGCTTTTGCTCTGACGCAAGAATCAGTTCGAGTAGATAGAGAGATTGTCTTAAGAGCTTCTACCTCCCATCCATTTTCGAAAATCTTTCTTGCTTTGGATCTCCGTGTATTTTGAGCGTCCGGTGTGTATTTGTTAAATTCCGGGTATTTCTGACAGAGTTCCATAACAGAGATATTCTTATCTTTGATTAAAGCAGGAAAGAGTATCTCAACATATGCCTTCATTCCAATGGCTTTGATAAGGCACTTTAATTCATCGTTATCGATAGGTGTCATAAATTTAATTACGTTATATTTGTTATTTGCTTATGCAAATTGCAAGGAAAGTTGCGCGGAATATTTGAATTTTGCCTGTAATTTGCCTGTAGAAAATAAAAGAAGCGACTTAACTTGGTGATTTACACTTTGTTAAGTCGCTTTTATGGTGCCCAGAACAGGAGCACGAATATTAGATTGTAATGGACTAACATAGAATTTGGTTAAATTCTTGATATTATCGTATAATGCTGTATTTAACTATATTAGCGCAATTTGGATGATTTTGAATAATTCGGAAAATCTGTCTTGATTTAGTTAAATCCAATCTTGGTTGACACGGCGTTGACACGAAAGTTATTGTGTATGTCAACCGTATTGACTAATTTTGTGTTGGAAATAATAATCACTCTCCTATGGCAACACTCACTCGTAATATCACGAAGGGTACCAACCCTATGGGGAAGGCGGAGCTTCTGCTGCGTCTTTCCGTATCGCGTAATCTTGTAGTCCGCCTGAAGACTGGACTTTGGATGGATCCCTCGCGCTTTGACAAGGGGATATTCTCTTTACCCAAAGACCCGACGGCACGTGCCGAGATTCGCGCGATAGAGGACAGGCTTATCGACATTGAACGATTTCTTATCAATCTCTGCGAGAAAACGCCGTCAGACACGCTGACAAAGGATTTCGTTGTTGCTCAGTATGATTTGTTTCTGCATCCAAAACCGGAAAAGCAGAAACGGCAACCGCGTAATCCAAATTTCTTCGACATATTTGAGGATTACATCGAAAAGAAAAATATTTCGGAATGGCGCATCAAGCATCTGCGAGTCCTGAAACGCGCATTAATGCGATATGAGCTGTATGTCCGCGCAAACGGTCGCGGCCGCTATAAAATCAAACTTGATGATTTTACAGTCGATGATGTCAACAGTTTCGAGAAGTTCCTGCGCTCAGAGCATGAAATCCACGAGAAGTATCCGGAAATATATAAGGCTGTTCCGGCAGACACACATACAACGAGAAAGAAACCGAAGCCCCAACCCAAAGGCGACAATACCATCATCGGTTTGTTTGGTCTGATGCGGGCTTTCTATCGCTGGTGCCGAGACCAAGAGTTGACAACCAATGACCCGTTTGCAAAATACAACGGCAAGACAACCGAAGTGTATGGCACCCCCTATTACATTACTCTTGAAGAACGCGACAGGATTGCAGACTACGACCTTTCTGCGAATCCGTCATTAGAGGCACAACGCGATATTTTCATCTTTCAGTGCCTCATCGGATGCCGCGTGTCTGACCTCATGGCAATGACTCCGGCAAGTATCATCAATGGAGCCATCGAGTATATGCCTCAGAAGACAAAGGGCGAACGTCCGCAGGTTGTCAGAGTGCCTCTAAATGCAAGAGCCCAAGCCCTCGTTGCCAAGTATGCCGGACGCGATGACTTGAACGGCAAACTGTTTCCCTTCATCAGTTCGCAGAAGTATAACGTGGCCATCAAAAAGATATTCACGACCTGCGGAGTCAATCGCATAGTCACCGTTCTCAATCCTACAACCGGGGCAGAAGAGAAACGTCCGCTGAATGAAATAGCCAGCAGCCACTTGGCACGACGCACCTTCATCGGGAACCTCTACAAGAAAGTCAAAGACCCTAATCTCGTCGGCTCACTCAGCGGCCACAAGGAAGGCAGCAAAGCCTTCGCCCGTTACCGAGACATTGATGAGGACATGAAGAAAGAACTTGTCAACCTCCTCGACTGATTTTTCTTTTCCTCAGCCCCTATACATCGGTTTAGTTCATCGGGCATATATAGTGCCCGAACTGAACTAACCTTATGTTATATGTTTATGATTTCGTTTTCATCAAACCATCCCTTATCAATAGCCTCTTTCTTCACATTTTCAGGGACATATGTATACATCACGACTGCTAGTGCATTCTTTGCCCTAGTACATGTGACATAAAACAATCTTTTAGTACGTTCGATAGAAGTTTCTTTACCTTCCATTAAATTCCTTTTGTCTGCATCTGATAAACCTTTTACTCCAAAAAGTTTGTCATAACTAAATAGAAAACCCTTTGCCTCAGAATCATCAATAATAACCATTACACGATCAAATTCAAGACCTTTAACGCCTTGGTGTGTATCGAATTGTGACTTCTGATTTACATAATCATCATATTTATGTATCATAGAAATTGGCAAATCCATTACTTCTACCCAAGCGCGAATGTCCTCTGCTACGGTTTCATCTAACTCGGATAATTTCAGTGTATACGCTTGCTTGACAACATCCGGCACTTTTAACAATTGAGATTTTATGATTTCTTCTGTAACTACTCGTATGGTTTTATTTCCATTTACAAAATCTGTCAAGCGTGTAGCTGCATCTCTACATCTTAAATAGAGTTCGTATGGCTTGTCCTTATTCTGTCTGCTCAATAGTGGTGAGTATTCTTTCAATATTTCTAAGGCTTGTCGTCCCCCGTCATTTATTGATTTTACTATGGGAAGAACTTCTTTAGTAAAAAATTCTAATTCAGGTACAGTACCTTGAAGAAAGGTCATCTGGTATTTTGAGACTTTGCTAAATGGTGCAAAAAATTCAGCAAATCCTAATCTTCGAACAGCCATCATATGTTCCAGAGTTAGAGACTTGACATCGGTGTCTTCTCCGACCCATTTTTCATCATTTGTTTGCTCGAACATGATATGTCTAATATTTTTCTCCACCTCATCTTTGTTTTGGTCATCACGTTGTTTGACGATAAATAGCCTTACAAAGCCATCATTAGCATCTTCTCGTGGATTCTGTTCAGCATGAATATCTATATCCTTGCCAATACTGTTGGCCAAACGAATTATTCGTCGACCACTGCGATAGTTCATTCTTTTAATTGGTTTTTCCCATCCGGCAGGAATTATGCTTTCGATATTTTCCTTGCCATCAGTATAGATGCGTTGCTTCTGATCACCAAGTAAACCCAATGTGAAAATACTAGCGAAGTTTTTTTGAATTTCAAAGAAAGCATCGACTAGTTCCTTTTTTGTATCTTGGCTTTCGTCAATCAGAAGAATCGGATATTTTTGGGCAATGATTCTTTGTAACAATGGTATGTCCTTAATCATCTGGGCAGAGATTTTAATAACTTCTGCGTGTTTTAATGCATTATATTCTGGATTACTTCCATTGGGATTATATATAAAACGCTCAATGGTCTTTGCTTTTTCGAATCGTTCATTTAGGTCATTAAGTTTTTCTTTATTAGATAGATATGTTTTAGTCGTCTTGTTTTTCGTGTCATTTAACTTCTTCCTTAAAGTTGTCATTTCTTCACTGAGATGTTGACAATATAAAGATCTAATATCCGTTTGATAATGTTTGATAACATCCCAAACAAAACTGTGAATCGTTGAGATGCGGAAAATCGAACTGTAATCCAAACGATTTATTATTTCATCGGTCGCGGCATTAGTATATGTAATGACTGCTACATTTTTGCCCTGTAATAACAAATCTTTTCCAATGCGATCGCGAATTTTTCTCAGTAATAGAACTAAAGAGAACGTCTTTCCAGAGCCAGCCCCAGCAAAAAGAAAGAAGCTTTTGCGAGGAGTTGAAAAAATACATTTCTCTAGCATTTCATCTACTTGCGTATCGATACTATTTCCCATTTTTGTTCTCTTTAGAATCCAAATAAGCCTTTATCCAATCAAGTCCTTCCTGGATATACTTTGGAGGGATTAGATTGTCAATTAATTTGACGTTATATAGCAGAGAAATGGCAAAGTCAGCTTTTGAGAAACCTCCTTTAATTTCCAACTTCTTAAATATTTTTTCTTGAAGTTCTTTAGCGGAATTACTATTCTTCAGTAGATTTGCTACGGTAGTAATTGTTCCCATTTTTTTGAGTCCTTCTGTACGGAATAATTCAAGGTTCGTAAAGATCAATGCGTCCTCAAACGTATAAGGACATATTTCTGTTTCGGTATCATCATCTTTATTCCACTTGACCTTCACTGGAGTTTGGTAGGCAATCCTTACATTATTGATCAATTTCTCTTTATCATCAAGCACTAACAAATCGTCAATCTGCTCCTTTTCTGGAAGCCAATCTAATATTGAAGGATTTCCTGTGTTATATCCACTCCCTTTAGCTGTAATTACAGCCGGATGGGTCTCTTTCCCATCGACTCCTATTTTTGTTTCAGTCGCATCTATATCAGTCACAATTAGAGTCGCGATTCCAAGTCGTTCAATAAGTTTTCGGAACCTATGGGCATGTCGCCCATTCACCTCTATGACTGAAATATAATGCGAGTCCATTCCAACTTTCGATAGGAATCCAGGTACAAGTATTTTTTCAGCGGGACCTTCAACTAATATTGTCGCATCAGAGAAGAATATATCGTAATGAGTCAGACGAATATATCGTGTTACAAATTGTTGCGTTTCCTTATCGGACCCAAATGTACTTGAAAGATTAACTACTTTTGAAATAGGAAGTTTATCGTCAGCATCCATAACTCGTCTGAAATAACGCATACAGTTTAAATCAAGTTCGTTTACAACATGATTTGAATGGGTGCTTAATACAAGTTGTGTACATAGCCAAGGATTATCCTCAATGAGTTTATTGTTGCATAGGGCTTCAAAAGCCTTTTTTACAAATACTTGTTGAGCCTGAGCGTGAAGATGCGCCTCAGGTTCCTCTACAAATACCACATGAATTGGCTCAATTTTCTCATCTTCGCTTAATTCTCTTAACCATCGATCTCGAAAATCTATAAGTTTTAGATAAATCGAGATAAGATTTCTATATCCTAGACCATTATATTTTTCGGGAAGTGTAAGACCTTCCAGTCCGTGTATGGCAAATTGGACTGCTGAATCATGCTTGATGGCTTCTTCTATCTGAATCTTGCTACTTATTCTTATCATTGGATTTTGAAATCCAGGATAATTGATATTCTTCAATTCACCAACAGGATCCTTAAAAGTCCTTCTTAGTTTTTCGTCATATGTCTCATTGGCCTTTGTTATACCTCCAATAAGAACCAGGTCATCCGAAGTTAAATCATCTTCTTCGAGACATCTGCTTTTATAGTATTGTTGGAACTGCCGTGATAACGTATCAATATCATTGTCAGTTTGTCCTTCTGGATCAGAAAAATCGCGTGATGCTAGAATCGTATCAACTCTGATTAGCTTATCTAATGGATTGAATCCAAGTTCATCATCGGGAGTACTCTGAACTCTTTCTTCATCATCTGGATCAAGGGCATAGTCTATGATATAATATTTAACATCAAAGTATTTTCTAAGATTTGCCCCTTTCCCTAAGAAATCACATAAATTTCTTGGATATAATTCCGGAGAGTACGCTTTCGCGTACTCCTCAGTCGACTCTAAAAAATTAGCTTTTATCTTGGCTTTTTTGTAATCGGTGTATAACGTTGTAACATCCTTGGGTACATATTGTCCACGTACTCCTACTACTTTACCGTCCCATGTGCTAAGTGAAGGTATCAGGTGGTTTACACGATACTGTTCTCCATCGTTCACTTGTATCCAAACATCCATTGATGGCACAATGTCATCCCATTTATGAGAGTCTAATAATGCCTCATCAACAGTGTCATTTTCCAACCACTTTTCGCCTATTGCATCAATTAATGCCCAATTAGTGGCTGTAAATTCCTTAAGTGTGAATTTTTCAGTATTTTTAAGGAACCAAACAATAGCACTAATGGCAGAAGTTTTTCCACTGTTATTAGCACCAACAAATACCGTCTCTCTTTCTCCAAAGTCTATATGGCAATTCTTTAATTTACGGAAATTCCGGATATGAACTGATTGTATTCTCATATGTTAGTTCTCCCTTTCTTTAGTCTTCTGGAAGACAATTTTTCCCAGATGGTACGCCCTAATTTAACTTCTTCTGACGAATAACCGTATTTCTCAATGAGTATTTTTTGGTCTGTAAAATCAAGAATTTTGTCAATAGATTCTCCTTTACGAAGCATTGCATCTATCTCATCAAAAATCATATCATTGTCTTCATTATAAGGTAGATATATGGACTCTACCTCGCTGGGCATCAGTTCCAATACGCCACCTCCAAAGTTCCTGCCTACTATTTCGGCATGAGCAAAAGAGAGTGAATTATAGTAGCTCGCTACAAATGCCTTGTGATTAGTGCCTAGCTTAAAGAATACACGATGCATTGTATCTGTGGTATAAGCTTGAGCACTGTTTAATACAAGACGAGGGAATAGATGATTTCTTCGTAGGAACAGAGCGTCTGAGAGTTTAACCGAAGGGATTACAAACCAGTCATCGCGGATGCTGGTCTTGTATCCTTTATTAATCCCATCTGCCTCGCCGGAGGCTATATATTCTTTTGCGCCGTCATGATTAGCAATTTCCTCTTTTGATCTAAACACAAGTAAGTGTGCACGACTACCTTTATTCACATTTTTCTGCCAGTCGTGCGTTGTGAAATCAAGACTTGACACTTGCACGCTTCTTCCGACCATGGGTTTTGCAAAATCATCTAATCCATAGAAATCAACAATCGATTTCGGTACTGTAAAATACTGATTGGCACCTGTCGTAATGCCGACTTCTACAGAAGCATAGTCTCCAATATGGTGTTCCGCATTTGATGACAAATTCTCAATGAAAGAGATTTCCTCTTCTGATAGAAAATAATATGACCACTTATCGGAATCCTTATTGACTGTTTTTTTGTTGAAATGCAGTCCTCCATTAAGCAGGAATTGTAAAGCTGAAATATCCTTGACATCAACATGGTCAATATTATGTCTTCCACTTCCATCTTTTTCACAAAGCAGCAAAACCACTTCTTGTTGAATGTCATCAAATACAAGCTGCTCAAATGAAATGATATTCACTTGGTTAAAGGTCTTGATAAGATGATTTCTAAGTTGCTTGGCATAGGATACTTGTAGTATATCTGCTGGCACAACAAAAGCAATTTTTCCTCGCTCCTTCAACAATAAAGAGCTACCTACTATGAAGGTTACCCAAGCATTTGTCAATTTTGAGTACTTCAATTTAGCCTTCTTAAAAATATCAGCAGCTAAAGATTGCAGCGATTGGTCATAATATTGGTAACGAATAAACGGAGGATTCCCAACCACAAGATCAAAACGTTGATTTGTCGTCAAGCAAAATTCATGAAAATCACGATTTTGAATCTCTGCGTCAGGAAGATCAATCGCCAATGCCTTATTAGCCTCTTCCTCATCTAATTCTATGCCAAGAAATGATGTAAAATCCATATTGAGATTTTGCATCTGCTCAAAGAATACACCATCTCCACAACTGGGTTCCAAAATATCAGGATGCGTCAAGCCTGACATTCCCCATTGTAACAGGAATGCGGCTATCTGCGGAGGTGTATAATATCCCCCTCTCAATTTCTGCTCGGTTGCATTTTCAAATAGTTGCATATATCTCTGATATTTTGGGTATTTGATAATATTCTTCCTCTGTCAGACAGAAGAGCTTTTGAATAAGAACCTCCATTTCATTCTTCTTAATGGAGAAATTTCTTTTCAAGGGTGTAAGGATTCGGTTGTTGTTCCCGGCATTGACAATTCTATCCCCAATTGAGATAAGTTCTTGTTGTAGAGCAGATATGTCATCATGCAATTGTTTATCAACCGGATTGGTAAAATCAATTGACCTAAAAGGTAATTGCTTGAGGACTTTAGTACCTCTTGCAATGAAACCACCCCGAAATATCTCACCATACAAAGATGAGACCCATTCAAGAGGTCTTGATGTGAGTAGTGCTTGGAGGTAATAAATTGAGTATGGAGAGTTCTCCGGCAAACTGATAATACAATATCCTGCGGTCCCTCCAGATGAAACCAAAGTGCCATAAATATCTACGGCATACTTTTCTCCTTGAGAGAGCACTCCTACAATTAGTTTGCATGGCAGTTCGCATGCTTCAAGACTCTGATGCCTTCCGTATCTATGCCATTCATTGTCATTGTCCGGGGTGGGCTTAATGTCACGAGTCTTTCTGTCCAGTTCGTGCTTAAAAGCCATTATGTAGGAATATCCTAAAGGATATTTTTCAGCCAATTCCTCCAGTGATACTATCTGCAACTTCCCATTGCCGTCTTTAATATAGGGGAAAATTACACGAGCATTCGGTCTGAATGAATTATAGGAGCTCAGACCATCCTTGACAGTCTTAAAATAAGGCTTGGTAAGACTCTTTTCTATTTCCCATGTGGAGTTACCTCTCAAAAATGAATAAGTGGTTGCAGTCTCGGCGATAGGCTGAAAAATATAGGTCTTATTAGCACTTGTCTGAATACCGTTAAAGATATTATCGCTTCCAACTGCATCTGACAAGGTATAGCCATCTCTTTGAATCTTTTCAAAAAGTTGGTCGAATTCCATTGGTAATAATGCCCATGTATCAGAACTGATATAATCTGATGAGCGTTCAGTTATGTCATTAACGTCAAGTCTGGTTCTCCAAAGAGAAAGATCACGAACTTCTTCATACTTGAAGTTGGGATTGTTTTCCTTGGTTAAAATCAGCAGACACGTATATGTGGTTTTGCCATTGAATACTTGGTTTGCACCAAAGGAGATGAGTTCTGCGAGATGATGATTTATGGCAATTAAGTCTCTCAGTTTAAGAGCTGCACCTACTTTCATGAATTTGCTAGGTATGATATACCCAAGAGCTCCATCATCTTTTAAGAGTTGAAGCCCACGTTCTATAAACAGGAAGTACTTGTCATACTGTTTATAGGCCGAATTGTATTTTGACGGATATAATGGATGCTCTAATGGAGTAAGATTCTTCATATCCTCCGATGACATATATGGAGGATTCCCAATAACGACATCAAATTTCAATTCTCCGAAATCGTACGTGTTAATAGACTCTCTGAGGTTTGTGTTTTTTACATCATCAGGCCCCAAAAGGCTGTTCCCGAAAAATATATTTTGAGATAAACTTGGCAATATCGGCTTATGACCGGATAAAGAGTTTACATTCTCATCCTCCAGCACCTTAAGCAATAGCCCAAACTTAGTCGCTTCTGTCGCATTGTAATCTTTATCTACTCCAAAAATACAGTTAGTAAGTATTTTAACCTTCATAGAGTAGGGCAAACGAAAACCGTCTATACCAGTGCGGCAGAGTTCTTCCGGATTATTATGAATATAGTAATCCAATGTAACGTCACACAATAATTGGAATAGTTCCAGTAAAAATGCACCAGAACCGCATGCGATATCAGCAAATTTCATCTCGCATAGTTGGCCCAGATTTTTACCTACAGCTCTAGGGAGTACGGCACGCCTAAGTATCTCTTGGATTATATATGTCGGTGTGGTAACAACGTCTCTATCGACATTTTCCGGCTTATCAACTAGCGCCAACGAACCATCGACATCTGCAATCCGTTTAGAGAGGAATATTTCATAAATCCGACCAAGAATATCTGATGACAAAACGGCAAAAGAATATGGAGTTTCAGGATAATACAACTGCCTTACAATATCCCAGAAAGTCGAAGATATATTGCCGATTAATTGTGGTGCCAGAAACTCATCAAAGAGACCGGAATTATACTTTAGGTCGGCCTTATGGAATAAAGATACTAATTCAGTAGCATCTCCTTTTTCTGCAATATACAGTAATTCTTGATAAGTCTCAATGTTGCGATCCTCACATACACGTAGAAATAGGAGTTTATTAATATAGCTTTGCACGATGTCCGATAATTGGTCGAGCGGCATCTCTGGACTCTCTCGATGTATTTCATTCGCTAACGCAAGTCTCCAATTATTTATCTGCTCAAGAAATAACTTATCTATTGGCTTGTAATCGATATTGCGTTCAATATGCGCCCAGTTCTTATCAAAATCACCATTATATACACTGTCCTGACTCAGCAAGGAAGAAATCTCATCAAATTTTTCCGCATATTCAGTATAATGATAGCTCTTGATGAGACACTTTTTTCTACTATCGTCACCATTTACAGGTATGGTTGTATCGTAGATGTACAAATACTCAAAATTAGAAAGCACAGAAATATTAAGTCCTGCAGTATAACCATATCTGCGCACTTGTCTGGCTGGACCATCTTCCACCTCAATTTTGACATGCGGTTTCTTGGCTTCCAAAAAGAATTTTCTTTCTGAAAACAGTCTAAAAGTGTAATCTGGTTTCTTAGTATTAGTATGGGCATTAGCTTTTAAGGGTTCTTCCAAAAGAACCTCCCTCTCATTAGTGCTCTTACCCTGAACGTTTTTAATATCCCAACCCAACAATTCAAACAGAGGGTCGAGGAAATCGCTCCGTAATAAGGTTTCGTTATATCGTTCTGATTTGTAATAGTCAAAATCTTGTCGAAATCTTGATACCAGATCAGCAACTTTTATTTTCTTTTCCATATTCAGCTATACTTTCTGAAACAATAGATAAAACATCATTTGCTGATGACTCACCAGCAATTACATCGTACACTTTGTCAGCTAACCATAATTGTCGTAACTCGTTTTCATCTATATCATAGTATTTAGCCAATATGGGTATATGTTCTTCTTTTGCAAATCTTTCTCCTCGCTCAATGCGGCTATACATAGGTGTATCTATGTCGAGCAGTGCCGCTATCTGTCTTTGTAGATAGTGATTCTCTTCTCTCAACGACTTTAATTTCTGTGCGAAATACATTGTTGTCAAATTTTGATTTGTCAATTTATGACAAAATTAATGATTATTTTTGATGCAACCAAATTTCCTCAACATTTTCTGTCAAGTAGAAGCTGATGGAAGGTATAAGAAAGTGCCATCGGCAACTGCGTTGGCTGTCGATGGCATTGAATGGGGATTGTTGTCACATGTGGAAGCCGCCGTTGAGGTGCTTGCCTCGGCGTTTGGCTCGCCATGCATCAAGGGCTTGCTTAGGCGTAAGCTCCGGATGTCTCGCCTTGAACTCAGAGAATGTCTCAGTATCGCCTCCGGATACTGAACAGCATCCACCTTCGGGAGCGGACGGTTGCTGAGTATGGCTAAGAGATGGGGCAAAGGAAGAAGTTGAAGTCTGCTTAGGCTCGTCTGGATTTGATGAAAATACTTTGGGTACTTTGACTTCCGGTACGAATTTCAAATAGACGGTAGAGTATTCTCCCTTACATCCATCGACGCGGATTGCTTTGCCTGTAACGTAGTCATTAATCTGCTGTCTAGAAAATTTCACTCCTCGGAAATTGGTTATCGGGACAATGGAGCCGTCGGCATACATCCATTTTGAGTCGGGATGCAATGGGCGATTCTCTGAAAGATGCTTTCGAATATTACTGTAACTGAAACGCCGGTCAATCTTCGATGCAGAAAACCGTTTCCCTTTTCGGGTGTACCACAGGCCTTGCACCTCATTGGTGCCACGCCTGTATTTGTACTCTATACCGACACCTGACGCTTTGAGTTTAGCCTTGAATTTGTCAAAATCGCAGATGCTACGATCTTTCCATGCGTCATTTACTGCATTGAAAATCTCATATCTGATTTTCTCGACACCACGAAGTTGGTCCACATTCGTATGCTGCTTACCGTCGGAAATATGCAGTCCATACTCCTCAGTCAAGGAACGACAAGCGTCTTTATTGCGACTATAGTCATTACTGTCGGAGATAGTCTCCCCGAAATTATTAATTCGGCTATACACCAAGTGGCAGTGCGGATAATCCTTGTCGAAATGCCTGACCAATATATAAGGAGTGTCTTTTATGTCCATTCTCTCCATATATTTTCCAGCGATTTCAACCATCATTTCCTCTGTCACCTTGTCCTTATCCAAGGCGTGAAAGTTGAGAGAAATGTGTCCGACCGGGTCTTTGACATTCGGGTTCATAGATATGTTATCCTGTAAAGAGGCGGTGATTTCCGCTCGCCCACCTGACAGAAATACATCTTTAGAGTCGATGATTTTCCATTCATCACAGGGCGAACCATCCGGTTTGTCCTTCTTCTTTCGGGTGACATAATCAATGCAACCTCCGGCACTTCCGCCGTTGCTTATCTTGCCCATCATATGCTGTCGGGAGTATTACGATAGGTTTTGATAAGCGACAAAATAAAGTCCCGGCATTCGTATATGTCCCGAAAAAGTTGGACAAGGTTCTCATTTGTTGAACCTCTGTTTAGAATAGATGAACAGAATTTGGCGATGCGATTGAGATTCTCGGCTATGCCCTGAAGATCTCTTATCGCCTTTACGTCTTTGGGTTTTAGACGCTCCGTCACCGTACAATGGATTGATGCCTGACGGATATATTCCGAACGGTTCAATCCAGCAACAATTGCCTTGTTCATCATTATCTCATATTTGTCGAGGTCGTATTTCACCGGAACAACGATTGACTTTCGTTCCTCGGCGGGTAGTTTGGGTCGACCTTTGGAAGGTCGGGAATTGTATCTTCTCATAATAGCAGTGTGTTTAGAAGTCTGTGACCATCGGGAGCGGTTGGGCGAGTCGTTTTCGGATTACATGTAATACGAAAACATAAACTCGCTCCAACCCCAACCGAACACTGACGATAGTTTCGAGCTGCGCGAAACTAAGCCCGCTTTTAATGGTCGTGATTAATCATGTTTAGACAGTTGCAATCAAGCAATCAGAGTTTGCGCCAGATTTCGTGGTCGGCGGCGTAGTCGTCCATGTGGCGAAGAAGCACCGAGTCGATGAAGCCGGAGATGGTGGTGTCGATGCCTCCGAGTCGACGAACCATCAACGCGATGCGGTTGTATAGTTCCTTGCTGATGCTTGTCTGCTTGCGCTGTTCAAGTATCTTCGGAGCGAGGTAAGCTGACTTGTATTCCTCGTACTCCAATTTGCGCTGTCTGATGCCGATGCGCTGTTGTTTCGGCTCGATTGCCGACAGTGGTGCAACTGTTGTGTCGTCCTCGGTGGTTTCGGTGTCCGCATTGTTGACAGCGGTGTCACTGATGACTTCGACACTGTTATTGAAGATGTTTTCAGTCATTTCGGACGACTGAGTTTCTGTAAAATTCTTTTTATTACTCATAATTGTAAATTTTGATTGTTTGTAAAACTTGTTGTCAGATACTCATTCAGGTCATTGAAACCTGAGTAGAGTGTGGAGCGGTCAATCACTTTTGTACCGAATCGTTTTGTCAACTGACCCAATGCTATTTTACCTGCAACATCGTTGTCAAGATAGCAATGGATAGCTTTGTAATCACGCAGATGGGGGATTGCCTTGTTGACATTACTGACCGAATTGAGAATGATTGCATCCGTTCCGATGATTCCGAGTTTCAGTGCCGACAGATAGTCAATAAATCCTTCAAACACTGCACATTCCGCTGACGGGCCATCGCGTATGCGCCGTATGGAGATGTCTTTCGGCGATATGCAACCTTTGAAATATCGGTTGCGTACCTCATAGCCATCTGACTCGTTGGCAAAGGCAACAGAATAATATTGTTTGCCTCGACAACAGTAATGAATCTGTTGGCAATGAGCCTTTGAAATCTTCGTTGGAATGCCACGCTCTTGTAGGTAAGCGACAAGTGCGTGACTCTCCAACGGCACAACTCGAATGTCCTCAAAACTCGGGGCAGAGTGTCGTGGAGCAAAAGGGGAGCGACTGTCTGCATCGATGGCATAGGGCAACTGTCGGCGATGCAATGAATGAGATAGCGCATATCGGTTGACTGATATATCTCGGCTGCAAGGTCTACGATATTGCCTCCTTTACCGATACCGAAGTCATACCAGCAGTTGAGCGTAGTCTCCACCTTGAACGATGGCGTATGCTCCTGTCTTAGCGGTGACTTATACCAGAGTTTGTCCCCACTCCGTCTGACCGGCTCATGCCCGAGTCGGGACATGAAAGTGGCTAAAGGGATAGTTTTTATCTCTTTAAACATGGTGGTAAAAATGTTAGGGGTAGCAGTTCAGGTTCAGCGCACATATATACACACCGTACCGAACTAAACTCGATTAGTAGTAGAAGTCGCGGTTGAACTGATAGGCTCCGTTCTCTTTGACGATCATCCGCTTGTTCATCAGGAAGGTCTTCAGTTTGGTGACCTTGCCGTCGCCATACGGATAGCCGCAAGATGCGTATGCCGCCTTGATTTTATCCTCGCAGTTCTGACACCCTTTGATGGCTCCGTCGGCGAAGGCGAGTTCAAGAGCCTCACGGTGCTGGTCGGGCGACAGCTCGTTGTAGGAGAACACCTGCTGCTTGGAGGCTTTTCCGAAGGTGTGGTTCTCGACAATCTCCGGCAGACCGTAGTCGTTGACCCTGAAAGCGAATGGCGCGAAGTCCATTGACCGGATACATGATGCCGACACCTCGGTCACTTCATCATCTGTCGTGCTTTTGGAAACCTGCAATACGGTCTCGGCCTTGTTGTTCAGCTCCGTGCCGACATGACCGCGCACGTTGTCATCGCTCTTGTTAAGGTGCAGGACAGTGTGGATGTGTATCTGATACTTGTCCGTCCACTCCATCAGCTTATTGATGAGCCTTGACGATTCGGTGGCGTTGTTGATGTCAAACATCAGGTCGCGTACACCGTCTATGATTACCAGTCCGACATTCGGTGTTGTGGCAATCGCCCGGTCGATAATCTCCAGTCTTATGTCAGGCACCTGTGCCCTAAGCTGGGCAAAAATAAGATTGTCGGGATGACGGTCGAGCGGCAGACCGGCAAGTTGCAATGCCCGGCGAATCACCTTCTGACAATGATAGGGACTCTGCTCGGTGTCGAAGTAGAGGACAGTCCGCTTGTTGTCGGGAAATTCGGCTACATATCGCAACACCTCCCCGTTTATCAGCGCAGCCGCTACGATGGCACTGACATTGAAAGTCTTCTTGCTCTTCGCTTTCCCAGTCGATGCCGAGAAGTTTCCGAGGGTGCCGATAACGGAGCCGTTGCAAAAGAGAACCTCCGGTGCCACGGCAATCTCGTCCGTCACTCTGATTTGCGAAGTATGCCACAGTACATCCAATTCGTTGGCATCCATCATCGTTTGCCGCGCTCAATGATGAGACATTCCACATCCGCCTGGCGGTAATAGACCTTGCGGCCTATCTTCACAGGCACGATGTATTTCTTTCTCTCCCAGTTCCACAGGGTGGTGGGACAGATGTTGAATTTTTCCAGCACTTCCGCTTTGGGCAGAAGTTTTTCCTGCGACTGTTTCACCATCGGCGAGAGCAGTGCCTCCTTCGCCTCGCTGATAAAATGGTCGGCAAACTCCACAAGGTCTTCGATTTTTATGTTGAGGGTAAGACCGGTAACCCCACTCTTGACGAGTTCAATAATGTTATTCATACAAGTTTTGTTCCGCCGGATGATGGAAGGCATGGAGCGATGGCGGATTTAGGTCATCCCATACCTTTCGTCACGATTGACGTGGATTCGTGGTCTTTCCAATTTGAAAACAGGCATGGCGATAGCGTTCTCGACTCACTTGGGTCAAGGCAAATGACATGACAATATCAAATATGGAAGTGGGAAGTGGCCATTAAAACGATATACATTCCGTGGGCTCTCTGGCTCTCCCAAAGCCTCAAGCATTACTGGGAACAAAATTTACGGCTTCTTCTTTGCCAAAGGAAGAAGGCTGGCGCTTAACCCTGCGCGGGTCATGAAAAGTCGGTCATCTGCCTTCGGTCTCCGGATACCGTCATCATTCTGACCATTGGTTGGTCGCAGAGGTGCCGGATTGTGAATCCGTTTCTCCCTGCACTTACTCGACAAATGTACCGCCATGTGAGATTGTTTCGCCTCTTGATACCGGTTTCCCGATATTTCCGAGATTTTGCTCAACATTGCCCAACTTTTTTATTTCTGGCGATTTTCAATGAGAATAATCTCATCAGCGGATTGTCTGCCAGTCTATCATTATAACTACCAAATTTGCATTTTGTTCACGCAAATAATTGATATATTGGTAGTTGTCTGCTGTTGTCCGGCTTTTGTCCGCTGTTGGGTCAGGCCTTGCGACAAGATTAGACCAGATTATCAGATACGATAGAATCTCAAAACGAGCAAATGTTAAAATTCAAATGTCCGATAATTTTTTTCGTTGAGACACCCTTTTTGACCATGATAACGGGTACAACTCCGTTATCAGCATCCCACCTCTGAATCCCAACGATAGCGTCTTTGGCAACACCACCATCATCAGACTGCACCAAAACAGTATTCAGAGGCAGTCAGTATCAGGTGTCACGCATCTGGTTGACCTGCGTCTGATATTGCAACATTGGCAATTTACAGATAGTTTTCAGCAAATCAGACACATCCCCAACATGCCCCAATCTTTCCCCAAGATGCCCCAACAAATTTTTCATGTCTGAACCATCGGGTGTAATCGGGTGTTGGTTGATTCATCCTGAATTCGAACTCTCAGTCGGAATAATCAGCTTTGGCGAGACCACCGTCTCAGCGACCATCCATCAGTCCAACACCAGTTCCGGCAGATTTGCTCACGCAATTTCGCCGAGTAATCAACATGAAACAACTTTAATACAAACTTGAACAACAAAAGCCCCGACCGCCACGTCACATCGACGCAGCAGCCGGGGCATGTGTGTGAATTTGTTAATGAACAATCAAATGCGATATTTTAGCTGCTGTTTATTCACCACTGGGAATAGAATATCTTCAAATTCACGAGGCTTTTGCAGATTCAATATTTCTTAAACGAATAATTTAATTATACCAAGGCATTCATCCGTTGCAAGAGTCAACAACCGTTTGCTTTTTATATCATCACCCCCTTTTAAGAGAGATTCAAATTTCCGGAATTCTATGAGATAGTCATTTAGCGGTTTTATTGTACTATTTGCGAATCTATCTATGATGTACTTTGTTTCATCTGTTTCGCGATATCTCAAGATGGAGGCTATAACTGGTTTTGACTTTTCAACATTTTGAAAAGCGTTTACAACTTTTGCCGAAGGGAAGCGCTCTACGACTTCTTTGGCTTTTGAGAATATTGAGCGTGCCAAAGACTCAACACTAAAGCCGCTTGCGCTCCCTTTCCCTGAACTTGCGACTATTCTATCAGTGATATCACCATCTCCATCTTGCATTCTAAACGAAGCTGACGAACCTCCCCAATCATAGGTAATTTGTGCTTCAAGCAATGTCCAAGTTCCAATAGGTAATCCCTCGACTAAGTCTTTATTGAGAATAGAAACCCTAAATTTTCCATTCCCATTCCATTGACTTGCAAGAGCAACATTGCAGATATAGTCGTAATTTGATTGATCCTGGGATATGGGAAGTTTAGTAATCAGTTGAGAACAACCATTGATTTTTATTCCAAAGATATATTGTTCATCAATAAGTGCCATTACTGTACTAATAAAAGTTAAAGAATTTAATTTTGGTTTGTTTAAGTTGCACTGACCCGATTTATTTCAGTTGAAATCGGGGGTTGCGCGGAGGTTGGTTGACACTGCGTTGACACGGAGTGAAATTAAAAATCGCAAGTGATTGATTCTCAATCACTTGCGATTTATTGTAGTGCCCAGAACAGAAGCAACCAAATGAAAGGGTATGCACTGTTATGCAAGCAGGTTCGAGTTTTGGAAAAATTAACAATATGTTGATATATAGACTATTAAAAATCCATCGTTGCAAAAATAGGTGTCATTCGTTTCCAAGAAAAATCGCTAAATTTCAAATAGGAGGACAAAAGGAGGACAAAAAATTTGGAGCGTAATAGATTAATTGCTAACTTTGTAAAAAGGACAATCAACTATTAATTCCGACTAACTCGTCTAAAAATGGCTGATTTTCCGTCCTCCACCCATTAAAATTTTTGTCCTCCTATGGCAAGTATCAAGCGTTATATCTCCTCCAAAGTAGAGGGTAACGGCAGGTCGGAAATAATGTTTCGGCTTAGCCTGTCGAAAGACATCAAGCTCCGTCTAAAGACCGGAATATATATTGAGCCGAGTCGTTTCAATCCTAAGACCGGTGCAATATCAAAGCCTCGTGCCAATCAAAAGGAAATATCCGAAATAAAGGACACTGAGCGCAAAATCAGAGACCTTGAAGATTATATCTACGACCTATGCGAGGCGCATACGTTGGCAGAACTTACAAAGGACTTCTTCGAGAAAGAAATTTATCGCTTCCATAATCCTAAGAAAGAGCGTAAGCCTAAAGAAGTGGAAGCGAAGCTGCAAAAGAAATTCGTCGAGCTTGTCGAGGAATTTCCGGATAAGCGTGGACTTTCTGAATGGCGACATCGACGTTATGGCGTACTGAGCCGTAGTCTCCATCGCTTTGAACTGTATCGCAAGATCAAAAGACGTCTCCCGTATAAACTTGATTTTGAAATGTTCACTACCGAAGTGCTTGAGGAATATGAGGAGTTTCTTCGTAATGAGCCTGCCATTTTCGACAAATACCCCAAAATCTTTGAGGAGTTCCCGGCTGAGACACGCAAAGCTCGCAAATCACGCCGTCCTTTTGAAAAAGGCGACAATACCATTATAGGCATATTCGCCTGCCTGCGTACATTCTTCAAATGGGCTAATGAAGAAGGGCTTACAAAGAACAGCCCATTTGCAAGATACCACGGCAAAACCACTGAAAGATACGGCACGCCTATCTATATCACAATCAAGGAGCGTGATATAATCGCGGATTATGACCTGTCAGCCAATAAGCCGCTTGAAGTGCAGCGCGATATATTCATCTTCCACTGCTGTATCGGTTGCCGTATATCCGACCTCATGCGTCTCACCCCGGCCAATATCATCAATGGCTATGTGGAGTATATAGCAAGCAAAACCAAGGCTGATCGCTCAGACGTTATACGCGTTCCGCTGACTCAGAGGGCAAAGGACATACTTGAAAAATACAAGGATGTGGAGAAAGACGGAAAGATTCTGCCATTCATCAGTTCGCAGAAATACAACGTGGCTATCAAAAAGATATTCAAGACTTGTGGCATAACACGCATAGTCACAGTCCTCAATCCCACGACCGGAGAAGAAGAGCAACGGCCTATTGATGAGATAGCCAGCAGCCACCTTGCCCGCCGTACATTTGTCGGCAACCTTTACAAGAAAGTGAAAGATCCGAATCTTGTGGGAGCGTTGAGCGGACACAAGGAAGGCAGCCGGGCATTTGCAAGATACCGCGAGATTGATGACGACTTGAAGAAGGAAATGATAGGATTTATCGAATAATCCGGATTTTGAGGGGAGATAATCAGCTATGGCTGAACATTTCCCCTCTATTCATAGTTGACAAATCAAATATTTTTATTAACTTTGTCAACCAAAGGATATATCAACATGAACAAGCAGACTAACGACATATTTTCGCGCCGTCTTAGACAGGCCCGTATGATGAAAGGTTTTTCGTTGGAGAAACTTTCTCACTGTGTCACTCCAGCCATAACCCGGCAGGCCATAAATAAGTATGAGAAAGGATTGATGATGCCGGACAGTCGTGTGCTGATAGCACTTGCGGCGGCTCTTGGTGTCAAGATTGATTACTTTTTCCGTCCGTTCACCGTGGAGGTTGACCGTGTGGAATTTCGTAAGAAACCAAAATTCCCTGAACGCATGGCGATGGCTGTGAGGGAGAAGGTGCGGGAGGAACTGGAGCGTTATCTGGAGGTGGAACAGCTTTGCGGTTGTTCTACTGAATTTTCAATGCCGCGCAAGCGTGTATCCAACACTGATGAAGCGGTACTTCATGCCAATGAAGTACGCAAGCATCTTGGCTTGGGATATGACGGCATAACCAACGCAATAGAAGTTCTGGAGGATAATGGCGTAAAGGTAATTGAGATTGCAGAGGATACCGACTTTGACGGATTGAGCGGTTATGCCAACGGCTCTATTCCTCTTATTGTGGTTAACGGCAACTTCCCTACTGAGCGCAAACGCTTCACCGCCTTGCATGAGTTAGGGCATCTGCTTCTTGATATTCCTGAAGATGTATCGTCGAAGGAAGTTGAGCATATCTGCAACGCTTTCGCGAGTGAATTGTTACTTCCTGTCAGTGTGCTTAAATCGAAGTTGGGAGATTCGAGGCATGACATATCTTTATCAGAACTGACTGACATACAGCGTCAGTTCGGCATATCTATCGACGATATTATGATAGCCTTGCGCTCAAATAATGTGATTTCCGACAAGCGTTATTCCGGTTTTCAGACTAAGAAGAACAGACTTCCTGATTTCAAGAAACTTGTCGAGACCTCACGTGTAGTAAGCGAGCGGTCAGGACGGTTCGCACGCATGGTTTATCGTGCGTTGGCCGATGAAGTCATCTCTTTTTCTAAAGCCGCTGTGCTACTGAACACCTCTGTCGAGAGCGTCAAGTCTCAGCTTCAATTAGTGTGAGAAGATGGAGATAATTGTCAACGATACAAATATCTTCATCGATCTTCACTCGATAGGATTGCTAAGTCAACTTTGCGATTTGCCTTACGAAATACGCACGGTGGATTTTGTGATGGCAGAAATTGTCGATAATCGACAGCAAGAAGATATGGGGCGTCTTGTCAAAGAAGGGAAGATTACGGTCGAGAGCTTTACAGCTGAGGAACTTATTGAGATTGTAAATGAACACGCCGCCGTGTCCGGCAACCTTTCCATACCGGACTGCTCGGTATGCTATTATGCCCGTAAACATAATATTACTCTGCTTACCGGCGACCGCCAGCTACGCAGATATGCCGAGTCCCATAATCTCACTGTTCACGGCATCCTTTTTATATTCGATGAACTTGTGGCACATTCGGTCATTTCTCCGGAGGTGGCCGCAGGAAAATTGAAAGAATTATACTCAATCAACGTGCGCCTGCCGAAGTCCGAGATTCAAAGACGGATTGACCGTTGGGGTAACGACACATGAATATCATGGATATAGTAGATATACAGCACTCCATCGGCAAGATGATTTCGGACCTTTGTCTTATCCGAAATACGGTCTGCACAGCCTCGGCTGACGGATTGAACGGTCTGTCAGAATATTTGGCTGACAATCAGCTTGAATATGAAAAAGCCATCAGAACCGAGGTAAAGGATAAAGGAAGTGATTATTTTGTAGGCCAGTTATACCGTAGTCTATCATCATATCTTGCGTGGTATGCTGAGAATAACGATGTTCATTCTGACAATGCCGCAGTATCGAAAAGGATTTATGACAGGATAGTTTTCCTCTGGATACCTCCGATAGAAAACCTGTTCCCCGGAGTTATAAAGACGAATGAAAATATAACGATACCAGCCTGTGACAATAAAGATCCAAAAGGTTACAATAGCCCATACGAACAAGTCGGAGAGCACTATCGCAGTATAAGATACGACATTATTGAGAACAAAAATTATCCGCATCTTACAAATGATGAGATATACCGCAGGCTGAAGGAATTGGCTGCACCCATATCTGCCGAAGGTGTGAAAATAGCCATGATTCTCAATATAGCTATAAAACATCGTCTGTTGCTCAAAAAACCGCAGGGAAAGTCACTTGTAAGAGAACTTGGAATGACCTGTACCAATGCCGCAGTAATAAATATAATCGCAAGTCCCGACGAGCATTTCTATATTGACGAGTGGGGAAGAGAAATGGAAGCTAAGTTACTGAAACAATAGCCGTTCATATTCAAAACATATCATACCGTCCTATCGCTTAAACTTTAATCCCTTAAATTTAAGCAGAGGATATAAAAGTTAAAGGAGTCCTGTACGTACAGGGCTCTATTTTTGTGCCATAATTCTAAAATCAAAGGATATGGCAGCAGAAATTATCAATTCCATACTTGATGGACCCAAGGGAATATATCTTGTGGTCGATGCCTCTGATATGAAAGTGGCATTCCGAGAATTTCTCCAGATGATTCGAGAGTCTGAGGACGAAAAAAGAGCCTACGATGAAGAGTTGGCTACGGTGACGCGAGAGGAAGCCTGCAAGATTTTCAACCGTTCATACAGCACACTTCTCCGATGGGAGAAAGACGGTTATCTTGTGCCGGTGAAGATAGGGAAAACTCCACTATACAAAATGTCGGATATAAAGGACGTGCTGAATCAAAATTTCGGTAAACCGTGAGAAATCAACCCGTAAAACTTTAGCAAGGTGTGGCACATTACAAAATAATCAAGGCTCCACCCTGGGATGGTCTTACATTCCTTTATAACCTGACTGTCGATGATAGCATATTGCCTAAATGCACGCAATGTCGCATCTTCCGTAAGCACGGATTATAAACCGCATCTTTCAACGGAGGGTGAATCTGATACGATGAATTGTCAAGATGCCATCACATGGCTTCATCGTAAAGGGACGCGTCAACCCATGAACAGTGGGGCAAGTAGTATTAACACGCTTGCCATTGTACTATGGAAGGCATAAAACACTTGCTTATGAAAGCAAAATCTTTACCCGCCGTTGATCCGTCAAGACTCTACACCCGGCAGGAAGTGGCAACAATGTTTGCCCTTGCAGACATCGAATTATTCAGCTATGTCAGTGGTCCTGAAAAGCTGGAATATGAAATTAGTGAAGATTCGCCTTATCCTCGTTTCCGTGGGAGCGAGCTTATTCGCTTCTTCTCCAAAACCTATAAGTTATGCCAAGATGGATGCCCGTCTATGAAGACGATATGACGCACTGGCTCTGGGATAATGCACAGCGTTATCAATGGTGGCTCGAAATAAGATTCCGCGCCGCCAAAACTCCGGGCATGAGGTATGTGGGTGACACGAATATCCGCATACGGGTGACTTATGGAGAATGGCCTGTGACAATAGCGTATCTGGGTACTCGGTGGCACGCCGATGAAAGAGCCGTCGTATCTTTCCTTGAAGCATTGGAGGAAGATGGTTTGATTACCCGTAGAAAGAGCGGATTGATCACAGTTATATCTGTATGTGGTTTTGAAAAGTATTGCTTCAATATGGCAAATGATGGAACAAACACGACCTGCCACAATTCAGGCATTGAGCCGCAGATGCTTCCGCAGGACAATATGTCCGATGAAGAACCGATCGGAATGACAATCGAAACACAGGAGGAAACAGCCAATCAGACGCAAGACCGGACGCTGGCATATTTAGATAAAAGAAAAAATATAAAAGAACTTTTTATTGAGAGTAAACGCGCACATGAAGAAGAATTTTTAGAAAAACTGAAAAAATCAGATACCGCTTTGACGGAAATGGCAAAGAGCCTGCACTGTGAAGTGGCGGATCTGATACCGTTGGCTGATGATTTCAGCAACGCGACAATTTCAACCGAAGACTGGCACTCCACGTTTTCGGCTTTCAAAAAACATTTTCTCAACTGGGCCCGGCTGAGATTAAAAACGACTAAGAATGAGATACCCACAAAAAATCAACCCGAAAGAGGCTATAATCCAAATGCAGGCCGCCGCCGAGGACCGATTACACCCGATTGCGGACTTATCGAAGATTGATGCCTACAAGCAGTATTTCTTGCGTTGTGCGAAAGCCATTTGCCCCGGCTATATCGTCCGCGACGACCAACGCAATATTTTGAACGACATCGTTCATTGGGCTTTGAAAGATTACGATGGTAAACTTGACCCGGACCGGGGACTGTTGCTTTGGGGCGACATCGGCACCGGTAAATCAACGCTTCTGCGCATAATCCGGCAATTCTGCCATGACATACGTCCGCCTAAAGATGGTATGAGGTATTGGTTTCGTATGACAAACGTTATCGACATCTGTGCGGAGTTTTCCGATGAATCACGCGACGGCGGCTATTATGCCATACAAACCTACATAACCAGTTCCCGCCAAGCGTTTGATGAGCTTGGCAGCGAGACAACGCCTACCGGACGGTGGGGCAACTTTGAGAATGTCATGCAGTATGTTCTTCAGCGGCGATACGATCTGCGTGACAACCAGTTTACCCATGCCACTACAAATCTGTCGCTTAAGCAACTGTCAAAGGTTTATTCACCTCGTATCTACGACAGATGCAAGGAAATGTTCAATTTCGTGGAGATTAGAGGCAAGACGTTCCGAAAAACCTATACATCCGAAGACGATGGCAAGACGTAGGACAGAAAAGAAGGTCAATATCTCAACGATTGACCGCAAACGGCTATATACCGTATCAGAGGCAGCAAGAATACTTGGCGTAAGTCGCTCATATTTCTACTATTGCTTCGACCACGACGAGCAGTTCCCCAAACCTACGCTCGTGAATGGCATGACACGGCTGAACGGAAACGACATCATAGAGATTATAGCCCTGCGCGGTCGCAAGGGGCTATAATCCCTGTCAGTTCCAGAGATACCACGGTGAGGGGCGCGGAGCGGAGAAGGCTTCGGAGAGGTCAATGGCGAGTAGCCATGCCTGGATGCGTATGCCGTCCATGTCGGAGAGTGTCTGAGCATAGCGGCTCTCTCCGGCTCCCGAAATCCGGCACCACTGCCGCGCGAAGATGTCGGGTTGGAAAGCGTCGATGAACGACAGTATGTCGTCCACCAGCGAAGCCGGTTTGCCACCGGTCATGTCGGCTGAGAAGCAGAACGGCACTCCGCTCTCGGTATTCCGTCGGAAATCGAAAGAGGTGATGTTTCCGTATCTCACATTGGCGGTCACGCTCCAGCCGCATTGTGCGGCAACTTGGATTATGGTTTGTAAAATCATGTCAGTACACGTTTATGTCTGCCACGTCCGGCATGGAGGTGGCAGACCGAATTTTGAAAAGTAAGGCTCTATTCACCGCATGGGTCAAAGTCAAGTCCCTCAAAGGCTTCAAGCAGAGTGCCGACCATGGACTCCGCGTCCTCCATGTCGGCTACAATATCCGAGATATGGTATGGCGCACCGTTCTTGCCGTGTCCGTCATCGCCAATCCAGAGATATGCCTCCTCATCGGGGTCATAGTTCTCGTAATATTCTCTCACTGACTTTATCAAAGTATCGGGGTCGGCATATCTCATTTCAGCCGAGAAATTAAAATCCTGCCCTGCCTTTGTGTATTGCGAGAACTCAAACAGCCATAAATCAGTGTCGCGGTATCTTTCAGTATGGACGTGCCAGCCGTTAGCTTCGGCACATTCGGTTATCTTGTCGATTATATCTTGTATATCCATATTCTTACGGTATAATGTCAGCCGTGGCACAACACCACGGCTGACGTGTTCGGTCAATCATAGAGACGGTTCAAGAAGTCTTGAAGCCTTTTGTCGCTTATCTGCCCTATGGGGCATGGGGTGAAATACGGCATTTGTATCACTCGGATAATGCCGAAGCCTTGTTTGCGATAGTCGAGTTCGACATCGGCAAGTTCGTTGAGCGACACATAGCCGTATTCATCTTCGCCGAGTCCTACCACTATGCAGAAAAGGGTTGTATCGTCTCCCTCCTTGTTTCCCTCAAGCACAAACCAACGGATATTTCCGATAGTGAATATCGCCACGCACACGGCATTTCTCTCCTTGCCGTCCTGCGAGTACAGAGGATAGTCCTTTATGGCTTCCTCAAATTTCGGTGTCAACAGTCTGTTCATAGTCAGTCAAATTCAATTTCATCTTCGTAAAGTTCAATCCTCGCGCCACTGCTTACCTCGATGATGAAGCGGTAGCCGTTCAGTCCTACGATTGTGCCACGGTGGTAGCCTCGCCACGGTGTCAGCAACTCGCACTGGCGTCCGTATTCGGGAAAATCGGTGTCGTTCATACGCTTTTATCCTTTAGTTCTTTATATTCGGGGTCATAGATTTCATCGCCGTTCATCAGTGTGTCGTACATCATCGCCGCTCTCCGGGCTGCCGTTTCGTTTCGCTCATCGTAATAGCCGGTGCGGTAGTTGACAGCGAGCTGACGGATATAAGCCACGCACACCTTGAAAGCCTGCGACTGCAAATAGCGGTGTATTGTGGCGAGTGCCTTTCCTGTGTTGGTTGCGGATTGCATTTTGCCGTTGACAAAGTTGTCAAACGCCACGACAAATTCCTTGTCGTTCTTGGATATTGCTATTCCGTTATAATTTTCCATATTCTTATGATTTAGATTGTTGCCTGATTGTAGATTGAGGGTTCGGAGGTAACGTTGTAGATATAGTTGCCACAGCGTACCAAAAGGCAGTCCTCGCCATAGTAGAGTTTTTTCATGCCCCTAATGGAGCCGGAGCGGTGGAAATTGGGAAACTGCCCGATATTGAGCCGTCTGCCCTCCGCTACTTTCATTCTTTTTACTCGCATAGTCCTTTGATGTTTGAGCGTTTGAGTTAATTTTTCTCCCTTTTGTTTGAAGCTCTTTGAGCTTCTCCGGCAGGGCTGGCCGTTTTTCGTGCAGTTCCACAACTGCGGCCATAAGGGGATAAGGCAAGTGTGTAGTCAGCGGCAAGCGAGGGATACCCAAATTGTTTGAGGCACGAGAAGAATTTGCGGAGGCTCACGAGTGCGGACGCCGACCACAAGCGCAGCGTCACTTGACGTTCCTCCCGGACGCAGTAACTTCGCACGCCAAAACGCCTGTCCCTGCCGAGGCTCAAAATCTTCAAGGGAAATAACCGGCCACCTTTGACCCTTGCCGTTTCAAAGTGCCAACCTTGAAGCGGCCACAGTCATCGTTTGCAGACAGGTGTTCCAAATACAGGCGACAACGCGAGAGTCGAGCGAAGGCTTGCCCTCGCTTTGCCCTGGCGTTGTCGCCGTCTCCGGCTGAAGCCGGACATAATATCAAAAACCAGAACTGCCCGAAGCTGAATCGGTGTGAAACACGGAATCAGTCGGGCAACCAGTAAACAGCACAGGGCGATGTGCCGTGCCTGTGGATCCGTGAGCCACTGACACGGCTTTCGAACCGCTTAGTTATCCATAAATCGCAGTGGTAACAGCAATTATCTTCCTTCAATGTGACATCTGTCCTATGATATTCGGATAATTCTTTGTAATTTTGCAATAAATGAGTCTCTGATATGAAACATAAAACGAGTTCAAATATCATTATAGCAATATCATTTAGTTTCATGGGGATATTGCTGTGGACTCATGCGTGTCATAGGCAAATATCGAGCAACAATGAGGTTAAACGAATCTTTGATACATATTATGCTAACTCAGAGTATTATCTTTCAGGTCAAATAGAATGTAAAAACCTCATTTACGATTGTGGCACAATATATCGAGATATTTACATGCTGGAGATTAGTGTTGATACTTTTGATGTGCGTAAAAATGACATAAGGGAAGGGTTACCATTTTTCGGAGTCTATGATAGCATTTCAAACAAAGTTAAGTACATGACAAAAATTTGAAAACATCGAATTTAGTAGTATAAGCCGGACGCAGAAGTATGGTCGCAATCTCCTCCAAACCATACTTGACAAGCGACTTTGCCTTTCTTCCATGTTTCAGAATCCTTATCGGTTTAATATTTATATCTTTATGTTCACCAACGAGATACGCCCATACAAGAGCCATGCAGACCATCGCCGTAAGACGAGCGATGCGGTTGATGTCGCGCAGGTGGGTGTCCTCGATGTTGAAGCCGGAGGATTTCATAGCTCTGAAGCATGTCTCAATCTGCCATCGTTGTTTGTAAGTGGCAACGGCCTCTTCGGGGCGGTTATAACAAATCAGAATTTGCAGTTCAGGCACGCCATCGGAGTTTTTCAGCAAGGCTCCGGAAATATAGACATATTCCCCTTTGAGGAGAAACAGCTTGTCGTAGACACGTTCCTGGCCGAGCTTAAGACCGTGAAACAGATGCCACGCCCTGACATCCTGGCAGGATTTGGGATTGCGCAACCAAAAATTCTGTTTAATCCGCAGATAGTATCGGATGCGTCTGTTGTTGAGATATTCGACCCATTCCTTGCCGACAAACTCGCGGTCGGCAACAAGAGAGTCGATACACTCGGCTCCGAACAATCGTATAAATCTATCAATCAGCCACGTCCGTTCTTTCCAATTGGAATTGCCGCGTTTGTCGAGCATGGTAAAGAGCAGAGGAAAGGCAACACCCTTGTAAGTGACACCAAGCATAAGGATATTGATGTTGACCTCACCGAATTTCCAGTTGGTGCGGTCAAGGCTCAGGACCAGTCCTGTCTTGACGGGCAGAAGAGCAAATATCACTTTGGCGATAAGGTCAAGGTTGAGGGCATATCCGGCAAGGAACCTTTGCAGACGGCGCAGGTTGGAATCACGCTCCACACACGTAGGCATTGCAGATGCTATCTTGTGGAGACTGACTGTCTGCACAACGCAAAGTGCCTGAAGAACAAACGCAAGCAATTTTATGCGGGCAAGATTCATTACCGAGCCAAGATGCTCTTGCATAATCGGGACAATTTGATTAACTTTGCCATTGTCCCTGAGAGTTGTCGTAACTTTCATGGAAAAAGCGGTCAAACTTTTCTTTAAAGTTACTAATTTTCAGGGACTTTTACAAGTAATAACTAATTAAAAATCAATCATATAACTGACAAAAATTAATTTTTGTCATCTACTAAACAAACAAAGTTTATATACAATCTCCAATATATAATTGTAATACCGATAAGGGGTATAAGGATGGGGATGTGTTGCCATTTATTAGAATAGACTCCCAGGATAAATCAGTCCATTTCTCTGATGGCCTTGAATTGGGTATGATTATTGTTGAACAATCAGACGCTTTGTCTGCAAAAGAGAATAATCATACAATACGTTTTTAATTTCACTGAAAGTTCATCAAGAAGCCTGATGTTATGAAATACCGAAACAAAAAATTTGCATTATTCGTTGCAGCGGTCATCCTCGTTCCCTTTATTTTACCCTTTGTATATAATCTGATTTTTGAAGGAGGAATTAAGGAAGATGATGGCTCGGACTATATAGCCTCGATGGTTTTAGGTTTATTTTCCAGTATAATTTTTCTTGTTCCTTGTCTAATAACATGGAAAATATGGAATGGAAAGACTTGTATTCATTTTTATGTATTGCTGTTGCTCCTGATTATATTAGAAGTGATCGCAACATCGACTATTGTGACTGCGATAGATTCTGAAGCAGGTTTTTATCTCGGATTATGGTATTTCATCAGTGGTACATCTTTCGCTGTGCCAAATATTCTTTCTATATGTTTATTGGGGTTCATTTGCAACAGCCTTATTAAATCAAGTAAAAAATTGCCAAGCAATTAGTTTTCCAAAGACGCGGCTTTTGTGATGGGACGAGCAAAAGCCGCCCCGCGTAGTTGCAGGACGTCTTGGTGGTCGTTATGACATTCCGGGATTGGATGCTGATTGGGTTTCAGTCAAACCATTCGGGGTTACTTTCGCTGAGTATTGCGACAAGTTCGTTGTCGGGCAGCTTCAAATCACTTTCGGAGGTATAGAAGAAGATTTCTTCATCGACACGCTCCGCTTCCTTGTCGGCGAAGCCGTTGCATTTGTCGGTGATTGGATAAGGCATAAGTGCGTCAAGCAATTCCAGCCCACCGATGATAAGGCTCTCGCCCTCGTTGCTTGTCACGATACGGCAGGTATAGTCCGTGCCATTGTAATTGATTTCGGTTGTCGTCATATATCTTTCAGTTTTATGCACCCTGCTCTCCATGAGGATTGCAGGGTGCTGTTTATAATTCAGTCTATATCAATCCCGATAAAATGTTCATCATCAATCAGGGCATAGTAATATCCGTTGGCACAGCCACGATACTCTTTACTGAAGCCTGCGGCAATATCTCCGGCTTTATAGTAGTTATAGTTATCGTCCTTTTGCTTGACCTCAATCCATAGGGAACCGTCATAACCACGGAAAGTGAATGTTCCGGAATTAAAGTTGCGCCGTTCTTTGAGAGCCTTTCTGAACTGTTCCACCACCCAATGGTTATATCTGGAGATAGCGTCAAGGGATATAATCTCTCCGTCGATGCGAGTGCCGGTGGTAAGGCGGTTCTCGTAGCAGTCCTTTGTCGGGTCAGCTTCAAGACACTTGCGAACAAATGCAGACGGAAAAGTTGCACGCGAGGCGTAACGTTGGAATTTGGCTACTATATTCGTTGTCGGCTTTGTCACTTTGGAGATAGACAGCCAACATTTGATTTCGTTTGGCGGTATCGGATAGCCTCTCTTGCGAGAGCGTTTCGCAAACTCACATACCTTACTTTCAGTGGAGAGGAACAAGCGTCGGCGTTGAGTGCCAAAGGGTGTGGTGATGTCGAAAACACCATGATTGCGATATAATATCGCTGACACATCTTCGTATTTCATATCCGTGTGATTTGGATTGTCGTTTGACTTTCGTGAGATAATGGCTACAAGGTCATCACATGGCAGTCAGTAACCTCGGCAGGTAGCCCGAAAGCAGGAAAATGGGAGAAATATGGGTGGCACTCTCCCTCGGCTTCGGAAGCGGTGGTGACGGTCTGCACTTTGTTGTCGGCATACCACTTGTCAATCATCGCAATTTCATCGTCAGTCAACCCTGTCGGGTCTCCATTGATTAGATAGCATAACGCCCATGTCGGGATAGGCTCGATAAAGAACTCCATGACGATATGTTTTAGTTGTGATACCCTAATATTGCCCCGATGTATAGTCTATCGCCCTTTTTCAGTCGGGCGATAATATCCATTAGGTCTGCGGAGCGTTCAGCCGTGCCTGCACCGCCGTAGAACTCGGTAACGAAAAGAGCGTCTGTTCCAAGCGGATTGATAATGGCTTTTTTCAGTTGCCCTATTGGTTCGTTCCATTTCATCACGTTTGCAGGGGTAAGTTCGGCAGATATAGCCTTGATGTTGTCGAAATGGGATTTTCGCCATATTGCGAAGCCACCATTGTAGGTAAGGGTGCTTTCTTCGATGGACGTAAACATACCTTTCGGCAGTATATGTTCAAGAAGAAAGCGGATGTTGAACTTGCGTCCGTCCTCGGAGTTTTCGCACACATAGGATATAGAGGCGTTTTCTCCTACCACTATACGGTCGATGTTCAGATAGTCGTTTTCGGCTATCGGCTTGGTGCTGATTTGATAAATAGTGCTGTGCATAGTCTTTTGATGTTTGAGTGTCTTACTACGGTTTAATTCTTGTGGTCTCGCCAATTTTTGTGTCAGGGTGAACCGGGAACTCCCAGTTTACTTCATCATCAGGTAATGTGGAATGTATGTCACCGCCTATAACCAATCCGCAGTGTTTTTCAACATACTCCCTTGCCTGTGCCGCGTTTTCAGCCTCTATGTCGAAGAAGCCACTGAATATGTACTCTGTTCTGACTCTGAATTTTGCCATTGTTTTTTTGTGTTTGAGTTAATTTTCTCCCTTTTGTTTGAAGCTCTTTGAGCTTCTCCGGCAGGGCTGGCCGTTTTTCGTGCAGTCCCACAACTGCGGCCATAAGGGAGGATAAGGCAAGTGTGTAGTCAGCGGCAAGCGAGGGATACCCATTTTTTCGGAATTGAGGGAGAAAAAATGTGGAGGCTCACGAGTGCGGACGCCGACCACAAGCACAGCGTCACTTGACGTTCCTCCCGGACGCAGTAACTTCGCACGCCAAAACGCCTGTCCCTGCCGAGGCTCAAAATCTTCAAGGGAAAGAACCGGCCACCGTTGACTTTTGCCGTTTCAAAGTGCCAGCCTTGAAGCGGCCACAGTCATCGTTTGCAGACTGGTATTCCAAAGAGAGGCGACAACGCGAGAGTCGTGCGAAGGCTTGCCCTCGCTTTGCTCTGGCGTTGTCGCCGCCTTCGGCTGAAGCCGGACATCATATCCAAAATCAGAACTGCCCGAAGCTGAATCGGTGTGCAGCACGGAATCAGTCGGGCAACCGATAAACAGCACAAGGCGATGTGCCGTGCCTGTGGATCCGCGAGCCACTGACACGGCTTATCGCCTAATTCTCACATCATTTGGGAGCAAGCGGTGGTGATAAGGTTGTGTGAGGCAATACGCCCCGGCGCACTGCCTCACGCTCCTGTCACCACGGCTGGCAAACCACTCGGCACCCATAGACGCCCGTAAAACGCACATTTATCAAATGCAAAGTGAATTATTTATAGGCTATAATAGCCTTAATCCCAAATATTATTATTAACTTTGCGACTGATAGACTCCTGTCTGTCACGACATTTTGGAAAATAAGAAGCGTTATGCTCATCTTGTTTGTTGAAAACGTAGGAAATTTTCAAAACGATGCAAGAGATAGCATAGTGGTTCTCACGCGTATAGCGTGGGCTGCTATTGTTACATCTGCATCAAAGGTTTCCTACGACCATCAACAAAGACGTGGCATAGTTGGCTCACGCTTCTTTATAGTAACTTAACTCTCTATGAGCCACCGGGAGATTCTGGCATATATGAAAAAGATATTGCTCCCATTATCAGTTTTCGGTTCGATGTTGTTATCAGCGTGCAGCGATGACAATACGGTTTTCAACGAACCGTCGCCTATCCGCGCCTATGAGACTGATGCAGAAATACTGGCACAATTTGTTGATGTGGATAACGCCACAGGTGCGTTTTTCATCAATCCCGACAAGAAAATCACAGCTTCCGACTATGTAGTCAACCGTAGTCGTGAGGAGTTGATGATGGTAAGCACAATCAACCGGGATAAGTTCACGCGCGATATGGAAGCCGTCAATGGTATGCTCCGTGCAGTGAAACAATCGGGCAACTCAACGGCGATTATTTACTCAACATATTCTTCCGACAAACTTATTGAGGGAAGGATCACTGATACCTATGGAGTAACGAGGTCGGCGACACGTTCAATCAATGGCAATACACTCGCCCAAATGGTCGTGACTTCTGATCGAGATGACGCAAGACAGTTCTATGCACCCCGATATGTTACCATGAATGTGTCTGCAAACAGTTCATCTAGATTCTACCTGTATCAGCTCTCTTTGGGTGACACTTCAAATCCTGATGCCGGAATATTGATAGTGGCCGGGGTGAATACGCCGCAACCATGCCATTCGTACATCATTAGCAATAATGGTAATTCCGATTGGCTTTCAGTCAAAGGCATGAATCTTGTCGGTGACGGAACGCTCTCCGTTTCATTTTCACAATGAAGGCGTTATTTATCTCTCTCTGCCTCTCCTTATTGATGATATTGTCGTCATGCGAAGGGCGAACCGGCTACCTTGATGAAGGTCAGCAGAACACTGTCGCTATGCTCACTGATGTGGAATGGCTTGTTGTGTATGTCGATTACAGTATTAGCAATGAACAGACATTTGATGATGAAACCAATATCTATTCATTCGGCAGAGACACCAAGGGCTGGACTGCGACAGGCTCCCTGAAAGATCCGTCTATCAAGAAAGATGTCAGATATTTCCAATGGACTTTCACCACGGAGAATTACGCTGTTATTTACATGGCCGGGAACTCCACAGATGGATACTGGATGATCGAGAAACTGACACCTGACGAACTATGGGTTGTAATTACGGCTTCTGATCCTGTTTTATATCCCAACCAGTATAAAACTTATTACAAACTCAAAGCCCGCAAAAGACAATGAACCGACTTTCACTCATAATCACCATAATTGCTTTCTTTGCCATGTTTGAGGTACAAGCAAAGAAGAAAGAGGAATATCCACGTGCCGAGATAAAGGTTGGCTACACCTACCACGAAACTTTCGTCAGAGGCTCGGATGGGATAATAAAACGTGATATTCCTTTTATCCTATTGGCGAGCAAAGAACATTCGAAGTTTTATAACGTAAAAACGGAGTTCAAGGATTCTCTTGAATCCACTCCACAAGGTAGAGCTATCAGCCATCAGCTCCTCAAAGATGCGCTCAAGAGATATACGGAGACTAAGGATGAAAGTGCGATGAATTCGTTAGTCTACCAAACATCTCTATATATTTTTCGTTCCGCAGCTGACAATCAAATGACTGTCTATGACAAGGCTGGCTCACTTGAACACGGGTATTATACGGAGCCTCTTGGCGATATTGTATGGGAAATTTCCGACTCAACAAAGACTGTGTTGGGCTATGATTGCGTGATGGCAACGGCAAACTATCATGGGCGGGATTGGACGGCATGGTTCACTCCTGATATTCCTTTGCAGGAAGGGCCGTGGAAGTTGACCGGACTGCCGGGTTTGATACTCGAAGCAAGTGAATCCACCGGGCAACATTCTTTCGTGGCTACCGGATTGGAGGCTTCTTATCAAGAGATGGTGCCTATTTATCCTTTTCGACAATATGACAAGATGTCTCGTGAGGAAATGTTGAGGCAACTGGCCAACTACCGTGACCATCATAACGCCATTGATGGAGCAGCTACCGGGATTCAATTCGGCACAGACCATATACGCACAGGCGAAGAAGTAAACATAGATTTTCTTGAGACCGATTATCACGATTGAATATGAACAGACTGATATTTATACTGCTTTTGTGGGCTGCAATGACAGCATTTGCAAAAGATTATGTCAAGGATGCGGAGCCGGCTATCCTTGAAGTGCATTATACTCGTATTGAAGTTACCGATACGACAAAGCGTAATTCTCATTTCTTTAAGGATCCAGTAATGCTCAGAATCGGGAAAAACAAATCCGTTTTTTGCGGGACAAAGAGATTATGGCAGGATTCAATTATGGAATGTGACCTCGCGACTTTCTGGGCCATGGATCAGGCAAAAACCATGAGTGGCAAGCGCGATGATACACAATTGGCTTGTGGTCATTATTGGGGTTATATCTATAAGAATATTCCTAATGGCAAAGTTACTGAACGTTGTTATTTCGATATGGAGCATTGGCAATATTCAGAAGATTGGGATAAACCCGAATGGGCAATAGGAAACAGCACAAAGACCATATTGGGTTACGAATGTGTTGAAGCAACCACTGATTATCGTGGGCGAAAATGGACTGCCTGGTTCGCACCGGAGATTCCAATTCAGGAAGGTCCGTGGAAACTCTGTGGTTTGCCGGGGTTGATTCTTGAAGCACACGACGCCAATAATGAATATATTTTTGAAGCCAACGGCCTTGTGCAGAATCCCAATTCAGAAGTCGGGATTTTCACTTATGATGATAAAACAGGCTACACTACAGTGAACCGCGACAAGTTTTTCAACAACTGGTGGAAATACTCAAACTCAAATTTTGCGGCGAAAATACAAGCAGCCTATGGAGTTGGTTCAACCCCGACCAATGAGAAACAAATCGTCCATCACGACAAAGAGGAAACCAACTATCCTCACGACCTATGAACCGACTGCTATTCATAATCGCATTTGCATTGGCTGCGCTGAACGGTGTTGCACAGGTCAATGTGTCGGGTGTGGTCGTGGAGGAAGGTACAAATGAGCCGCTAACAGGAGCTTCTGTGATTCTACGCACTGCCGAGGGGAAAATAAAGAAGTATGCCACTTCTGATGCCAACGGCAAGTTTACAATCTCCACTTCTAAAATCAAGGGTTACACTCTCGATGTGTCGATGATGAGTTTTGCAAAGCAGACTGTAAAACTTGACAGCGTTCAGTTGCCAGTTACAATCGTCATGGAGGCTTCGGCAACAATGCTTAAAGAGGTTGCGGTGAAAGCCGACCGCATCCGTGAGCAAGGGGATACCATCACATACAATGTCGGGACTTTTGCACAAGCACAAGACCGGAGTATCGGCGATGTGCTGAAACGTATGCCAGGTATTGATGTGTCGAACTCCGGCAAAATCCAGTATCAGGGCGAGGACATCAACAAGTTCTACATAGAGGGTTCCGACCTGTTGGGTGGCAAATACGGAATAGCAACCAACGGAATAAATCATGATGATGTCGGCGCGGTCGAGGTTATGGAAAACCATCAGCCGATGCAGGTGCTGTCTGGTATCAGTTTTTCCGATAAGGCTGCCATCAACCTAAAACTGAAGAACAAGGCGAAAGCCACATGGACTTTCCACGGCGACGCCGGAGGCGGTTACTCCTGGCAACCGGAGGGCGCGGTGTGGGACGGCGAACTATTCGCAATGGCAGTTATGCCCGGATTCCAGAACATCACCACATTCAAGACCAACAATATAGGCGAAGACCTTTCGGCGAGTGCCACTGATTTCTTCGCAGCACGCCGAGCGACAGGACTGAGCCAATATGTAAGCGTTTCGCTCCCCGGAGTGCCAAACCTTAGCCGCAAACGCACGCTGTTCAATCGCTCGGCTTTGGTTTCAACAAACTCCCTGTGGAAAGTTAAAAATGGGGAGTTCAAGGCACAGGTTGATTACTCGTTCAACCGAGTCACGGCTCAGGCCGCTAATATAACAACATACTTTCTTGAAAGTGACGACCGTGTGATCACCGAAAACCGTGACGGCCGCGACCGCTCCCACACTCTCTCCGGCAAGTTCATCTATGAGGTCAATCAAAAAACAACATTCATCAACAACACCCTCTCTACAAACATTGACTGGGACGATGTGAGGCTCGGAGTGACCGGTTCGCTGCCAAATGAACAGTCGGCAAAATTGCCGGATTACTATGTCGCCAACAAATTCAAGATGATCAAACGGTTCAACGGCAAACACCTCATCACGTTCCAGAGCAACAACGAATGGGAGTCACTGCCGCAGACGCTCAATGTTTCATTGGACGGTAGTACCCTTAGCCAGCACATCGGCGACCATGCTTTCTATACCCATGAGAGTGCCGCCTACGCTTTCTCGATAAAAGGCATAACAGTCAGCCTTGAAGGTGGAGTGAAAGGATATTTACGTTCACTTAATACCGAATTACCTGATATGCCTACCGAGCTGCCTGGCACAACGGAGAATGTACTCAACACAAACTATTTCACCGTTTATGCCACCCCGAAGTTTGAATATTGGGTGAAGCGGGTGAATTTCACTCTCAACGCCCCGGTCAGCTTCGCGCATTACACCTTTGACAAGGCTCTCGCCAACCGCTCGGAAGTATATTTCTCCCCATCGCTCAGCATGAACTGGAAACCGAACAACCGCTTTTCTATGACGTTGCGAGGAGGTACCGGTCGCTCTCCTATGAATCTCAACATGATTCAGCCCGGCTACATCATGACCAACTACCGCACATTCAAGCAAGGCGTAGATGATTTCTACAACTCAACATCGCAGAATGTATCGGCAAGTTTCGCCTACAAGCACACTCGTCGCGGAGTGTTCGCCAACGCTATGGTAATGCAGTCGTGGTCGCATCTGCCGTACACAATGGCGCAACAGCTCTACGGCGATTATATCGTCTATTCTTATACCGATGCCAAAAGTGACGGACAAAATCTGTTGGCTATGGGCAGCGTTGGTAAGACTCTCGACTTTATGCGCGGATCTGCAAACGTCAACGGCTCATTCAACCGTGGCGAGTCGCATCTCTTCTCCGAAAGCAATGCCGTTAATTCGATAAGTCTCGGCTGGAGTGTAGGAGCAAAAATCAATGGCGCGCCGCTCCGTTGGCTCAGTTTTGATTATCACATAGACTTCTCCAACAGCCAACTCCGGATGAACGGAGTCAAGAACTCATGGCTCAGTGGTATGGAAAACTCCTTGCTCATCAACATTATGCCTCACTCCAAATGGGAATGGCGCATAATGGGCGAGCACTACCGTAACGAACTCACCGAGGGTAAATATAAAAATGTGTTCCTGCTCGACACAAAGTTGGTTTATAAACTCAACAAGCGCATCGAACTCTCTGCGATGCTCAACAACATCTTCAACCAACGCACATACAATTACACAACCTACAGTCAGCTCTCCTCCTTCGAGTCGCAACGGTGGCTCCGCGGACGCGAACTGCTGTTCACAATCTCTTTAAGGAAATGAAAAAGTTAATCACCCTCTCCGTAATGTGCCTTGTGGCGATAGCTGCCGTCGCAAAGGAATATGCACAGGAGCAACCGGACTCCATCAAAACGCAGGAGTTGAAGGAGGTTGTGGTAAACGCCTCGTACTTGACACGTGAGGATGATCATATCTCCGCCATTCCTACAAAGGAACAGCGGAAACATGCTGTCAGCGGTTATGATCTGCTGCGTAATTTGATGATTCCGGGTATTTCGGTTAACCGAACAACGGGGAGCGTTACAACATCTGCCGGCACTGCAACACTCTATATTGATGGACGTGAGGTGGATTTCCGTGAGGTGCAGTCTTTGAGACCGAAGGATATTGCCCGTGTGGAATATTTCGACATTCCGACAGGCAAATACGCCAAAGACGCAGCCGCAATAAATTTCGTGTTGAGAACTCTCAACAACGGCGGTTATACACAGTTGGATGCCATGCAGGGCCTGGGGTATCTGAACGGTGACTACAATCTGATTTCAAAATATGTTGTCGGCAACAAGAGCATAAACCTTTGGGCCGGATATTCACTTGAAAATCCTAAATCCACGCTTGATGAAACCGAATCATTTAATTTTGAGGACGGTATATTGAACAGAAATAATACCTATTCCAATGTCGGTAACCGTGATTCAGAAGAATATGTGCAGGCTTCCATAAGCAACAGAGGGAATAAATATATCTGGATGCTCCGGGGAGGCATAGCATGGACTGACAGCAGAAATGATGTCGGCAATGGAATAGTCAATTATTGGCTGACAGATGCAGCTTTCAACGATGGTGACGTTGTAAATCTCCATAGTAAAAACAAGACCATGCGGCCGAGCCTGTATTTCTTTGGAATGCACACATTTTCAGAAAACAAGAGACTTGATTATGTGGCGGACGGATATTATTCCAGAAATGACTTTAACAGGCAATATAAAGATAATGATGCCTTATACAAGTCTCTGGTTAAAGAAGATTACTGGTACACAAAGTTGAACGCCAACTATTCATGGACTCTCAGTCACCGTAATAGCCTTGTTTTCACATTCTATGAGTTCCTGAGAGTAAGTGATTCTGATTATTCCGGGACTGCGGCATACAATCAGAATCTCCGTTCTTCTGAAACTATCCTGTTTGTTGACTACTCCCAGCGTTTGGGGCGGTTCTTCTATGACATCAATCCCGGCTTGTCGTTCCTCACATACCGGCTGAAAGGTATGAAGTCGATTAACCACCTCACACCACGTCTTCAAGCAAGAGCGGCATATATGATTGATCGTAAGCAACAGTTGCAATTCGCTTTTGCGTTGGGTAACACATATCCAAGAATCAACACCATAAACAATGTTGAGCAGCAGATTGACCCAATAATCATTCTGAAAGGAAATCCAGACATGGATAACTCCATATTGCTCAGCCCACGCTTGAGTTATAATCTGAACCTTAATAAAATCGCGTTGCAAGCCGGTGTGTCGTATTTCTATCAGAATCATTCCATTATCTCCGACTATTACATCAGGGAGGGCAATCTGATAAGTACATTCCGCGATGATTGTATCTACCATAAGCCGGGAGCGGATTTGTCTTTGACATACAAGCCATCCAACGCCCTCAATATAAATATCTCCGGACAATGGAGCGAGCAACTGGCACGAGGAGGAGTTCAACACCGCAACCTGTCGGTATTCACCGGAAGCGCAACTGTAAATTACTATGTCGGGGACTTCTCTTTTGGTGCATGGGTGTCAACGCCAACAAGAGATTTGGTTGACAGCCAGATACGGAGAAAGACCTACTGGCAGTATCAACTTTCGGCGATGTGGACTCACGACCATTGGGCGATAGAAGCCAACGCCAATAATCTATTCCTCATGCACAACCGCATCATAGATGAATTGAACACTCCCTCATACTCATATAAACAGACTAACTGGAATCGACAATATAATCAATACGCCACCCTTAAAGTGGCATATACTATTGATTATGGTAAGAAGACTTCAAAATCTCCCTCTTACGAACACAACGATTCTGAAAGTGCAATCTTGAAATAAAAACAGCAAATCATACTATATTCGGCTCCTGGCACGATGTCGGGAGCCGTTTTCAATAAACCATCATAGCCGTTATAAGTCATAACATTATAAACATAAGAAAAATAGCAGATGAGAAAGACTATGTTCCGATATACCGATATTAATGGCGTGATTATGTTGCCATTTATCTTACTGTTTAGTCTGGTGTCCTCTTGTGGTAACAAACACTCGTACTCTATATATCAATTTGACAATGGCGATGATTATTTTTGTGAGGGATTGCAGAGGATAGTCAACAAGGACGGCAAAATCGGATTTGCCGACAGCCTCGGCAATGTGGCGATAGAACCTCGTTTTGCTTTCGCCTTTCCTTTTGAGGATGGCTATGCCAAAGTTACAGATGAAGGTAAATCAGAGCCGGTTGGTGAATACAGGACATGGGTAAGTGATTCATGGTATTATATCGACCACGATGGGAATACACATCCTGAAATATTTGATTTGCAAGGAACGGTTTTCGACTCCACAGACGGAACACCGTTAAATCAGGCGATTGTGAAAGACCTCACTAATCACGGAGCTACAATATCTAAAGAAGATGGTTCTTTCTCAATACGTGTAAATGACGGGGATAGTATAAATATCGGTTTTGTAGGCTATTATCCACAGACTATAAAGGTTGCGTCCTCAGATTCTGTCTATTGGCACATAGCCATGAAGGAAACTGCACCTATAATCGAGCCAATGCTTCAGAAAAGTTATTCAACGACACCGGGTGTCACGATGACAGTTCTGAATACCGATGGCGTGACATTACCGATAGACTCCCTGAATGTTGTCTGGCGTAACAATACCAATTCGACAGTTCTTTTCGGAGAATGGTTTGAGATTCAAGGAAAAGAAAACGATCAGTGGAAAAGACTTCCAATAGATAAAAAATATATGGAAGAAGGAGCTTGCCTCACTGTATTCACTGCGATTGCCTATATTTTGGAAACAAAGTCCCAACGTGAAGATATAGTAAAACCGTGGTTTTATGGTAAAAATCTTAACCGGGGCGTATATCGGTTAGTCAAGACATTTCACTTTGACAATTCGGAGAGACAAGACACTGCTTTCGTGGAATTTGAGATAAGATAAAGCACAATATATCCAGTGATTTATCACCGTTTGACTGCGAGGAAGTATAATAATCCGATAAAGCATGACGCTACAATGGTTTTCCAAAGAGGCGGCTTTTGGAGGGGGGACGAGCAAAAGCCGCCCCGCGCCTCTCGGCATGGGGTGGCTTGCTCAAACATAGGTGCTTGTCGCTTTATGCAACAGCTTCTTCGCAGTACCTTTCTTCTTCGGTAAGTATCGCCTCGGCTTCTTCTTCCGTTGGTTCGTATTGGATAGCCTCGGTCTCTGCCTCGGAAATGTCGGGAGTGGCTTCTTCCGTGGAGGGTTCAGCTTCCTGCATAGGTTCTTCTTGGGGCGCGTTCTCGGCTTCCGGTGCAACCTCGGTCTCTACCTCGGTGGTGTCGGGAGTGGCTTCTGCCGTAGTGGGTTCTGCCTCCGGCATAGGTTCTTCTTCGGGTGCGTTCTCGGCTTCCGGCTCAGTTGCTTCGGGTTCGGTATCTTTGGCGAGTAGAGCCTTGCGTTCCTCGATACGTTGGTGTCGCTTCTCGTAAATCTCGTTATACTCGGCTTCGATGTTGGCGAGTTCTTCCGGCATGTGCTTCTTGGCGAAAGAAAGCAGGAGGTCGGCAATGGCGTTGTCACGATACGCACCCTTGAAATTGTCAATTAGAAAATCCCTGCGGATTATCGCCTTTGTCTTGGCGTTGAGATTGGCGATGATTGTCATTTTCTCGCTGTCGTTGAGAACATATTGAGACTTGCGGTCGGTCAGTCCGACGGCTTCGTAATGCTCTTTGCGGAGCGATGAGAGCAGGAAGAAATATATCATCTTGTCCTCGTCCTGCGAGAATTTAGTTTCGGTGATGTCGGCTTCGAGGATTTTCTTCTTCGTGTCCTCGATTGTACGCTCCACGGCTATCTCCTTGTTGCGTTTGTCCTTTGCCTCCAACTTGGCGATTTCGGCTTTCGGATTGTTGCAGTCCTCACTCGGCTTGGCAGGGGTAGCCATATATCCGAGCGTCACATCATTTCGCCCGATTGTGATGTATAGTGTGATTTCTCCTGCCTCGGCTTTTGCTGTGAGTTCGGCACACTTTTCCCTATGCGCCTCCACTTTGCCCTCGTATGCCTTTACTGCCTCGGCATATTCTTCCTCGGTGTCGAAGCGGTCGGATTGGGGTGCGATAGGTTCAAAGGGGTAAGGTGTCAGATAGCCACCGAGTTTTTCGATGTCATAGCCCATTTCAGTCAGCAGTGCGTTCACCCTCTCGTTGCGGTCATACTCCGAGTGGCAGAAATTGGCGGTGGGATGTTCGTTCAGCATATCAACCGCCTTGTCGGTGAGATAGCCGATGTGCTTCTCACGAAGACAAGAGGGATTGGAGCAGTTGCCCTCACAGCCGTCCTCGCAGAACAGCAGAAGATTTATGGTGTTGAAAGGGCATGAGGCACACGCCGATTTGTCGAAGCGGTAACGGCTTAGGTCGGTTGTGTAGTTCTTTTCTATGAGCCGAGCCACATTGGAGGCGTTCATACCACGCCAATTATTGCAGGTCACTCCGTCTTTGAGGTGGGAGTTGTAAACATCGGTCTGTATGTCAACTCCGTAACGGCTTATCTCGGTTGCCACTGCCACCGTGATTTCCTCGGTGTCAATCAGCCGTGCGATTTCGGGTATGAGGGTTGTGAGTTTTATTCGGGTGCGGATATAGGTCTCGCTCTTGCCTATCTGCGTGGCGAGTGTGGCATAGTCGTAGCGTCCGCTGTCGATTGCAGCCTTTAACGTCTCGGCTTCTTCCATAGGCGTGATGTCCTGGCGGTGCAGGTTCTCCGCAATAGCATTTTGTTCGGCTTCATCATCGGAAAGGTCGGTATAGACTGTTGCCTTGATGTCCTCTTTCCCTGCGATGAGGGAGGCGCGGTATCTTCGCTCGCCATACACGATTTCGTAGCGGTCAGTGCCGGCGATTGGTCGTACACCTATCGCGTGGAGAATACCTTGACGGCTGATAGAGTCAGCGAGTTCGGTGAGGCTCTGCTCGTCGAAATTCTTACGGGGTTGTAGTTGCTCGGCTGAATGAGAGCGAGGGAGATTGTGGCTTCCTGTACGTTTGCGGTGTTGGTCTGAATTGCTGTTGCTTCCATAATTTGAGGGTTTTAGATGTTTGAGTTTTTTTGTTTTTTTCCCTTTTGTTTGAAGCCTTGTGGCTTCTCGCGTCCGGGGGATTTTTTCGATACAATCAAGACGGAGGGCACAGGGGGCGCAAGGCAAGTGTGGCAAGTGAAAAAATACGGAATACCCGATTTGGCACAAATCGTGGAAGGCTGCCGGATTTTTTCATGCAGCCAAGCCGGAGGCGGTCGCTTGCCGGCGTCACCGCCCGCCGTTACTTCGTAGCGAAAAACCAACGGACGCAGAAGCCGCAAGTAATCAAAGATAAGTTGCCGCCTCCAGTACCTTTTTATTCATAAATCATCATCTGTCAGGATATAACGGCGATTTTTATACGTGCTAACCACCCTAATGTCAAATATTCTTATTAACTTTGCGATAGGCTCTTATGCCGATCCGACAGCAATGCCTCCCGACCGAGCAAAAATAATTGGCATCTACCGTCATCGCCTCTCCACCGACGGCGATGGTGTGACCTCGCTTGTCGCTTTCAGCAGACTTACAGTAATATTCATTATCGTAATTGTGCTATTCGCGGGATGCACATACCGCAGTGATTCGATTGTCGATAATGGGGTTTGGCTTCCGATTGAAAATGGAGAATCAGTAGGAAGCTATACGAACCTTGAAGGGCATATTTATTGGGGGACCGCGGTAGGTGATTTTAGCTGTGATGAAATTGATGTTGATTTAGCGTCTTTCCGTGTTTGTAGCGAAACTGAATATGCAAAAGACAAACGCCACGTCTATTATCCACAGCGCATTATCTGTTATGATGGAATAGACGAAAATGGCAATGGATTTGGAGGCACTTATGCTGAAGAAATGATACTCAAAGGTGCAAATCCCAACCATTTCAGATATTTGGGAAATGGTTATGCTGTTGCAGGCAATAGAATGTACTTAAATGGAGAAACAATCGAGTGGAAAGATAGCATAGTGCATCATTATAACGGTGACTTAGGCAATAGTGATGAGACGCTGATTGATAGTATTGAAGCTGTTTATCCCAAAGTGTGGGTTTGGGACTATGACAGTCTGAGGGAAAATTCCTCACATATAAATACTGTATATCCAATCGCTCCCGATTCGTTAATTTATCTTCGCCGTTATTATGAGAGTGGTAAAATGCTTTCTGAAGGTTGGTGCCTGCAAGATTGGAATAGAGAAACATTTGTAACCGACTATATTGGAGAATGGAAATACTTTGACAGTGATGGTAACTGTTATCATAAATTCTGGAATTATACAAAAACGGCAGATTGATTTATGAAGCAGATTGACATGAGATATTTATTTCTGTATGGTTTCGTGGCAATTATGTTGTCATATATAGTTGGTTGCAAAACCGATAAAACTACCGACAGCAAAACCATAGAAGTTGTAGAAGTAGTAGATTCTATACAATCCATACCATGTGGTCGTGTGATAGAGGATACAGTCGTTGGGCACTGGACGCTGATAACTACCATTGCGCCAAATGATGCCCGTATAAAAATAGGTGAAAATACATTTGGTGATTCATCTGTCTTTGTAACCCTCTCATACGATAACTGTCCCGTCTTCATAAATAAAGAGATTCGCACAAAAGATCTAATGGGACAGGAAGGCGAGTATCAAATGTATTGGGGAGGCGGACTGCATTGGTATTCCGACTCTACAATATATCTCACTTTCGGTTGTTTTCTGCCTGATACCGATGACGGTTGGCCTTTGCTGTATCAAATCCGCAAAAACGGAACATACGATATAATCACTGAAGATTATGCTCTTGGAATTGACGGATATGACATAGTATCCGGTTTTATGACACTATATTTCAGTGAACGAGCCGCCGGAGTTGCTGTTAGGGATATGAAAACATTATTTGACCGATACTGCAACGAGGGGTGTGCGACTAAACTTCTGAATGGAGATATTGAAATAGCTTATGCAGATACCGCTTTTCGCAATGCTGTAAAAACTATGGCTATAACATGGAAAACGGAAGATGGCTCAGATAATACATCCCCAAAAAGATTCTATGTAAGATGGAAGCCTAATCCAAATGATGAGAACGTGACAGATGAAGCCATAATGGTTGTCGATTATTCAAAGAACAAAATTTCCAAAATCGAAATGGTGGGCCGGGAAATAATATGACAAAAGTGCCGATAAATAATCGATATATAGCAAAAGAATCGCTGACGTCTCCACTGTTGGTAACGGTGATGTTTGGCGTGTCTTTATACGTTTCTATCTATACACCTAAATTTTGGTGCATATTTGGTGCGGTCTTTTTCGGTTTGGGTGTGGCTGTATATGCCTATAAATATATCCGCTATGGTAGAACCACGCTAATAATTGACAGCGAGGGAATAACAATAAAGGACTGGGGCAAGACCAAAACATATAATTGGTGGTGGGATATAGTGAGCGTCTATACCAGTTGGAACGTATCTTATTTTGCTCGTTTCGTGGAAAGATGGCTAAGAATCAAAACTTCGGTAAATGGTGAACAGTTTGAGTTCCACGACATTTGCCTATCCGATCTGTATTGCCGAAGCAAAAGTGTTCGTAAGGCGATTGAAAAATATGCAGGGCCGTCTCGTTTCGATTATGAGGCTTCACAAGAAACAAAAAGTTATGTGTCAAAGATAGTGCTGGCATCGATTGTTGCTGTTATCGTAATATTCATTTGCATAACTTGTTTTTCAGAGTGATTATGAAGACTTGGCAGAAGATAGTTGGCTTGATAATATTTATCTCAATATTTATCTATGGAACATTGACGTGGATTAACGCCTATGTGGATGCAAGTATATTATTTAACCATACAATATAGACATAATAGAGGAATGATACTATATGTATATAGATGGTTTGTCCACTCTGATGTGGATAACCTACTTTTTATCCCTTGTCCTGTTCATTATTCTCTGGCGGAAAGGAGGTAAACGATGAAATTTAATTGCGACAAAATTCCTAATTTCAAACAATTATATCTGATATTTACACTTTGCAATATCTTTTTGTTCGTTTATATTGCGGTGTGTGCTATCGTAGATTCATTTCACTTATGGCCTTGGGTGATTTGATGTCTATTTGGATGATTATTGTCTTATTGATACCTTCAGGAATTGTATTAAGAATAAATTATTTTATAAGTCGAAATAAAGACACACTTAAATACCAGTTTCTACTGAGTTGCTTATTCATCATATATAGTCCTTTTTATTCATTCAGGGTACTGAAAAAAGATTGGATTAAATAGTAGAACTCCCCATGCTCACGCACAGGGAGTCCCGGTTTTTGACAGCAAAGAAATTGTCCTATCGAGGGCTGATTATTCAGCCTTGTTGTTGGCGGCTTCCAGCGAGAGTTTGCGAAAGCGTTTGAGCAGCGGCTCCAGTTCGAGGGAAGCGCGACGTGCACGGAGTCCGGCGGCCTTGTTGCCTTTGTCGAGCTGAGAGCAGGCGTCTTTCAGGAAAGATGCAGTGAGCGTGTCGATCTGATCAAGTAGTTCTTTCATCGTTGTATTCAGTTTAGGGATTTATAAAAGAGGTATTTCAAAAGAGTTTACGACGCACTGAGCGTCACGATCAAGTATAAACCAGTATTCCGAGCGGTAGGGAGAGCCGCTTTCCGACAGAGCCTCATACTCTATCTTCACTTTCCAGCCGGAGAATGGCTTGCGTGGAGCGTCAGGAGTCTCGAAGCCCACCATAGAGCGTAGAGCGGACATCGCCGACATCTGGCGGCCGACAAGCTCGGAAACGGCGTTGTCCTCAAAATCGAGGTTCTGAAGCCCGTCTGTCCGGGACATGACCTGTTCGTTGACTTTCATCATCGACATGGCTATCGCCATTTTCTCGTCGTTGTTGATGTAGTTGCGGCCGAACACGCTGTCAGGCTTGCTGACCGCTATGACCTTTACCGATTCCGGATTATCCACCGAGGCCATCAATGCTTTCTCCGCCACCGACTGCGCCCGTTTCGACGGCTGGCCGAAGTAGTGGAACGCACAACCTATGCCGCCCCACACAGCCACACAACTTATGAGCAGTATGGCAAGTTTCATTCCCGGCTTCATACCTTGATGACCTTTAGTTTGTCGGGTGACAAGCCGAGTTTGCGGCGATAAACAGAGCCGTTCTCGCCGAACATCTCAACCTCGTGGGATGTGACACCATCGGCGCATATCTCGCGCACTTCATCGAGCGTCATGAGGTGCCCGGCAATATTTCGCCATATCACGAAGTCGCAGGGGCTTCCCTCCTGCCGGTAGTTCGAGCAGTTGAACGCCTTTGCGCCCACGCGGATCTCGCCGCCGCAACGGGGGCAGCGTGCCACCACCGACTCCATATTGATAGAGCCGTCAGCCGCCATGACAAGCACGGTCGGAAAAGTCTTCCACTCCTTTGTGGCGAAGCCGTCGAGCAGTATGCTACGCTTCTCCAGCAGTTCCGCGACCTCGGCATCCGCCATCTTGCGGTTGCCGATAACACCGTTGATGAAGAGTCCGCACTTGCCGTCCTCCCCGGTGTTGTTCTCACAGCGGTAGCCCTTGCAGGTCTTCACCACATTGCCGCCGCACACAGGGCAACGGCCGATAATCTTTGTTTCTGTATCCATGTAAAAAATGTTGTTGATAGTTCGTTTATCTGTATTTTATCGTGTTCCACTCCCACACAAGGGTCTCCGCGATAGCCTTTCCCGACATCACCGAGGCCCAGCCGTCGGGGTCGAGCGAGAACCACAGGTCGTTCCATGAGAGAGTGCGTATCTGCCACGCCAGCAGCCACAGGTCGGTGTTGATTGTCTCCAGACGTGTCACCACCTCGTTTGCCACATAGTACCGCTCGGCAGAGTTGAGCAGGTTGACCTTGTGCTTCTCTTTTTTGCCATCAGAACCTGTGACAGTGTAGCTACCCGACGTGACAAGCTGTTGCATGAAGGGATAGAGAGCCGCCATCTGCGTGGCCGCGTCAGTCAGCTCATCGGACACCAGCACCGCTATGGCCGTGCCTTTAAGATGCCCCGGTACCGATTTACGCAACAGATCACAGTTCTTGGGTATCTCCGTAAGCACCAGTTCACCGGCACGCTTTATCTGGTAGAGATTCTGCATGGCACCCTGGGCGTTGGAAAGATACTCAAGCATCTTGTTCTCCACGGAGTGAACGCGGTCGAGGGCTACTGTCACGGCGGCTTCAGCCGCAATGATCTTCTCCTGGGTTGACTTACGCTTCTTGTGGATATTGTTAAGCTCCACAGTCTGCGCTATCACCGCCGCCGTGAGCGTCGGGTCGGTCTGTTGCGCCATCATGTCCGCTCCAGGAATGACAAGGAGGGATAGTGCGAGCAGGGCTGTTTTCGGTTTGATAGTCTTCATCGGTCAGTCATATTTTTAAGCCGGAAGCGCGTTGCTCGGCGAGGTTATCGTCACGGTCATGTTTGGTAGGGAGTATCTTGATTGATGAGCGTTTACCCAACAGGCAGTCGTTCCAGTCCTTGAAGTCCTTAGGAGGCTGCCACTGCCCCATGCGGTAACGCACGGAGATATGCGGCTCAAACTGAGTGTAGGCGGAGCGGTCGGGTGACACCGGAAAACTCTTGCCTTTGGCCTCCACCATCAAGCCCTCCGGTGTCTTGGTGATTTTGAGTGGAATGTCCTCGACAAGAGCCATGAGGCGGAGTCCGTTGATGCGTCCGGCAAGGTCGTTGTCGAAGCAGTCGTAGGCACGGGCGTTTGGAAAACGCTCCATCACGCCCAGTACCTGACGGTCGGAGAACGTGCCGCCGAGGGAGACAAGGGCGATATCCTCGCCTAACCGGGGCCGGTTCAGCTGGAAAAAAGCCATAGCGTCAAAGGCGGATTCACAAAAGAACACATGACGCACGAGACCGTTGTTGCCGTGCGACAGGTCGGCCACCCACGCCGCCGTGGAGGAATTGGTGCCGGCGGCCTTTGACTTGTAACCGCTCACGCCGCGGATCTCATATCCCACAGTCTTGTCACTCCCGGCTTCCGTGTAGGGGAAGCCAATATTGTAGCCGTTGAAATTCTCGTTGCGTCTGTCAGACACAAGGGAAATGAACGGGGCGAGAGCCTTGACCGTATCTGCCGACAGTCCGCGCTGTGCGAACAGCCGGGGGATATTGGCCGCGTCCAGTTCCTTGACACGGTAGCGCGAAGGGTCGAACACCTGAGGCGCGGATGCCGAGCGTACATAATCCCTGTCGCGGTCATAATCCGGCTCCGGCATATTGGCGAACTGCGCCATCACTTTCGCTATCTTCTGCCATTCGGTAAGCCCGATAACATTGAAAGATGAAAGATTCTCGCGTATGAACGACACCACGTCGCCCTTTGAGCCGTCACGCCGGAAGAAAGTCTGCGAAGCCTTGTCGCGGCGGTTGCTGACGATGATTGTGTCGCGCTTGTCGCGTCCCTCGCCCAGCACAAGCTCGATGTACCGGCCCACACCTGCCTTGCGGTCGAGGCGGTAGCCGAGCGAATAGGCGACATCATCAATACCAACACGCGATTTAAGTTCTTTGAACTTAACTTTATAGTCAGCCGGTGCCATAGCTTCAGACGATTGAGAGTGACTTGGAGGCGCGGCGGTCGATGCCTGCAATCTCCGATTCATAATTCTTGCGTATCGCGCTTCCGAGGAATATGTCTTTCTCGCGTTGGTCGGTGAGCTGGAAATACATTCTCGCGGTTGAACGCTCGATAGGCTTCACACCGAGATCGACACCGTTGTATGAGGCACGCAGGGCGAAGTCGCCGGAGCGGGTCTTGATTATGGCAGCGTTCCTGAACGGGCATATCTCGTCCTCCAAAGGAGCCATCAGAGGGTCGTTCTTCGCCAGATAAGGCTGTTCGCCGAGCGATATGCGCTGTGCGTCCACACGGTCGAGTATCATTTCCGAAGCCTTGTTGACATCGGCCATCACCGACACGATGAACTTCGGCTCCTGCCGGAGCGCGCCTATCCATGAATCGAGGTAGGCCGCCGAGTTGTCGGTGACTTTTGAGTCGAAGCCCATAGAGTGGCTTATCATGGCCGCTGTAAGCTCGGCCACCAGTTCCTCTTTCGCATATTTCGGGTCGCCGAACTTCGCGCCCGCCTCACGGTTGAGCCTTTCGGGTGTCATGGTGGAGTGCGTCATTTCGTGTAGCATGGTCGAGTAGAACTCCATGCCGTCGCGGTATATGTCCTCCGGAGTCGCGCCCTTGTTGAACTGCTGCTTCATGGGAAGCACCACAATATCACGCGAGGGGGAATAATACGCGCCGCTCTCCTTGCGGTCGGCCTGTATGGGGCAGAGCCATGTCTGCTCGGCAACCATGCGGTCGAGTGCCCCGTGGGCGTACATACCCTGTGTGTCACGCATTTCAGGCACCTTGAAGCGGTCGAGTAGTTTCTGCACCCTCTCAGGCTGTGCCTCACGGAAATTGGTCTGGTCGATGTTGTAAACCGGGAACGCCTTGACAAAGGGTATCACGTCAAGATTTTTACGCTCGTCACGGCTCATGGCTCGGTACTCGTCGGAGGATATTCTCTTGCCGTCCTTGTCTCGCACCATCATGTCCCAGTATATCACCGGAAAGGCTTTCTCTCCTTTGAGGACATGGGCCTTGAAGTTGTGTGCCTGCTTGAATGTGAGGAACACTGGAAGCTCGTAGCCTTGCGCCGCAGTGTGCAACTGGAGAAAGAAGGAGTTTGAGCCGGAGTAGTTGCGCCCCATGATGTTCTGGGGCAGGCCGGCGGAGGAGGCTCCGCCAATCCAGCCCTTCTCCCAGTCCGAGCCCTTCATCTTCTCCATACGCTCGATCATCATCTGGGCGAAGCGGTCGAGAGCCTGCTGGCCTGAACTGTTGGACGCGCCGTTAGTTCCAGATGCCATAATCCTCGTCATCTATCAGCTGACGCTCCATCATGTCAATCTCGGTCTCGTCGTAGTAGAACTCGGCGGATTCTTCAGAGGGTTCGATGCCATGAAGCTCGCACCATTCGAGGTAGGACTCCGCATTATCGCTTTCAAGCATGAAGCGGAGGAAGCCTATTGTACCGTCCTGAAGGAGCTGCACAAGTTCGTCATATTCTAATTTTGCCATAGTGGTATTCTTTTAAGTGTTGTGGGGAAACGGTTTTACATTTTCATGGAGGCTGATTTCTCCATAGATAGCGGAGCGGCGAGTTTGGTGCTTATCTCCTCAGTGAGATATTTTGCGGCTATCTGCTCGCGTGTGGCGGTCTTCGTCTTGAAAAGCGAATAGCCGTCGTCGAAGGACAGCTCCTGACGGGAAGTGCGTCCACGTCCGTCGCCGAGGTCGGCCGACACCTTCCACTTTCCATCTTCCTTGTCCTTTGCGACACGGATACCCTTGGGGTCGATGCCCTCCGGGAGCCTGAACTGCTCGTAGTGGGATTGCAGGTGCAGACGGTCGCCGAAGTTGCGCTCCACAAGCTGTCCGGGAGTTGCCACGCGGTCGAAGTATGCGTTCAGGTCCTCGCGTGAGGCAGTTGTTGACATCTTCTTGTCTCCCACCTGTGCGTAGAACTTATACTTGCCGTAGTCGGCGCGGGTCTCGTCGGTCTCCTTATAGACATTGAACTTGTCTATGGTCAGGTTTCCGCCGGGTCCGGGCAGCACATTTGCCACTTGATAGGCTACATCCGGCACCCTCGGCATAAGTTTCGTGGGATAGTAGCGTTCCATTAGCTGCGGCACGGTGAGTTCCTTCTCCTTATAGGCGACGAGGTCAGCCGGATCCATCTTCTGAGGCTTCAGTTGTTCGCCGTTGATCTTGGCGGTGAAATACCAGTCCTCCGGGTTGGTCTTGCTCTGGTATGCGTGGCCGTGTGTCACCTTGTCGCCGTTGACCGTCACCATCTGAGGCTCACGGGGCTTGCGCTCGGCGGCTTCGCCCTGGGTGGCGGATTGGGATTCTGATTTTTTCTCTTTCGGGGTCGTTTCATCGACCGCGCTCTTTGTGGTCTTTACAAGCTCCTCCTGGGGAGTCTTCTCTTTCTTTTTTCTTGGCATATCGGTATTATCTATGGGGTTATGTGCTTCTTGTTTGCTATTCAGTTTTGTTTCATACACATCTATTTCATCGTTGATAATTATATGTTTACCGCTCTTGACAAGCATGAACAGATAATCTTCCATAAGCTCAGGAGCAAAATGGTTAGTATCAAGGTTCAGTATTTTCTTGCCGACCTCAATATCTTGCCCGAACAGTTCATAGCCTTTTTCTGTATCGAATAGTATGATAGAATCGGGATGTATTGCTTTCAATCTGTTGTACTCGGTTGACATCCGTTCCATCTTTGTCTTTTGTGAGATCATTCAATCATCTCTTTAGTCCGGATTTCCGTTCCTCTTTCTGCGTGGGGTCGAGGCTGATGGCACGTTCCTTAGAATCATTCTCGACAACTTTCTGATATTCCCAGCGGTTCTTGTCGGTCATTACCAGTCCGAGATATTCGGGGTGCTGCTCGTCATAGCGGAGTTTCTGCTGTCGCTCCCATTCCTTGAGGTCGCCTTTTACGACCTTGAAGCCCTGAGGCTCTTTGAGGTCTATGCCGACCGATACCTTTTCGCCGCCTACCGACAGTTCCACCGGCTTGCCTTCGCGTGCCTGCTGTTTCTGCTGGGAGCCAAGCTCGATGTCGTTGACCTTTTCCATGTCCTTCAACTTCTGCTCAATCTGCACCTCGGTTATGCGGCGGTGGATGATTGACTTCGTTTCCGGGTCGAGCTGGAGATACTGCTGAGTCTTCTCGCCGTTGATGTCGATGGCTTTCTGCAACACGTCGCCACGGCGCAGTGCGTCAAGTTCCTGTTGCGACAGGCGAAGCTCGTTGTTTCTGTCAACCGACAGTTCACGCTGCACGGGATATGCGATCAGCGTGGGATTGCCGTCTTTATCAGCGGCGAGCTGGAGTTTGAGGGGTAATGAGATAACCATGCCATTCCCGGCCGGTAACGTGACCTCCATAAGAGGTGTCACTTCTCCGTTAATCAGCTTCTCCTTTACCTCCTGTGGCAATTTCTCAACCTTTTCACGGTCGAGCCCGAGTTTTGCCAACTGCTCGAAAGGTAACTGATTTGAAAAATTTGTGTCCGAATTGTTCATGCGGTTTATTATTGGGGGTTAATTTCGTGGTGTCAACCACTTGCCGATGACAAAATTATTTTACAAGAATTTCGTACATGAGCACTTTGGACACATTTCTCATTACAGTAGCCATGATTGCAGTTCCCTCTGTGTCAATGGCTCAGTTTCATACAATCACAAAAGAGACACCGATTGAGGCTCCTCCAGCCGTAGTGAATACCAAAGAACCTGAAAACGTGGGATATACAGAGAGTAGAGAATTGGCTATGACAGTGAAATATCCTGACTCTATACAAATTGCATTTCGCAATGCTGGCATGGTGAGAAAATCATGTGAGGAAGTAGCTGCCGCTGATAATTTGCCCCCTCTCACCATTAAAAATCTGATTGCCGAGATTGAAAAGAACGGCATAAAATATCCGAAGATAGTATTGGCACAGGCAATACTTGAAACAGGCTGGTTCAAATCCCCGGTCTGCCGCAACAAGCACAATCTTTTCGGGCTTACCAATCCACGCACAGGCAAATACTATGAGTTCAACCACTGGACTGAATCGGTCAAAGCATATTACACAAAAGTACAATATAGATATAAGGGCGGAAATTATCTGCTATGGTTGAAAAAGATTGGCTATGCCGAAGATCCGGGCTATATCCGTGCAGTGATAAGGGTGCTCCGTCAGCTTTGAATGAACCAAGTTTGCAATAATTACGTTAAAATTTAACTGAATATAATGTTTTAATCGGCAATAGCTTGTGTAAATGGATATATTTTGCTATCTTTGCCGTGAATAACAAACGGAATAAGCCATGCTACTACGATTCGCAGCAGAAAATGTCATGTCGTTTAAGAACGCGGTTGAGTTCAACACTTTCCCGTCAAGCAAGAGCCATAGCCACGAATGGCACAAAATGGACTGTGGTTATGTGACCGCATTGCGTATGAGTGCCATATATGGAGCAAACGGTGCGGGCAAAAGCAACCTACTCAAATGTATCGCCTTGCTCAAATCATTGGTCGGGGCCGAGAAGATGGGCGAGGCGGATATTGCCGAAGATCTCTATTTCAAACTTGATGAGAACGGAAAGAATACTCCGTCTGAACTTGCTGTCGAGTTCTTTACCGAGGGCAAGATATTCTATTATCATCTGCGTTTCAACCGTCAGGAAGTATTTGAGGAGGAATTGCTTCTCAGTCAGAAAAGTAAAGACATAAGGATATTCAGCCGTAAGGATAATGACATAAATGTTTCCGGCGATTATTTGCGTCCCGGTGGCAAGGATGATTTCATCGAGGTCTTTATGAACGCGATGAACAGGATTGTGCGTCCGGATATGCTCGCCCTGTCATTCTTCGGTAAGTATTACCCCGAAGAATTACCGGCTGTAAAGGAGGCATACGACTGGATCAGACGATTGCAGGTTGTACTGCCAACTATGCGGATAGGCTATCTTCCCCATGTGCTTGACGGAGACAGTGAGTTTGCGGAACTCGTAAATTCAATCATGCCGGAACTTAAAACGGGCATAACCAAACTTGGTGTCCGCAAAGAGATTCTGAATGAGGATGAAGTGCGTGGCAACACTACCATGACAAAGGCTATCAACGCCGCTAAAGAGCATCCAGGCACACCACAGATGCTTATGGAGACGCATAACAATGAGATTTCAAACATCGTTGTCGAGGATGGCGTGCCTTATATAAAGACACTTATTGCCGTACACACCAATTATAATGGTGATGATGTGGAGATGAAAATGGATATGGAGTCTGACGGCACACGTAGGCTTATAGAATATATGCCTCTGCTTTATGCCATTCTCAAACGTGACAATGTGTTCGTTGTAGATGAGATAGAAAGGAGCATACATCCAATAATGATAAAGACTCTCATGAGTAAAATATCGGAGAACCGTGATGCCAAAGGTCAGATAATATTCACCACACATGAGAGTTGTCTGCTTGACCAATCCATTTTCCGCCCCGATGAGATATGGTTCGCTCAGAAGGATGTTGACCAGTCAACACAGCTTTATCCGTTGAGCGACTATAATATCCACAAGACCGCGAACATCGAGAACGGTTATCTCAATGGCCGCTATGGAGGCATACCGTTCCTGTCTAACCTTTCTGATCTGAAATGGTGATATGATTACACGCAGGAAAGATTACAGCAAGAGTGAGCCGACCAAAGATGCCAGCAAGATCTATATAGTCTGTGAGGGGAAAGGCTCTGAGCCTGACTATTTCGGCTTTTTTGAAGGATTGTCCTCCAATCTTGAATTGATTGTCATACCTCCTGAAGAAGGCACAGACCCCTTGAAACTGATGGAGCTTGCCGAGCGTATCTTGCTTGGCGATACAAGAAAACATACGATTGACTATCTCCAACAAGATAAAATATGGTTTGCGATAGACACTGATTCATGGGAGAAAGAGGGTAAGATAGCACCTCTCAGAAACTTCTGCAGGGCTATGAACGCGCGGATAACTGAGAAATACAGCGAGGCTAAACCGTATGAGGCATGGAATGTCGCGCAAAGTAACCCCTGCTTTGAAGTATGGCTATATTACCATCACTATGCAGACAGGCCGGATAGAGAAGATGTTGAAAAACAACCATCTGTCAAGGCGTATGTCAATAAACAAATCGCAGGTGGATTTGATTATCAACGAGACCCGGCACGTCTCCAGGATGCAATAGACAACTCCGAGAAAAATTATACTCAGCAAGACAACGGCAACCCCGATTGGTTCGCCACTGAACAATTCCTTTTAGGGAAAGAGATTATGGGCTTTGTAAAGACCGAAGTCCGTAAACTCCGCAACAAGCTGGGATAAGATAAATAAACAAATATATGGGATTTTTCAGATTTTTTATCATGTTGTGGGTAGCAATCGCCTTTACAACCTGTTCTGCCAATAATAAATCGGCAAATGGCAAGCATATTATTACTGACTCGGCAGGCTTGCAAGGTGATAGTCACATCACCTCTGCTTGCAAAATTATATTGGAGTATACACCGGCACCACAGATAGCTCGACCCTTATAATAGACAGGAACACCGATTCAAGTCTAAACTTATGGCTCCACTGCATATTTTGTCATTGGCAGCGATTTGACATATCCTGAAGTCAGGGCCATTATATCTCGACCATCTATGATTGGAACTGAAAAACAGAACCTAAAAAATACACAAATCGTTCTCCTTACCAATTCAGCCATTGACCAAAACGCTGAACTTCATACTGAATTTGATGCCTTGTATGATTATTTCAGACATCCGTACATCGAAGGAAATTATGGCTATCCAATATACTGCACAGGATGCTCCATTAAAGACAATAATTATGTGCATTAGTAGCGATATGGAGGCATTAACCGAATAGGTACTTTGTCCGATTCTGCCATCTGTATCGCAATAAAAGGCGCATTTCGGCGTTTTATCTTAAACTAATAATCTCTTCATTATGAATAAGTTTTTATTCTCACTGTTACTCTCGCTTATTTCATTTGGCATTGCCGGTTGCAGCGATGAGGATGATGTGGAAATCATCGACTTGAATCTTTTGGCCGGGCAATGGGAGGTTGTCTCGCAAACTCCTGAAAGAAACTGCATTTACGATATAACTGCCGCTCCTGATTTGACTGAGGGGACTTATGGTGGTCATTATGGAAAAATCACCACATATTATCTGACAGCAAACGGCAAACCATTATTCGACAAAGAATACAACTGGAGTATCCGATATATGGAGAACAATCAACCTTTGTTGGATTTGACTTTAGTGGGTGAACTTGACAGTGAAGATCCTTGGGCCGGAAACTATTATTATAAAGTAACAAAACTCACCAGTTCAGTAATGTGGTGGCAAGCAAACACAAACGGGGATAACACTATAATAAAATTTCGGCGTAGAACTGACCTTAAAATTAATCAGGAGAACAATTCTACGATTTAATCAACAGTTGGCGCTACTCATCTTTGTCGCGTTTGTATTACCCGTTTATCTTGCAAGTTTTTTATTCGAGTGAACGAAATATTATATCACAGTACGGCACAAGCCCGTCATCACCAGCTTGCCGTCCGTTGAGTTTTGCGCCACATTCGGGACAATATTTATACCTCATATCTCAATCCCAGTCATTAAGGTTGGCTATTATGCGGTCGATGTCACTTTCATCGAAAATCTCCGGCTGTCTCTCGTAGCAATTATGGCAATGACATTCGCCCTCGCAATGGCAGTTACAGTCGGGAGTCAGTTCTTCAACCGCACTTTCGATATTTTGGTTTTCCTGTTCCATATCACTGAGCCACCTCCTTTTTGAACTCGGCCGATGGTTTGAAGAACGGGATATTATGTGCCGGGATTACGATAGTGGTATTCTTTGAAATGTTGCGTGCGGTTTTTTCAGCACGTTCCTTAACTTGGAATGTGCCGAAGCCACGGAGATATACGTTCTCTCCATGTGCGAGGCTGTCTTTTACTACAACCATAAATTGCTCAACCACTGCAAGAACACTTGTCTTGTCAATACCTGTGGTCTTCGCTATCTCGTTTACAATTTCTGCCTTAGTCATTTTGCGTACTTATCTGATTTAGACTGCAAATTTACTAAATTTTGAGGAGACTGCCTATAAAAAAGCCTGTCCGAAACGAACAGGCCGAGACAGGAATATATGTATTCACAGATGCCAAATCCTGCTACGCAATAAAAATTGAATTTAAGTTATCAACTGAATAGCGATAGCAACATCAGATGTACGGGGTATATGGCATATAAGCTGTATTTGGCCGATTTGCTTCGTATGAAGCCACGGGTGCCGTCATACAGGAAGATTATTGCGGAGGCGAGCAACGCACCGGCTATGCCGTAGTGAGCCATCAAAGGAAACGTGAATATAATCTGAAGAATAGCCTGAGAGGGAAAATTTGTCGATGAACGCTCCAGCCACGGACGCATAGTCTGGTGCCGGAGAATGTAGAACACCGCTATCATCAGAACTCCGCGCCAGTCATAATCCGTTCCGAGCCACCATGCCAGAACAGCGATACCTGAAATACCGATGAACGACAGCGGCCCATGTTCACACATACGGTCGAATATGGCGAGTGCCACAACTCCGAGGGAGAGAGTGAACATGACATTATGCGTGCCGTCCGCTCCGTTGAGCAGATACCACGGCAATTCACTGACTGCACCGGCAAGCAACAGTATCAGAAAATATCTCATACGGTCGCGGCTATGTGCGAACCCCTCGGCAACAAGGAAAGCGAACACAGGGAACGCTATCCTGCCGATACATCGCAGACAGTCGTACATCGGAGTGTCAGGCTCCATAAGGAAGTAGGCGCAATGGTCGGCCACCATCGAGAGAATGGCGATAATCTTCAACGCACTTCCGGATAAGCGGAGCGAGAGGGGAACGGATATTTTGGCGGTAGTTTCCATGATAAGTAATTTATTATTCAGTGCCGAGAAGTTCCTTCACCATATCGGCCACCTCCTGGTTGACACGCTTGAAATTGCGGTTGAGCATAATCTCCTTCTCTCGCTCACTGTCGAAAGAATAAATTTTAGGCAGCTCCACATAGTTGGATTCCTCCTCCTTGATACGTGCCATATCGAAGTGCGTCTTGCAGGTACAACCGTCCGCGACAGCAGGTATAGCTTAAAAAAATAGCCGTCCAGGTTTTGGGCGGCTATTTTTGTGAGAGTTTCCAGCGGTCGGGAAGCAGGTCGCGGTATTTTTCGATCGGGGTGTTTGGCGGCCATGCGGCACATCGGTCGATTATGTCGCAGAAGTAGTCGAAGACGTTGACTCCGCAGCGGTGGCAGGTGATCGCAAGAGAGTGGTACAGGGCGGCGGCTTCGGCTCCGGAGTGGGAGCCGATTGTAAGTCGGCGACGGGTCAGGGATATGTAGCGGTTGATTCGCTCGACTTCGTTGTTGTCGAGTCTGTAGGTGGGTGAGGCAAAGATGCGTGGTATCTCGTCCCATTGTTTGAGTGCATGTTCGGTGGCGGCGAGCAGCGGGTCGTCGGGTGGCACGCCGATGCGGTCTTTGACTGCTGTCAGTCTCATGCGGATTTTCTCGAGCATCACCTTGGAGTATCGTTGTCTCCACTCAAGGTGCTTTCCCGCCGTCCATCCGTCTTTGCCTATGCGGTGCTGATGCTCGAAGTGGTAAAGGAGTCCGAAGAGCTTTGCTATTTCCTGCGCCTTTGGATTGTCTTTCAGATCGAGAAACTTTCGCTTGATGTGCTGCAGGCATGGCAAGCGTTTTATCCCGCTCATCCCACCGATTCCGATATGCCGGTATCCCGAGTAATAGTCGCACTGGAAGGCTCCGTTGAAGCCTTTTATGTGTTGCTCGAAGACTTCGGCCGAGCGGGAGCCGTCGTCATAGAAGAAGTACACAAGCCCGGTTGTCATGCCGACGAACACCCATATGTAGCCTTTCTTGATCTTTCTTCCCGAAGGAGTTGCCACCTGCAGCCGCACTTTCTGATAGGTCTCGTCACCGCAGATATAATTGTCCGCGACTATTGCCTGACCCAGCGCCTTGTATAGATTTTCCAGATGTACCCTTACCTTACTTACGAGCTTCTGTGCGGTGCCTTTGTCAAGGTCGAAGCCGTGGGCACGGAAGTATTCGACAGCATTTTCAAGTGGCATGCAGTGGAGATAGCGTAGCTCGGCGAGTCCGGCTATGAAGGAAGATGTATACTGCGAGTTAAGCAGCGGTGTGGCGGGTGCGGAACCTTTGTATATTTTCTCGTCCTGCACGTATTTTCTGACCTTGTAGATAATTTTTTTGAAGCGCATCGGCTCCATGACGTAGCGCACGACATCGCACTCGCCGATAAACGTCGCCGCCTCGGGATTGAAGTCCGGACTGTCAGGCTCCACTATAATGGTCTCCACCTCACACTCCGGATGCGTCTTCCTTTTGGCGCCGTTGTTGGTACGTTTCTTCTCTGGCTTCTGCTGTCGAGTTTCGGATGTGGCAGGAGTCGTCACCGGTTTCTTCTGACGCTCCGACGGCGAGCCCTGCAGACGCTGCACTGCCTGACGCGCGGCTTTCTCTTTGCTCAGTTCCGCACTTTTGCCTTTCATAGCCTCCTCCATTGAGGCCATTTGCTTGCGCAGTTCATCTACAGTCGCCACAAGCTTCTCGTTGGTCGACTGCAGCTTTTCATTGGATAAAGTAAGCGAGCTGACAGAGGCCAACGCCTCGTCGAGCCGCCCTTGAAGGAACTCGATCTGACGTTGCAGAAACTCTATCAACTCGTTCTTTTTCATGGTGTAAAGTTACAAAAAATATCTGACATTTGCAACTTTCCACGCCATTTATTTATTTGATTAACAAATTATTAAGCCTTATTTTACGGCCATTCTGAAGCGATTTTCGACCATCACCTTCACAGGCGTGAGGCCCCTCATCAGCATATAGAAATCGTCCCATTGGAGCCTGCGCACGCCGTCATCGCCCTTTTTGAGCACCTCCCGGAAACGGCCTCGCGACAGTCTTTTTGTGTACATCAAAAATCCGTCGCCATCCCATTTCAACGCCTTCATGGTCTTGCGGTCCTTTGAGAAAAACACATACACATCGCCCGATGCCGGAGAATGCCCCTTCCACGACCACACCATCTGGGCCAGACCCCGGATGCCGTAGCGCATCGATACCGGCTGCCGGCATACCCAGAGCCGCATATCCGCCTCAAGACTCCACATCACTCCTGCGTGTCATGACATCCACCAGAAGCGCCAGCCCCTCCGCGCTTATCTCTCCCAGACTCACGCCTCGGCCCCAACCGAGTTCGATGTGCACGTCACGCACGACACTGGTGGCACCGACATCCCGGCTCTCATCCGCAACCTGAATACCGGGAACCTTAACCTCCCGGAATAACGGCCCGCCACCTTCCCGCGACGAATCCGGTCTCTCCGGCAGACTGCGTTGATAATCGCTTATGCTGATTTTGCGGCGCCGAAGCCACTCATAAAGCCGCTGGACGTTGACGCCGGTACCGGCACAGAAACGGTTCAATGCGATATAGCCGTCTGTCTCGCATTGATTCTTGTAACGCGTCCATGTCTCTGAATAGACATCGGACAAAGACTTGTTATAACCCATGATTCTTTTTGTCGACAAAGATACAACTCTCTTTCGGAGTTCGTCAATATGCTATCGCGGATGGTTGTACTCTTGCAGAAATACTTGGTTGTCTTGAACTCCTCGGAGTCCTCGATGTCAAAATGCGACAGCATCTTTTCATCGGTGGCCGTGAAGTCACGTGCCGCCTGACCCGCAAGCCAGCCCGTAGCCATGTCTGCGATTTTTGCCGCCGGAACGAGATAGTCCATCTTCTCGGAAATGGAGGTTGAGATTTTCTGGTCGTTTATGGTGATTGATGTCGATGTCTGCTTCGCCTTGCCGAACACATCATTCTGCGCCCATTCAAGAGTCTCCTTGTTTCGTGCCGCACCCATGAATATGTTGCCGCAGGTCGTGATAATCTTCTGCATACCCACCTTGCCGTAGTCAGCCTCCAACTGCGGAAGCTCCTGAAAACCGAGAGTCACGGCAACCTTGTTGCTTCGCGCCGTGCCGATCAGTCGGTCAATCTTGTGGAAGTACAGAGTGGGAAGCTCGTCAACGATGATACTAACAGGTATATTGCCTTTGGAATTGACACGGGTTATCAGACGGTTAAGCACAAGAGCGTTCAGAGAGCCGATGACCTGTTCCTTTTCGGGGTCGTTGGCAATCACAAGATAGCTCGGACTCACCGGGTCGGAAATCTTCAAGTCAAAATCATCGCCGGTGAACACCCAATAGGCTTCAGGGGATACAAGCCGTGCCGCATTTACGCGGAGAGTACCCACCATACCTTCAAGCTGGTCGTTGGCTTTGTTCTCGTATGCGGACTTGAAGGGGGCCATCAGCGAGGCTATCTTATCGTCCATCATCAGAATGTCGAACACCTCCGAATACTTGCGTCCGAGGAACGACAGCACATGGGGCATATCCGAAAACTCACCTGTGATAGTGTCCGGCTCAACCTCGTTTCCGTTCTCGTCCTCATACCAGCAGCGGTCAATCAATATCAGCTTACCCATGCGGTCGATATAGGAGAAGCCGTTAAGGTCAACGAACATCTTGTCCTCGTCGGTGGATACGTCGCGCCCGTTCTCGTTCACGAAGTCAAGCATGACCTCGCCGTTCTCGTCCAGAGCGTTGAAATCGTCCCAGTTGCGTATCACAAGCTCCAATTTCTTGCCCTCGTGCGATATATAGCGTTTCAGTTTTTTCCCTTTCAGAAAACCTGTCGGGTGGAAATTCACAAAGAAATAGATGATCGCCGCGAGGAAATTCTCTGCCGAGTTGGTGAAGAAAGCCTCCGAGCCGCCCTTTTTCTCGCCACCGCCCTTGTTGAGCGAGGCAAGAAGCGTGGCCGCCGTCTCCGAAGCCGCCGCGAGGTCGGGAATGTATTTACGCTGGATGGGGTTGATACGGTTTGAATACTCCACATCGGTAAAATTGACTATGCGGAAACCACACCCATTCGGCAGATTGCCGTAGTGCAAATTCTTGCAATACTGATAGAAAAGCGTCTTGGCAAGCGTCGGGAACTTATAGTCATATACCATCATGGCGAAGCCCTTTCGTGCGTGCTGCCTTATGAACGGATCTATTATGCCGAAAGACTTGCCGGAGCCGGGAGTACCCAGCACAATCGTACCACGGAACGGATTGATAATGTTGATGTAGCCGTTGTGCATACGCTTTTTCCAGTAGAATATCATCGGGATATTCACTGAATAAGGTGTATTGACCTCCTGACGGGACTGTTCAAAAGATTCATTCTCAAAATTAAACCTGTCCTCGCCGACCTTGTGGTTGTAATACTTGGCAATACCGTCGAGTCCCTGGTGTACGAGCATTGTGCCGACCACCGAGCAGAAGGCATACAGGACACGGCTTGCAGGGAAGCCGAAGAGCGACATACCCCATGTGCCGTGATGGAAGATGAAGCACAGTCCTACGAGAGTGAGACCTGCAAGCACCGGATATACCACCATAGTCTTCAGATTGAACTTCAACGCCTTTTTCGCTTTGGTGCCGATACATACCACACAGATGCAGACAAGTTCGGCAACCTTGCACCCGGCCACGGAGTTGAACATCTTGAAGCGTCCGAGCAGGTCGAGTATGAACTGCGTCACGCGGTTGTCAGACGTGATAGGCAGGTTCATCACAATCTCGATAATCAGGAATATGTAGATACAGCTACGGAAGTAGTTATACATCTGTTGCTGTTCCTTTGTTTCTTCAAAAGCCATAGTCTGGGAACTTATATGGTAGAATTATTGTTTTTGTAATACATTTACACTAACTTTGCAGTATAAAATAATATGGATATGGAAATAGCACTGAAAAAGAACCAGAGCTTCCGCCTTTCCGTGGAACTCATTGACAGATTGAAGCAGCTTGCAAAACGGCAGAACCGCAGCCTAAACAATTATGTTGAGACTGTTCTACTTGATGCCGCCTACCACGAGCCTAATGCTGTTACACTTGAGGCAATGGAAGAGGCGGCAAGCGGACGTCTCCGCAACGAGCCTGCCCTGAATCTTTCCTCGATTGAGGCGATGGAAAAATCCATGGGATTATGAAAAAACTCAAACCCGGCAGTCAATACAAGAAAGACTACAAGCGTTTCCGCAATAATCCGAAAAAGGTTGAAAAACTGTTCAGGATTATGGAGTTGCTACAAAATGAGGAGCCGATACCGGAAGAAAACCGTCCTCACCCTCTGACGGGGAATTATGCCGGCCACATGGAGTGCCATATAGAAGGTGATTTCCTTTTGATATGGTTTGACCCGGACACAGATGAGATCAATCTTGTGCGTCTCGGCTCCCATTCGGAATTGTTCGGCTGATTTCAGAAAGGTATCTTGAATCCAAGCATGAGGCCGTTGCGGAACGTGTCGCCATGCAGGAAATTCACATTATTCTTCTGTATGATCGAGAACTCGCACCCGTTCTGAAACACATAGTTGTACTCAAAGCCTCCCTCGATACCGATGAAAAACTTTCTCTCCACCGCTCCGAACTGAGGGCCGAAGCGGACACGGAAGCTGCCGTTCTTGTAACGGTGCAGACGGTGTTTGTAGATTATACCGCCGTCCCAGTAATAGCCTTTCCAGAACTGACCCTCGCCCGATTTCCAGTGATTGCCAATCTCTCCATAGACCTCCACGGCGTTGCCGTAGGTGAACGACCTCTCGTAGCCAACGGTGGCGTTGAGAGTTGACGGGAACAGGAAGCCGGCGTTGACGGCTATCTTGTTTTCCTGAGCGGTGGCCGTGATAGAAGCCACTGCACAGATGATTGCGAACAGTATCTTTTTCATAGTGCCGGATTATTTGTAGATATGGGGTGAATAGTTGAACGGCAGATTTTTGAGTATGTCGGAGTCGAAGCCGTCGGCGTTGAGAATATCGTCATACTCCACGGTAAGGGTTATGACACGTCCGCTTATCTGGTTCTCCGATATTTCGATGCGGAGCACTTTCTCGTCCGGGAAAGTCAGCTTATCGAGCACAAGCACGTTGCGGTAGTTCTTCTTGAACTTCTTTGCAAGGTTCAGCGAATAAACAGGCGACAGTTCCACCGTCTGAGAGTTTGTGGCCTTGACCTCCTTCTTGTCTGTGAGCTTCACACGCACCTCGGCGATGTCGTATGCTATCTTGGTGCTGTTCTGAAGGGAATAGTCGATGAAGAAATAGTCGCCTATCGAATAGATGTTGTTGACAATCGCCTTCATGCCGTTGGCTTTAGACACCACCTGATTGTATTTTCGACCGCTGCCATATACGGCCCAGGCGTAACGTGCCATTTCCGACTGAGGCATGGATACCTCCGGATTGATGTAGGAGTCCAAACCGGCGTATGGCACACGGTGGATAGAGGCGGCACGCGAAGGGGCGGCGGTATATACCACATCGTACTGTGCCAGATGTCGCTCGCCGATGAGTGTGAGAGTACCCATCAGCTCACCCTCCCGGTAGTGGGTAAGTACGGAGTCAGCCTCGATGAACGGCTTGATACGCACGATGTTGTCGGCACACTGGTTGCCGATAATCTTTGTGGTGGATAAGTCCACCATCTTGATATTCTCAGGCATGACGATATGTGTTGTCACTTCCGAGTTGACAAGGATCTTCTCTTTGGCGGTCGCCGGGATTGCGACGGCGCATAGCGCGAGGGTAGCTGCAATTATTTTATCTTTCATAATGGGTTGGTTGATTACCGTTTAATATGCTTCGTCTGAATTGATAAGGTAAACGATGGTGTTGTATTTGATTTTCGCCTTGTTCTTGCGGATATTGGCCGACACAGCGGAAGTCGCGGAGTTATACATATTCTGGAGAGCCTGCAAAGCGATGGCCTCGCCGGATATTCCGGAGCCGTAGCCGCTCTCGGACTCAAAGCTGATATTCTGCTGCACTGTGCTGGCACCCGCCTCTTTCATAAAATCGCGGAAAGCGGACTCCGGGACATAGAAGCCCTCCATGCCGTCGTTGTCGAACACCGAAAGATTCACTTTCAGGAACTTTCCGCCTACAAGAATTGAAGTGATGGCGGCGCGGACACGCTGTTGGCCGAAGCCGGTGACGGTGCCGTACAGATATGTGCCTTTGGCAAGCCTCACATCATGTATTGTCACATCGTCGAGCAACTTGAAGCGTAGCCTCGTGCCCTCATGCGCCTTTGTTGTCTTGTCGATCATGGCACGGATAAGCGGAGCATCGACATTATCGGCCGAACTACCCACTGTATTGAATTTGTCGGCATTTGTCTCCCGTGATTTAAGCACCAGCAATGGGCGGTTCTTCTCACGCTCTATCTCCCGCGCCCTTGCTATGGAGTCGGCCCGGTGCTTGCGCATGGCTTCCTCCGGGTCGGGCTGTCCTATGCCAAGTCCGGCCTCGATAGCTTTCTGACGCTCGTAGCTGCGCTGCTGTATCGCCTCAAGGTCGCGTGCATATTCGCTCCGGGGGTCAACGGCAGGTTCATAGTCGGCAGGATTATAGCCGTCACCGTAAGCGTATGAGTTGATATGCCGGCGCGATTCAGCAAGGGAACGCTCCAGTTCCTCCAGCTCCTGCTGCTGACGGATACGCTCGGCCTCGGCCGCGTCGAGACGGTTCAGCTCGTCCTCGGTGTAGCCGTGTTCAAGAGCCTCGCGTTCCTCCTGTTCCTCGCCGAGCGCGCCCACGGCGGTAAAGGCGTCTTCGTCACCGAAGCGGCGTGACATCTCGAACATCTTGTCACCGGGAGCCTCGGCGTTGGCCTCCGGCAGAGTGGAGTTGATACGGTCTGTAGCCACGGCCTGAGGGTCATCGCCACCGCCGCCGAAAGTCTCCATTGCGAAATATATCAGCGCACACAGCGGCACGAAAATCACCGCAGGGAAGATATACTTCGGTTGTCTGAAATTAATTTTTTTCATTGTTATCGTTATGTTTGAGGGATTTTACAATCTGTTCAAGCTGCCTGTACCGGCGTATTATGCCTATTGAGTCGTCATGGCTCTTGCGTGGAATGGCGATAAGGGAGTCAAGTTCATGCTTGACAGCCTGACCGTCGCCGGTTATCTCCATGAGCCGTCGGCGTTGCGCCTCCTTGTTAGCCTGAATGGTGCGGAAGCCGCTGAAGATAGGCTCGACCTTGGCGATGGATTGCAGCTCCGGCTCCTGTGATTCCATCCGTGCCCCGGTCGCTATTATGTCGCACACGAGTATCATCAGCAGGGAGCCGACGACATAGCCGAAAGTCCGGCGAGGGTGTCGCGTGGCCCATGAATTGGCCTTTCTGATCCTGGCGGCCAGACGGTATCGTGTGCCTATGGCACCCATCTTCGGCCGAAGCCATGAGCGTATTGCGCCCTGTGCTTTCCTCCGGTTTTCGCTGAAAGTTTGTCTGAGAGATTTCATAAGTCAGGTTTTAATAGTCAAGGTCTTTGTTTTCAAGGGTACGCCAGTTGGTTATCATCAGTCCATGAGGATTGTTCTGGGTACGAGGCACATTCTCCACATAGCCGGTGGTGAGCATGGTGCGTTTTAGATCGCGCGTGCGCCTCTTGATAATCTGCGTCCCGTAGTAGCTGAACTTGCGAGTATGCTCGTCGAACTGGATAGAGTCACAGATTATGGTGCAGACAGCCGAAGATGATATGATGTCGGAGTAAAAGCCGTTCTCGTCAAGTGCCTGCTTCTGCTTCAGGGCTGTGCCGTCAGCCATATACATGGCCTTGCCGACAGTCCACTTGATATAGTCGTTGTCGGGAGGGAGATTGAAAAAATACTGGTGGAAAAGCTGGATATGCGCTTTCGCCTCCATGATGAAATTGGCTTCAAGTCCGGCACGCTCGGCAAGGAACGGTATGTCGCCGTCAAGAATATATATCTGCTTGCGCTCCTCGGTCACGAGCGACACGCAACGCCACACGGTGAACCCGCAGATGGCGGCGCAACCTATTATGGTTGCCATTACCGTCATCATTGCGAGCCGTGTTTTCTGTTCAAGGGATTTTATCAGCATGATAATCTTGTTTGTCGTTTTAAGGGGTGTGTTTCAGATTTCTTCCTGCCTGTGCGCCGATTGAACCGGCCACATTGCGGGTCACGTTGGTGGCTTTGAGAGCCGCCGAGCCGCCCATCATCGCCGCGCCCATAGCGACACTGCCTGAGGGAGATGCGGCACCGCTGCTGACACCGCCGGGTATGAGCCATGAGGCGACTTCGGGAACGAAGCGTATGATATAGGCCCCGACAAGCATACCCATAGCGTACATACAGTTGGAGCCTATGCCCTGCAAACCGAGCGCGCCTATCTGCTCCCATGAGTTGACAGCACCGTGCAACAGGTGGTTGTAGGCCACCAGATCCTCCTGAAGATTATACATCAGTATGAAGTCTATGTAGTACAGGCACATATAGGTCACGAAGCCCCATAACGTGAGGGAGAGGAATTTTGACATCCACTGGCTCCATGCCGAGTTCCACGGCGGAGCGAGGGAAAGAGCAAACATTATGGGGCAGAACACAATCATTATCGCTATGAATATCCTCTGCGCCACAAGTATGCCGTAGTAGGACATCTGGAAAATCAGCTCCCCGACAAAGCGTATCACGTCGTTTATCCATTCGCTTACCTTTGTCTCGGCGGCCACCGCCGCACGCTGGGCGTAGTTGTTGATGGTCTCGCCGAGGTTTTCCACGTTATACACGAGTTTGTCCCACCAGTTCGCGTCCTCGCCGATTGCGGCCACCTGTTTCGCCGTGGATATTGAATCCTGCACTGCACGGAGGCGTTCAAGATACTCGCCTTGCTTCTGGGCCACTTTCAGCTCCAGAGCCGCGACCTCCTTGTTCTTCGCCATAGCCATTGACTTAGTGGTTGCTTCCAAAGACTTGCCGGGCATCTGGAGAGCCGAGCATATCCATGATGAAGATGATATGCACATTGATATGCCTATGATGCGGAGCAGCTTCATTATGTCCATTCCTCGCCGTCCGAGCATCATCATCCAACACTCGTAAGAGCCTACGCACAGGGCGAGCAACAGTCCGAGCATACGGGCGAAGCTGATTGTGTCGCCTAAAATCGCCACATTCGGAAACGCCTCCATCGCCACAAGCAGCTTGTCGAGACTCTGGTCGATAGCCGGAAGCCCCATTGTGCAGAGTATTGATAATAAAGTCATATAGTTTTCAATTAGTCAGGTTAATGTTAGTAATGGGTGGCGGCCACTGCCGCGAGGCGGACGGTGCGCGACACCAGTTTTCCCATCTCGGCCTTTGCCTCCTCGTATGCCTGCTGACGCTTTGCGTTCTCCAGCCCGTAGCCGACACCCTGTTTATGAATATAGGCGATATTGGCGCAGATGATCTCGTTCTGCCGTGACAGCTCGTCAACCTGATACTTCATCTTCCCCTTGCTCTTGTTAAGGCAATAGAGAAGCCCGTCGGCGATACAGTCCTGCATACGGCTGAACTCGTCCTTGTAGATCGAATAGGTGACATCGACAGCCCGGTCAGCCTCGCGTGCCAGTTCCTCCTTGTAGAGAGATTCGACGTATGCACGCTCTTTCTCCACCTTAGAGAGTTTTTGCCGCTGGGTCTCTTCCGCCGTGACACGCACGGGCATGATGCGTTTGACATTTGATTTCTCCTCCTTGAAGCGGACGCGGTAGCCTGATTTGAAGCCGGCCCACTTCCAGTACATTTCCGCGCCGGAATAATTCTTGTGCAGGAAATAATAGTACCAGTCCGGAGCGAAGTCCCACGGCCCGTTCTCCATCGAGAGCCATTGCTTCTCCTTCTGGTCGTCATGGATTTTGGGTGTCTTGGCCGACACTGCCGCCGGGAGCGCCGCGATGAGCAGGGCGAGCGATAATGCGGTGATAGTTCTGAATTTCATAATCGGTATATGTTTATTGGTTCCACTTGTTGATTACCGCTCCCACGATCTCGTCCTTGACATCGGAGGTTAGTATCTCCCAGATGTAGTCAGGCTTCCAGCCGCAGTTTGTCATGAGGTAGCACCACAGGTTGGCGTTGTCGATAATACGCCGGGCGTTCTCTATGGTGTCCTTCAGCGACATGACAAGGTTCATCTTCTCGTCCATCGAGGCTTTCATGGTACAACCATCCGCGATAGCATATTGACGAACTCCGAAAGAGAGTTGTATCTTTGTCGACAAAAAGAATCATGGGTTATAACAAGTCTTTGTCCGATGTCTATTCAGAGACATGGACGCGTTACAAGAATCAATGCGAGACAGACGGCTATATCGCATTGAACCGTTTCTGTGCCGGTACCGGCGTCAACGTCCAGCGGCTTTATGAGTGGCTTCGGCGCCGCAAAATCAGCATAAGCGATTATCAACGCAGTCTGCCGGAGAGACCGGATTCGTCGCGGGAAGGTGGCGGGCCGTTATTCCGGGAGGTTAAGGTTCCCGGTATTCAGGTTGCGGATGAGAGCCGGGATGTCGGTGCCACCAGTGTCGTGCGTGACGTGCACATCGAACTCGGTTGGGGCCGAGGCGTGAGTCTGGGAGAGATAAGCGCGGAGGGGCTGGCGCTTCTGGTGGATGTCATGACACGCAGGAGTGATGTGGAGTCTTGAGGCGGATATGCGGCTCTGGGTATGCCGGCAGCCGGTATCGATGCGCTACGGCATCCGGGGTCTGGCCCAGATGGTGTGGTCGTGGAAGGGGCATTCTCCGGCATCGGGCGATGTGTATGTGTTTTTCTCAAAGGACCGCAAGACCATGAAGGCGTTGAAATGGGATGGCGACGGATTTTTGATGTACACAAAAAGACTGTCGCGAGGCCGTTTCCGGGAGGTGCTCAAAAAGGGCGATGACGGCGTGCGCAGGCTCCAATGGGACGATTTCTATATGCTGATGAGGGGCCTCACGCCTGTGAAGGTGATGGTCGAAAATCGCTTCAGAATGGCCGTAAAATAAGGCTTAATAATTTGTTAATCAAATAAATAAATGGCGTGGAAAGTTGCAAATGTCAGATATTTTTTGTAACTTTACACCATGAAAAAGAACGAGTTGATAGAGTTTCTGCAACGTCAGATCGAGTTCCTTCAAGGGCGGCTCGACGAGGCGTTGGCCTCTGTCAGCTCGCTTACTTTATCCAATGAAAAGCTGCAGTCGACCAACGAGAAGCTTGTGGCGACTGTAGATGAACTGCGCAAGCAAATGGCCTCAATGGAGGAGGCTATGAAAGGCAAAAGTGCGGAACTGAGCAAAGAGAAAGCCGCGCGTCAGGCAGTGCAGCGTCTGCAGGGCTCGCCGTCGGAGCGTCAGAAGAAACCGGTGACGACTCCTGCCACATCCGAAACTCGACAGCAGAAGCCAGAGAAGAAACGTACCAACAACGGCGCCAAAAGGAAGACGCATCCGGAGTGTGAGGTGGAGACCATTATAGTGGAGCCTGACAGTCCGGACTTCAATCCCGAGGCGGCGACGTTTATCGGCGAGTGCGATGTCGTGCGCTACGTCATGGAGCCGATGCGCTTCAAAAAAATTATCTACAAGGTCAGAAAATACGTGCAGGACGAGAAAATATACAAAGGTTCCGCACCCGCCACACCGCTGCTTAACTCGCAGTATACATCTTCCTTCATAGCCGGACTCGCCGAGCTACGCTATCTCCACTGCATGCCACTTGAAAATGCTGTCGAATACTTCCGTGCCCACGGCTTCGACCTTGACAAAGGCACCGCACAGAAGCTCGTAAGTAAGGTAAGGGTACATCTGGAAAATCTATACAAGGCGCTGGGTCAGGCAATAGTCGCGGACAATTATATCTGCGGTGACGAGACCTATCAGAAAGTGCGGCTGCAGGTGGCAACTCCTTCGGGAAGAAAGATCAAGAAAGGCTACATATGGGTGTTCGTCGGCATGACAACCGGGCTTGTGTACTTCTTCTATGACGACGGCTCCCGCTCGGCCGAAGTCTTCGAGCAACACATAAAAGGCTTCAACGGAGCCTTCCAGTGCGACTATTACTCGGGATACCGGCATATCGGAATCGGTGGGATGAGCGGGATAAAACGCTTGCCATGCCTGCAGCACATCAAGCGAAAGTTTCTCGATCTGAAAGACAATCCAAAGGCGCAGGAAATAGCAAAGCTCTTCGGACTCCTTTACCACTTCGAGCATCAGCACCGCATAGGCAAAGACGGATGGACGGCGGGAAAGCACCTTGAGTGGAGACAACGATACTCCAAGGTGATGCTCGAGAAAATCCGCATGAGACTGACAGCAGTCAAAGACCGCATCGGCGTGCCACCCGACGACCCGCTGCTCGCCGCCACCGAACATGCACTCAAACAATGGGACGAGATACCACGCATCTTTGCCTCACCCACCTACAGACTCGACAACAACGAAGTCGAGCGAATCAACCGCTACATATCCCTGACCCGTCGCCGACTTACAATCGGCTCCCACTCCGGAGCCGAAGCCGCCGCCCTGTACCACTCTCTTGCGATCACCTGCCACCGCTGCGGAGTCAACGTCTTCGACTACTTCTGCGACATAATCGACCGATGTGCCGCATGGCCGCCAAACACCCCGATCGAAAAATACCGCGACCTGCTTCCCGACCGCTGGAAACTCTCACAAAAATAGCCGCCCAAAACCTGGACGGCTATTTTTTTAAGCTATACCTGCTGTCGCGGACGGTTGTACAATCAAATCCCTCTTCCGAGAGGTTGATTACTTGCTTGGATGAGAAATTAATGGCAAAATAATCCTCTCCGCTCTGACGTATATAGAACCCGGCGTTGCGTATTTCGGAACGCAGCTTAACTATGCTGTCATCGTTAAATAATCGGCGCAGCTTGTCAACATCATTATAATAGTGTTGGCTTTTATTCTGAGATAGAGTTACAAGCTCAGGCTCGTTCACCTTATATATACTGCACAGCAGATCCCGTTCAGACGCAGTTGTCGGTTGAAATGATTCTATCCTTTTTATTTTGTCATTTCTAAGAATGGTTGCGGCCATGAAACCTTTGAGTGGGCGTGTAGTATTTCGGTAGTGGAGCACTCCGCGCCGTATGAAGGCATTATAGCGGAATATTTTTGAGTTTATGCCCCATGTGTCTATTGTGGGATTGTTTTCAAGAAGTCTGTCGATGTAGGCATCAATACGCTCCATCTTGTCATCAGGAGTAGTGAAATCAAGGAGTGACTTAATGGATAATACCCAAGCTCCGTTATATACAGTTTTGTTGGCATGGTCAACTATCATATATCCATAAGGATTATCGGATTTTCCAAAGAAAACAAGGTCTATGCCTAATTTCCGCTTCACCTCTGCCTGGAGTTCTTTCCTGTCTGCACTCACATCACGGTATTTCTTAAGCATAGCCCACAGTTGCCTGCGTCGTGTCTTGTCAAGTTGCACCTTATGGAACTTGCCGCATATATCAGCATATCCAATCTTTGCCTGAACCGCTCCGTCACGTTTGACATATACAATATCGTTCTTTTCATAAACCTCATACCCCATTGAGGTCATAAGAGCTTTGTATTGAGCAAAGGTAGAGAATGAATAGCCGAGTGAAGCAGCAAGATCCTCTGCGGCTTTCGCCTTGACATCCTTGCCGACAAGTTTGTTGAGTACTGCCTGAGAACGCACTCTTTCGTGATGGTCGCTGATTTTCTTTCCGTCCGGAGATATTCTGGATGTTACTATATGTATATGCGTGTTGTCAGTGTCGGTATGAGCATATACCAACAACGGCTGACCTTCGTTCCCGTAGCCCATTTCCTTGAGATATTCGTGGGCGAACTGCAATAGTTCTTCCTCTGTCTTTTCATGCCCCTTGCAAGAAATGGCAAGGTGGAACTGTGCTTTTTTTATCCTTGAATTTCTGGAAGAGTAGGCTATCATATAATCCTGCATTTCCTTTGCAGTCGGTTTTGAAAGCACGCCGATATGTCCGAGGTTGCTCATTTCAAGAAGTCGCGCCACACCCTTTGCCACTTTTTTCTCATTGTATGCGACAGCATGGAAATTGGCACTCGACGGAAGAATAGTAGCTATCATCGCTTAATGTCTTGGTATCTTTATGTCTTGTTCGGATATTTCCATACAGTCATAAAGACTTGTGTTTATGGTCTCAGTCTTATCGCTTTTCTGGCAATGTCAGCTTGTTCCGATTGTACAACCGTCCGCGACAGCAGGTATAGCTTAAAAAAATAGCCGTCCAGGTTTTGGGCGGCTATTTTTGTGAGAGTTTCCAGCGGTCGGGAAGCAGGTCGCGGTATTTTTCGATCGGGGTGTTTGGCGGCCATGCGGCACATCGGTCGATTATGTCGCAGAAGTAGTCGAAGACGTTGACTCCGCAGCGGTGGCAGGTGATCGCAAGAGAGTGGTACAGGGCGGCGGCTTCGGCTCCGGAGTGGGAGCCGATTGTAAGTCGGCGACGGGTCAGGGATATGTAGCGGTTGATTCGCTCGACTTCGTTGTTGTCGAGTCTGTAGGTGGGTGAGGCAAAGATGCGTGGTATCTCGTCCCATTGTTTGAGTGCATGTTCGGTGGCGGCGAGCAGCGGGTCGTCGGGTGGCACGCCGATGCGGTCTTTGACTGCTGTCAGTCTCATGCGGATTTTCTCGAGCATCACCTTGGAGTATCGTTGTCTCCACTCAAGGTGCTTTCCCGCCGTCCATCCGTCTTTGCCTATGCGGTGCTGATGCTCGAAGTGGTAAAGGAGTCCGAAGAGCTTTGCTATTTCCTGCGCCTTTGGATTGTCTTTCAGATCGAGAAACTTTCGCTTGATGTGCTGCAGGCATGGCAAGCGTTTTATCCCGCTCATCCCACCGATTCCGATATGCCGGTATCCCGAGTAATAGTCGCACTGGAAGGCTCCGTTGAAGCCTTTTATGTGTTGCTCGAAGACTTCGGCCGAGCGGGAGCCGTCGTCATAGAAGAAGTACACAAGCCCGGTTGTCATGCCGACGAACACCCATATGTAGCCTTTCTTGATCTTTCTTCCCGAAGGAGTTGCCACCTGCAGCCGCACTTTCTGATAGGTCTCGTCACCGCAGATATAATTGTCCGCGACTATTGCCTGACCCAGCGCCTTGTATAGATTTTCCAGATGTACCCTTACCTTACTTACGAGCTTCTGTGCGGTGCCTTTGTCAAGGTCGAAGCCGTGGGCACGGAAGTATTCGACAGCATTTTCAAGTGGCATGCAGTGGAGATAGCGTAGCTCGGCGAGTCCGGCTATGAAGGAAGATGTATACTGCGAGTTAAGCAGCGGTGTGGCGGGTGCGGAACCTTTGTATATTTTCTCGTCCTGCACGTATTTTCTGACCTTGTAGATAATTTTTTTGAAGCGCATCGGCTCCATGACGTAGCGCACGACATCGCACTCGCCGATAAACGTCGCCGCCTCGGGATTGAAGTCCGGACTGTCAGGCTCCACTATAATGGTCTCCACCTCACACTCCGGATGCGTCTTCCTTTTGGCGCCGTTGTTGGTACGTTTCTTCTCTGGCTTCTGCTGTCGAGTTTCGGATGTGGCAGGAGTCGTCACCGGTTTCTTCTGACGCTCCGACGGCGAGCCCTGCAGACGCTGCACTGCCTGACGCGCGGCTTTCTCTTTGCTCAGTTCCGCACTTTTGCCTTTCATAGCCTCCTCCATTGAGGCCATTTGCTTGCGCAGTTCATCTACAGTCGCCACAAGCTTCTCGTTGGTCGACTGCAGCTTTTCATTGGATAAAGTAAGCGAGCTGACAGAGGCCAACGCCTCGTCGAGCCGCCCTTGAAGGAACTCGATCTGACGTTGCAGAAACTCTATCAACTCGTTCTTTTTCATGGTGTAAAGTTACAAAAAATATCTGACAGTTGCAACTTTCCACGCCATTTATTTATTTGATTAACAAATTATTAAGCCTTATTTTACGGCCATTCTGAAGCGATTTTCGACCATCACCTTCACAGGCGTGAGGCCCCTCATCAGCATATAGAAATCGTCCCATTGGAGCCTGCGCACGCCGTCATCGCCCTTTTTGAGCACCTCCCGGAAACGGCCTCGCGACAGTCTTTTTGTGTACATCAAAAATCCGTCGCCATCCCATTTCAACGCCTTCATGGTCTTGCGGTCCTTTGAGAAAAACACATACACATCGCCCGATGCCGGAGAATGCCCCTTCCACGACCACACCATCTGGGCCAGACCCCGGATGCCGTAGCGCATCGATACCGGCTGCCGGCATACCCAGAGCCGCATATCCGCCTCAAGACTCCACATCACTCCTGCGTGTCATGACATCCACCAGAAGCGCCAGCCCCTCCGCGCTTATCTCTCCCAGACTCACGCCTCGGCCCCAACCGAGTTCGATGTGCACGTCACGCACGACACTGGTGGCACCGACATCCCGGCTCTCATCCGCAACCTGAATACCGGGAACCTTAACCTCCCGGAATAACGGCCCGCCACCTTCCCGCGACGAATCCGGTCTCTCCGGCAGACTGCGTTGATAATCGCTTATGCTGATTTTGCGGCGCCGAAGCCACTCATAAAGCCGCTGGACGTTGACGCCGGTACCGGCACAGAAACGGTTCAATGCGATATAGCCGTCTGTCTCGCATTGATTCTTGTAACGCGTCCATGTCTCTGAATAGACATCGGACAAAGACTTGTTATAACCCATGATTCTTTTTGTCGACAAAGATACAACTCTCTTTCGGAGTTCGTCAATATGCTATCGCGGATGGTTGTACGACCGCGCAACTACCGAGGCTGAAAAAGAGAAAGCGGCCTCAAAGATTGAGGTGTATAAGAAAGAGCTGCATGAGACCTCTATGCTGATGAAGATTGACAAGCAAATAGACCACATGGAGGAGCAGAAACGCCGCCTCAAAGTGCCGTCGCTCTCCTTCAACAGCTACTACGAGTTCGCCCTTGAACGGATACCGCAGATCACATCGCTGGAGAAGATACATTTCGACATACGCGACTTCGCCGCTATCCTCAAACAGTTCTACCGTGGCGGCGAGCTGGAGGTTACTCTCAACTCCGACCTTGACACCAATCTTTTCGACGAGCGTTTCATAGTCTTTGAAATCGACAAGATTAAAGATGACCCGGTGCTTTTCCCTATCGTTGTGCTGATAATCATGGACGTGTTTCTCCAGAAAATGCGTATCAAGAAAGGACGCAAGGCCCTGATAATCGAGGAGGCATGGAAAGCGATAGCCTCGCCCACTATGGCGGAGTACATAAAGTTCCTGTATAAGACCGTCCGCAAATTCCACGGCATAGCCGGTGTGGTGACGCAGGAGCTTAACGATGTGATAGACTCTCCCATCGTAAAGGAGGCGATAATCAACAACTCCGATGTGAAGATATTGCTCGACCAGTCGAAGTTCAAGGACAGGTACAACGACATAGCGGCCATACTCGGACTGACACCTATTCAGAAACAGCAGATATTCACAGTCAACGCCCTCAATAACAAGGAGGGACGCAACTACTTCAAAGAGGTGTGGATATGCCGTGGCCAGAACTCCGATGTCTATGGCGTCGAGGAGCCGCCGGAATGTTACTGGGCCTACACCACCGAGCGGGCCGAGAAAGAGGCTCTTAAAATATACCTCCGTCATTACGGCACCATGCAGGAGGCGATAACCAACATCGAGGCCGACCGCAAGAGAGCCGGAATATCCAAATATCTTGATTTTGCCCGTAAGGTCAACCAACAACAGAAAGTAATGTCGCTATGGTAAATCCAAAACATAATTCACAATACGCCATGCGTAATATCATGCTGATTATCTGCGTGACGTTCTTTTTCGGCACAGCCTCGGCATGGAAAGTGGTGATTGACCCGTACTGCCTGAAAGCGGTGACAACCAATCTCGCATCGCAGAAAGCCATAGAGGATCAGCACAACAAAAGGCTCGACTCCATATCCGCAAAGCAGAACAAGCTGGAGCAATACACCGTGAGCATGGCTACCATCACCGAACTCTACAAGGTGACTATGGAGAATATCTCAGGCTTCGGCACCGAGAGCAAATATTATGTGGAGATAGGACTGTGTGCCTTCGACATAGTTAAGAGCGTGCCGGAGCTGGTAAAGACCGTAAGCAAAGCCAAGTTCACCAACAAGGCACTATGTCTTAACGAACTCGGCAACCTCACGGCCCAGACACAGCAGCTTGTGGCCGACTTCATCAACATAGTCAACAACGGCAAGGTTCAGAATCCCCTCAAAGGCCAGGCTACCGCCGAGACCAAGAGCGACGGATATAATCTCCTTGACCGCTACGACCGACTGACGGTAGCCAACAAAATCTACACCGACCTTCTCGAAATCCGCTACAAGGTTCAGGCTATGATGGCTATGGCTCAGTACGCCACAAAAGATGACCTGTTTTTCGCAATAGACCCGGAGGGCTGGGCCAACATGAAAGTCATGCAGAATCAGGTAGGTATGCTGATACTCAACTGGAACGGACTGCGGATTATAAAATGACGGAGCCATGATGATACGCAAACTTACAACTCTCGTTCTTGTGGCTCTGCTTCTTCCCTTGAAGTCATTTGCCTTCGACTTTCCGAAAGACCTGCCGACATTCGAGGCTCTTATGGCTCTGCACAAGGCTGTCAAGAAAGATGAAGACCAGGCGTTGGCACGCATAGCCACGAGCTTCGGGGAGCAATCGCTTGTCACCAAAGGAGCGGAGAAGTTCAATGATGTACGCTCGACGCTCGACACCAGGCTCAACAACGCATACTCATACGTGGTGCTTGCCGCTGCCATATCCTCGACCGCCAGCTCGCTCTATCTTCTGACAAAGGAGTACAAGGACTTTACAGTAAACACCTACAAGTATGTGACAAAGAAGCCTTTTGTCGCGTGGTACTATGCCGACGCCAACCTTGCCATAGCACGCGAGATAAAGCACGCCCAGAAGCTCTACGCTACTGTGGCCGCCTCAGGCATAAACCTCATGAAAGGTACAACCGTCCGCGACAGCAGGTATAGCTTAAAAAAATAGCCGTCCAGGTTTTGGGCGGCTATTTTTGTGAGAGTTTCCAGCGGTCGGGAAGCAGGTCGCGGTATTTTTCGATCGGGGTGTTTGGCGGCCATGCGGCACATCGGTCGATTATGTCGCAGAAGTAGTCGAAGACGTTGACTCCGCAGCGGTGGCAGGTGATCGCAAGAGAGTGGTACAGGGCGGCGGCTTCGGCTCCGGAGTGGGAGCCGATTGTAAGTCGGCGACGGGTCAGGGATATGTAGCGGTTGATTCGCTCGACTTCGTTGTTGTCGAGTCTGTAGGTGGGTGAGGCAAAGATGCGTGGTATCTCGTCCCATTGTTTGAGTGCATGTTCGGTGGCGGCGAGCAGCGGGTCGTCGGGTGGCACGCCGATGCGGTCTTTGACTGCTGTCAGTCTCATGCGGATTTTCTCGAGCATCACCTTGGAGTATCGTTGTCTCCACTCAAGGTGCTTTCCCGCCGTCCATCCGTCTTTGCCTATGCGGTGCTGATGCTCGAAGTGGTAAAGGAGTCCGAAGAGCTTTGCTATTTCCTGCGCCTTTGGATTGTCTTTCAGATCGAGAAACTTTCGCTTGATGTGCTGCAGGCATGGCAAGCGTTTTATCCCGCTCATCCCACCGATTCCGATATGCCGGTATCCCGAGTAATAGTCGCACTGGAAGGCTCCGTTGAAGCCTTTTATGTGTTGCTCGAAGACTTCGGCCGAGCGGGAGCCGTCGTCATAGAAGAAGTACACAAGCCCGGTTGTCATGCCGACGAACACCCATATGTAGCCTTTCTTGATCTTTCTTCCCGAAGGAGTTGCCACCTGCAGCCGCACTTTCTGATAGGTCTCGTCACCGCAGATATAATTGTCCGCGACTATTGCCTGACCCAGCGCCTTGTATAGATTTTCCAGATGTACCCTTACCTTACTTACGAGCTTCTGTGCGGTGCCTTTGTCAAGGTCGAAGCCGTGGGCACGGAAGTATTCGACAGCATTTTCAAGTGGCATGCAGTGGAGATAGCGTAGCTCGGCGAGTCCGGCTATGAAGGAAGATGTATACTGCGAGTTAAGCAGCGGTGTGGCGGGTGCGGAACCTTTGTATATTTTCTCGTCCTGCACGTATTTTCTGACCTTGTAGATAATTTTTTTGAAGCGCATCGGCTCCATGACGTAGCGCACGACATCGCACTCGCCGATAAACGTCGCCGCCTCGGGATTGAAGTCCGGACTGTCAGGCTCCACTATAATGGTCTCCACCTCACACTCCGGATGCGTCTTCCTTTTGGCGCCGTTGTTGGTACGTTTCTTCTCTGGCTTCTGCTGTCGAGTTTCGGATGTGGCAGGAGTCGTCACCGGTTTCTTCTGACGCTCCGACGGCGAGCCCTGCAGACGCTGCACTGCCTGACGCGCGGCTTTCTCTTTGCTCAGTTCCGCACTTTTGCCTTTCATAGCCTCCTCCATTGAGGCCATTTGCTTGCGCAGTTCATCTACAGTCGCCACAAGCTTCTCGTTGGTCGACTGCAGCTTTTCATTGGATAAAGTAAGCGAGCTGACAGAGGCCAACGCCTCGTCGAGCCGCCCTTGAAGGAACTCGATCTGACGTTGCAGAAACTCTATCAACTCGTTCTTTTTCATGGTGTAAAGTTACAAAAAATATCTGACAGTTGCAACTTTCCACGCCATTTATTTATTTGATTAACAAATTATTAAGCCTTATTTTACGGCCATTCTGAAGCGATTTTCGACCATCACCTTCACAGGCGTGAGGCCCCTCATCAGCATATAGAAATCGTCCCATTGGAGCCTGCGCACGCCGTCATCGCCCTTTTTGAGCACCTCCCGGAAACGGCCTCGCGACAGTCTTTTTGTGTACATCAAAAATCCGTCGCCATCCCATTTCAACGCCTTCATGGTCTTGCGGTCCTTTGAGAAAAACACATACACATCGCCCGATGCCGGAGAATGCCCCTTCCACGACCACACCATCTGGGCCAGACCCCGGATGCCGTAGCGCATCGATACCGGCTGCCGGCATACCCAGAGCCGCATATCCGCCTCAAGACTCCACATCACTCCTGCGTGTCATGACATCCACCAGAAGCGCCAGCCCCTCCGCGCTTATCTCTCCCAGACTCACGCCTCGGCCCCAACCGAGTTCGATGTGCACGTCACGCACGACACTGGTGGCACCGACATCCCGGCTCTCATCCGCAACCTGAATACCGGGAACCTTAACCTCCCGGAATAACGGCCCGCCACCTTCCCGCGACGAATCCGGTCTCTCCGGCAGACTGCGTTGATAATCGCTTATGCTGATTTTGCGGCGCCGAAGCCACTCATAAAGCCGCTGGACGTTGACGCCGGTACCGGCACAGAAACGGTTCAATGCGATATAGCCGTCTGTCTCGCATTGATTCTTGTAACGCGTCCATGTCTCTGAATAGACATCGGACAAAGACTTGTTATAACCCATGATTCTTTTTGTCGACAAAGATACAACTCTCTTTCGGAGTTCGTCAATATGCTATCGCGGATGGTTGTACTTCCGATTTGACTGCCTTAATCATCTTCTCCACACCCTCAATCATGGGAGCAAGTATATCCTTGAAATAACTCTCGGATAACAGCCCTGCAACAGCAAGCTCGTTGGCACGTTTGACCGCCTGGTTGAGATTGCTTCCCATCCATGAGAGTTCGTCCTGAAATTTCCTGCACAGTCTGGCTGTGTCATTGCACAATTCAAGACGGGTTTTGGCGTCTGTGTCTGAAAACTCATTGACTGCCATTCTTATAAAGTTGCTGACGCTATGGTAGCGTTTTGATTTTTCACGTATTCCGGCTGCTTCCTCCGGAGTAAGTCTCATCTCAAATCTTTCGGTACGCTGCTTCATATTCTAAGATTAATTCACGAGGTACGAAGTGATTTCCCACCGCCACGGAGTGGTCGGCAAGTCGCTTTTCTACGGTCAAAACTTGGTTTTGTACGGAGAAAAGCACAACTTGCTACCTAAACTCTGTAACACTGGTACACTCCCGTCCTCAGTTCATTCACCCACGAAGTTACTCACCGCAACAATACCAATCATGCAGTTTGGACACCTTTTATTGATTATCCCTATATCTCTGCAAGACATCATGGCTATAATCCTGTATGACATCAAGACTATATGTCTGCAAGAAATATAAACTTAATTCCATCAAGTGACAAATTGATAATGCTATCCAACATTATTGCCTATGTAATATCAAGTCTGCAATATAAGCTATCATCATATCAGGATTTCATTATGGAACACAGTCATAATAAATGTATGCCACAAAGTCGGCAACGCATAATGTCTTTATGGCTTCCAGGGAAGAAGTCATTAAGGCTTCAAGGGATAAAGAAATGGAAGCTCCGATACACGACAAAACCGTGCAAACTCTTGATTTATAAGTTTTTTTAAGGTTTGAAATTTGCTTAATTCGCTGATTTTTAGTATATTTACATTCCAATAATAGTGTTGGGACGTATAAAAATAAGTCTGTCATGTTTGAACTTCTGTTTATGATTTTCCTTGTGCCGGTATTCACGGTGATATTCCTGCTGCTCAGATTCGGGCTGTATCTGCTGAAACTTTCAGCGAGGGGTGTTTATGGATAGTCAGAACCATTTTAAGGCTCGGCTGGCAATTTTTGGTTTGGGTATGGCATAAGATTTACCGGGCATATCGGTCACGCCACCCGGTCACATATTGATAAATCCGTCGTGGGTTGTTGACAGGATTTTGACGTGGCATGAATAGTGAGTCTGTTCCCTGCGGTGAGAGCTTTGCTGAATGTGGGGTAGCAGGTCGTTCAGGAGGCAACAGTCGGCGCAAATGATTATGCGTGACATGATGTGAAATCAAATGCCTACCCAAATGCAGACCTAAACGCGATACCAAACGCAGAAGCAGATGCAAGGCAAGCGAGCATAAGAATCGGTTGCCCGACCATGTAACGATGTTCGGACTTGAACCTACCTGAATAATAATGAAAGGGTATGCTTGAAGATGACAAGGAGTGCCTATAAAGTAGCCAAACTTTAACACTCATTAACTTCATTCATGTCTCCTCCGATGTAAAATCGAGGATGCCGGAACGACTTTTTGAGGGAAAATCAAGGCTGCGCTGAGGACGAAAATTCCGTAGAATTGAAATAGGAGGACAAAAGGAGGACAAAAATTAAAAGAGAAATCCCGCAACTCTTGATTTTCAATGAGTTACGGGATTAATCGGTGCCCAGAACAGGACTCGAACCTGCACGCCTCGCAGCACTCGCACCTGAAACGAGCGCGTCTACCATTCCGCCACCTGGGCTTTGCGAGGACAAAGTTAGTAATCTTTTTTTGTTTTGCCAAATATTTTGACCGGTGTGAGTGAATTTTTTTTCGGTTTTTTCTTGATTGTTGCCGTTTGTAGCTGTCTGTTCCCGTTTATGACCGCATTATTGCCATTTGTAATTGCTTATTACCGTTTGTGACCGTTTGTGTCGGGATAGGGTAGAGGCTTATCGTTCGAATATCTTGTCTTTGGCAGAAACTTGAGTGGGGACTCCGGCCGACGGTCCTATGTGGCATTCGCCTATACGCACATCCGAAGTGTTGCTGAAACTGATTCCAGTCCGTGCTTCTCCGACGGTGATGTTGTTGAGACTCACATTTCTGATAGGTCTCTGTCGCGTTCCTTGAAGAACAAGGGCTGCCGCCGAAGCTTTAGTGCAGCTCAGTCCATTGATATGAATATCGCTGATGTCGGAATAGTTAGTGCTCGTAAGACCCTCGCCTGCATATTGGCTTGTCACATAAAACAGGTCTTCGACTTCTCCGAATTTACAGTTGTTGAGATATATACCGTTTACAAAACCTCCACGATCGGGATTTGTCTTGACATATAGCCCGCGTTTGCAATATCCGGCATAGTCACAGTCCTCGATAATCACGTTTCGGACGCCGCCCGACATTTCGCTGCCGATGACCACCGCGTGCAGTCCCTTGAAATGACAGTTGCGAATGACTATGTTCTCGCAAGGAATCCCGGTTGTCCATCCGTCGTTGTCACGTCCGCTTTTTATGGCTATATTGTCGTCGCCGTTATCAAAATAGATGTCCTCAATGAGCAGATTGCGTGATGACTCAGGATCTATTCCGTCATTGTTGACAAGCTTTGCATCATAACGGAGCGAACGACATACAGCATCCTCACATTGCAACAGATGGATGCACCAGAAAGGGGAATTGATGATTTTTACGCCTTCAAGCGTCACACCCGTGCAGCGGTAGAGCTGTATCAGATGAGGTCGTAGCCAGTCCCCTTGGCCAAATCGTCGCTCGCTGACCGGAATGTTATTGTGGTTCATGTCGCGGCTTCGCGACTGAGCCGGTTTTTGGTCTTTGCGCCACGTCGCGAATGTCGTCATGGCATTTCCGTCAATCAGACCTTTGCCTGTTATGGCCACATCGTGCAGTCCGTAGCCGTAAATCATGGGGGAATAATTATAGAGATAAGTACCCTCCCAGCTTGTATTGACAATCGGATACAGTTCCGGTGACGGATCAAACCTGAGGACTGCCCCTTCAGCAAGATCGATGCACAGGTTGCTCACAAGAGTGAGTGGCCCGCGGAGACAATACGTCCCTGCGGGGACGGTTATGCGGCCGCCACCTGCTTTCTCCGCTTTGGCGATAGCCTTTCTGAAAGCGGGCAGACAGTCTTTCACTCCGTCGCCTTTTGCCCCGAAATTTAGGATATCAAATTCATGTTCTGAAATCTTTGCGCCGTGGATATTGGCGAGAATGCTGTCACGCAGCCCGACGCGGTGCTGCTCAACGGTGTCGGCATTACTCGGCGGCAAGTCGTTCGTGAGATTAGCTTGAGCGGTCAAGGCGGCAAGCAGAGCTATACTTCCTATTATTGTTTTCAGATTGATGAGATTCATGGTGCGTTACTGTTTTTTTGACGATTGATTGGTCGGTGCGAAGTTACTGAATATTTCAATATATCGCAACAAAGGAGGAGTTAAGACATCAGTCCTAACTCCTCCCCTCACGTTTCAACTATTTATTTATGAGAGCCTCAGTATCTGGTTTCACAACCCAATAAAGAGGACGAGGGATGTAAATTTAGATTTTCCTGCTTTGAGCTTCTTTATCTTTACTTACACTATTAAAACAACTGAAACCATGCTTTGAACTATCTCAGAGCGCTAAAAGACATTAAAAAAAGTCAAGCCTTTGACCTAATTTTACCGAAATGTTAAAATCGGGTCTAAGACTTGACTTTTTCAGCCGTTTTATGATGACAAAAAGTTGATTCTTAGCCAAGTTAGCGTGTCGACGCCATCTCCGGCACGGGAGGTTTGAGCACTTAAATCAGCTATTGGGCACAGTCTGCTTCACGAGATTCTTGACCAGTCTCTGATGCGTGTTGTCAGCAGGTTCAGTTGCGAACGGATGAGTGCATTTGCCGGACTCTGGAGGTCGGGGTCTGAGTCGAGTATAGTGCATGCGGTGTCGCGTGCGAGCTGTACTATCTGTCCGTCGGTCGCGAGGTCGGCTATATGGAGGTCAATCGGTATGCCACTCTGCATTGTCCCTTCGATGTCGCCCGGTCCGCGCATTTGCATGTCAGCCTCGGCGATGGCAAAACCGTCGGTGGTCGATGTCATCAGCTCAAGGCGTTTGCGGGTGTCTTTGGCTATCTTGCGTTTCGACATGAGTATACAATAACTCTGGCCCTCGCCACGCCCAACACGTCCGCGCAACTGATGGAGTTGCGAGAGTCCGAAACGTTCGGCGTTTTCAATGAGCATGGTGGTTGCGTTTGGCACATTTACGCCTACTTCTATCACCGTAGTGGCTACAAGGATGTGGGCCTCATGCGAGGCAAAAAGATTCATCTGATACTCTTTTTCCTGCGGCTTCATCTGGCCGTGAACGAAAGCCACCTTATAATCGCGGAAAGTCTCGCAGATATTCTCATAGCCGTCTTCGAGCGACTTCAGGTCAAGCTTCTCATTTTCCTTGATGAGAGGGTAGACGATGTAGACCTGCCGCCCGAGCCGGAGCTGCCGTCCGATGCCCTGATATGTCTTGAATCTATCCTCCTCATAGCGCAGGAGGGTGACAACCGGTTTGCGGCCGGGCGGAAGCTCGTCGATGACCGACACGTCAAGATCTCCGTAGACAGTCATTGCAAGTGTGCGGGAATAGGTGTGGCAGTCATGACAAGCACGTGTGGCGCGATGACATTTTTTGTCCACAGGCGTGCACGCTGGGCCACTCCGAAACGGTGTTGCTCGTCTATGACGATGAATCCGAGATTGTGGAAGCGCACATTGTCCTCGATGACGGCATGTGTACCGATCAGTATGTGGAGCGAGCCGTCCGAAAGCTGTTCGTGAATAACGGCGCGTTCCTTTTTTCGGGTTGAGCCGGTCAGGAGCCTGACATTTATACCCATCGCCGACACAAGTTTGGTTATTGTCTCGAAATGCTGCGTCGCAAGGATTTCAGTCGGGGCCATAAGACATGCCTGTGTATTGTTGTCGAGCGCTATCAGCATACAGAGGAGTGCCACGAGGGTCTTGCCTGAGCCTACATCGCCTTGCAGCAGACGGTTCATCTGCCGTCCAGTCGCCATATCGGCACGTATTTCTTTTATCACCCTTTTCTGGGCGTTTGTAAGTGGAAAAGGCAGGAATTCCGAATAAAATGTATTGAAAAAATGGCCTATGCGCGGGAAATGAAAGCCTTGTATGGCTGAATTGCGTTTGCGTGCATAGCGCTGGATATCGAGCTGGAGATAAAACAGCTCCTCGAATTTCAGACGTAGGCGTGCCTGTTCGAGCTGAGCCGGCGACTGCGGGCTATGTATGGCCGATATGGCTTCCCTGATTCCGATAAGCCTGTGGCGGCTTATGATTTCCGGAGGAAGCGTTTCGGCCATCTCCCGTATGCCTGACAGGATGTCGCTGACGGCTGTTGAGAATGTCTTCGACGAGAATCCTCGGTTGCGGAGCTGTTCGGTTAGAGGGTATACGCCCCTGAATCCACCTTGGGCGCTTGCTGCCTCAGGTGTGTCGACTTCCGGATGCACCATGCTCCAGCGTCCGTTGAAATTTGACGGTTTGCCAAACAGGATGTATTCCGTGGCCGTGTGATAGAGCTGCCGCAGTGTCTTGATGCGTTGAAACCACACCACCTCCATCACCGCGCTTCCGTCAGAAAAAAGACCGACAAGGCGCGTCTTTGCTCCTTCGCCCTGCACGGTGAAACTGATGAATTTGCCTTTGACCTGAAGCGATGGCATGTCCTCGCCGGCAAAATCTATGATGCGGTATATCGACCGGCGGTCTATATAGTGGGTAGGGAAATGGAAGAGGAGGTCATGATAGGTCTTTATGCCGAGATTCTTTTCGAGAAGTTCGGCTCGTTTCGGCCCTATTCCGCGCAGGAATTTAATGTCCATTCTTCGCAGTCCGTTCATAGGTGCTTTCTTATTTTTGTTTAGAGTGGTTGTGATTGCTGTTCGGTTGCAATCAGGGAGATTGTTCAGATGAGTGAGAGATAGAGTTCGGCTATTGCCATGTCGCCGGGATTGGTTACCTTGATGTTGTGTGGATCGCCGTCGACGAGGCGCAGATTTGTATATCCGGCGGCTTCCATGACCGAAGCATCGTCTGTGAATACAGGCAGGAGTTCCTGTCCGTAGGCTTTGAGGAGTTTGTCGGCAGGGAATATCTGAGGAGTCTGCACCGCGCGGAGTTTCGACCTGTCGACGGCCGAAGAGTTTCCGTCAGTTCCTACAAGTCTGATTGAATCTGTGACAGCGCAGGCCGGGAGCGCTCCGTCACACCCTTCCACACCGTCGATTATAGCGGATATTAGACTCGGTGTAATCACCGGACGGGCCGCATCGTGGATGCTGATCAGCCCTGAGGAGTCCTGCGGGATAATCGAAAGTGCGTTTTTGACACTGTGGGCTCTCGTCGCTCCTCCGTTGACAATGATATGCGGGAGAGTGAAGCTGTTGTCCTTGCACATTCCGAGCCATTCGTCGGTCATGTCGGTGCTGAGTACCACAATCAGTTTCCATTCCGGAGTGCAGGAGTGGAGACGTTCGAGTGTAGTCATGAGCAGTGGGCGTCCGGCGAGGTCACAAAACTGTTTGGGCAGATTTCCTCCGTAGCGTGAGCCGCTCCCTGCGGCGACAACGATGTGTACGTTGTCTGTCTTGTTCAGAGCGGATGTTGGGTTGTTATTATAATAATGTGTAGACATAGCTTCCGATAGATTCTTTCAGTTAAAAAAACGGCGAGCTCCCGTGTGTCGGGGACTCGCCGGGGCGTTGATTCAATGGTAAATTATAAAATTTGGTTAACTAAGGGCGTGATTGATTTTAATCAGTGGTTGATATGATGTGATAAGTCAACGTTCGGATTAATTTCTTGGGCCACCGTAGTTATTGTTGTCACGACGCGGTCCGCGTTCGCCACGGTCATCGCGGCGTGGACGGTCATTGCGGTCTCCGTCGCGGCGTGGACGGTCTCCGTCACGGCGCGGTCCGCGCTCGCCACGGGGTGCACGCTCGCGTTCCACATAACCTTCGGGTTTGGGCTGGAGTGCACGCATTGACAGACGGTATTTACCAGTTTTCTTATCGATTTCGATGAGCTTCACGTCAACTTCGTCACCTTCCTTGAGTCCTGATGCCTCCATGTTTTCGAGGCGGTCCCATGAGATTTCGGAGATGTGGAGCAGACCGTCGCGGTTGGGCATGAATTCAACGAACGCGCCGAATTCAAGTATCGAGCGCACCTTGCCGTGGTAAACCTTGCCCTCTTCGGGAAGTTCGACGATGGCATTGATCATTTCAAGGGCCTTGTCGATTGAAGGTTTGTTGGCTGCCGCGATTTCGATATAGCCGCCTTCGGGGATTTCGTCTATGCTGACAGTAGCACCGCTGGCTTCCTGAATGCCTTGGATGATTTTTCCGCCCGGGCCGATGACAGCACCGATAAGCTCTTTGGGGATGAGCATGGTGACGATACGTGGCACGTGGGGCTTGTAGTCCTCGCGGGGTGCGGGGATGGTTTCCTGAATCTTATCGAGAATGTGCAGACGTCCTTCCTTGGCTTGGTTGAGAGCTTTTTCAAGGATTTCATAGCTGAGGCCGTCGACCTTGATGTCCATCTGGGTTGCAGTGATACCGTTGCGTGTACCTGTAACCTTGAAGTCCATGTCGCCGAGATGGTCCTCGTCACCGAGAATGTCGGAAAGGATTGCATACTTCTCGCCGTCGGAGATGAGACCCATTGCGATACCGCTGACAGGGCGTTTCATCTTCACGCCTGCGTCGAGGAGTGAGAGTGTGCCTGCGCATACTGTTGCCATTGACGACGATCCGTTTGATTCAAGGATGTCGCTGACGATACGGCATACGTAGGGGAAATCATCGGGGAACATGCGCTTGAGTGCGCGGTGTGCGAGGTTTCCGTGTCCTACTTCACGACGGCCTACGCCACGGGGTGCGCGTGCTTCGCCGGTCGAGAAGGGGGGAAGTTATAGTGGAGGAGGAAGCGTTCGCGGCCTTGGTTGAGCACATCGTCGAGAATCTTTTCGTCGAGTTTTGTACCGAGGGTCACTGTTGCGAGCGACTGGGTCTCGCCACGGGTGAACACTGCCGATCCGTGAGGTCCGGGAAGGTAGTCAACCTCACACCAGATAGGACGGATTTCTGTGGTCTTGCGTCCGTCGAGACGGATACCTTCGTCGAGTACGCAGCGACGCATCGCTTCTTTCTCGACATCGTGATAGTAGCGCTTGACCATGGCCTTCTTCTCTTCGCGCTCCTCTTCGGGGAGTGATTCGAGATATTCTTCGCAAATCTTGTCGAAGCTCTCCTGACGCCAGTGCTTGTCGGCGCTGCCGGTCTTGGCGATGGCGTATGCCTTGTCGTAGCACTTGTCGTGCACGTCCTTGCGGAGTTCTTCGTCGTTTGTCTCGTGGCAATATTCGCGTTTTACGGTTGAGCCTACTTCTTCGGCAAGTTCCATCTGGGCCTTGCACTGAACCTTGATGGCATCATGAGCAGCACGGAGTGCGGCAAGGAGGTCGGCTTCCGATACTTCGTTCATTTCGCCTTCAACCATCATGATGTTGTCGTAGGTAGCTCCTACCATGAGTTCCATATCTGCCTTTTCAAGCTGTTCGAAAGTGGGGTCGATTACAAACTCACCGTTGATGCGGGCTACGCGCACTTCCGAAATCGGACCGTTGAAAGGTATGTCGCTCACTGCGATGGCGGCCGATGCGGCAAGTCCGGCGAGAGCGTCGGGCATGTCGACTCCGTCTGAGGAGTACATGGTCACCTGCACGATGGTGTCGGCATGGTAATTGTCGGGGAAAAGTGGACGGAGCACTCGGTCTACGAGGCGGGATGTCAGGATTTCGTAGTCGCTCGCGCGGCCTTCACGTTTGAGAAATCCTCCGGGAAAACGTCCGTTAGATGAAAATTTTTCTTTATACTCTACTTGGAGGGGCATGAAGTCAACCCCCTCACCGGCCTCTTTGGCCGTTACTACTGTCGCAAGGAGCATTGTGTTGCCCATGCGCAGTTCTACCGCTCCATCGGCCTGCTTTGCTAACTTGCCGGTCTCGAGTGTAATGGTGCGACCGTCGGGCAGCTCGATGGTTTTTTTGATTGGATTCATAAATTGTTCGTATTTTTCAGCTTGATAGGTTTATCTTCGTTTTTGCAGCTTAGTTTATTTCAGTCTGCAAAGATAGCAATTATTTGGAAATAATACCTATTTATATTGAAAAATATCCATGTGCCGGCACGGCTCTTTCATTTAAGAATACGTTGCACACTCAATGAATGTGCTATTTTATAGAGGGCATCCTGCGTGTATAGATGTGACTATTTCCCTGATTATTAATAAAATAAGCATTCATAAAATTTGGCCAAGCGGCAGATTTTTAGTAACTTTATAGGTGAAAAATCAAATAGTTACGCAAAAAATGGATCCGCTTGACCAAAAACATTCGATTGAGGCACGTAAGCCCAATCATGCCGCAAAAGTACTAAATAAATTCATACCACAGGGCAGTATCCTGGAACGCCTGATGAATTTTGCCTGGTCAGTCCCTGATTTCCGTAGGTGTGATAAAGGAAACATCCGTCACCGGTTCAGTGACATCATCATTCTGATGATACTGGGACGGACCTGCGGGTATGTCGGACGTGCTGATATAATAGCGTTCGGCAGACACAATCTCAAAAAACTCCGTAAAATGGGTCTACTGAAGAATGGAATCCCTTCGGAGGCTACCCTTTGTCGGGTGGAGAACGGTGTCGACGATTTATCCATGGCCGACAGGATGCAGGCGTTCGCCGAGGGCTTCCGCAATGAGCTGCTTAAGGCGTGCCGCGACAGGGAAATAGTCTGTGTGGACGGTAAGGCCGAGCGTGGCACCGTTCAGGAAAACGGGCGCAATCCGGATATTGTGTCGGCATATTCTTTCAATGCCGGCATTACAGTGGCAACGGAAGCATGTCAGGAAAAGAGCAACGAGATAAAGGCAGTCCCGGTACTGATTGACAAAATCGACATATCCGGAAAGATCGTAACCGCAGACGCCATGTCCATGCAGAAGGAGATAATCGACAGAATCAGGGAGCAAGGCGGTGACTTCCTGATAGAACTCAAGGCCAACCAGCGCTCCCTGCGCTACGGCGTGGAAGACAGACTTGAGGGGCTCACGCCCGTCTATTCATATACCGAAGGGCCGGAACTCGGACACGGCAGAATCGAGACCCGGACTTATCGTGTCTACGACGGGCTTGAAGTCATAGCAGACAAGGAGAAATGGGGCGGCAATATGACGATAATAGAATATGAAGCCGACACGGTAAGGAAGTCAACAGGCGCGCATACCTCCGAAAAAAGGCTGTATGTGAGCAGTCTGCCAACCGACACGCCCGCTCTCGGGGCATATGTGCGAGACCACTGGTCGATAGAGAGCATGCACTGGGGGCTGGATGTCAATCTCCTGCAAGACAGGATCAAACGTAAGTCGTCTAAAGCTGCCCGCAATCTTGACACCATCCAGAGAATAGTCCTCTCGGTATTTTCAATATGGAAAGGGCTTCGCAAAAAGCGGTCGGACAAAAGAAAAGGAGTGGCAGAGCTCATGAGGCATGTCTCAATGAGCTTTACTAAACTCATGCGGTTCCTGTGCCAAAAATGAAAAAATTAAGATTTTGACAAAAAGATAAATCCCTGACATACAACATCAATAAAATTACCCGATTCGAAATGAACCGGGTAAGGGAAGATATGTCTCTATTTTTTGTCTTAAATGAAAGAGCCGTGATGTGCCGGTGAAAATACATGTAAAAAACTCCGCACCGCTTTCTCTGTCATCCATTTGTCTCCGGGGTGAAATCTGACGTGATTGTTGTGTGTGGGTGTCGGCGGTCGTGGTGTCGCTGTTCAATCGGATGATGTCCTGTTGTCGAGATTTACCATGATGTCGGGATTGATTGAAAGAATGTGGCTGATGAACTCCTCTCTGCGCACCGGGGAGATTATCAGAGGCATTGAGCTTTTCAGTACCTTCCTTTCGGTGAATGTCACCGCCAGCCGGTTGGTAAGGGATGTGGCTGGGGCTGAAAGGATACTTTTTGTCTTTCGTATTTCCTTGATTTTGTCGATGGGATAGGCTGTAGGGATAAAAAATTGATAAACCACCAGTCTGTCGCCATCGATTTTGTAGTAGACGCTGCGAAACGTTACTATTATAAATACCAACATCATCGGGCAGATGATTATCGGGCCGATTCCGTCATCAAGAAAGCACGGAATAACACAGCAGACCATTGTTATGGCTATGATAAGCCACGTTGAGCTGTCCCAGCGGGAGTTGTATCTGATACCGTTGAATTTTTCCATATGTAATTTTGGCTATGACTGCATCTGTGTGTATGCTGTCGGGAAGTGGGCGAATGGATTTGTTTTCTGTATGGAGGAGGGTGGCTTTTCCGTAAACTATATCACTCCATTGTCATGCTTAAATGCGGGATTCCGTCAAGCATGAACTCGCCCGATGCTTCGACAAAGCCCAAAGACTTATAGAAATCGCATAAATAGCTTTGAGCTTCGATTTCTATCCTTGGCGACATGCTTCGGGCTATTTTTATGGCCTCGTCCATGAGCAGGTGTGTCAGTCCCGCGCCTCTGTATTCTCTCATGGTCAGTACGCGGCCAATGGATGCCGCCGACGGATATTTTATGCCCGGATCAATGACTCTCAGATATGATTTTATCCTGCCGTTGTCTTCGATATAGACATGAGTGGAGTGCATGTCGGCCATGTCGAGATCCTGATACGGACAGTTTTGCTCTACGACAAAAACCTCCGCACGACAGCGTAGAATCTCATATAGCTCTGTGGTTGACAGTTCATCAAATCGTTTGATATTGATTTCCATGACGTAAAATTAGTCAATTATCTGGGAATTTCAAATTCGGTTTTTTCGATTTTTTCTAAAGATTTTAATGTTTAATCAGATATGGCGAAGCTCCTATGAGATATATTCAATTTTTTACTCCCTGAAAATTGCAATATAGACAGTGATTGAGTAAATTTGCACCTATGAATACGTCAAAAGATAAGGTGTCTAAGACAAATGCCGCGCGCCTGCTCGACAGGGCGAAAATCAGTTACGAACTGATTCCATACGAGGTTGACCCTGACAATCTTGCGGCTGAACATGTGGCCGAGGAACTTGGAGAGGATATCAACAGTGTGTTCAAGACCCTTGTGCTTAACGGTGAGCGATGCGGACACTTTGTATGCGTCCTTCCGGGTAACATGGAGGTCGATCTCAAGAAAGCCGCCAAGGCTGCAGGTGCTAAAAAAGCGGAGATGATTCCGATGAAGGAACTTTTGCCGCTGACTGGCTATATTCGTGGCGGATGTTCACCGGTCGGAATGAAAAAGCCGTTTCCGACTTATTTCCATTCGACAGTGCTTGACCATCCGTTCATCTATGTTTCGGCAGGGGTGCGCGGTCTTCAGTTCAAGATTGCTCCGGCCGATCTCATAGCCTATTGTTCGGCACAGGTGGCCGACATCGCAGTCCCAAAGGACTGAGCTGCCGGTGGTGGCATGACATTATGACCCGGCTTTACCGAAAAAACCTACCATAGTATTAAAAGTCAATAGTATCAGTATAAAAGTCAATGCCTGACGCATAGATTCATAAAATCGGTCTTCCGTATATCAAGCATCATGAATCACACCTTAGGCATTATGAATTAAGTAGAAATGAACACAATCGGCAAAATATTCACTTTCACCGGATTTGGAGAAAGTCACGGAACAGCAATCGGCGGAGTGATAGACGGTATGCCCGCAGGAGTCAGAATAGACCTCGAACGTGTGCAGCACGAGCTTGACCGCCGTCGTCCGGGGCAGTCGGCCATCACGACATCCCGCAAGGAGAGCGATACGGTTGAGATTCTTTCGGGATTGTTCGAAGGAGTGACCACAGGCTGTCCGATCGGTTTTATCATCCGTAACGAGAACCAGCATTCGAGCGACTACGGCCAGTTGCGCGAAGCTTTCCGTCCGTCGCATGCCGATTTTACTTATACAGCAAAATACGGTCTGCGCGACCACCGTGGCGGAGGACGTTCGAGCGCCCGCGAGACCGCTACCCGTGTCGTTGCCGGAGCGTTTGCGCGGCAGGCTCTCGAACAGCTTGGAATAACGGTCACGGCATACACTTCGCAGGTCGGGGATGTGGCTCTCGGCCGTGACTATTCCGGGCTTGATTTGTGTCTCATTGAAAGCAATGCGGTGAGATGTCCCGATCCGGCGAAGGCTGCAGAAATGGAAGCTCTTATAATGAAAGTAAAGAGCGAGGGCGACACCATCGGCGGTATAGTCAGTTGTGTCATCAGAGGTGTTCCGGCCGGAGTGGGCGACCCTGTGTTCGGTCGGCTCGGCGCACGATTGTCGGAAGCCATGATGAGCATAAATGCAAGTAAGGGTTTTGAATACGGTCTTGGATTCGAAGGTGTCGGACTCAGGGGGAGCGAGGTCATTGATCCCTTTGCTGTCGATTCTGACGGTAATATAGGGGTCTCGGCCAACAATTCAGGCGGAATTCAGGGTGGCATCTCAAATGGAGCTGACATATATTTCCGCGTTGCGTTCAAGCCGGTGGCAACTCTGATGCGTGACCTTATGACCGTTGACTGTTATGGACGCGAAGTGCTGCTCAAGGCGCGTGGCCGTCATGACCCCTGCGTAGTGCCCCGCGCAGTCCCTATAGTCGAGGCGATGGCGGCGATGGTGATTCTCGACGCTGTGTTGTTGAACCGTGCAGCCCGTCTATGAAGGCTTACAGGGATTTTTCCGACTTCCTTTCCTCTCATTTCAAGGGAAAGGTCCAGAAGATAGCTGTCAACGCCGGTTTCACCTGTCCTAACCGCGACGGCAGCAAGGGTGTGGGTGGTTGTACATATTGCAACAATCAGTCATTCAATCCGGGTTATTGTGCTCCTGCTCTAAGTGTTTCCGCACAGTTGGCCGAGGGTAAGGCTTTCTTTGCCCGCAAATATCCTGAAATGAAATATCTGGCCTACTTTCAGGCCTACACGAATACTCATTCCGATGACATCGACCGCCTGATGGGGCTTTATCAGGAAGCCTTGGCTGTCGACGGGGTTGTCGGGCTGATTATAGGGACTCGTCCCGACTGCATGCCGCAGGGGCTTCTCGACCGTCTGGCTGCGCTTCCTGCATGGGTAATGGTCGAGTATGGTGCCGAAAGCGCCTGCGACAAGACATTGGGATTTGTGAACCGTTGTCATACGTGGGCCGATACGGCCGATGCGGTTAGGCGCACTCATGCCGCCGGGATTCCGTGTGGCCTTCATCTGATAATGGGGCTTCCCGGGGAGGACGAGGATGTGATGCTCGCCACAATCGACCGTGTCAACGAACTTCCGGTTGACACTGTAAAGATTCATCAGCTTCAGCTCATACGCGGGACGCGCATGGCACGTGATGTGGAAGCGGGACTTTACGACATACCACGTTTCACCGCTGAGTCCTACGCAGATCTGTGTGTCAGGATTCTCCGCCGCTTGCGGAAAGATATTGCCGTCGAGCGCTTCGTTTCGCAGTCGCCCCCTGAATTATTGATTTATCCGCGCTGGAATCTGAAGAACTACCAGTTTACCAATCTGCTCGGCAACAAGATTAGTAAAGAGCTTTTTTGATTTTTTGCACATTGATTTACCGGGCTGATTTGTTACAGATATGAAAATTCTCTAATTTTGTCTCTGTAAACATAAGTAATCCCATACCTTAATAGAATCATGGAAGTAATCAATTTTGCCGAAACACCTTCGCTGGTGAGTCAATATATGAGTGAACTGCGCGATGTCAATGTGCAGTCCGACATGCTGCGTTTCCGCCGTAATCTTGAGCGTATAGGTGAAATCATGGCCTACGAGATGTCGAAACGTATGCGCTACAAGACGGTTGATGTTACCACTCCTCTTGCTGTAGCCCCGTCGCAGGTGCTTGATGAGCAGGTTGTGCTTGCAACAATATTCCGTGCCGGCATACCTTTCCATAAAGGTTTCCTTGATTACTTCGACCATGCTCAGAACGCTTTTGTCTCGGCCTACCGCAAGTATCGCGAAAAAGAGAATTTCGATGTGTTTATCGAATATATAGCTTCGCCACGTATCGACGGCAAGACCCTCGTCATTGCCGACCCGATGCTTGCTACCGGATCGTCGATGGACCTGTGTTACCGCGCGCTTCTGACCAAAGGAGAGCCGGCGCATGTCCACGTCGCCTCGATCATAGCATCGCGCAAGGCCATTGATTATGTCAAGGCTACTTTCCCTGCCGACAAGACTACAGTGTGGGTCGGTGCTATCGACGAGGTTATCAACGACCATTCCTACATTGTCCCCGGACTCGGCGATGCCGGCGACCTCGCCTATGGCATAAAGGAATAATACTTTTAGCCGTAAAGGTCTGGAATAAGGTACAAAAATTCAGAAATAACAAAAATAACAGACTTCGTTCTTTGCCGACGGTAATGGAGGGGATTTATCTCCTCGCTCCGACTGACAGAAGAAATGAAGTCTGTTATTTTTGTTATTTCTGAATTTTTATACCTGATAATTAGATATTTCTTAGAGGCCGAAGGCTTCCTTCACGGCAGGAACTGCATCGAGTTTTTCCCATGTGAACAGTTCGACGGTGCGAGTAAAGCTCGGTTCAGATTTTGAATGGAACTCCTTGGTGACTGTCATCGGTTTGCGTCCCATGTGGCCGTAGCTTGCGGTCTCGCGGTATATGGGGTTGCGGAGTCCGAGGCGTTTTTCAATCGCGTAGGGGGTCATGTCGAAACATGGCATGTCGTTTACGATTGCCGCTATTTCAGAGTCCGAAAGGTTGACTTTGGCTGTGCCGTAGGTGTTTATGCAGAGGCTGACGGGACGGGCTTCGCCGATTGCGTATGCCACCTGTACGAGCACGCGGTCAGCCACGCCGGCCGCTACGAGATTCTTGGCGATATGGCGTGCGGCGTATGCAGCCGAACGGTCGACTTTCGAAGGGTCTTTGCCTGAGAACGCGCCGCCTCCGTGTGCACCGTGTCCGCCATAGGTGTCAACAATGATTTTACGTCCTGTCAGACCGGTGTCTCCGTGCGGGCCACCGATGACAAATTTTCCGGTCGGATTGACAAGCAGTTTCACATCATCGCCGATTAGGGCTGCTTCCTCAGGGCGAAGCTTCGCCTTGACGCGGGGAATAAGTACGTTGCGCACATCCTCAGTGATTTTCTGTTGCATAGCACGATCGGCGGCAGCACGCGCGCTGTCGGAGTCGTCGGTCGGGAGGATGAACTCATCGTGCTGTGTGGAGATAACGATTGTGTCTACGCGCAGGGGACGGTTGTTCTCGTCATATTCCACTGTCACTTGGCTCTTGGAGTCGGGACGGAGGTAGGTGTAGACACGGCCACGTTTTTCGTGGGTCATCTCTTTCTCCTCGCGGCGAATGTCGGCAAGTTCCTGAAGAAGACGGTGTGAGAGGTCTATGGTGAGAGGCATGTAGTCAAGTGTCTCGTTGCATGCGTAGCCAAACATCATTCCTTGGTCTCCCGCACCTTGGGCTTCAGCCTCGTTGCGTTCGACTCCACGGTTGATGTCGGCGCTCTGCTCGTGGAGGGCAGAGAACACACCACAGGCCTCGCCGTCAAACTTCAGGGCGCTGCGGTTGTAGCCTATCTTGCGGATGACATCGCGTGTCACCTCCATCAGGTCAATGTATGCTTCGCTCTTGACCTCGCCTGCGATTACGACCTGACCTGTTGTGACAAGAGTCTCGCATGCGACTTTCGATTTCGGGTCGCGGGCAAGGAATTCGTCGAGAATTGCATCTGAAATCTGGTCGGCAACCTTGTCGGGATGTCCTTCTGATACGGATTCTGATGTGAAGAGATAAGTTTTCATAAGTTTATGGTGCTTATATAAAAAAATAAAATGTCGAAGTGGGCTTGAAAATGCGTGGATTCGCGCTGCCTGCTTCAACATTTCACATCTGTGGCCTTCATCCTCGCGGATTGCCGGCACGCAATATGAATCTCAAAAGTCTAAATCCTCTGTGAAGACCAAGAGGTGAGAGTTTCTGAAATCCCCCGTAGCTTTTGCCGATGGATTAGTCATGGCACTGTGGCGAGGGGTGCAGTTTTAGCATTTTTTGAAGTGGTTGCAAGCAGCCAAATTTGTCCACTTTGATTTTCGGGTGCAAAGTTACAAAGAAATTGCGGTAACTCCAAAATAAAAATATTCTGGAATCACCGCAATGGTTTTGTCAGAATAGAATAGGTAAAAAGAAAAGTGGGTAACTCTCGCTTTTTCAGAAGTGAAAGGCATCGCCAAACGCCCGAACTGACTGAAAAAGATAGAATAAAAGTTCCACTGAATTGGTATCTATACGACTGCAATGAGCTGCCGGTTAGGAACGTCGCCTACGTCGATGAGGCAAAATTACACATTTTATTTTGGATTAATAGCTCTTATTCATGTTTTTACATTTTCAAAATCATGGCGTTTCTTATCTGTGAGATAGAGAAACGCCATGATTTTAGAAGTGTGGTATGCTTTGTCCTGTTTCCATGAGATGGTTCGGGATCAGTTTTCGCTGTCAGAAATACGGGTGTCGGGGTTGATTGTGCCTCCGTCACCTTCGCCGGGCATGTCAGATTGGCTTGCTACGACGGTGACGGGGAACTGGGCGATTGCAAAACCGACTTCCTTGTCGACCTGAAGGACTGTTGCATTGACTCCGAGGTAATGTTTGCCAATTTCCATGTCAGTTGTATTGATACTGATGGGGAAAGGCGACAATGCGGTGCGCCCCTGTGGGATTCCGTCCCAGAAATAGGCTACGACACCGAGGGTTGCTGTCTTTGTGCCTTCGTCCGGTATAGCGCGGAGTGCGGTGATGTTGAGTGTGTCACCTTGAACCACGTAGAGGCTGCCGTCAGCTTCGGTAGCACCTGTATAGTCAATAGAGAGGCTGACCTGTGGCAAATCTTTGTCATCGCTGCACGATGAGACGAGTCCGAGCAACGGAAGCACGAGAAGTAGATAAAGGATCCGTTTCATAGTTGCTTGAGAATTATAAATAGTTTATAGATATGTTTTTTATAGTGTCGTGTCTATCGGCCCGCTTTGCCACGGTTTCAGTTTTTGAATACTATGTCTGAACCATCGTAGTCGATGACTATCGGGCGGTCACGGTCGACTTTCTGTCCAAGGATGTCTTTCGACAGCTGGTTAAGCACCATGCGGTGGATGACACGCTTGACGGGACGTGCTCCGAACTCCGGATCATAGCCTTCCTCCGCGAGATATTTGAGCGCTTCGGGAGTGACCTTGAGCGTGATGCCGTTATTGGCAAGCATGCGCTGGATGGATTTGATCTGCAATCCGACGATTTCTTCAATCTCCTGCTCGTTGAGCGGGGTGAACATGATGATTTCGTCGATACGGTTTAGGAATTCGGGACGGACCTGTTGCTTGAGGAGTTCAAGCACTTCGTTCTTGGTGTTCTCGATGACTTCGCCACGGTTTTCAGGTGTCATTTTCGCAAAATTGTCGCGGATGACGTGTGAACCCATGTTTGAGGTCATTATGATAATCGTGTTCTTGAAGTTGACGAGCCGGCCTTTGTTGTCGGTCAGATGGCCGTCGTCGAGCACCTGAAGAAGTATGTTGAACACATCGGGATGCGCTTTCTCGATTTCGTCGAAGAGCACGACCGAATAGGGCTTGCGTCTGACTGCCTCGGTGAGCTGGCCGCCTTCGTCGTAACCGACGTATCCCGGAGGCGCTCCGACCAGACGGCTGACAGAATGCTTCTCCTGATACTCGCTCATGTCGATACGGGTCATCATCGTCTCGTCGTCAAAGAGATATTCGGCAAGGGCCTTTGCAAGCTCGGTCTTTCCGACACCTGTCGTGCCGAGGAATATGAACGAACCGATAGGGCGGCGCGGGTCGTTGAGGCCGGCACGCGAACGGCGGACTGCATCGGCGATGGCCGCGATGGCGTCGTTCTGTCCGACGACACGTCCGTGAAGCTCGTCTTCAAGATGCAGGAGCTTTTCTTTTTCACTCTGCACCATCTTGTTGACGGGAATGCCTGTCCAGCGCGACACGACATCGGCGATGTCTTCGGAATCGACTTCCTCCTTGATGAAGGCTTTTTCGCCCTGCATCACCTTGAGCTGTTCCTGTATTGCCGCATTTTCCTGCTCTTTCTGCTGTACTTTTGAATAGCGGATTTCAGCAACCTTTGCATAGTCACCTTCGCGTTCGGCGCGTTCGGCATCGAAGTTGAGTTGCTCGATGTCGATTTTGTTTTGCTGGATTTTGTTGATAAGATCCTTTTCGGCCTTCCACTTGGCGGTGAATTCCTTTTCCTGATCGCGCAGGTCGGCGAGCGACTTCTCGATTTCCTTCACCTTCTCTTTGTCGCCCTCGCGCTTGATTGCCTCGCGCTCGATTTCCTTCTGGGCTATGAGACGGATGATTTCGTCAAGAGCCTGAGGTACGGAGTCGATTTCGAGACGGAGTTTCGAAGCTGCCTCGTCGATGAGGTCAATGGCCTTGTCGGGAAGGAATCGGTCGGTGATGTAGCGCTCCGAGAGGGTGACTGCGGCGATAATCGCTTCGTCGCGGATACGCACCTTGTGGTGGTTCTCATAGCGCTCTTTCAGACCTCGGAGGATGGCGATGGCGGCTGCTTCGTCAGGCTCGTTGACCATCACTTTCTGGAATCGGCGTTCGAGGGCTTTGTCTTTTTCGAAATACTTCTGGTATTCGTCGAGCGTCGTAGCGCCAATCGATCGGAGTTCGCCTCGCGCAAGTGCGGGCTTGAGGATATTGGCCGCATCCATAGCTCCCTCACCCTTGCCTGCTCCGACGAGGGTGTGGATCTCGTCGATGAAGAGGATGATTTCACCATCGGCACCTGTCACTTCGTTGACGATAGCTTTGAGTCGCTCTTCAAATTCACCTTTGTACTTCGCGCCGGCAACCAGTGCGCCCATGTCGAGCGAATAGATCTGCTTTGTGCGGAGATTTTCAGGCACGTCGCCTCTGACGATGCGCTGTGCGAGCCCCTCGGCGATAGCTGTCTTACCCGTACCGGGTTCGCCTATGAGCATAGGATTGTTTTTGGTGCGTCGCGACAGAATCTGCAATACGCGGCGGATTTCGTCATCACGTCCGATCACAGGGTCGAGTTTGCCTTCGCGTGCGCGCTCGTTTAGATTGATGGCATACTTCGATAGGGCCTGATAAGTGTCTTCTGCACTCTGGTCGGTAGCCTTTTTGCCTTTACGAAGTTCGGCTATAGCCGATTCAAGTTCACGTTGGCTCAATCCCGCATCCTTTAGTATGGTCGACGCCGGAGAGTTGACCGTGAAAATGGCTAAGAGTAAAGCTTCGAGGGTGACATATTCGTCACCTTGTTTCTTGGCGATGTCGAGCGCTTTCTGGAGGACATCGTTAGAGCTGCGACTGAGATAGGGTTCGCCTCCCGACACCTTTGGTTCGGCTGCGATTTTGGCATCAACCTGACGCATCAGGGTGGCAACATTCGCTCCCACCTTGGAGAAAATAAAGTTGATGAGTGATTCCCCTTCGGTCATGACTCCCTTAAGCAGATGCACAGGCTCTATTGCCTGATTGCCCGCGCCACGGGTAATCTCTATGGCCTTCTGTATCGCTTCCTGTGATTTGATAGTGAAATTATTGAAGTTCATGAGCTATGTTGAAGTTGTGAGTTTTTATTTAGTTCCATTCAGATAAGGGATTGTGCGGGATGCCTGTCTCTCCGCATGAGCTGAGCCATGAAACAGACACGACGGCAATCTGTTATATCTATCTAACAAAAATCATGCCAATTGGTTGAACTGTCATGCCTGAAAGAGCCGTTTTGTCATGGAAATGATTGTCAGGCGGCCTCAGGGTCTGATATGGAAGTGGGTGCGCAATGTGAGATAGTGGCATCATTCCCTGTATAACGATTTTCAGCACGGCAGGAGGCTCAGCTTGGAATGAGGCAAAAAAAGTAACGGCCGCCATGCCCCGAAGGGAATAGCGGCCGTAGCCTTTGTTTAGGTGAGATTCGGGATTAGATGCCCTGAAGCTTGAATGTCACGGGGAGGGTGTACCATACGTTCACCGCATGTCCGTTCATCTTGCCGGGGACGAAGTCGGGGAGAGCTTTTACGACGCGGACAGCTTCTTTGTCGAGGTCGGGGTCCTTTGAACGGATCACCTTAACCTCACCGACCTTACCGGTCTTGGTTACAACGAACTGTACGACAACCTTACCCTGAATGTTGTTTTCCTGAGCCATTGCCGGATAGCGGAGGTGTTCGCCTACCCACTTGAGGAGGGCAGCCTCGCCGCCGGGGAACTGGGGCTTCTGTTCAACCACGGTGAAGACCTGATTGTCATCCACGGGTTCGGGTTTCTTCTCTTCGACGATAACTTCTTCTTTGTGTTCACGCACCACGTTGAGGTCGTCAGTACCCTTGTCAAAGTCAGTGGTACCTACGGCGGTGTCAGTATCCTTGAGGTCGTCCTGAGACTTGATTTCTTCAACAACTTCTTCGTCACGAGTAATCTGGAGCTCTGTGGCCTTTACAGTGTTGAGGATTTCTTCAGGAAGAGCTTCGGGCTGCTGCTCTTCGACGCGCTGCTGTTCTGGTTCTTCAGGTTCTTCCTCTTCCTGCTCATCAGCAGTGTAGTCGATCATGGCCTGCTCAATCTGGTCTTCAGGACGCTCTTCAGCTTTCTGGAGCACAGTGTTTGCAAGGAGTCCGAGGACGGCTACAAGAAGAAGGACGATGAGAATCACGAGCATCGCGCGGTTGTGGCGCTTTGCAGAGGCTTTTCGGAGCTCATAGGCACCGAAATCCTTGTTTTTACCTTCAAATATAATGTCAATCCATTCTGATGATGAAAGATCTACGTCTTTTGCCATAATTCAATAGAGATTTTTCAAGGTTAATATATCATTCATCAACAGATTATTTCTTGGGATTCTTGGCGAGGTAGTCAATGATGAGCGCTGAGTCATTCTTGTTGATGTTGTCAATCTGATAGCGTGAAATCTGATTGATCTGCATCTCGTCAAGTGCGCTGATAAGGCTTTCCCATGAAGCTTCAGGAGTGGCTTTGATGATCACAACGGGACGTGTGAGCGTAGAGTCGTTACGGATCTCGCGTGCACGTGCCTGGTAGATTGAGTCGTTGATAGCAGAAATCGACGAGAACTCTTTGTTGCGCCATTTCGACTTTTCAACTTCGATTTTTTCAAGTACCAGCTTGTTGCGGTCATGGAGGATCTTGCGAATGCCCTGCTGGAGTTTTCCGTCGTTGCCGACAAATTTCTCAGCCTTGAGCTTGTTGTTGTCAAGGATTCCGTCGCCGTTTTCGTCGGTGAAGTCGGGCATACCTTCATAGTAGTAAACCGTATTCATCGGACGGCCGCTTTCGTCGTTCTTGACATCGCCGTTGGCATTGCGTTCAGTAGTCAGGATGAGGGTGATGGCCTCTGATTCCTTAGCTTTGTTCATCTGATTCTGCTCTACTTTCTCGTTCGAGGGGAGCGAGATTGTGAGAGTCTGTGACTTAATCATTGTGGTACAAAGCATGAAGAATGTAATCAGAAGCATGTTCATGTCCACCATGGGAGTAAAGTCCACATGGATCGACATTTTCTTTTGGGCGCCTTTTTTCTTTTTGCCGCCGTCTGATTGTTCTATCTGTGCCATAATGATTATTCTTGCTCAGTTTTTAAAGCTGTCATGATGCTGAAGCGGTTCATCTTCAGGCTCTGGAGGTTGTCAAGCACGTCGTGGACAGTGTTGTAGGGAGTGTCCTTGTCGGCCTTGACTGCGATACCTTCGCCCTTTTTCATGGCTTTCTGAAGGTTATCGTTTCCTGAGTTATAGATGGCGCGCATCCAGATCTGGAACTCGTTGAGGTGTTCCATGTCCTTGTTGTCGTTGATGGGTATACCGACACCCTTCTGAGTCATGTCAGTGATAAATTTATCCTGATCTGTCTGTGACATTGAAAGGAACTGCGGAAGTACCTGGAACGGAACACCGAACATATTGATTTTAGAGAATGCTTCGCGCTGTGCTACAGAGAGCTGCACCGGATTGGAGGGGTGCTGCTTGTTGTAGAGCGTTACTGCTTCATCAAGAATCGTCTTGCGGAGAGCCTCTGATCCCCATGTGTCCTTGGTGTCAGCGTCTGCGTCACCGGCGATGGAGATGAAGATTTTCCCCTCTGGGCTTACAAGTATCGATGCGAGGTTCGCGGTCGGCACTTTCTGCTCAGATACAGAGGAGGGGGTCAGTACGGTGACCGGCTCCTTCTGAAGGAAGGTAGATGTCAACATGAAGAAAGTAAGCAAGAGCACAGTCACGTCACTCATCGCGGTCATGTCGATGAGGGTGCTTTTTCTCTTCATTTTTACTTTTCCCATATTACTTTATCTATTATAAGAGGTTTTTGCTTTGTTTTATGAAAGTGTTGGTTTAAACCTTTGTTGTGATAACAGTAACGTAGGATTAGTGAGTTGCTGCAAATGTCTGCACGATAGAGAAACCAATCTCGTCGATAGCGTAGGTGAGATTGTCAATCTTGTTGGTGTAGAAGTTGTAAGAGATTACAGCGAATGCACCGGTTGCGATACCGAAGGCTGTGTTGATAAGTGCCTCAGAAATACCGGTAGAAAGTTCGGTTGAGTCAGGTGCACCTGAAGCGGCGAGTGCCTGGAATGACTTGATCATACCCATCACAGTACCGAGAAGACCGACGAGAGTACCGAGAGTGGTGAGGGTTGCAACGATGGGAAGGTTCTGCTGAAGAGCGGGCATTTCGAGAGCGGTTGCTTCTTCAACTGTCTTCTGGAGGTTGGCAATCTTCTGTTCCTTGGTGAGGATAGTGTTCTTGTCCATTTCTTCGTAGCTTACGAGAGCTGCGGCAACAACAGCGGCAACTGAACCCTTCTGGTTCTTGCAGAGGTCTTTTGCACCCTGGATGTTGTTAGCGGCGAGGCACTTCTTAACGTTGGCAACGAACTTTTCGATAGAGCCTTTGCCCTTTGCAGACTTGAGGGCGATCCAGCGTTCAACAGAAAGCACGATAACGGTAAGGAAGAGAGTCTGGAGGATAGGCACGATGAAACCGCCCTTGTAGATGGTTCCCCAGAGGTCGATGGGGTGACCTTCTTCGAAGTGTGATTCGTGACCGAACCAGAAAATGAAGAGACATAGAGCTACGACAAAGCAAGCGAGGATCACCAAGAAGGCGTTCTTGATGCCGGCTACGTTGCTTCCGGAGTTGTTCTTAGCGTTAGCCTTTGCAGGCTGTGTGGGATTAGGCTTTTGAGCTTCCATAATTTGTAATTACTAAAGATTTTAAGTTTATTGGTTTATTTGTTATTAGTTTTGATGATTCTCTTCGATTAGCTTTTTTAAGGAATAGGTTCTTATGGTATCGATTTTTAGCTTTCACGGAATGAAAGCTAATTTTTAAACGATATTGCAAAATTATAAGGAAAAATCGGTGTTTGCAAACGTTTTGCTCTTTTTTTTGCGTTAAACAAACTAAAATACAAATTGTAGTGTTTCGGAATCTTGGAATTTTTTTATTTTTTGCATACTTTTCAGTTAAAACTTATTAAGCTATATTCAAATATATTTATTATCTTTGTGCTTTCCAATTTTTTATAAGGTACAACTTACATAAATTCCAAGGATGAGAAGGTCTGTTAGCCTGAAAAAAGGCTTAAATCTTAATCTTCAAGGTGGACTGCGCTCAGAGACTCCAGTCGCTATCCCTCTTCCTGCTCATGTTGCTTTGATTCCCGACGATTTTCCGGGATTCGTGCCCAAGCTTGATGTAGCCGAGGGCGACAGAGTCGAGGTTGG